>NZ_JAAAMT010000031.1 GCF_009905435.1 Pseudomonas sp. R5(2019)
CAATGTTAAAGAGGTATAGCCGGGTACTTAATAGTGCCTTTGTAGAGGCTTGAGCCGTGTGCTGGGAAACTCGCATGCACGGTTCTTAGGGGGTTGGACGCGGGTAACCGCGTCTGACTACCCGACCAAACCTTGAGCGCACTGATCGAGCAGTTGCGCAAAAACGGGCTGGACCCGGCCACCTTCGAGCGCCTCAAGCAGGTCGCCATCGACCACCAGGCCTGGGCAACCCAAGGCAACAGCGCCCTGGCCAATTATTACTGGGGCGCCCTGGCCGACTACGAGGATGGGCGCTTCAGCGATCCGGCCAAACAAATCAAGGCGCTCAGCCTTGAGGACGCCAATCAGGTGATGCGCCAACTGTTCGCCACGCCCGGCTACCTGCGGATCGAACGGCCGATGCTCAGCTACAACGACCTCTATGGCGTGATCGCACTGGTCGCAGCCGTGCTGCTGGGCGGCGGGTGGATTTGGCGCAAGCGACGGCAAAAGGCCATAACGGCAAGCGCGCATTGAATAGGCTAAGACGCTATCCTGTCAGGGTTTTCCTAGGACCTGTGTGATTCGCGCCAATGCCCATTCTTTTCCAGCGCTTGATCGAGCTGTTCAAGCGTTATCCAGGCGTCTTTGCCCTGGCAGGCTTTATCTCTGGCGTCGGCAGCTTCGTACTGGTCGATCGCCAGGAAAGCCTGGCCAGCTGGATCACCATTGTGATGCTGGTGAGCTGGCTGTGGCTGATGCTCGAGAACAGCTTCACCCGGCTGTTCCGGAGAATCTTCAAGCGCGAGGTACCGCCAGCGGTGCTGCGCTACGCCACCCAGATGATTCACCAGGAAAGCCTGTTCTTCGTCCTGCCGTTCTTTTTCATCACCACCACCTGGAACAGCGGCCAACTGGTGTTCACTGGGCTGCTGGCCCTGGCGGGGCTGGTGTCGATCATCGACCCGCTTTACTACAAATGGCTCGCGCCGCGCCGCTGGCTGTTCCTGGCCCTGCACACCCTGACCCTGTTTGCGGCGATGCTGACGGCCTTGCCGATCATCCTGCACCTGACCACTGCCGAGAGCTTCAAGCTGGCACTGGGCATGGCCATGTTGCTGTCGTTTCCGAGCCTGGCCAGCAGCTTCCCGATCACCACTTGGCGCCGAGGCCTGGGGCTAGTGATGGTGACCCTCGCGGTCGGCGGTTGCGGCTGGCTGCTGCGCTCCTGGGTGCCGCCGGCGACGCTCTGGCTGACCGACGTCGCCGTCACCACCGCGCTTGAGAACCGAACACCAGGCGAGAGCCTCAAGGCGGTCAGCGCCGACAAAGTACGCAGCATCGGCCTCTATGCTTACACGGCGATCAAAGCGCCGCGCGGGCTGGATGAGCGCATCTACCATGTCTGGCAATTCAACGGCAAAGAGGTCGACCGCATCGCCCTGAACATCCATGGCGGGCGCAAGGAAGGCTATCGCGCCTGGACCCACAAGCAGAACTTCCCTGGTAACCCTGTAGGTCGCTGGCAAGTGCGGGTGCTGACCGAGGACGGTCAAGTGATTGGCGTGCTGCGGTTTCGCGTGACCGACGCAATACCGACGCAAGCACCGGCAGCACCGGCAGGCTAGCCTGCCGAGCAGCAGCAGAGCTTCAGCCGAAGAACCAGTAGCAGACCAGAATCGCGGCGATAACACCTGCCAGGTCGGCCAGCAGGGCACAGCCCACCGCATGCCGGGCGCGCTGGATCCCCACCGCGCCAAAGTACACAGCCAATACGTAGAAAGTGGTTTCAGTGCTGCCCTGAATGGTCGCCGCCGCCAGCGCCGGGAAGCTGTCGACGCCGCTGGTTTGCATCGTCTCGATCAGCATCGCTCGGGCGGCGCTGCCGGAGAAAGGCTTGACCAGGGCAGTAGGCAGCGCATCGACAAAGCGCGTGTCCATGCCCAACCATTCGACCAGATGGCGAATCCCATCCAGGCCCAGATCCAGTGCCCCGGACGCGCGCAAAACACCAACGGCGCAGAGCATCGCCACCAGGTAGGGCAACAGGTTCTTGGCCACATCAAAGCCTTCCTTGGCACCCTCGACAAAGCTTTCGTAAACCTTGACCTTCTTCAAGGCACCCAGCAGCACGAACAGCAGGATCAGCCCGAACAGGGTGAGATTGCCCAGCAGCGATGAGAGGTTGGCCAGCGCCGTGGCCGACAGCCCTGCCAGCAGCGCCATGAATGCACCCAGCAATAGCGCCCCCGGAATCAGGTAGGCCAGCACCACCGGATCCCAGAGCCGCAAGCGCTGCATCAGCGCAACCGAGAGCAGCCCGACCAGGGTCGAGGCGCTGGTGGCCAGCAGGATGGGTAGAAACACCAGGGTGGGGTCCAGGGCGCCTTGCTGGGCACGGTACATAAAGATACTGACCGGCAGCAGTGTCAGCGACGAGGCGTTGAGCACCAGGAACAGGATTTGTGCGTTGCTCGCCGTGGTACTGCTCGGGTTCAGCTCCTGCAGCGCACGCATCGCCTTGAGGCCGATCGGCGTGGCGGCGTTGTCCAGCCCCAGGCCGTTGGCGGCAAAGTTCAAGGTGATCAGTCCCAGCGCCGGGTGGCCGGCCGGCACCTCGGGCATCAGCCGGCGAAACAGCGGGCCCAGCACCTTGGCCAGCCAATCGACAATCCCGGCCTTTTCGGCAATCTTCAGAAAGCCGAGCCACAGCGTGAGCGTGCCGAACAGCAGGATCATCACATCCACCGACAGTTTCGCCATGGCGAAGATGCTTTCGACCATCGCCGCGAAGATCCCGGCGTTCCCCCCGATCAGCCACTGTGTCAGTGCCGAGACGGCCGCTACTACGAAAAAGCCGAGCCACAGGCCATTGAGCATCAGATGTCCCCCTAAAAGTTGCTGCGAATGATAGCGGTGCGCGACACCCCGGCGCCAGAAACAACAAAACCCCGCTTGAACGGGGTTTTGTTTATCAGCTCAAAAGCTTACTCGGTGACGGACTTGCCGACCGGGATGGCTTCCTTGCTGCGCCAGTGCGGCAGCGAGTTCCAGTAGCGCTGGCCCTTGGCATCGTCGTACATGCCTTCCCAACGGGCGATGACCAACACCGCCAGGGCGTTCCCAATCACGTTCAGGGCGGTACGGGCCATGTCCATGACACGGTCGACACCGGCGATGAATGCCAAGCCTTCGAGCGGGATGCCCACGCTGCCCAGGGTCGCCAGCAACACCACGAAGGACACGCCCGGTACGCCGGCGATACCTTTGGAGGTGACCATCAGGGTCAGGACCAGCACCATCTGCTGACCGATCGACAGGTCGATGCCGTACAGCTGCGCAATGAAGATGGCTGCAATGCTCTGATACAAGGTCGAACCGTCGAGGTTGAACGAGTAACCGGTCGGCACCACGAAGCTGCAGATGGCCTTCGGTGCACCGTAGGCTTCCATCTTCTCGATGACGCGCGGCAGCACGGTCTCGGAGCTCGCGGTGGAGTAAGCCAGGACCAGCTCATCCTTGAAGATACGCATCAGCTTGATGACCGAGAAGCCGAACAGCTTGGCGATCAGGCCGAGCACCACAAAGGCGAAGAAGGCAATGGCGAAGTAGACCAGCACCACCAGCTTGGCCAGCGGCAGCAGCGAGGCGAAACCGAAGTTGGCGACAGTCACCGCGATCAGGGCAAACACACCGATCGGCGCGTAGTTCATGATCATGTGAGTGACCTTGAACATGGATTCCGAGACGCCCTGGAACATCTTCACCAGCGGCTCGCGAACCTCGGCCTGCAAGCTCGACAGACCCAGGCCGAACAGCACCGAGAAGAAGATGATCGGCAGCATCTCGCCGCGCGCCATGGCCGCGAAGATGTTCGACGGAATCAGGTTGAGGATGGTTTCGATGAACGCATGCTCATGCTGAACCTCAGCCGCGGTCTGCTGGTACTTGGAAATATCGACGGTGCCCAAGGTGCTCATGTCGATGCCGGCACCCGGGTGCACGACGTTCGCCAGCACCAGGCCGACCAGGATCGCGACGGTGGTCACGACCTCGAAGTAGATAATGGTTTTCAGGCCGATGCGGCCCAGCTTCTTCGCATCACCGACACCTGCGATACCGACGATCAGCGAGGCGATAACGATCGGGATCACGATCATCTTGATCAAGCGGATGAAGATGTCACCGGCAGGCTGGAGGATGTTGCTGATCCACCATGCCTTTTCGGCACTGAAGTGGTTAAGCAAGGCACCGATCGCGATACCGAGAACGAGACCGATGAGGATCTGCCAGGCGAGGCTGAGTTTTGCCTTCTTCATGTCATTACCTTTCTTCAAGTGGCCATGCGCATTCACCGGACACCCGCGTTGCAGAGCTGTCAGCAGTCTGTTCCGCGGCTTTTTTGTGTCTGTGAATCGCGCCGAATCAGGTCTTCCGAGGCAAGCGCCAGAGGGCGTCTTCCCGCGAAAAAGGCGCAACTATTCCGATGCGGCCCGGCCCCGTCTAATGCCGTAAACGACTACCCTATGCCGAATCGGCATGACTTTTATCGAGGAAATCCGGCGTCAGAACGGGTCGCGCCAGCGGCGTTCGGAATTCCGAAAATGGCCAAAGCGCCATTATTCGGCCGAATTGGACGTATCCGCCTGGATGCAAAAGGCCATCGTTCGACAATCCGAATGGTGCAAATGAGGGGATGCGGGGGGTAATGCGGGGAGAAAAAAATATCGATATACGGTCGCGCTGTCAGACGTATTCCTGCAAGGAAGCAGGAAAAATAGAAAGGGAAGCAGGGTAAAACAGAATGCCCTACATGAAGCTCTCCGGAAGTCCGGTCGGATCAGTTCACGACGCGCGGACTTCCGTCGCAGCTTCGCCTGACCCGGCCCTCTTCGGAGGCACTCCCTGTACCCCTAGGTCTCTCCGATCCTGAATCAATCAGAGCGTCCCGACCCCATGGTCATGCTCACGCCTTCCTCAGGCGAGAGCAGCAGATAGAAGCTGAAATCGGGAAAAGGTTCAGCCTCTCGGTGAGAACTGTGTCGATACATGTCAGCCTCGTCCACGACGGCCCATGAAGAAAGAAACCACAAACAGCACCAGGAATATAATGAAGAGAATCTTCGCGATACCCGCTGCGGTGCCGGCGATGCCACCGAAGCCCAGGACCGCGGCGACGATAGCAATGATCAGGAAGGCAACTGCCCAGCTCAACATGATGACTCTCCTTTGCGTTTTTAAGGTGTACTGCACGCCTTGGCGGCTTTAAAACACCCAGCGTTGGCTGGGACGTTGCTCCAGCGTCTGGTTGCGATTCAGCACAGAGGTTTTGGTCCCTTGCAGTTGCGACGCATGGACACTCACGGGGCTGTACTGGCTGACGATGGCGGTGCGTTGTTCGATCGGCAGCGGCGGTTTATCAAATTGCCAGGCTTGGTATTGCTGGCCGGCGATCAGTGTCAGCAGCAGACTGAGAGTGGCAAATAACCCTTGGCGTAAAAGCAGGGGAGTGATCGGCCATTGAGCGAGTGATTGGCGATTCATCCTGTGTGTCCTCCCGCTGCGGTTATTGTTGGGTTCATGTAAGGGATATGGCAGCCTGCGTGCCAGTTCTTCTCCTCTACTAAATTATTTTAAATCAATGACTTAAAATCATAGAGCGACCTTTCGGCGAGCATCCTGCACGATCGCCACGCAGGGCTCGGGCGTTTTGCACGACTACTGATTGGCCTTGCCTGCCACCTTCAACAGATCAGCATCTACGCCACGCACGCCCCGTACGTTGCGGGCGATTTCAATGGCCAAGGTCTTCTCTTCGGTACTCATGACCACGCCACCCAGGGTTACCAGGCCGTCCTTGGTGTCGACCTTGATCGTCAGCCCATCAAGGTTACGGCTATATAGAAGGCTGGCTTTGACCTTGGAGGTAATCCAGGCATCGCTCAGGACCGCAGTGGCCTCGGTTGCGGGGTCTTCAGTACGCGAGGCCACCGAATCCTCGCCGCTGATGCTGATCAGGTTGTTCACCTCGTAGACACCCTGAGTATTGCGCGCCAGGTTGCCGGCCAACTCCTTGGCCTCCGGGCTCTTGGCACGGCCTTTCAAGGTGACGACGCCATTGCGCGTGTGCACCTGGATGTCCATCGCTTCAGTGCGGGTGTTCCACAGCAATTTTGATTTGATGGTTGCGGTCAGGGTGGCGTCGTCGAACTGCTGGGCAAACTTTCGCGGGGCGGGGGGCTGATCGGCGAGGCCGGCATTGACCTTCAATTGATTGTCGACCCTTTCTATGCCACGGGTTTGCAGGGCAATCTGCTCGGCCAGGTCGCGCTCGACCTGGGTTTCGACTTCGCCTTCCAGGCGCGCCACGCCTTGTTCGACATCAATACTGATCGTGTAACCGCTTAAATGACGGTTCACCGCAAGCGATGCCCAGATCGATCCTTCCTGGCGGGCTTCTTCCAATTGGCTGGGCAAGTCGCCTTGAGCGGCGTATGAGGACAGCGGCGCCAACAGCAGAAACGAGGCAGTGGCGGTGGCGATAGCCAGCGATTTGAGCGGCTGCATGGCAGGTCTCCTGTGTTCCTTGAAAATTCAAGGAACCTCGCAAGCACCGTGCCGGTCCTTCAAAAAAGAATTAATCGGCTTAGATTCAACCAGATAGGCTCATCTGGAGTAGATAGCTACCATGCATGTCGCCGAATCAACCAGAATTGACCATGCAACTTGCCCGATTTCTACGGGACTAACCAAGACAGTTGATAAAGGAGCGTGAGAAATGGAATCAGCCCAGGAACACCAAGGCCGCATTCTGCTCGTGGACGATGAGTCCGCCATCCTCCGCACCTTCCGATACTGCCTGGAAGACGAAGGCTACAGCGTGGCCACCGCCAACAGTGCGGCGCAGGCTGAGGCGCTGTTGCAGCGTCAGGTTTTCGACCTGTGTTTCCTCGACCTGCGCCTGGGTGAAGACAACGGCCTGGATGTACTGGCGCAAATGCGCATTCAGGCCCCCTGGATGCGTGTGGTGATCGTCACCGCCCATTCGGCCGTGGACACCGCCGTCGATGCGATCCAGGCCGGCGCCGCCGATTATCTGGTCAAGCCCTGTAGCCCCGATCAACTGCGCCTGGCCACCGCCAAGCAACTTGAAGTGCGCCAGCTGTCCGCGCGCCTGGAGGCGCTGGAAGGCGAAATGCGCAAACCCAAGGACGGCCTGGACTCTCACACCCCGGCCATGATGGTGGTGCTGGAAACCGCCCGCCAGGTGGCCACTACCGACGCCAACATCCTGATCCTGGGCGAGTCGGGTACCGGTAAAGGCGAGCTCGCCCAGGCCATTCACGGCTGGAGCAAGCGCTCGAAAAAAGCCTGCGTCACCATCAACTGCCCCTCTCTGAGCGCCGAATTGATGGAAAGCGAACTGTTCGGCCACAGCCGTGGCGCGTTCACCGGTGCCAGCGAAAGCACGCTGGGGCGGGTCAACCAGGCCGACGGCGGCACGCTGTTTCTGGACGAGATCGGTGACTTTCCATTGACCCTGCAGCCCAAGCTGCTGCGCTTTATCCAGGACAAGGAGTACGAGCGGGTGGGTGACCCGGTTACGCGCCGCGCCGATGTGCGCATCCTCGCGGCTACCAACCTGATTCTCGAAGACATGGTCCGCGAGGGACGCTTCCGGGAAGACCTGCTCTACCGCCTGAACGTCATCACCCTGCACTTGCCGCCTCTGCGCGAGCGCAGCGAAGACATCCTGACCCTGGCCGAGCGCTTTCTGGCGCGCTTCGTGAAAGAGTACGCGCGCCCGGCCCGGGTGTTCAGCGAGGCAGCACAGGCGGCCTTGCTGAACTATCGTTGGCCGGGGAACATCCGCGAGCTGCGCAACGTGATCGAACGGGCCAGCATCATTTGCCCTCAGGAGCGCGTCGAAGTGAGCCACCTTGGCATGGCCGAACAACCGACCAACAACGCCCCGCGCATTGGCGCCGCACTGAGCCTGGACGAGCTTGAAAAAGCTCATATCGGCGCAGTGCTCGCCACCAGCGACACGCTCGACCAAGCCGCCAAAACGCTGGGCATCGATGCCTCGACGCTCTATCGCAAACGCAAACAGTACAACTTATGAAATGGTCGATGAGGCTGCGCACGCGGCTTTTCCTGAGCATCTCGGCGCTGATCACAGTGGCATTGCTGGGGGTCGTGCTGGGCCTGGTCAGTGTGATCCAGATGGCCCGCTATCAGGACTCGATCGTTCGCGACAGCTTCGTCAACCTGGACCTGGGCATCAAGCTGCGTCAGAACCTGGGCGATCAGTTGATGATCATGCTCAACGACTCGCCCGACCTTGAGCGGTTGCAACAAACCCAGGCGGGCTTTGCGCAGATACTCAAGCAGGGCGTGGAACAGGATCAACGCACGGGCAGCCACGATTTCGTTCGGGTCAGCGATGACTACAGCCATTTTCTCGATGCCTACGCGCAGGTGGGCAATGTCGCGAATAATCCAGGCAACAACACACAGCTGACCAACGCGTTCAATGCTGTGCGCAGCAGCCTGGTTGAAGCACAGAAAAAAGCGGTCGAAGACGTCAGCGCTCTCCAGCACGACTCCAAACATCGGGCGCTGCTGGTCTCGGCCTTGCTCGGGCTGGTCGGGTTGGCGGTACTGCTGATCGGCGTGACCACCGCCCACGGCATCGCCCGTCGCTTCGGCCAACCCATCGAAGCCCTGGCCAAGGCCGCCGACCAGATCGGCCAAGGCGATTTCGACCTGCAATTGCCTCAATCCTCGGCCATGGAAATCAACCAGCTCACTCACCGCTTCGACAGCATGGCCCAGGCGCTGCGCAAGCATCAGGCGACCAACGTCGATGAGCTGCTGGCCGGTCAGCAACGGTTGCAGGCGGTACTCGACAGCATCGATGACGGCCTGTTGATGATCGACCGCCAGGGCCGCCTGGAACACTTGAACCCCGTGGCACAGCGCCAGTTGGGTTGGGAGGATGACCGAGTCGGCATGAGCCTCGAACAGGCGCTGCCGCAACCCGGGCTGGATGACCAACTGCAGCTAGTCCTGCGCGGCGGCAATCTGGAGCGCGTACCCGAGGACCTGAGTTTCGAGATCGAAGGTGAAGCACGGTTGCTGTCCTACAGCCTGACACCGGTGAGCCATACCCAGGGGCATATTCTCGGTGCGGTCATGGTCTTGCACGACGTCACTGAACAGCGCGCCTTTGAACGCGTACGCAGCGAGTTCGTGTTGCGGGCCTCCCACGAACTGCGCACCCCGGTCACCGGCATGCACATGGCCTTCGGTCTGTTGCGCGAACGCCTGCACTTTGCCACGGAGTCTCGCGAGCACGACCTGATCGAAACCATCGATGAGGAAATGCAGCGCCTGGTTCAATTGATCAATGACCTGCTGAATTTCTCCCGCTACCAGAATGGCCTGCAAAAACTGACGCTCGCACCCTGTTCGATCGATGATTTGCTGAGCCGGACCCGGGACCGCTTCCATGACCCGCTGGCACAGAAAAACATCGAGCTGTTGATCGAACTGGAGGCGCCGCTGCCGCACGTACAAGCCGACCAGGCGCAACTGGAGCGGGTCATGGACAACCTGTTGGACAACGCCGTTCGCCACACGCCTGCAGCCGGCAAGATCCGTCTGCAGGCGCGGCGCCACGCCGAGCGGGTGATCATCAGCGTCGAAGACAATGGCGAAGGGATTGCTTACGGCCAGCAAGGCCGGATTTTCGAGCCCTTCGTGCAAGTGGGCCGCAAAAAGGGCGGTGCCGGCCTGGGCCTGGCGCTGTGCAAGGAGATCGTCCAGCTGCACGGCGGGCGCATGGGCGTCTACTCGCGCCCCGGGCAAGGGACCCAGTTCTACATGGCCTTACCGATCTGAACAGAGGGTCACTCAGGGCTCATCGTCGATACGGCGGCCACCCATGCGCCGCCCACGGGTAACCAACTCAGCGAACTGCCGGGCGCTGAGCGGATGGGCGAACAACCAGCCCTGGCCGTAATTCACGCCTTCGCTGTTGAGCAGCAAGGCCTGGGCTTCGTATTCGATCCCTTCGGCAATCACGCGCAACTCCAGGGCATGGGCCATGCGGATGATATGCGGTGCCACACCGCTGCTGGCGGCGTCATGGCCCAACGCATCGATGAAAGCCTTGTCGATTTTCAGGCAGTCCACCGGCAACGTTTGCAAGTAGGCGAGGCTGCAATAGCCCGTGCCGAAGTCATCGATCAGGACTTTGTGCCCGACATCGCGCAGCGCTTGCAGGTTATCCCGCGCAACCACCACATCAATCAACCCGCGCTCAGTGACTTCAAAGGCAATCTGGCTGGCCGACACATGGTGAATGGCCAGCAACCGCGCCGTCACGCCGCCAATACGTGGCGCCATCACATCGCAGGCGGCCAGGTTCACGGAAATATAAAGGTGGGGGTTGGCGCGCAGCACATGACCCAGTTGCTCCAGCAGTTGCTGAATCACAAAGTCGGTGATTTCGCGGATTTGCCCGGTGTTTTCCGCAAGCGGGATAAACAGGTCAGGGCTGGTCAGGGTGCCGTCCGGCCGACGCCAGCGCACCAGGGCTTCCGCACCGACGCAACGGCGGCTGTTGAGTTCGAAGATGGGTTGGTACAACACCTGCAACTCACCACGGCGCAGTGCGCCTTGCAGTTCACCACTGAGCGAACGGCGCTGGCTGATCACCTGCAACACCAGCCAACCGATGCACCAGGCCAACAGCAGGCTGCCGGGAAACAGCAGCCACAATACCGTGTTCATGCGCAGCTGGTTGCTGGGCCGCGGGGTCATCAGCACCAGTTGATAGTCCGGCGAGTTGGTTGGCATCCGATAGATCAGCAGATCGGACAATACCACCAGGGCTTGTTGGGTTTGCGGCGGCCACTGCTCAGAGGGCGGCCAGATCTGCGGCGGCCCCAGCACCGGAATCGCCCGGGTGTCGTTGTCCAGTATTACCAACAGGCTACCGTTGGGGGGCAAGTCAACCACATCACTCAGGTGACCGCGCGACGTGGAGACCCGAAACTTGCCTCGTCCCAGCATCAAGGCGGCAAGGTTGTCGTTGGGTTGAGTGGTGGTATTGAGCCAATAGCTGTAGGTGGGGCCCTGAATATCCGGCACGCGCAACGGGTCGACCACTTCTTCGCCAAAACGGCTGGAGCAGGAATGAACACCATCAACGTAGGAGGCTTCATAGACAAAGCGGTACTGGAAAGCCACTTGCTGCAGAGTTGAAACCATCTTGGGACTGCAGCTGCGCAAGGGTTGGGCCTCGAGCAAATCGACGCCTTCGCGCAACTGGCCGAAAATTTGTTCCAATCGTTCGAGAAACCGTTCGCCCTGAGCATTCATTTGCTCACTTTCACCCTGCTGCAACTGATGCATGGCCAGCCCCAGGCTCGCCAGCAACAGCAGGATCGCACTCCCTGCAGCCGCCAGCGTCGCCAGTAACCAAGGACGATAAAAAAGGCTGCGGATGAGCGACAGGGCAGAAGACATGCACAATATCCATTCGAATACTCAGAGGTATAGCAATGGACTGCCCTTTCAGCCTGCCCGTTGGGCGGAGTTATTTCATCGCATGCCATTGAGGACTTGCAAGATAGCCGCTGTCTGGGCGTCGGGCTGGCCGTCGAAACGCTCCGGGCGAAAATGCATCTGGAATGCGGCGATCACGTGATGCGTCGTCACATCAAACTCGCCGGTTTGAGCAATGGCGTAACCGAAACGCGCCAGCTGCTGTTGATACCAGGCAGCGCTGGGGGGGTTGAAGTCGAAGCGCATCTTTTGCCGAGCCACTGCCTGGTCATTCGGCCAGATGCCGATACCCTCCTGGGCCAGTCGCTTCCACGGGAACAATGGGCCTGGATCGAGCTTGCGCAGCGGTGCGATGTCGCTATGGCCAATGATATTGCGCGGCTCGATGTTATTGCGCTTGATGATGTCCTTGAGCAACGCCGCCAGGGACTGGTACTGGGCCTCAGAGTAGGGGTACCAGAGACGGCCATTGGGTGTGTCGTCGTAGCCCTTGTTGACGATTTCAATACCGATCGAGCTTGAGTTGAGCCAGGTTCGGCCCTGCCATTCGCTCTCGCCGGCATGCCAGGCGCGCCGATTTTCATCGACCAACTGGAAGATGGTGGCCGGCTCGCTGCCAATCAGGTAATGGCTGCTGACCTCACCTTTGGTCAGCAAGTCCAGCGATTGATCCTGCGAGGCATTGGTGTAATGCAGAACCACGAATTGAACCCGGCCGTCCTGGTTGACCGAAGAGTGGCTGCGGTCGATACGCGGACCGCTGGCGCAACCTGCCAGGAGCAGGAGCGTGAGGGATGTCAGCAATAGCTTCATAGGAAAAAGGAACACAACCGTGTGGGCAGTAATGCAATAGCATAACGGAGCCGCTATAACGGCGGTGGACTAAACCGAAGCTAATGGGTTGCCAAATGCTTGCGGCACTTATAAGCCCACGAGCTGGACTCAGGCAGGCTCGACCTGGTTCCGACCGGCATCCTTGGCCCGGTACAGCGCCTGATCGGCACGCTGGAATGCCAGTTCGCTTCGTTCACCGACTCTGAAGCCAGTCATACCGATGGATACAGTAATCGTGACCGGCTCACCCTTGAAGTGAAACGGGCATGCCTGGACTGCGAGGCGCAAGCGCTCAACCTGGCGCATGCCATCGATCATCGCAGTCGCCGGCATGAGCAGGACAAACTCTTCACCACCAAAGCGGGCGATGAAATCCGTCGGCCGCAGGCGCTTGCGCAGTTCATTGGCGACGATCTTCAACACCTTGTCACCGGCCAGGTGGCCGTAGCTGTCGTTGACCCGCTTGAAATGGTCCAGATCCAGTATCGCCAGCAACAGGCTTGAACCGTTCTGCTGAGCGTCTGCCACTTCCTGTTCCAGGCGCTCGGTCCAGGCCGCTCGGTTGGCAAGCCCGGTCAACGGGTCGATCAGGGCTTTCTGGCGTTGCTCTTCAAGATGCTCGCGATAACCCTGGGCTTCCTGTTCCATGTGCGTGACCCGCTCCGCCAGGCCCTGAAGCCTGGCTGCGACTTCCTGTTCGCGCCGGTCACGTTGCTGCTGGTGTTCATCCATGGTCCCCAGCAAGCCTTCCAGGCGTCTTTCCAGCACCTGCTTGAGGCTGTCCAGGTCGGCGGCGTCCTGGACGCTGGTTTGCAGGCCGTCGACCTGTTCACGCAACTGGTTGTTCAATTCCCGCGCGACCGAGCTGTTGTCGGCATGTCCTTCGCTGGCTTCTTGCAGGTGGCTCTGGAACGACTCGAGGCGCTCGTTGAGCTGTTTGAGGTAGACCTGGAATTCCTGCTGACCGCTGTCGTTGATCGCCAGCATCAAAACCGCCAGATCATCGAGAATCGGCAGCAGCTCGTACCAGTTCAGGCCATGTTCAAGACGGCTGCGCATGGACTGCGCCTGCGGCTGATAATTTTCCGGCAGGTTCAGCTCATCGAGCAGTCCCAGCAGGGTTTCTTCAATATGCACGGCTACCGAGCTGTAGGAAGGTTCGACGGTGTCCGGCAACGAGTAAGGCCCCTCGTCAGGGGAATTTCCAGCGACATCAACTTCAGGCGCTTCGCTGTTCGCAACATCGTCCTGCGCCACATCGGCCGGGGGCGTTTCGATATCCGGCAGTTTCAGTTCTGGCGATTCGACTGGGGTCAGAGGATCCGGCAGCGATCGCCGCTCGTCCACGTTGACCACAACCGATGGAAATTCCGGTGCCCGGATCTCTAATTGCATCGCAGGGCCTGCTGCAAGCGCTACCTCCTGCTCCGCCTCACGCGCACCGAACAATCGCTGTAACAACCCTGGACGCACCACGTGGTGTTCGTTCGTCAGGGAAGCCAGCGCCTGACCTTGCAACCCGCTGAGCTCACCCAACAGCAGCGGAATTTCGCGCGACTGACTGGCGCGCAACTCCACTTGCCTGGAGAACTTCTTCAGCGGACGGCTGACATCGCTCGACAACGGCAGCGCCTGCAACTGCGAGACCAGCGCCGACAAGGCGCTCGCGACCTGGGCCACACGGGTTTCGCGGCGCTGCTCGGAATCCAGTACGGTTCTTTCCAGGCGAGGGATCAGGGCACTGAGGGCGGCGTCCATGTTGTCGATACGCACCACCTCGCGCATCTCCTTCATGCACTGATCGACAGCGCGATCGACCCCTTCGGCCGCCAGGGTGCTGCGTACCAGGCCACGGCGCAGCAAGTCGAGGCGCGCCTCCCAGCGGCGCTCGAGCTTTTCCTGGTCTTCGATGCTCTGAAGGTACTTTTCTTTCCAGCGCAGGGCTTCGTCGGTCATGCCGCGGGTCCGCGAGAGGGCGGGCTCAAGGCGGGATACGCATCGGCCGCATAGGAATCGGGTAAACGGATCTCTACCGCGACCGGCAGATGATCGGAAATAGGTTGGGCCAGCACCTGGACACGTTCCAGCGTCAGGCTTGGGCTAAGCAAAATGTGATCAAGACAACGTTGCGGGCGCCAACTCGGGAAGGTGGCTTCCATCTGCGGTGCCAGCAGCCCCAGATCACGCAGGGGCGAATGTTGCAGCAGGTCAGTGGCGTGGGTATTCATATCGCCCATCAACACCTGATGGCGGTAGCCACCGATCAATTCGCGAATATAGGCCAATTGCCGGGTACGGGTACGAGCGCCCAGCGCCAGGTGCATCATTACCACGACCAATGCGTCCGCGCCCTCGCCGAACCGCACCAGGATCGCACCACGACCGGCAGGGCCGGGCAGCGGATGGTCTTCGATGATGCGGGGTTTGAGCCGGCTGAGAACGCCATTGCTGTGCTGGGCGAGGCGGCCCAGATTGCGATTGAGTTGCTGGTACCAGTAAGGGAAGCCACCCAGGTGGGCCAGGTGCTCGACCTGATTGACGTAGCCGGAGCGAAGGCTGCCGCCGTCGACTTCCTGCAGGGCGACCAGGTCGAAGTCATTCAACAGGTCGCCAATCTTCTGCAGGTTGGTCGCACGCCCAGTGTGCGGCAGCACATGCTGCCAACCACGGGTCAGGTAATGGCGGTAGCGTTCGGTGCTGATGCCAACCTGAATATTGAAGCTGAGCAACCGCAGCCGGCCGTCTGGCGGCAGCCCGCTTGCCTGCACATGGTGCTCGTTGACCCGCGGATCATGCTGGCCAACGAGGCGTTCACTTCTCCAGCGCGTCAAGGAAATGTGCGCCGCTTACTGGGCGGCGCGCTCCTTGGCGATCAGCTGGTCGGCAACGTTCAGCGTCGCCTCGGGACCACCGGCGCTGCCGAGGTCAAAGCGATACTTGCCATTGACGACCATGGTTGGCACACCGGTAACCTCGTACTGCTTGGCAAGCTCCCGGGCTTTGGTCATCTGGCCTTTGATGGCGAATGAGTTGAAGGTGGCCAGGAACTTGTCCTTGTCGACGCCTTGGGTCGCCAGGAACTTGGCCATTTCGTCCGGAGTCGCCAGTTTCTTGTGTTCTTTCTGGATCGCTACGAACACAGCCTGGTGAACCTTGTGCTCCACACCCATCGCTTCAAGGGTCAGGAACAACTGGCCGTGGGCATCCCAAGGACCGCCGAACAGGGCCGGGATACGAACGAAGTTAACATCCTGAGGCAGCTTCTCGACCCATGGATTGATGGTCGGCTCGAACGCGTAGCAGTGCGGGCAGCCATACCAGAACAGCTCGACCACTTCGATCTTGCCTGGGGTCGCCACTGGCACCGGCTTGCTCAGCTCGACATAGGTTTTACCTGCCTCCAGAGGCACATCCGCCGCCTGTGCGCTCATACCGAACACGCTGGCAGCCACGAGAGCGGCGCTGAGAATCAGTTTACGCATGCTTTACTCCTGAGCATAAAAGGGTCGCCCCGGTGCGACTGGCTTATGACCCGCCGGCACGAGGTTGAGTTCGCTAGTGTAACGGTAGCCGCCATAAAAAAGGGTGGCCAGGGCCACCCTTTTTCTGCCCGAACAGGCGATGCATTGAGGAGGAAATTATTGCCGGACATGTAAGAACTTCACGGCAAGCCTTCCTCTGGTCCTTAATGCAGGCCCTGAACGTAGCTGCCCAGCGCCTCGATATCCTTGTTGCTCAGCTTGGCGGCGATGCTGCGCATCACCATTGTGTCGCCGTCGTTGGTGCGGTTGCCTTCGCGAAAGTCCGTCAACTGCTTGGCCACGTACTGAGCATGCTGGCCACCCAGGTGCGGGAAGCCGGCGGCGGCATTGCCAGTACCGTTGGGCGAATGGCAACCGGTACACGCCGGCATGCCCTCAGCAATCTTGCCGCCACGGAACAGCGCTTCGCCCTTGGCCACCAGATTAGGATCGGCGGCGCCGACGCTGCCTTTCTGGCTGGCGTAGTAGGCGGAAAGGTCCGCCAGATCCTGATCGCCAAGGTTGGTCAACAGCCCGGTCATTTCCAGTACCTGGCGCTTGCCCGACTTGATATCGTGCAACTGCTTGTTCAGGTAACGCTCACCCTGGCCTGCAATTTTTGGAAAGTTCGGCGCCATGCTATTGCCGTCCGGACCGTGACACGCGCCACAGACAGCAGCTTTGGCCTGGCCGGCAGCAACATCGCCCGCGGCATGGGCCATCCCAGTAACGCCCAAGGTCAACAGCAGACTCACGATTAATTTGTTCATCAGCTAATCCAACTACGGCTAAGGGTGAAAGATTTAATGTCTCGGAACTATTGGCTCATCCACTGGATGACAGCTCGGTAATCCTCGGCATTGCAGTCCATGCACAATCCACGCGGCGGCATTGCCTTGAAACCCTGGGTAACATGTTGCACCAGCGTTTCCGTGCCCTTGTCCAATCTTGGTGCCCAGGCTTTTACATCACCTTTTTCGGGCGCCGCAGGCAGTTGACCGGCATGACAGGCCCCGCAGGCGCGGTCGAACACCGCTTGCGGATCCTGTGCAGCCTGAACGCTGTAAAACGGCAACATGAAACCGGCAGCTAGTAGCCAGTTCGTCATAAAACGGCCTTTTCAGGGCTGGGGATGCACTGCGTTCTACGGCGCAATTCAGGTCTGGCCCCCCCCGGTGAGCTTTCTCCTGCGCTGGGACAAAACGCACACAAAATCTGAGGCATTATATACTCCAGTTATTGAAACGGAAACGACACCGCTTACCGAGCCCTCTCGGCAACGCCCCAACCGGAACTCCCATGCAACTCAAAAACCCGATCCTCGGCCTGTGCCAACAAGCCACCTTCTCCATCAGCGCAGCCAAAGTCGACCAGTGTCCACCGGACGAGGGTTACGAGGTGGCCTTCGCCGGCCGTTCCAACGCCGGCAAATCCAGCGCGCTGAACACCCTGACCCACGCCAGCCTGGCCCGCACCTCGAAAACCCCGGGGCGCACTCAGCTGCTCAATTTCTTCAGTCTGGACGACGATCGCCGTCTGGTCGACCTGCCGGGCTACGGATATGCCAAAGTGCCCATCCCGCTCAAGCAACACTGGCAGCGTCATCTGGAAGCCTATCTGGGCAGCCGTGAGAGTTTGAAAGGCGTGATCCTGCTGATGGACATCCGCCACCCGATGACCGATTTCGACCGGATGATGCTCGACTGGTCCGTGGCAAGCGGTATGCCAATGCATATCCTGCTGACCAAGGCCGACAAACTGACCTACGGCGCGGCCAAGAACGCGCTGCTGAAAGTACAGGCGGAAATTCGCAAGGGTTGGGGCGATGCCGTCAGCATTCAGCTATTCTCCGCACCCAAGCGTATGGGCCTTGAAGAGGCCTACGTGGTGCTGGCACGCTGGACTGAATTGCCTGACAAGGTTGCGGAATAACGCCCTGCGCCAAATCGCAGGCAAAAAAAACCCCGGACTTCTATGGGGAGGGGGAAGTTCGGGGTTTAAGGTTCCGGACCGCTAGGGCGGGGTCCAGATATCTGCCAACACTTAACACAACATAGGAGCATTGAAGGGCTTCACCAGCCATTCAGTTACTCTGAGTCGAGCTTCACGGATTTAGTTCCCGAGAAGTTTGGAAACTGTTTGCGATAAGGTTGGAAATTTCCGGCACTAATGGCCTGGTGCCTTGAATGGCTGCGATGGCAAGTCGCAGCCAAAGGCCCGGAATCAGTGGGCTTCGTCCCAGTTTGCGCCAACTCCGACTTCAACCAGCAGCGGCACATCCAGCGTTGCCGCGCCGCTCATGTGCGGGCGAATTTCCCGGCTGACCTGATCCACCAGGTCTTCGCGAACCTCCAGCACCAATTCATCGTGTACCTGCAAGATCACTTTGGCATCCAGGCCCGAGGTCTGTAGCCAGCCATCCACCGTCACCATCGCGCGCTTGACGATATCGGCGGCGGTGCCTTGCATCGGCGCGTTGATCGCTGTGCGTTCAGCGCCTTTGCGCAAGGCCGGGTTCTTGGCGTTGATATCCGGCAGGTACAGGCGCCGCCCGAACAGGGTTTCGACAAACCCTTGCTCTGCCGCCTGAGCGCGGGTGCGTTCCATATAGCCGAGCACGCCCGGGTAACGCGCGAAGTAGCGATCGATGTAATCCTGAGACTGCTTGCGGTCGACACCGATCTGCTTGGCCAGACCAAAGGCACTCATGCCGTAGATCAAGCCGAAGTTGATGGCCTTGGCGCTGCGACGCTGATCGGTGGTGACCTCTTCCAGCGCTACACCGAAAACTTCGGCAGCGGTGGCGCGGTGCACGTCGAGGTTATTGCGGAAGGCGTGCAGCAGGCCTTCGTCCTTGGCCAGGTGGGCCATGATCCGCAATTCGATCTGCGAGTAATCCGCTGCCAGCAACTTGTACCCTGGCGGCGCAATGAAGGCCTGACGAATACGCCGCCCTTCGGCGGTACGGATCGGGATATTTTGCAGGTTCGGGTCACTGGAGGACAAACGACCCGTTGCCGCCACGGCCTGATGGTAAGAAGTGTGGATTCGCCCGGTACGCGGGTTGATCTGCTCTGGCAGGCGGTCGGTGTAGGTGCTCTTGAGCTTGCTCAGGGAGCGATACTGCATCAGCACCTTGGGCAGCGGGTAATCCTGCTCGGCCAGTTCCGCCAGCACCGCTTCGGCGGTCGAGGCCTGCCCCTTGGCGGTTTTGTTGAGGATCGGCATGCCGAGCTTTTCGTAGAGGATCACGCCCAGCTGCTTGGGCGAACCGAGGTTGAATTCCTCACCGGCGATCTCGAACGCCTCACGCTCGAGCGCGACCAGCTTGTCGCCCAACTCCACGCTCTGAAGCCCCAGCAGGTTGGCATCGACCAGGGCGCCCTGGCGCTCGATCTTCGCCAGCACCGGCACCAACGGCATCTCGATGTCGGTCAGTACCGACTGCACGCTTGGCGTCTTCGCCAGGCGCTCCTGCAAGGCGTAGTGAAGGCGCAGCGTGATATCGGCGTCTTCGGCGGCATAAGGACCGGCCTGCTCCAGAGCGATCTGGTCGAAAGTCAGCTGCTTGGCACCCTTGCCGGCGATATCCTGGAAGCTGATGGTGGTGTGATCCAGGTACTTCCGGGCCAGGCTGTCCATGTCATGACGGGTAGCGGTGGAGTCGAGCACATAGGACTCGAGCATGGTGTCGTAAGCGAC
This sequence comes from Pseudomonas sp. R5(2019), assembly GCF_009905435.1. Lineage (GTDB taxonomy): Bacteria > Pseudomonadota > Gammaproteobacteria > Pseudomonadales > Pseudomonadaceae > Aquipseudomonas. The sequence goes on from NZ_JAAAMT010000031.1 coordinate 19,614, forward strand.
ACCTTGCATATGGACGCCGTTGGCTTGATCACCGCCAATCGCGCAATTTTCCAGGATGTTCATGTCGTATTTGGCGTGCTGGCCGACCTTGATCCTGGTCGGGTCTTCCAGCAGCGGCTTGAGCGCCAGCAACACGGTGTCGCGGTCCAGCTGCGCGGGGACGCCCATGTAGGAATGGGTCAGGGGCACATAGGCCGCTTCATGGGGCTGCACGGCGAAGGACACACCCACCAACTGGGCCTGCTGGGCGTCGAGACCGGTGGTCTCGGTGTCGAAAGCGATCAGATCAGCCGCCTGCAGTTTTTTCAGCCAGGCATCGAAACGGCTTTGGTCAAGAATGGTTTCGTAGTTGACCGCTACCTCGGCCTGGGGCTCTTCAGCTACCAGTTCCTGCCCGGTGCGTCGGACCTCGCGCTGCAATTCATCGACCCAGCTCTTGAATTCAAGCTCGGTGTAGAGCGCCAGCAAGGCATCACGGTCCGGCTCGCCACACACCAGCGCATCGACTTCAACGTCCAGCGGCACATCAATCTTGATTGTCGCCAGTTCATAAGACAGGAAGGCCGCCTGACGGTGCTCTTCGAGCTTGGCTGGCAGGGTCTTGGCGCCACGGATGGCCAGGGTCGGGACCTTGTCGAGGTTGTCGTACAGCTCTTTCAAGCCGCCTTCTACGCCTAGCAGCAGCCCTACGGCGGTTTTTTCACCGACACCCGGAACGCCAGGAATGTTGTCGACCTTGTCGCCCATCAGCGCCAGGAAGTCGATGATATGTTCGGGACCGACGCCAAATTTCTCCTTCACACCAGCCACGTCCATCACGCTACCGGTCATGGTGTTGACCAGCGTAATGTGGCCATCGACCAGCTGGGCCATGTCCTTGTCGCCAGTGGAAATAATCACTGGGCGCCCGGCCGCGGCGCTGCTGCGGGCCAGAGTACCGATCACGTCGTCGGCTTCGACGCCTTCAACGCACAGCAATGGGTAGCCCAGCGCGCGCACACTTTGGTGCAGCGGCTCGATCTGCAACCGTAGGTCATCGGGCATACTGGGGCGGTTGGCCTTGTACTCGGCGTACATTTCGTCGCGAAAAGTCCCGCCCTTGGCGTCGAAGACGACCGCGAACAGGCTGTCCGGATACTGCTTGCGCAGGCTCTTGAGCATGTTCAACACGCCTTTGACGGCGCCGGTCGGCAAACCCTTGGAGGTGGTCAGTGGCGGGAGCGCATGAAAGGCGCGGTACAGGTAAGAAGAACCGTCCACCAGGACGAGGGGTGCTTGGCTCATGAGCAGAATCAACCTTTTCGACGGGTCCGGCGCTAGAATGACCGGATCATTGACGACAAAGGGACAAGGTTATCATGCGCACACTCAATCGCCTGTTACTGGCAGGTCTGATGGCAACCTGCCCGGTCGTGGCGCTGGCCGCAGAAGATGCGCCTTCGGCCGATCCGGATGTCACCATTCGCCAGGAGGGCGACAAAACGATCCAGGAGTATCGCCAGAATGGGTTTCTTTATGCAATCAAGATCACCCCGAAAAACGGCAAACCGTACTTCCTGGTACGTGCAGACGGCACCGATGCGAACTTTATCCGCTCCGACCAACCCGACATGCTGATTCCGTCGTGGAAGATCTTTGAGTGGTAAGGTCGCACCTTTCTATCAACCGGGTACTTCGCTGAAGAAGTGCCATCATGGGCAATTTTTGATCATGTCAGTCTTCACCCCCCTGGCCCGGCCTGAGCTGGAAACCTTCCTAGCCCCTTACGGCCTCGGCCGCCTGCGTGATTTCCAGGGGATTGCTGCCGGAACCGAAAACAGCAACTTCTTCATCAGCCTGGAGCAGGGCGAGTATGTGCTGACCCTGGTCGAGCGCGGGCCAGTCCAGGATTTGCCGTTCTTCATTGAGCTGCTCGATGTGCTGCACGACGCCGACCTGCCCGTGCCTTACGCCCTGCGTACCACCGACGGCATCGCCTTGCGCGAGCTGGCGGGCAAGCCGGCGTTGCTGCAACCACGGCTGCCGGGCAAGCACATCAAGGAACCCAATGCCCAACACTGCGTGCAAGTGGGCGAGCTGTTGGCGCACCTGCACCTGGCAACCCAGCCACGGGTACTGGAGCGCAAGACCGATCGCGGCCTGGACTGGATGCTGGAAGCCGGCACGGAGCTGATGCCGCGCCTGAGCGCCGAGCAAACCGAACTGCTGAAGGCTGCGCTGGCGGAAATCGACCAAGCCAAGGCGCAGATCCTCGCACTGCCGCGAGCGAACCTTCACGCCGACCTGTTCCGCGACAACGTGCTATTCGAAGGCACGCACCTGACCGGCCTGATCGATTTCTACAACGCCTGTTCAGGCCCGATGCTGTATGACCTGGCCATCACCCTGAATGACTGGTGCTGCGACGAGGACGGTGTGATCGAGCACAGCCGTGCCCGGGCCTTGCTGGGTGCCTATGCGGCGCTGCGGCCGTTCACGGCCTGTGAAGCCCAGTTGTGGCCGATCATGCTGCGCGTGGCCTGCGTTCGATTCTGGCTGTCGCGGTTGATTGCGGCGGAGTCGTTCGCCGGCCTCGACGTGTTGATTCACGACCCGAGCGAGTTCGAGGTGCGACTGGCATCGCGCCAGAAGGTCGATATTCCGCTGCCGTTTGCGCTCTGAACTGAGCGCAAGCTTTTGACTTTGTGGGGGCGCGCTCGCGATGCAGGCGCTGCGGTTTGTCTGTCAAACCGCGCTGAACCTATCGCGAGCAAGCTTGCTCCCACAGGGTGTATGCCTGATCCAGATTTGCCAGGCCCCAAGGTTCAGTTTTAGAGCTGCTCCAGACAACTCGCCAGGTCATTAGCAAGATTCTCCAGCAACCGCGCATAGCCCTTGCCGTCGACTGGCACGCTCGCCCCCAGGGCGTCGAGTTCGGCCAGCTTCACCGGCAACCCGGCCGTCAGGGTTTCGGCCAGCCGTGGGCGCAAGGGCGGCTCGCTGAAGACACAGGTTTTGCCAACCTGCTGCAAGCGCGCACGCATGGCTGCCACATGCTGGGCGCCAGGCTGGAGTTCTGCCGCCACACTGAACACACCTGTGTGCTTGAGACCATACGCTTCTTCGAAGTAGTCAAAGGTTTCATGGAAAACAAAGTAGGGCTTGCCCGATATACCGGCGACTCGTGCCTTGAGGCGCTGATCCAGTGCATCCATCGAGGCGTTGAAGGCCGCCAGGTTGCTTTGGTAGCGCGCAGCGTTCGCAGGATCGGCCTCACGCAGGTCTGCCGCCATACGCGCGGCGATCACCCGGGCATTGACCGGGGACAGCCACAGGTGGGCATCCAGGCTGCCGGGGCGATGGTCATGATCGTGGTCCGAAGTTTCTTCTTCGTCATGCGAGTGGCTGTCTTCGCCAAAGTGACGCAAGTGCAGGCCCGGCAATGTCTGCAGGGCAACGCTTGGCTTGCTGCGGTTTTGCAGCACACGGGGCATGAAGCCTTCCAAATCAGGGCCGATCCAGTACAGCAATTCGACGTCACCCACGCGCCGCACATCCGAAGGACGCAGCGCGTAGTGGTGGGGAGATGCACCCGGTGGCAGCAGCACTTCCGGGATGCCGACGCCGTCCTGCACAGCAGCGGCGATCAGCTGCAGCGGCTTGATGCTGGTCAGCACCCGGACTTCGGCCTGCGCGGGGCTGAACACGACAAGGCTTGCGAAAAAAGCGACAAACAGAGCAAAAAGTCGGGACACGGGGAACACTCAAGGCGGCTGGAACAGGTAACATAATAACGTCTCTCACGGAAATCGTCGCCGCCCATGCCTATTACCCCGCTGGCCAACCGTCCCCACGACCATTCCCATTGCGTTCACAGCGCCCTGTCCGAGGCGGATGCGCTGTGCGCTCGCCAAGGCCTGCGCCTGACCGCATTGCGTCGTCGCGTGCTGGAGCTGGTCTGGCAAAGCCACAAGCCGCTGGGGGCATATGACATTCTCGCGGTGCTCAGCGAGCAGGACGGCCGTCGCGCAGCGCCGCCCACGGTGTACCGAGCGCTCGACTTTCTGCTGGAGAACAGCCTGGTCCACCGTATCGCCTCGCTCAACGCCTTTATCGGTTGCAGCCACCCCGAGCATGCACACCAGGGGCAATTTCTGATCTGCCGCGAATGCCACGTGGCCATCGAGCTTGAGCAAAAAACCATCAGCAACGCGATCATCAGCAGTGCCGAGGCGGTGGGCTTCAGCGTTGAAACGCAAACCGTCGAAGTGGTCGGGCTTTGCTCGAGCTGCCGGGGGGCGTAATGAGCACTGCATTGATTCGTCTTGAAAAAGTGGCAGTGACCATCGCCGGGCAAAACGTGCTGGACGATATCCAGCTGAGCGTCGAACCCGGTCAGATCGTCACCCTGATCGGCCCCAACGGCGCCGGCAAGACCACCCTGGTGCGAGCGGTGCTCGGGTTGCTCAAGCCCACGACCGGCAGCGTCTGGCGAAAACCGAAACTGCGTATCGGCTACATGCCGCAAAAGCTCCACGTCGACCCGACACTGCCGTTATCGGTGCTGCGCTTTCTGCGCCTGGTACCTGGCGTCGATCGCGCCCGGGCACTGGCGGCACTCAAGGAAGTGGGCGCCGAACAGGTGATCGACAGCCCGATCCAGACCGTTTCCGGTGGCGAAATGCAACGCGTGCTGCTGGCCCGGGCGCTGCTGCGCGAACCCGAATTGCTGGTGCTCGATGAACCGGTCCAAGGCGTCGACGTAGCCGGCCAGGCCGAGCTGTACAGCCTGATTACCCGCTTGCGCGACCGCCACCAGTGCGGCGTGCTGATGGTCTCCCACGACTTGCACCTGGTGATGAGCACCACTGACCAGGTGGTCTGCCTCAATCGCCACGTTTGTTGTTCCGGCCACCCGGAGCAGGTCAGCGGCGATCCGGCCTTCGTCGAACTGTTCGGCAATAACGCACCGAGCCTTGCGATTTATCACCATCACCATGACCACGCCCACGACCTGCATGGCTCGGTGGTGCTCACCCCTGTTAGCGGACATGTGCACGGAGAACACTGCAAGCATGGCTGATTTTCTGTTTTACGCCCTGCTCGCAGGTTTATCCCTGGCGGTGGTTGCAGGCCCACTCGGCTCTTTTGTGGTCTGGCGGCGCATGGCCTATTTTGGCGACACCCTGTCACATGCCGCATTGCTTGGTGTGGCGCTGGGTTTCCTGCTGGATGTCAGCCCGGCCATCGCGGTCACGGTCGGCTGCCTGTTGCTGGCAATCCTGCTGGTGACGCTGCAACAACGCCAGCCGCTGGCGTCCGACACGCTCTTGGGGATCCTGGCGCCCAGCACTTTGTCGCTGGGCCTGGTGGTGCTCAGCTTCATGCATGATGTGCGCATCGACTTGATGGGCTACCTGTTCGGTGACCTGCTGGCGATCAGCCCGACCGACCTTGCCTGGATTCTCGGCGGCAGCGCCGGTGTACTCCTGCTGCTGGTGGCCCTGTGGCGCCCGTTACTGGCGATTACCGTGCACGAAGAGCTGGCGACCGTTGAAGGCCTGCCGGTCGCTGCCTTGCGCATGACGCTGATGCTGTTGATTGCGGTGGTGATCGCCGTGGCCATGAAAATCGTCGGCGTGCTGTTGATCACCTCGCTGCTGATCATTCCGGCCGCCGCCGCGCAACGCCATGCGCATTCTCCCGAGCAAATGGCACTGGGCGCCAGCCTGTTGGGGATTTTCGCGGTGTGCAGCGGCCTGGCATTGTCGTGGTTCAAGGACACCCCGGCCGGGCCATCGATCGTGGTCGCGGCGGCGGTGCTATTCTTGTTGAGTTTCGCGCTGCCTAAACGTTGAGATGAGGCAGGGTGGTTACACCCTGCGACATCAAAACCAGCGGCACAACGTGAACAGTTATTTTCGAGCCAAAGGACTGGGTGTAGACTTGCTCGTTTTTTGCGCAAACAGAGAGTCGCAGGAATGAAGCCGTTCGCCTCACGTTATCTGCTCCTTGCCGCGTTTTCTTTTTTGTTGGCCGCTTGCCAAACCAAGCCTGCCGACACTGTCGCCGTTCCTGCCGAGCCCGAGGGCTACCAGCAATTGGCCCAAAGCATCGCCAGCAGCGAGTTGGCGACCGCAGAAGACCAGTTGGCAGCCCTGCAGGCCAAGACACCCGATGATCCCCGCCTGGTGCAGTACCAGCGCCAGCTGGCCGAGGCCTACCTGCAACGCAGCCAGATCGTGCTGCAAAAAGGCGACGTCAATGCAGCGGCCACCGCCCTGGCGCGGGCGCGCGTTCTGATGCCCAAGGCTCCCGCCCTCACCGGCGGCGTCAATGGCGCCATCGCCCAGGCTCGCAAGGCCGAGCTCGAAAAGATTGAAGCAGCGCTTATTGAAGCGGAAGCCAAGCCGAAGGCCAAGGTCATTGACCCAAGCGCCCCGAGTACTGTGGTTGCGCTGAAAATCAACGATATTGCACAGCTTCGCCAGCAACTGGATGACATTGCCGCCGATGTAGTCAATTACAACTGCACTGTGGTCTTCCAGGTGCCACGCACCGAAGATTACCCGTGGCTGTCTACCCTGCTTAACAAACGCGTCACTCACCGAGACGCCGATTTCGCGTTACAGCAGAGCCGCGAGATTCACCGCAAGTTGCCCGCGCAGATCGTGCTGACCCCCGCTCAACCTTGACACAAACCTGATGCAGGAGCGGCGGTCCGGCCTTGGGCGCCGGTTATGCGGTTCAGGCTTCACCGCGTGAACGAAATCGGGAAACTTGATCGCATCCTGGAATGTTATTCCCCACCCCGCCTTCAGGGTGTTCTGGTTATCGGCAACCTTCACACCCTGATCAGTTCTGCGCGATGGCGCTCTCAGTAGTGACTGGTGTGCTGTGGCACCGTTCCATTGAATTGCCCCGCATCCCTCCATGGATTTGCTGTATCGACCACTGATCGCGTTATTCCGCGTTGATTGGACCGATTCGAAATAAATGCTAAGAACCTCTATACGAACAGGCTAAAATGCGCCCCCGGCTAACCGCTGACCCCATTCATGCGCCCCACAAGGTTCGCTAAGTGATCGAGTTTCAAAATGTCCATAAAACCTACCGTGTCGCCGGTAGGGATATCCCCGCGCTGCACCCCACGAACCTGACCGTTGCGAACGGCCAGGTGTTTGGCCTGATCGGCCATTCCGGTGCCGGCAAAAGTACCCTGCTGCGTCTGATCAACCGCCTGGAAGCGCCAAGCGGTGGCAAGATCATTGTTGACGGTGAAGAGGTCACCGCCTTCGACGCCAACCAGCTACGGCGCTTCCGCCAGCAGGTCGGGATGATTTTCCAGCACTTCAATCTGCTCGCCTCCAAGACGGTGGCCGACAACGTCGCCTTGCCACTGACCCTGGCCGGCGAGCTGTCCCGGGGCGAGATTGACCGTCGCGTCGGCGAGTTGTTGGCACGGGTGGGTCTGTCCGACCATGCCAGGAAGTACCCGGCGCAACTGTCCGGCGGCCAGAAACAACGCGTCGGCATCGCCCGCGCCCTGGCCACCCAGCCGAAGATTCTGCTGTGCGATGAGGCCACCAGCGCCCTCGACCCGCAGACCACTGCTTCGGTCCTGCAATTGCTGGCCGAGATCAACCGCGAACTGAAGCTGACCATCGTGCTGATTACCCACGAGATGGACGTGATCCGTCGTGTCTGTGATCAGGTAGCGGTCATGGATGCCGGCAGAATCGTCGAACAGGGCCCTGTGGCCGACGTTTTCCTGCACCCGCAGCACCCGACCACCAAGCGGTTTGTTCAGGAAGACGAGCAGATTGACGAAGGCGAACAGCGCGACGACTTCGCCCATGTACCCGGGCGCATCGTGCGGTTGACCTTCCAGGGTGACGCCACTTATGCGCCGCTGCTGGGCACCGTCGCTCGTGAAACAGGCGTGGACTACAGCATCCTGGCCGGTCGTATCGACCGCATCAAGGAAATCCCTTACGGTCAATTGACCCTGGCAGTTACCGGCGGCGACATGGACGCAGCCTTCACCCGCTTCGAGCAAGCGGACGTACATATGGAGGTCCTGCGCTAATGGACGCCTTGAGTTTTTTTGCCAACGTCGACTGGAGTGAAATCTGGCTGGCGACGGTCGATACCCTGCTGATGCTGGGTGGCTCGCTGTTGTTTACCGTATTGCTGGGCCTGCCGCTGGGCGTACTGTTGTTCCTCTGCGGCCCGCGCCAGCTGTTCGAGCAAAAGGGCGTCTATGCCTTGCTGTCGCTGGTGGTGAACATCCTGCGTTCGCTGCCGTTCATCATTCTGCTGATTGTGATGATTCCGTTCACCGTGCTGATCACCGGCACGTCACTGGGGGTCGCCGGGGCCATTCCACCGCTGGTGGTAGGCGCCACGCCATTCTTTGCGCGGCTGGTAGAGACCGCCCTGCGTGAAGTCGATCGCGGCATCATCGAAGCCACCCAGGCCATGGGCGCCACCACCCGCCAGATCATCATGAGCGCGCTGCTGCCGGAAGCCCGGCCGGGTATTTTCGCCGCCATTACCGTTACCGCAATCACCCTCGTGTCCTATACCGCGATGGCCGGTGTGGTCGGTGCCGGTGGCTTGGGCGACCTGGCCATCCGCTTCGGCTACCAGCGCTTCCAGACCGATGTGATGGTGGTGACGGTGGTGCTGCTGTTGATCCTGGTGCAAATTCTGCAAAGCGTCGGCGACAAGCTGGTCGTGCACTTTTCCCGTAAATAACCGCAGGGGTCGGCCATGCCGACACCGGGGGCCGCAAGGCCCTCACAAGGAGTGATGAATGAAAAAACTGTTCGCAGCATTCGCCGCCGTCGCGGCCTTTTCGGCCCACGCAGCCGATACCCTGACCGTGGCCGCCACTGCCGTGCCGCACGCCGAGATCCTTGAGTTCGTCAAACCGACGCTGGCCAAGGAAGGCGTAGACCTGAAGGTCAAGGTCTTCACCGACTACATCCAGCCAAACGTGCAGGTTGCCGAAAAGCGTCTGGACGCCAACTTCTTCCAGCACCAGCCGTACCTGGATGAGTTCAACAAGGGCAAGGGCACCAACCTGGTCAGCGTGGCCGGCGTGCACCTGGAGCCACTGGGCGCTTACTCGAGCAAGGTCAAGAAGCTGGAAGAACTGCCAAGCGGCGCCAATGTGGTCATCCCCAACGATGCCACCAATGGTGGTCGCGCCTTGCTGCTGCTGCAAAAGGCCGGTCTGATCACCCTCAAGGACGCGGGCAACATCCTGTCCACGCCGAAGGACATCGCCGAGAACCCGAAAAGCCTGAAGATCCGTGAGCTGGAAGCCGCCACCCTGCCACGCGTGCTGACCCAGGTCGACCTGGCGCTGATCAACACCAACTATGCGCTGGAAGCCAAGCTGGACCCGGCCAAGGATGCGTTGATCATCGAAGGCAAGGATTCGCCGTACGTGAACATCCTGGTTACCCGCCCGGACAACAAGGACTCGGCCGCCATGCAGAAGCTGGTTGGCGCGCTGCACAGCCCTGAAGTGAAAGCGTTCATCAACGAGAAGTACAAGGGTGCCGTGGTTCCGGCGTTCTGATGCGCTGACCGATGCCTGTACCGCGGTTAACCAGACGAACCGCGTCGCCTTCATCGCAGGCAAGCCTGGCTCCTACAACGGTAGGAGCACAGCTTGCTGGCGATGGCCGCACCGCGGTTAAGCAGACAAACCGCGTCGTACACATCAGTCGCGCTTCACCAACTCCGGTAATTGCGCAATCAGCTTCTGATTGTTGAATGGCGACCGAATAAACCCGCGTTGCGTACCGTCCGGCCCCAGCAGGGCCAGGTTGCCGCTGTGGTCGACGGTGTAGTCCGGCTTGCTGGTGTCGGCCGGAATGAATGGAATACTGACGCCATTGGCCAGCTTCTGGGTCGCCTCCAGTGAGCCAGTCAAGCCTCTGAAGTCCTTGTCGAAATAACCCAGGTACTGCTTGAGCTGCTGCGGTGTGTCGCGGTTCGGGTCGATGCTGACCAGAATCACCTGCAACCTGTCAGTCACCTCCCTGGGCAGCTCGCTCTTGACCTGGCGCAGTTGGGCCAGCGTAGTCGGGCAGATGTCCGGGCAGAAGGTGTAGCCAAAGAACAGCAGCGACCACTTGCCCTTCAACTCATTGACCGCCACCGGCTGGCCGCTCTCATCGGTCATCTCGACACTGGGCACGGTGCGGCTCTGGGGCAGCAGGATGATGCCGGCATCGATCAGGGCGGTGGTATCGACCTGGCCTTTGTTGGTGAGCACCTTGTTGATGGTCAGGCCCAGGATCAAGGCGACCAGGGCCACGAGGATAAAGACGGTTTTCTGGGTTCGAGTCATAGATTCAACAGTAGGTAATGGTCTACAAGCAGCGCGATGAACAACAGAAGCAAGTAATAAATAGAATACTTGAAGGTCTTGATCGCCGCGTGCGGCCGAGTGCCACGGTACAACACCCAGGCCCATTGCAGGAAGCGCAGGCCCAGCACCAGCGCACAGGCCAGGTAGAGCAGGCCGCTCATGTGGATCACGAACGGCAACAGGCTCACCGCCAACAGGGCGCCGGTGTACAGCAGGATATGCACCTTGGTGTAGTGCTCGCCATGAGTCACCGGCAACATCGGGATGTCGGCCTTGGCGTATTCCTCCTTGCGGTGAATGGCCAGCGCCCAGAAGTGCGGCGGGGTCCAGGCGAAGATGATCAGCATCAGCAACAAGGGTTCGGCACTCAAATGCCCGGTCACGGCTACCCAGCCCAACAGCGGTGGCGCTGCGCCGGCCAGCCCGCCGATCACGATATTCTGCGGCGTCGCGCGCTTGAGGAAACCGGTGTAGATCACCGCGTACCCCAACAACGACGCCAACGTCAGCCAGGCCGTCAACGGGTTGGTGAAGACCAGCAGCAAACCCTGGCCCAGCAGTGCCAGCAGCAACGCGAAGGTGAGGGCGGCCAAGGGCGTTACCCGACCCTCGGCCAAGGGCCGCTTGTGAGTGCGGGTCATGACGGCATCGATACGCCGGTCGACCACATGGTTGACCGCCGCTGCCGCGCCGGCACAACAGCCGATGCCCAGGTTACCGAACAGCAGGACTGTCCACGGCACGCCCGCGCGGGTGGCGAGGAACATACCGCCCAGCGAGGTGATCAGCATCAACACCACCACCTTCGGCTTGGTCAGCTCCAGATAGTCGCGCCAGCCAGCCTGGTTGCCGTGTGCTTGCGTCAATGACGCCATGGGGAAGCTCCTGTGTCATACCCGCCCTGGGCCGATGAAAGCCGGGGAGGGTCGCCAGCGAATGAGTACCCGGCGGGTGGCTGGCACTGCGACCACGCGGGTTCGGTAATTGACCAGCACCAACGTCAGCAACAACCCGGCGCCGCCCGCGTTGTGAGCGACCGCGACCGCCAGCGGCAGGTGAAACAGCACATTGCTGATCCCGAGGCTGATCTGCAGCACCAGCGCCACGACAACTATCCCTGCCAACTTCGGTAGCCCGGCGGTGCGCAGCTGCCAGGCCAGCGTCAATAGCACCAGCGAGACCAGCAGTGCGCCGATCCGATGGGTCAAGTGGATGGCGGTGCGGGCATCGCTGTCCAGCTGGCCGCCCAGGTAATTGGGGCCGATGTGCTGAGTCAAATGAAAGCCGTTGGCAAAGTCGGTCGCCGGCCACCATTGGCCGTGGCACGTCGGCAAATCCACGCAGGCGACGGCGGCATAGTTGGAGCTGACCCAGCTACCCAGCGCGATCTGCCCGATTACCAACAGCAAGCCCAGCGCCGCCCAGCGGCGCAGGCGCAGCGGCAGATCCGCCAGCGGCTGGAAGGCACCGGACAGGCGCAAACTGAGTAAAAACAGCAGGCTCAAGATCGCAAAACCGCCCAACAGATGCGCCGTCACCACCTGCGGCCAAAGCTTGAGCGTGACGGTCCACATGCCGAACGCCGCCTGGACAACCACCCCCCCCAGCAGCACCAGCGGCAACTTGAGTGGCTGCCCGTCGCGGCCATGTCGACGCCAGGCGTTCACCGCCAGCAAGCCGATGACCAGCGCCAGAGCGCCGGCAAAATAACGATGGAGCATTTCATTGCGGCCCTTGTGCGCCTCCACTGGCGTTTCAGGGAAGTGCCGCTCGGCATGGGCCAGCTGCGCTTCGGTCTTCGGCACGCTGATAAACCCGTAGCAACCCGGCCAGTCGGGGCAACCAAGTCCGGCGTGGGTCAGGCGGGTATAGGCACCCAGTAGCACCACCACCAGTGCCAGCACGGTGGCGAACAAGGCAAGGCGATATCCTGGTCTGGCCATGAGCATGTCCTACCCAATGTTGGAAAGCTTGAGCAGATGGCGCAGGTCATTGAGCAAGTCCTTGCCCTTGACCCTAGCGTCATAGCGCAGCACTAGATTGCCGTGAGGGTCGACGATCCACAGTTGCGCATCAGGCGTGCCCCGGGTCATCGGTGTGTAGCGCGAAAGGTCCAGCGGGTAGCGTTGCAGTTGCGGGTATTCGCGCTCGAGCCGGGCCTGGTAGTCCGCCGCCAGTGGCTGCGCGCTGGCCAACGCATGGCTGGCGCGCGGCGCATCGCGGCCCAGGCCGATCTGGATTTGCCGGGCGAGGTAGACCAGTTGTTGGCAGTCCACCCCACACTCGGCCGGCGCACTGACCAGAATCTGCCAACGCTGCTCGTCGGCCTGCACGCCCAGGTCAGCGCGGCTCTGGCCATTGCCGATCATCTCGCCGTGGTAGCTGCGGTTGTCCGGCACCCAGAACTGGAATTTGTACATGCCGGTCGCCAGGATCATCGGCCCCAGTGCCACCAGCAGAATCAGGATCAATTGCAGGCGTCCGCGCCCACGCCCTGGCGGCGCTTTGGTTTCAGACAGGCCCAATGGACTCATGACCGCTCCCATGCTGCTTCTCCTTGTTGTTATGCCATCCGAAATAAAGGTAGAGGCCACTCAAGGCCAACGCCAGGGCGAACCACTGCACGGCGTAGCCGACATGCTTCTGCGGGTCCATGGCGACCACCGGCCAGTCCACCCGATAAGCTGCAGGGCCCGGCTCCAGGCGCACTTCGCGGGCAAAGCCTTCGCGACCCAATTGCGACCACAACTGCCCGGCGCCCACTGCCGTCAACAACCGCGGCCAGCGGTTGTCGGTGGGGTCGGCGTGCAGTTGAAAGGTCGCCCCCGGTGCCACATACACCCAGGCGTTCAGGCTTTGCGTGCCACCCGGGGTCTTGAACACGGGTGGGCTGCGGCGGTCCGGCCAAGGCAACCAACCACGGTTGACCAGCAACCACAGCCCGCTGGCCCGATCCAGAAACGGTTGCAACAACTCGACACCGGCCTGCCCATCGCGAATACGGTTGTCGAGCAATACGCTGTGGTGCGGATCGAAGCTGCCGCGTAGATGAATCCGCCGAAACGCCGGGGCTTCCAAGCCATGCAACTGCGCCGCCGCAATGGGTGCCTCGGCACGTCGCTCGGCATGACTCGCCAGCAGGTCGCGCTTCTCTTCAGCGCGGCCCAGCTGCCAGAGGCCCAGGCCGATCATCAAGGGCAGCAGCAGACAGACCACGACCGTGGGCCCAATACCAGGCCGAAAGCGCTTCATGAGCGGGAACTGCCTGTCGCTATACTTAAGGTCATCGCGTACCTCCCGGGAGTGTCACCATGCTTAAAGTCGCGATCGCCCTGATGTTGCTGGCTACCATTGTCAGCCTGTTCAGCGGCCTGTTCTTTCTGGTCAAGGACGAAGGCCATTCGACCCGCCTGGTCAAGGCCCTCACGGTGCGAGTCAGCCTGGCCGCCATCACCCTGATCCTGGTGACCTGGGGTTTCTACAGCGGCCAGCTGGTGTCCCACGCTCCTTGGTAATAGCGCCTGGGTAAATCGGCTAGAACACATACACGAAGGTAAACAGCCCGACCCACACCACATCCACGAAATGCCAATACCAGGCGGCTGCTTCGAAGCCGAAATGCTTATCGGCGTCGAAGTGGCCACGCAAAATACGGATAAGCATCACCGTCAAAATCAAGGTGCCCATGGTGACGTGAGCACCGTGAAAACCGGTGAGCAAGAAGAAGGTCGCGCCGTAGATACCTGAGCCCAGCGTCAGCCCCAACTCGTTGTAGGCTTCGTGGTATTCGAAGGCCTGCAGGCCCAGGAAAGACAGGCCAAGGACAATGGTCAGCGCCAGCCAGAGCTTGAGCGGGCCGCGATGGTTTTTCCTCAGGGCGTGGTGGGCGATGGTCACCGTGACGCTGGAGCTGACCAGCAAAATGGTGTTGATCAACGGCAAGTGCCAAGGGTCGATGACCTCCCTGGGCGGCGGGAACAGTTTCGGGTCCGGGGTATTCAGCAGCGGCCAGGCGAACTCGAAGTTCGGCCAGAGCATGTGCGCCACGCCTTTGTCGCCTTCACCCCCCAACCACGGGCCAGCCCAGGTCCGCACGTAGAACAGCGCGCCGAAAAAGGCGATGAAGAACATCACCTCGGAAAAGATGAACCAGGCCATGCCCCAGCGAAACGAGCGATCCAGCTGCGGACTGTACAAGCCTGCGCGACTCTCCTTGATCACCGTACCAAACCAGCCGAACAGCATGTAGGCCAGGCACAGGGCGCCGACGAAAAAGATCAGCGGGCCGTGGGAATCTGGCCGCCCGGCCTTCATGTCGTTGAACCAGGTGCCCAAGCCGAACACGGTAATCAACATGCCGACCGTGGCAATGATCGGCCACTTGCTCTGCGCCGGGACGTAATAGTGCTCGTGAATTGCCATCTATTGTTCTCCTTATCGGGCGCGCGTCGCGTCCTGTCCATCCACATGGGCAATGGGCGGTTGGCGAGCGGTGATATCGAACAGCGTGTAAGCAAGCGTCAGGTGTTTCACATCCTTGGGCAGGTCGCGGTCAACGATGAAACGCACCGGCATCTCGATGCGCTCGCCGGGCTGAAGGACCTGCTGGCTGAAACAAAAACATTCGGTCTTGTGGAAATACGCCGCCGCTTCGGCAGGTGAAATGCTCGGTATGGCCTGGGCGGTCATCGGCTTGTCGGTCGGGTTGTGGGCCACGAAGCGCATCTCGTTGACCGCCCCCGGATGCACTTCAAGCTCATCGGCCTTGGCGTAAAAATCCCAGACCATGTCGATGGCATTGGTCGACATAAACTGCACCCGCACTTGCCGCGCCGGGTCGACCACCTGGGTGCCGGCATACTGCCCACCGGTCTTGCCATTGATGCCGAACGCCTTGCACATCGCGTCGTAGATCGGCACCAGCGCGAAGCCAAAGGCGAACATGACCACCACCAATACCAGCAGGCGGGTGACCAGTCGCTTGATTGGATAGCCTTCGCTCATGGACCTGACCTCCTGAAATGGGGCGGACTATTTCACTTCCGGCGGCGTCACAAAGGTGTGGTAAGGCGCCGGCGACGGCACGCTCCACTCCAGCCCTTCGGCCCCATCCCACGGCTTGGCCGGCGCAGGCGCACCGCCACGAATGGTCTTGATGACGATAAACAGGAAGAAAATCTGCGTTGCACCGAAAGTGAAGGCACCAATCGAGGCCACCATGTTGAAGTCGGCGAACTGCAGGTTGTAGTCCGGCACCCGGCGCGGCATCCCCGCCAGGCCCACAAAGTGCATCGGGAAGAACGCCATGTTCATGCCCACGAACGAAAGCCAGAAATGCAGCTTGCCCAGGGTTTCGTCGTACATGTGGCCGGTCCACTTCGGTAGCCAGTAGTAGGCTGAGGCGAAGATCCCGAAGATCGCCCCTGGCACCAACACATAGTGGAAGTGCGCCACCACAAAATAGGTGTCGTGGTACTGGAAGTCCGCCGGTGCGATGGCCAGCATCAAGCCGGAGAACCCGCCGATGGTGAACAGAATCACGAAGGCCACGGCAAAAAGCATCGGCGTTTCGAAGGTCATCGAGCCTTGCCACATCGTGCTCACCCAGTTGAACACCTTTACCCCGGTCGGCACTGCGATCAGCATGGTCGCGTACATGAAGAACAGCTCGCCGACCACTGGGATGCCGACCACGAACATGTGGTGCGCCCAGACGATAAATGACAGGAAGGCAATACTGGCCGTGGCGTAGACCATCGAGGTGTAGCCAAACAGTGGCTTGCGCGAGAACGCCGGAATGATCGAGCTGACCGCCCCGAAGGCCGGAAGGATCATGATGTACACCTCGGGGTGGCCGAAGAACCAGAACACGTGCTGGAACAAGACCGGGTCACCGCCACCGGCGGCGCTGAAGAAGCTGGTGCCGAAGTGGATGTCCATCAGCATCATCGTCACGCAACCGGCCAGCACCGGCATCACCGCGATCAGCAAGAAAGCGGTAATCAGCCAGGTCCAGACGAACAGCGGCATTTTCATCAGGGTCATGCCGGGCGCGCGCAGGTTGAGGATGGTTGCGATCACGTTGATGGCGCCCATGATCGAGCTGATCCCCATCAGGTGGATCGCGAAGATAAAGAAGGTCACGCTTTCCGGCGCAAAGGTGGTGGAGAGCGGGGCGTAGAAGGTCCAGCCGAAGTTCGGTCCGCCACTGGCGGTGAACAGGGTCGAGATCAGCAACAGAAAGGCGGCCGGCAGCAACCAGAAGCTGAAGTTGTTCATGCGCGGCAGGGCCATGTCCGGCGCGCCGACCATCAGCGGGATCATCCAGTTGGCCAGACCGACGAAGGCTGGCATCACCGCACCAAAGACCATCACCAGGCCATGCATGGTGGTCATCTGGTTGAAAAACTCCGGCTGCACGATCTGCAGGCCGGGCTGGAACAGCTCGGCGCGGATCACCATGGCGAAGGAGCCGCCGAGCAGGAATGCCGCGAAACTGAACCACAGGTACATTGTGCCGATGTCCTTGTGGTTGGTGGTCAACACCCAGCGCATCAGGCCCTTGGCGGGGCCGTGGGCATGGTCGTCATGGCCGGCATGCCCGTGGTCGTCAATGACTGCACTCATGTCCTTTTCTCCTGCAAACCCATGGGTGGAGCGGGCGAGGGGCCCGAACTCGTTGCGAGAATCTGCACCAGGCGGGCTCATTTGCTTTCTGCCTGTTTGAGGGTCAACACGTCTTTGGGCGTGACCATGTCGCCCTTGTTGTTGCCCCAGGCATTGCGCTCGTAAGTGATGACCGCCGCCAGATCGACTTCCGACAGCTGTTTGCCGAAGGCGGCCATGGACGTGCCGGGTTTGCCGTGGAAGACCAGGTTGAGGTGATCTTCTATGGGCCCGGTGGCGATCTTCGAGCCCTTGAGGGCCGGGAACATTGGCGGCAGGCCTTGGCCTTCGGCCTGGTGACAGGCGACGCAGGCGGTGTGGTAGACCTTGTCGCCACGCGACACCAGCTCCTCCAGCGTCCATTCCTTGCTGGTCAGCTCCTTGAGCTGGGCCGCTTCTGCCTTGCGTTCACCCAGCCAGGTGTCGAAGTCGGCCCTGGATTTGACCTCGACCACGATTGGCATGAAACCGTGATCCTTGCCGCACAGCTCGGTGCACTGGCCGCGATAGATGCCGGGCTTTTCGATGCGGGTCCAGGCTTCGTTGACAAAGCCCGGGATCGCATCGCGCTTGACCGCGAACGCCGGCAGCCACCAGGAGTGGATCACGTCGGCGGCGGTGATCAGAAAGCGCACTTTTGCGCCTACCGGCAATACCAGCGGCTGGTCCACTTCAAGCAGATAATGCTCATCCTTGGGGGCTTTGTTGTGAATCTGGTCGGCGGGGGTGGACATATTGCTGAAGAACTCGACGTCCTGGCCCAGGTATTTGTAATGCCACTTCCACTGGTAGCCGGTGACCTGAATATCCAGGTCCGACTCACTGGTATCGTAGATGTTGATCAGTGTCTTGGTTGCCGGAATAGCCATGGCCACCAGGATCAACAAGGGTACGATCGTCCAGAGGGTTTCTACTGTGGTGCTTTCGTGAAATTTCGCCGCTACCTGACCGGTAGAGCGACGGTGAACGATCATTGACCAGAACATGGCACCGAAGACCACGACGCCAATCACCACGCAGATCCAGAAGATCGTCATGTGCAGATCGAAGACCGCGTTACTGACTTCAGTCGCCCCCTTCGTCATATTCACGGCCCAGTCGGCGTGCGCCGGCGTGAATATCGACCACAACAGGAGGCCCATCCAGACATGTGGATGTCGCATCATTGCGGGTTCCCCTTATCGTTCTTTTTATCCCGGAGGCGTAGACCTGCGGCTAAGGGAGCGGCTGTCAAGACGGCGAACTTTAACGACCGAGCCCCTGCTGCATGTGCAGTCGGGCCTCATCAGCTAACTCTTTCCAACCCGAGTATAGACAGAGGTCCGGCCCCCGCAATGCGATCGCAAAAATCTGCTGGCACAGTCCAGGCCTTGCGCTTGAGCCCCCGGCTCATCTGGGCTGGAGGCCAATGATGGCCATCGTTTATAACTCATCCACATAAGTATTAATTAATTATGACAAATGCGTCTTAGCACACGTTAAAACCAAGCTACCTTATGCATTCCGTTGCCTTTGCCTTGTCCCCTGGAGTTTTCATGAACATCGCCGCATTGCGCGAGCAGATAAACCGTGCCCAACATCATGAAAAAGAGACCGGTGAACTCAAAAACCGGCTGGAACGACAACTGCTTCATCTTCATCCGGCGATTCAATTGCCCGAAGAAGAACCCCATGAAGCCCTGATCGGTTTTGTGACGGCCTATATCGAACAGGTTCCGGAGTTGCTGGAAGCTGCGCATGAAGTCTCTCAAGAGGCCGGAATCGAATCGCAGATCAAGCCGGTGCTGAAAATCGCCGAAGACTACTTCATCAGGCCGCCGTCGGTATTGAAAGGCCACGTCGGCCTGGATTGCCTGCTGGACGAGGCTTACCTGGCTCACCGACTGGTCGAAGAAGTGAATGACATCTACATCAAGCATTTCAGCCAGCCACTGATTCCGTTCGATACCACCGTGGCCAACGTCATCGCTCATCGCCTGATTGGCGAGGAATTCGCCAACCAGCTGGATGAAGTGGCTCATCACTCTGTGGATAACTTGCTGGATGAAGAGAGCTTCGCCCTGGAATCGGTTGAAGCCTACCGCGACAAGCTCAGCAGCCCCGACACGGGCGCCGCGTGGAAACGCTGGCCGTGCCTGTCGCGGCAGTTGGGGATTGGGTTGGAGCTGAACTGATCCGTACACGGCCCCAATAGCTTTGCCGGTAGGAGCCGGGCTTGTCGGATCGCCGCACCGCCGCGATGAACGATAACGCGCAATACCTGTAAAACCGCGGGGTCCTTATCGCGGGCAAGCCCGGCTCCTACAGGCCTCAATAGCGTCAGGCACCAAACCCCGACGAGGCGCGCATCTGCCCTTCCACCCGGCGCTTGAGCCCGCGGTGCTCGATAATCAAGCGTGAGCCCTTGGCCTGATTGGACCGGCCCCAGTCTTCGAGCAGTTCCAGACAAGAGTGGTCGATGTAACTCAGATTGCCCATCGGCACGTGCAACGTGGTGCCTGCAGGTACCTGGCCCAGCACCTGAGTCAGCGCTGGCACTTTGAGGAAGGTCGCCGCCCCCACCAGACGCAGTTCCAGATGATGTTCCCTTTCTCCCGGCACCAGGTTGATCTTCAGCCGCGCCGCCTTCAGCGCCAAGGTCAGCAAGGTCAAGGCGAAGCCCAGCAGCACACCCGTCAGCAGGTCAGTGAAGATGATCGCCAGCGCCGTCAGAGCATAGGTCAACATCGGCATCCGCCCGTAACGACCCAAACCACGAAGCGCCTTGAAATCCACCAGCTTTACGCCGGTGTATACCAGCACTCCGGCCAGGCTCGCGACCGGAATGCTTTGCAGCACACTGGACAACGCCACGACGAATGCCAGCAGCCAGAAGCCGTGGAAAATAGCCGACAACCGGGTTTTCGCCCCCGCCTGTACGTTGGCCGAACTGCGCACGATCACGCCGGTCATCGGCAACGCACCGAGCACGCCGCAGAGCATGTTGCCTACACCTTGAGCGGACAGTTCACGGTCGAAATCCGAACGCTGGCCGTTGTGCATGCGGTCCACCGCGGCCGCGGACAACAAGGTTTCGGCGCTGGCGATAAAGGCCACCGCAAAGGCTGCAATCAAGAGAGTCGGGTCGGCCAGGTTCAACAAGTCTGCCGGGCGCAGCCAGTCGATGGCCTCGCTGAGGTTATCCGGCACTTGCACGCGCTTGACTTGCAAGGCCAGCAGCAAGCTCGCCCCCGTCGCCAGCGCCACGCCCAACAAAGCCCCCGGCACAAAGCGCAGCGCTTGCGGGCGCCAGCGTTCCCAGCCCCACATCACCGCAATGGTTGCCAGCCCCAGGATGCCGGCCTGCCAGCCGTTGCCTTCGCTTTCCAGCGGCAGCGCCTCAGCGAGGGTGGACGGGAATCCAATCAGGTTGTCCAGCCCGGAAGGTTGGGGGCTGGTGTCAAACATGACATGCACCTGGGAGAGCACAATCAATACGCCGATTCCGGCAAGCATGCCGTAAACCACCGCTGGCGCCGTCACCCGAAACCAGCAACCCAGGCGAAATCGACCGGCCAGCAACTGCAGAAATCCCGCCAGCAGCAAAATCGGCCCGAGCATTGCCATGCCGTGCTGGCGTACCAACTCGAATACCAATACCGCAAGCCCGGCCGCCGGGCCGCTGACCTGCAAGGGTGAGCCGGCCATGAAGCCGACCACAATGCCGCCGATAATACCTGTGATCAGCCCCTTGGCTGGGGGCATGCCGGAGGCGATGGCGATGCCCATGCACAGAGGCAAGGCCACCAGAAACACCACCACCGACGCTAACAACTCTCGCGGCAGCACCGCCTTTAATTGCTCCATGTTCATACTAAATCTCCAATAAAAGTGCAGCACGCGTGCAAAAAGCGCGCAGCCGTCAGCCGCCAGAGGCCATCAGCAGCCGGCAGCGAGGGTGAAGGCAGGAATTAGTTAACAGCTGGCCGCAAGACTGCACGCGTGTGTACAGCCGCAACCTGGCTCAAGACGGATTAACCGTTAAAAGCGCCCTTTGGGCGTCGCATTGGGAACTGGATGATTTCCATCCAGCGGCAGGAATTTGTCCTGCTCGGCATCGTAAGCCCGGATTTCACTGGTTTCGATGCTGTAGATCCAGCCGTGAATGAACAGCTGCCCGCTAGCCATGCGCGAGGCCACCGAAGGGTGTGTGCGCAGGTGTTGAAGCTGGGCGATGACGTTTTCTTCCGTCAGCACCTGCATGCTTTCGTGTTCATTGGCGCAGTGGCAGTTTTCTTCCACCACCGTCCTGGCCACCTCGGCATGGCGCAGCCAGGCCTTGACGGTCGGCATCTTCTCCAGGCTTTGCGGATTGAGCACAGCGCGCATGGCACCGCAATCCGAGTGCCCGCAGACAATGATGTGATGAACGCCCAAGGCCATGATCGCGTACTCAATCGCCGTGGACACACCACCGTTCATTTGCCCGTAGGGCGGTACCACGTTGCCGACGTTACGGGTGACGAACAGATCGCCCGGCGAGCTGTGGGTAATCAGTTCCGGAACGATGCGCGAGTCAGCACAGGTGATGAACATCGCCCGTGGGCGCTGGGCGGTGGCAAGCTTTTTGAACAGTTCTTCCTGCTGCGGAAAGACTTCGTGATGGAAGTGCAAAAAGCCGTCAACGATGTGTTTCAGAGCGACGTCCGCGCTTTCGGCTTCAGGGGCCGTGGCGGTCGGAGAGGGTTCCTTATCCTGCATGGTTCATCCTCTTTGACGGTTTGAATTAAGTGTTATCCATCTTAACCGGGTTAATGGTTCCTACATCACATGACGCTAGGACGACATTCGAGAGAATAATGACCAGCCAGTCATGCGCAACCAACACTAGCGGCTGAAACTTAATTCAAACTGAATCGGAAGGCTCTAGGACAAGGGTTTTGAGCCATCAGGCAGGAGTCAAAATGATATCAAACAAGCATCATCCAACGCCACCTTTCGTCAGTTTTACAACAATGACATCTGCCCACCCGGGGGACAGAAAGCACTGCAGTCCAGATCGTAGCCCTCACGCCGATCAAGCCCAAGGCGTTTGATCGCCTTGGCGAAGCGCTGGGCCAGCAAGTCGGCAAAGACGCCTTCGCCGCGCATCCGCGCACCAAACCGGCTGTCGTAGAGTTCCCCACCGCGGCTTTGACGTATCAGGCTCAATACATGGTTGGCCCGTTGGGGGTAATGCGTCTGCAGCCACTCCTCGAACAACGGCGCGACTTCCAGCGGCAAGCGCAGCATCATGTAGGCAGCGCTCAAGGCACCGGCCTCGCTGGCTTCGCTCAGCAAACGCTCGAGCTCACTGTCGTTGATCATGGGAATCATCGGCGAGCACAGCACCCCGACCGGAATACCCGCCTCACGCATGACCCGAATCGCCCCCAAGCGAGCCTTGGGTGCTGCCGCACGTGGCTCCAGAATGCGCTTGAGCTCATCGTCCAGCGTGGTCAGGCTGATCATCACCGCTACCAGCCGTTGCTGTGCAAGTTCGGCGAGCAGGTCCAGGTCACGCAGGATCAACGCGCCCTTGGTGACGATAGTGACTGGGTGCCGATAGTTCAGCAGCACTTCCAGCAACCGCCGCGTGAGTTTTTGCTCGCGCTCGATCGGCTGGTAGGGATCGGTGTTGGAACCTAGATTAATGGGGGCACAGCGATAGCCCGGCTTGGATAACTGCTGCTCCAGCACTGCGGCGGCATTGGTCTTGGCGATCAACCGGGTTTCGAAATCGAGTCCGGGCGACATGTCCCAGTAAGCATGGCTGGGGCGCGCATAGCAGTAGATGCAGCCATGCTCGCAGCCACGATAGGGGTTGATCGAACGGTCGAAGGGCAGGTCAGGCGAGCTGTTGCGGGTAATGATGGTCCTGGCCGTTTCGCGGCGCACTTCCGTGCCTTGTGTCAGCGGCACTTCCTGGTACCAGCCATCGTCTTCAACCTGCAAGCGGTGCGGGGCAAAGCGGTTATGCGGGTTGCTGGCAGTGCCGCGACCGCGCAGCGGCGCAGGCTTAGACATGGCGGGCTCCGGATACTGTTTTTATGTACAGTATCCGGATAGGTCGACAATTGCCAGATCCGTCAGTCGCCGAGCGATAAACCGTTCTGACGCAGGTAAGCCCGGGCAGATACCGCTCGACCACGAAACGCTTCAAACGACGCCGACATGGCGCGCAAGCCGCCGGGCGCCAGCAGCTCACGACTGAAGTCACGCCCCGCCTCAGGATCGAACAGTCCCTCCTCCTCAAAGCGTGCGAAGGCGTCGGCGGCATACACCTCGGCCCACTTGTAACAGTAGTAACCCGCCTCATAGCCGGTCACCAGATAGTCAAACGAGCAGGCGATCCGCGCTGTCGATCCAGGCTGCAACGCCAGCGTTCGTGCACCGACCTGGTCGACAATCTGCTGAATACTGCGGCCATCACCCGCGCTGCAATGCAGTTCGAAATCCAGACTCGCCAGCATCAATTCCCGCCCCATGCGCAACCCTCCCTGGATGTGCTCGGCTTCTATCCAGCGCTGCAGGCTTTCCAGCGTCGTCGTTTGTCCTGTTTGATAATGGCTGGCGATTTCCTGCAAACAGGCAGCGGACGAGCACCAGTTTTCCAACAGCTGGCTGGGAAACTCGCCCGCGTCCCGACCCAGCCCACTGACGTTGGACAGTCGTCGATGGGATGCTGTTGTTAGCACCTGATGCAAACAATGCCCGAACTCATGGAACAGTTGGCGCATGTCCAGGTGGCTGAGTAATGCCGGAGTCTCCCGGCCCTGGGCAAAACTGGCGAACAGCGCGCAGACCGGGCGGGTCAACTGCCCCTTGGCATCAATATGGCGACTGCGCATCGACAAGGACCACGGCCACGGCGCCTTGCCAGGACGAGCGTAGGGATCAATGAAAATATGGCCCAACACTTCTTTGCCGCGGCTGACCTGCAGTAATCGCACCTTGTCGTCCCAGACATCGGTGCGGGCCAACTCGAGGGTCACACCAACCAGTCGCTGGGTCATTACTATCAGCCCGTGCAGAACCGATTCGAATGCAAAGTACTCACGCATGTATTGATCTGAACTGCCCTTCTGTTCGCGAAGCCGTTGCGCATAAAACTCATGGTCCCAAGGTTGCAGGTCATGGCAATTGTCTTCGGCGGCAATCTTGCGCAGTTGTTCGGCCTCTCGGAGCAGGAGCGGTCGGCTGCTGGTAGTCAGATCATTCAAAAAAGCTGCGACCTCTGAGGTCGTTTGCGCAGCCTTGGTTTGCAGGCTCAATTGAGCAAAGTTCGTGTAGCCCAGCATTTGCGCTTTTTCATGGCGCAAACGCAGCAACGCTTGCAGTACCGGCCCATTGTCATGAACCCATGCATTCGGCCCCTGATCCGACGCGCGAGTGTTGGAGGCCAGGTATATCTCTTCGCGCAAGGGACGGTGCCTGGCATGGGCCAACACCGCCTTGCAGGTCGACTCATCGAGGGTCAACAACCAACCTTCCAGACCTTGTTCAATGGCCCTGCCGGCCATTGCCGCGCGGCATTGCGCCGGGATACCCGCCAACAGGTTCTCGTCGGTAAGCAGCTTGCTCCAGGCTTGGGTAGCGTCCGCCAGGTTGCCCTGAAACTCGGCTTCCAGCCTGCTGATGACCGATTGCGATTCAGTAAACCGGGCTTGCTCGACAGGGGCCAGATCGCCACCCGCCAAATGGAAATCCAGAAGTATGCGTTGCAGCGTTGCCCGGTGTTCCTCGCTGGCAGCAACGCTGGCTGCCAATCGCCGGTACAACGCATACAGCGCCGCGTTCTGGAGCTTTTCCTGATTGAAGGCCGTCATCGCCCCATGGCAATCATCAACCGCGTCCGCCCATTCACCCCCGCGAAAACTCAACGGAATGATCGCCGTAACGGTGTCACCCAGGCGCTTGTCGAGGTCGGCAACCGCCAGAACCAGGCCATCCCAGGTGGGCGTGTCGTGCTGACTGTCGATGATTTGCACCAGCGCGTGTCGATTCTCTTCGATGATCAGTTCAATCGCCGGGCGCAGGTGCTCGACGCGCACGGCGTTGTACGGCAAAAGGTCAAAGGCTTGCAGCAAGGGGTTGGCAGGGCTCATCACTCGCTCCTTGAGTGGTTGAAAACCCGGCAGCCTAGAGAATGTGAAACCGGCAGGGCACTAGATAAGTACCCCAAGGAGGGCAAGTGGGCAGGGCCGGCGGCTGTCGGCCCTGCCCACAGGTATTACTGATCGCTCGGCTTTTTCAGCTTCGGATTGGGGAAAAACTGCACGGTCTGCACTTTCGGGCCTTCCGTTTTCTTCACCGGCGTGTTGACCCGCGTACCCAATTCCTTGGGTACCGACAGGCCCTGCTCATTGAGGGTGTCGCTGTAGCCACAGGCCACGCACTCGCGGTGCGGGACGCTGTCTTCGCTCCACATCATCAACTTGTCCGGCTCGCTGCACGCCGGGCAAACCGCCCCGGCGATAAAGCGCTTTTTCGTCTTGATTACGGGCGCATCACTCATGCTGCCGCTTCCTCGCTCAAACCACTGTGACGCAAGAGTGCGTCAATCGACGGTTCACGTCCGCGGAAGTCGACGAACAGCAGCATGGGCTCCTGCGAACCACCGCGGGCCAGAATGGCCTCACGGAAAGCGCGGCCAGTGTCGGCATTGAGCACGCCTTCTTCTTCAAACCGCGAGAAGGCATCGGCCGACAGCACTTCAGCCCACTTGTAGCTGTAGTAACCGGCGGCATAACCGCCTGCGAAAATGTGCGCGAAACTGTTGGGGAAGCGGTTGTACGCCGGTGGACGCATGACCGAGACCTCGTCACGCACGCCTTCGAGCACTTCCAGCACGCTACGGCCATCACCGTGGCTGGCATGCAGCTCAAAGTCGAACAGCGAGAACTCCAGCTGGCGCACCATCATCAGGCCGGACTGGAAGTTTTTCGCCGCGAGCATTTTTTCCAGCAGGTCCTGCGGCAGCGCTGCGCCGGTTTCATAGTGACCGGAAATCAGCGCCAGGCCTTCCGGCTCCCAGCACCAGTTTTCCATGAACTGGCTGGGCAGCTCGACCGCATCCCAGGCCACGCCGTTAATGCCGGAAACGCCAGCATGCTCGATACGGGTCAGCAAGTGGTGCAGGCCATGGCCGAACTCGTGGAAGAGGGTGGTGACTTCATCGTGGGTCAGCAGCGCCGGCTTGCCGGCGACCGCCGGAGTGAAGTTGCAGACCAGGTTGGCCACCGGATTTTGCAGGGCACCGGCTTCGGTGCGACGGCGGTCACGCGCGCCGTCCATCCAGGCACCGCCACGCTTGTTGGCGCGGGCATACAGGTCGAAGAAGAAGCGCCCGACGTGATGGCCATTTTCGGTGATTTCAAACAGGCGAACATCCGGGTGCCAGCTGTCGAAACCGGTGTGCTCGGCGATTTCGATGCCGTACAGGCGTTGCACGATGGCGAACAGGCCGGTGAGTACCTTGTCGATCGGGAAGTAGGCGCGCAGGGTTTCCTGGGAGACGCTGTAGCGCTGCTCGCGCAGTTTTTCCCCGTAGAAACCGCTGTCCCAGCTTTGCAGGTCCGGGCAGCCTTGCTCAGCGGCATAGGCCTTGAGCTGGTCCAGGTCCTGGGCGGCGAATGGCTTGCTGCGCTTGGCCAGGTCGCGCAGGAAGCTCAATACCTGATCGCTGGACTCGGCCATTTTTGTGGCCAGGCTCAGCTCGGCGAAATTGGCATAGCCCAGCAACCCGGCCAGTTCCTGGCGCAAGTCGAGGATTTCGTGCATGACCGGGCCGTTGTCGAATTTGCCGGCATTGGGGCCCTGGTCCGAAGAACGGGTGCAGTAGGCGGCGTAGACTTCTTCGCGCAGGGTACGGTCCTGGGCGTAGGTCATCACCGCATAGTAGCTCGGGAATTCCAGGCTGATCAGCCAGCCGTCCAGGCCTTTGGCCTGTGCGGCAGCCGCCATTTGTGCCTTGGCCGAGTCGGTGAGGCCGGCCAGCGCCGCTTCATCGGTGATGTGCTTGGTCCAGGCCTGAGTGGCGTCGAGCAGCTGATTGGAGAAGCGGCTGCCCAGCTCGGACAGTTTGCTTTGCACTTCGGCGTAGCGCTTCTGCTGCTCCGGCGGCAGGTCGATGCCTGACAGGCGGAAGTCGCGCAGGGCATGTTCAAGGATGGTCTTTTGCGCCACATCGAAGCCGGCGGCTTCAGGGCTGTTGATCAGCGCCTCGTAGGCCTGGAACAGCTCGCGGTTCTGGCCAAGCTCGGTGGCGTAGGCGCTGAGCGCTGGCAGGCAGGCTTCATAGGCATCGCGCAGCTCCGCGCTGTTGCACACCGCATTCAGGTGGCTGACCGGGCTCCAGGCAGCGCCCAGGCGGTCATTCAGTTCGTCCATCGCCAGCACCAGCCCGGCCCAGGTCGGCTGTTGGCCATGACGTTCGAGAATGTCGGCAATCGCAATACGGTTGTCGGCCAGGATCTGTTCAATCGCCGGCTGCACATGCTCGGCACGAATCGCCGAGAAAGGAGGCAGGTCATAAGACTGCAGTAGCGGGTTGGTCGCACTCACGGTTAAACACCTTGGCTGAAGAAACACGAGCCCATCTTAATTACAATCGAGGCTGACCGCAGCAGTCAGACCCACTATCAATGTTAGAGAAGGATTCGATCATGGCCATCCGCACCTTTGAGCAACACATCCCGCGCCTGGGCGAGCGAGCGTTCGTCGACCGCTCGGCGGTGGTGATTGGCGATGTCGAGATCGGTGCCGACAGCTCGGTCTGGCCGCTGACCGTGATCCGCGGCGACATGCACCGCATACGCATCGGCAAGCGCACCAGCGTGCAGGACGCCAGCGTGTTGCACATCACCCACGCCGGCCCTTTCAACTCCGATGGCTTCCCGCTGTTGATCGGCGATGACGTGACCATCGGCCACAAGGTGATGCTGCACGGCTGCACCCTGGGCAACCGCATTCTGGTGGGCATGGGCAGCACAATCATGGACGGCGCGGTGGTCGAGGATGAAGTGATTATCGGCGCCGGCAGCCTGGTGCCGCCGGGCAAGCGCCTGGAAAGCGGGTTTCTGTATGTGGGCAGCCCAGTGAAACAGGCCCGCGCCCTGACCGAAAAAGAACGCGCGTTCTTCCCGTACAGCGCCGCCAACTACGTCAAACTCAAAGACCGCCATCTGAGCGAAGGCTACGACCGCGCCGAATAAGTTATCCACAGACCGCTTCCGGAATCCCCATGCACTATCAGAATATTCTGTTCGACCTCGACGGCACCCTGACTGACCCGCGCGAAGGCATCACCCGCTCGATCCAGTACGCGCTGAGCAAACTGGGTGTCGACGAGCCCGACCTGAGCAAACTTGAACACTTTATTGGTCCGCCCTTGTTGCAGGCGTTCATGCAGTTCTATGGATTCGACGAGGCCAAGGCATGGGAGGCGGTGAACCATTACCGCGACCGCTTCAAGGTCACTGGCCTTTACGAAAACGAGGTATTCGAGGGCGTTATCGAGTTGCTCGATACCCTGGAGCAGCAAGGCCGCCATCTATACATCGCGACCTCCAAGCCGTGGGAATTCGCCCGTGAAATCGCCCGCCATTTCGACTTTGCCAAGCACTTCAAGGTCATCTATGGAAGCGAGCTGGACGGCACCCGCACCGACAAGGTCGAGCTGATCAAACACCTGCTGGCCGAGGAAGGCCTGGACCCGGCGACTACCCTGATGATCGGCGATCGCAAGCACGACCTGATCGGTGCCCAGCGCAATGGTCTTGATGTGGTTGCAGTGGGTTATGGCTTCGGCAGCCGCGAGGAGTTGACGGCCGAGCAACCGACCTATCACTTCGACACCCTGGCACAACTGCATCAGGCCTTTATCAAAGACTGAAGGCCTTCATCGGTTGACGGCCATCAATGCCTGCGTGCGTTGATCGGCCGGCAACTGCCCCCAGCGTTCCACCGCCTGATAAAACGCTGACCAATCGCCATTCACCTGGCGAAACAACGCGGCAAAGGCGGGCACCCACCGGTCATAAAGCCCAAAGGGCAGCAGCTTGGCGTTATTGAGCGGTGAATTGACCCAGGCATCGAAACGCCCGACACCGCCCCACTGAGTATCGCGCAGCACCCGGTAATCATGACGCAAGCGCTCGAACTCAGCGCGCTTGGCGGCCCGCATGGCGTCCACCGACAGCGACTGGGTGTAGAGCTTTTGCAGGCGCTGGCGGGTGTCCAGCACCAGCGCCACGAACTGGTCGCGCTGGTGGACCAGGTCTTCGGGGAGCGGCGGCAAACCACGCGCCGCGCGCCATTGGCGAGTGCCTTCCTGTTCCACGAAGGTGGCGAAGGACTCATTGAACGCCGTATCGTCCTTCACATAAACGCGCTGGTGCGCCAGCTCGTGGAAGATCAAGGTCGCCAGGCGCTCGTCACCCCAGGCCAACATGGAACTCATGATCGGGTCATCAAACCAGCCCAGGGTCGAATAGGCTTCGACGCCGCCGATATAGACATCCATGCCGGCCTGTTTTTGCAATGCAGCAGCCCCCCGCGCGCCGCTCTGGCTGTAATAACCGCGGTAGGCCACGCAACCGGCGATCGGAAAGCAATGGGTGTCGGGGTCGAGTGAGAATTCCGCCGTGGCGAAGACATTCCACACCACATAGGACCGACCGATATCGGCGTACACCCGGTAGCTGCGGTTGTCCGGAAGCTTCAGCTGCTGGCTGGCGAAGGCTCTGGACTGCTGGGAGCGAGTCAGATGCTCGCGCAATTTTACATCTCGGGACGGGTCATTGATGACTTCGGTCACTGGCTCGCGAAGCCGCAACAAGTCCAGCTGACCACTCGCCAGTTGGCCGTAATAACGATAATCGGCACAACCGTTCAGCAGCAAAAGCAGCAGCAGAGGAACCAATCTGTGTAAATAACGGTCGAGTGACCGATGGCTTGAGCGCGCCAGAAGAAATAGTCGAATCATCGCGTCCTCAAATCCCGCTCAAGTGCCCGATTCAAGACTATCTTGCTTGCCCGGAGTATTGCCATGCGCGCGATGTTGTTTATCTGTGGTCTTCTTGCCTTGACCGGTTGTGCGGGGCTGCCCAAGCCCGACCCGAATCAGGCGTGGGTCGATCTTGAGCCAAGTCAGGACACCACACTGCATGCGATGGAGGTGGATGAACGCGCCTGGATCGACAAGCGCTATTTTGAAGTCCAGCCCGGCAGCCATGTACTGACCGTGCGCTATCAGTTCCCGGTGCAGCCTACCAATATCGGTCCGGTCAACGAGCCGCTGTGGCGCGACTGCCAGCTGGATGTCAAATACAAGGATTTCAATGCCGGCCAGCGCTATCAACTGCAAACCGGCAGCATCGGCTTCCGGCCATGGGCCAAGCTCTACGACGCACAGCGCAAGGTCGTTGGCCAGGGCCGACCGGCGGGCTGCCAGCGCGCCTGATCAGGCAACTGGCGTTATGCTAGGGGTCTGAAGTCGAAACGGAGGTACGTATGCGCCAGCCCCTGATTCTGCTCGCGCTGGGCTTGCTCAGCGCCTGCGCCAGCCCCCTGCCACCGGTTGACCCGCAGAAAGCCTGGGTCGATATGTTCACCTATACCGGCAAGTTGGTAATGGCCGAACGTCTGGACAAGCAACGCCTGAAAGACGGGCGCTACTTCCAGGTGACGCCGGGGCAACATGAGTTGATCGTGCGCTTCGATTTCGAAGTCAATGGCGGCACCTTCAACAATGACCCAATCGACCGCACCTGCTACCTGACGATTCGCTACGACAACTTCGAAGCCGGCCAGCGCTATCGCCTGGAAGGCCGCGAGGTTGCCATGCAGCCGAGCGCACGGCTCTATAACGCGGCAGGCAAGATCGTTGCCGAAGACCGCGCCACGACGTGCCTCTGAGTCAGCGATCGTTTTTCTGGTAGATGATTTTCCTGGTCCCTCCCTCACAGCTGCCCACGACCATATTCTGGTCGTGGACTTCGCTGTTGGGGACAATTTCCAGGGTGTAGGACGTGACGCGCTGGGCCTGGATCTTGGCCTCGATTTCGGCCTTGAGTTCTTCGCAGGGCTTGACGGCCGCTGACGCCTGAGCGGCGAGCAGCGTTCCCAGCAGAGCGATTGCGATGCGGATCATGGGGCGTCCTCAAGTGTGTGGCCAAATGCCTGTCGACACCCTATTCGACCTTTACGCTTCCGGGCAAGTCGTGTTGGAGCGGCGCTTGCCGCTCCAACTGCGGTTATCCGACCAGCGTGGCGTCCAGGCTGATCTCGGCGCCTTTCAATACCTTGGACACCGGGCAACCGGTCTTGGCCTTGTTGGCCAGCTCCTTGAACTGCGCCTCGCTGGCGCCGGGCACCTTGGCCTTGAGGATCAGGTGCACGGCGGTAATGGCAAAGCCATCGGGCTGCTGGTCCAGGGTCACTTCGGCAATGGTATCGATACGGTCAGCCGTCAAACCCGCTTCACCGAGGATCATTGACAGCGCCATAGAGAAGCAGCCGGCATGCGCCGCACCGATCAGCTCTTCCGGATTGGTGCCTGGCTGCCCTTCGAAACGGCTGTTGAAGCCATAGGGGTTATTTTTCAAAGCGCCGCTTTGAGTAGAAAGTTGGCCTTTGCCATCCTTCAAGCCGCCTTGCCAGACGGCTGATGCTGTCTTTTTCATAATGCCTCCATAAGGTCTCAACGCGACGGGTTAGCGCGTTGCCTAAAACTCAGAGGCTTGGGGCACGGGCAAGTTCAGCGCAATCGCAAGCGGCCTATTGAATCTCACGTATCTGCCCATACAGAGGTAAGAACGGCAGGCTGGGGCATGTGGGTTTTTTATACCCTGCGCCTGCGAAAAGACTGCCCAGGAGATACACACGGCTGATGAAAACACTCGCTGATATCAAGATATCCACACTCGACCTGGTGCCGGTACGCGAAGACAAAGGCCCCGCCCAGGCCTTGCGCAATTCGCTGGACCTGGCCCAACACGTCGAAAAATTCGGCTACAACCGCTTCTGGGTGGCCGAACACCACAATATGGATGGCATTGCCAGCTCGGCCACCTCAGTGCTGCTGGGCTACCTGGCTGGCGGCACGTCCAGCATCAAGCTGGGGTCCGGCGGGGTGATGCTGCCCAACCATGCGCCACTGGTGATAGCCGAGCAGTTCGGTACCCTCGCTAGCCTGTATCCAGGCCGGATAGAACTGGGCCTGGGCCGCGCACCGGGCTCGGACCAAATGACCGCCCGCGCCCTGCGCCGTGAGCGCTCCGGCAGTGCCGACGACTTCCCCGAAGACGTGATCGAGCTGATGAAGTACCTCGGTCCGCGCACAGCTGATCAAAAAGTGATCGCAGTACCCGGGCATGGCACCAACGTGCCGATCTGGTTGTTGGGCTCAAGCCTGTTCAGCGCGCAATTGGCCGGTCAGCTGGGTTTGCCCTATGCCTTTGCCTCGCATTTCGCACCGCGCTACCTGCATGAGGCGATTCGCGTTTACCGCAACCACTTCCAGGCGTCAGCGGTGCTCGACAAGCCGTATGTGATGTTGGGTGTGCCATTGGTGGCGGCCGATACCGACGAGCAGGCCGACTACCTGGCAACTTCGGTGTACCAGCGGATTCTGGCGCTGATGCGCGGGCAGAGCCTGATGCAACGCCCGCCCGTCAAGAGCATGGAAGGCTTGTGGTTACCCCTCGAGAAAGAAGCGGTGGGCAGCTTCCTGGGGCTGGCGATGGTCGGCGGGCCGGCCAGGATTCGGGCGAAGCTTGAGGTGTTGATTGAGCAGACCCAGGCGGATGAGCTGATCTTTACCTGTGATCTGTATGAGCATGCTGATCGGTTGCGGTCGTATGAGTTGTTGGCGAAGACTGTTTTGGGGTGAATTTGCTGGCCTCATCGCGAGCAAGCTCTGCTCCTGCTGCAGAGCTTGCTCGCGATCCAGGCACCGCGGTGTCAAGTCAGCCGCGTTTGTAAACAATTTCTTTACTGCCTCCCTCACAAGTCCCGACAACCTTCCCGTCCGCAGCACTTCCCTTGTCAACGATCTCCAGCGAATAACCGCTCACGCCCTTGGCGTCCAGTTTCGCCGCGATTTCGCTCTTGAGTTCCTCGCACGATTTGCCTGCTGCGAACACCGAACCTGCGAACATCAACAAACCTGCTGCCAATAAAATCTGCCTCATCGGTCATTTTCCCTGGTCTGGTCAATAACGAACGGGCTTCGCGTCAACTGTTGGCTATGCGAAAGCCCACCTTCAACGTCACCTGGAAATGCGCGGCCTTGCCGTTGCGAATATGCCCGCGGGTGTCCACGACTTCGAACCACTCCAGGTGTTTGATGCTTTTCTCGGCCTCTGCCAACGCGTTGTTGATGGCTTCTTCAATGCTGGTAGGGGACGAGCCGACAAGTTCTACCTTCTTGTACGTGTGATGGTCAGTCATGGTGGTCTCCTTGGGGTAGTGGCTATTGAGCCTAGCAGCGATCCTGCCGTTTATCCGAGTGTGGGCAAATGCAGGGGAAAAGTTCAGATCGACTGCACTTTCGCCAACCCCCGTAGTCGGAACCTACACAGTCACTCACCCCTGCAGGAGAGCCACCATGGCCAACACGTCATTACGTAAAGCCTCGTTGCAAAGCATGGAAGCGGAGATCGAAAGTCTGCTCAAATCGCTGGAAAGCCTGAAGGAAGACGCTTCTGGAGAGTCGCTGAAAACCCTGAAATCGCTGAAGACCAACGCCGAAAACGCGCTTAGGCATTCTCGTCACCTGCTCAACGATGTGTACGAAGATGTGAAAGTGAAAACCCGTGAGACCGGCATTGCCACCCGTGATTATGCCCAGCAGCACCCGTGGACCACAGCCGGTGTCGCCGTCGGCGCAATCGGCTTGCTGGCCGCTTATCTGCTGTTCAACCGCTCCAATAGTTAATCCGCCTGGCGCAGCAGCTCAGCCTTGAGCCACTGCGCCAGCTGCTCGGCGCGCCCATCGGCGGCGCGCTTGGGCACCCACAGTGCCAACACCGCTTCGGTTTCGCAAAAGCCCCAGGGCGCCGCGAGGCGACCGGCCCGGACATCGTCCGCCACCAGCGGTTGCGGTGCGATGGCGACGCCCAGCCCGGCCACCGCCGCCTCCAGCAAATAATACAAATGCTCGAAATCCTGACCGTAGCTCAAGGCTACGGGGGCGATGCCGTTCTGCCTGGCCCACGTGGGCCAGGCTTGCGGCCGGGAGGTGGTATGCAGCAGGCCTTCGGTCAGCAACGCTTGGACGGGCGCCTGTTGCAGGGCTGCGAAGCGGGCGAAATGCGGGCTAAGCACGGGTCCGATCCGCTCCCGGGCCAGCACATGCACTTGCATGTCCGCAGGCCATGGTGGCTCGGCAAATACCAGCAAGGCATCCAGCCCTGGCCTGCGGGGGTCCAGATCGCCTTCACCGGCCGATAAGTGCAGGCGCAGGTCCGGCAGGTCAGCTTTCAAGCGCCCCAGGCGGGGAATAAACCAACGCGCCAGCAAGCTGCCAGAGCAACCCAGCACGAAAGGCGCGTCGACGCTGCCCTGGCTGAGCTCTGCGCAGACATCGCGCAGGCGCTCGAAGGCCTCGCTACTGACATCGCGCAGGCGTATGCCTGCATCTGTGAGTTTAAGGCCACGACCTTCCTTGACGAACAAGGCCACGCCCAGGTGTTCTTCCAGCGCCTTCAACTGCCGGCTGACGGCACCGTGGGTCACATGTAGCTGCTCCGCTGCCTGACTGACGCTGTTCAGCCGGGCCGTCGCTTCGAACGCACGCAAAGCATTGAGGGGGGGCAGGTCGCGGCTCATTTAATCTGTGAGTTTTCCTGACAGGTTGTGGCGATCTTATCGGTTTTCAGCAACCGATGTCGTGGTTAAAGTAGACCCATTGTCAGCCCATTCCTTTGCCTGGAGCGTCCCATGACCCAGACCAACTTCCGCAGCGGCCCCGATGCCAACGGCCTGTTTGGCGCATTCGGCGGCCGCTACGTGGCCGAAACCCTGATGCCGCTGGTGCTTGACCTGGCCCGCGAATACGAAGCCGCCAAAGCCGACCCGGAATTCCTTGAGCAGCTGGCCTACTTCCAGCGTGACTACATCGGCCGCCCGAATCCACTGTACTTCGCCGAGCGCCTCACCGAACACTGCGGCGGCGCGAAGATCTTCTTCAAGCGCGAAGAACTGAACCACACCGGCGCGCACAAGGTGAACAACTGCATCGGCCAGGTGTTGCTGGCCAAGCGCATGGGCAAAAAACGCCTGATCGCCGAGACCGGCGCCGGTATGCACGGTGTGGCGACTGCCACCGTGGCCGCCCGCTTCGGCCTGCCTTGCGTGATCTACATGGGTGCTACCGACATTGATCGCCAGCAGGCGAACGTGTTCCGCATGAAGCTGCTGGGCGCCGAGATCGTGCCGGTCACCGCCGGTACCGGCACCTTGAAAGACGCCATGAACGAAGCGCTGCGCGACTGGGTGACCAACGTCGACGACACCTTCTATCTGATCGGCACCGTGGCTGGCCCGCACCCGTACCCGGCCATGGTCCGTGACTTCCAGTCGATCATCGGCAAGGAAACCCGCGAGCAGCTGCAGGAAAAAGAAGGGCGCCTGCCCGACAGCCTGATTGCCTGCGTGGGCGGGGGTTCCAATGCCATGGGCCTGTTCCACCCGTTCCTCGACGACGCCAGCGTGCAGATCATCGGCGTTGAAGCCGGTGGCCACGGTGTCGACACCGACAAGCATGCGGCCAGCCTGAACGGCGGTGTACCCGGCGTGTTGCACGGCAACCGCACCTACCTGCTGCAGGACGAAGACGGCCAGATCACCGACGCCCACTCGATCTCGGCTGGCCTGGACTACCCCGGCATCGGCCCGGAACACGCCTACCTGCATGATGTGAAACGCGTCGAATACGTCAGCATCACCGATGACGAGGCCCTGGCCGCATTCCACACCACTTGCCGCCTGGAAGGCATCATCCCGGCGCTGGAAACCTCCCACG
The DNA here is from genome assembly GCF_009905435.1 of Pseudomonas sp. R5(2019). Classification (GTDB taxonomy): domain Bacteria; phylum Pseudomonadota; class Gammaproteobacteria; order Pseudomonadales; family Pseudomonadaceae; genus Aquipseudomonas. The sequence goes on from NZ_JAAAMT010000031.1 coordinate 55,697, forward strand.
CCCTGGCCGAAGCCATCAAGCGCGCGCCAACCCTGCCCAAGGACCACCTGATGGTGGTGTGCCTGTCCGGCCGTGGTGACAAAGACATGCAAACCGTAATGAGCCATATGGCCGCCGCCGAACAACAGGAGAAGCTGGCATGAGCCGTCTTGAACAACGTTTTGCCGAGCTGAAAGCCGAAGGCCGCGCGGCACTGGTCACCTTCGTCACCGCTGGCGACCCTGGCTACGACGCCTCTCTGGCTATCCTCAAAGGCTTGCCGGCCGCAGGTGCCGACGTCATCGAGCTGGGCATGCCGTTCACTGATCCAATGGCCGACGGCGTAGCCATTCAGTTGGCCACGCTTCGGGCACTGGGGGCCGGGCAAACCCTGGCCAAAACCCTGCAGATGGTTCGCGAATTCCGTGTGGATAACGCCACCACGCCGATCGTGTTGATGGGTTACTACAACCCGATCCACCGCTTTGGGGTCGAGGCCTTTGTGGCCCAGGCCAAGGAAGCCGGTGTCGATGGCCTGATCATCGTCGACCTGCCGCCCGAGCACGACAGCGAACTGGCAACACCCGCCCAGGCCGCCGGTATCGACTTTATCCGCCTGACCACCCCGACCACCGACGACGTGCGCCTGCCGCGCGTACTGGAGCGCAGCTCCGGGTTCGTTTATTACGTATCCGTGGCGGGCGTAACCGGTGCAGGCTCCGCCACCACCGAGCACGTCAGCAGTGCCATCGAGCGCCTGCGCCGTCATACCGATCTGCCGATCAGCGTTGGTTTTGGTATTCGTACGCCTGAGCAGGCTGCGGCGATTGCGCGGCTGGCAGACGGAGTGGTGGTGGGCTCGGCGCTGGTCGACAAGATTGCCAATGCCGCCGATGCCGATCAGGCCGTCGGTGATGTGCTTGAGCTCTGCACGGCACTGGCCCAAGGCGTACGCAACGCTCGCTGATTTTTATGCCGCTTTACAATGTGTAGGAGCAAGGCTTGCCTGCGATGGGGCGCGCAGCAGACCTCAGGGCCGCTGCGCGCCCCATCGCAGGCAAGCCTTGCTCCTACACGGGATTGCCACCGAACACCGAAAGATCCAACGGCCGCACCGCCCCCATCCAGATCGCATGATCGCGGTGGTCCGCCAGCTCATCGCCCGTCAGCGGGTGCATGAAAATCACCAGCCCGTTGCGGTACAGCGCCAGCCACGGCAACACCAGTCCCACCAGCTCGGGCGCAAAGGCCAGCTGGCAGCTCCAGTCCGGGTGTGGCCCCACCGGTTTTTGATGCACTCGCCCCATCTGTACGTCGAACAACCGCGAAGCTTCCTTGCACAGTGCCCGAGCCTGATCGATGGTGTTTGCGTCGAAATAGACGTGGGCATGGTAGCCCTTGATCCTTTGCACGTTTACCCCCGAACCCTTGTAGCCGACCATGGGTCAAATCCAAGGCCTGTCTGATTACAAGGAGCCCCGCCATGAAGAATGCCGAAACTCCGGTCATGAAACTGCTGATCTACGGCGCCATGAGCAGCCTGGGCGGCGCATTGATGGCCGAGTTCCTGCGGCGCCAGCACGAAGTCATCGTTATTCTCGACGACCTCAATGCCTTGGCCCCAAGGCCGGGCCTGCGCACCAAGACCGGCGGCCTTGGCGATGCCGAACAAGTGTTGCAGAGCGTCGCCGGCTGTTCAGCCGTGCTATGTCTTTTAGGCGCCGTGGCGCCCAATGATCCCCAGGCACAGTTGCAGATCACCCAGGCGCTGGTCGGCGGCCTGCAGAGGGCCAATATACGCCGCCTGATCCTGATCGGCGATTTCGCCGTGCTCGATTCGGCCGGCCCTGACCAGGCCGAACAACTGCGCAAGGCCGAACAGATCGTCGACTTGCTGCAACGCAGCCCCTTGCACTGGACGCTAGTCAATGCGCCACACAGCGTCGCCGGCCTGACCATTGAGCACTTCCACCCCATCAGCGACAGCCTGGAACCGGGCGTCAAGGAGTCGGTGCGGACCTTGGCTGGCGTTGCCGCCGGGATCGCTGACGAACTCTCGCTGAACCTGCACCTGGGCGAGCATATCAATTTCGTTTCCTGAACCTCGCGCATGACCCGCGCAACTGCGTTGGGCGCCATTCAGGCCAAACTCTGAGGGAGTGTCGCTTCACTCCTGCGCCCGTATCCGCATAATGGACGCCCGTTTCTGATGACCGAGATCACCATGCGCCGGCCCGCACGCCAAACCCTGTTGCCCTTCTTGAGCTGGCTGTCCCGGCAAAATCGCGCCAGTGTGGGGCGCGATGCAATGGTGGGCCTGAGCGGGGCGATCCTGGCATTGCCGCAATCCATAGCCTATGCCTTGATTGCCGGGCTGCCACCGGAATATGGCCTGTACGCGGCCATTGTGCCGGTGATCATTGCTTGCCTGTGGGGCTCTTCCTGGCATTTGATCTGCGGCCCGACGGCGGCCATTTCGATTGTGCTGTATGCCAGTATCAGCCCGCTGGCGGTGCCGGCCAGCAGTGACTACATCACTCTGATCCTGCTGCTGACCTTTATGGCCGGGGTGTTCCAGTGGTTGATGGGTATGCTGCGTTTCGGCGCGCTGGTGAACTTTGTCTCGCACTCGGTGGTGCTTGGGTTTACCTTGGGCGCGGCCATCGTTATTGCCTTGGGTCAACTGCCGAGCCTGTTCGGGCTGGATTTGCCCAACCAGGCCACGGCGTTGAAAACCCTGCTGGCGCTGGTCGAGCATGCCGGTGAAGTGGACAAGCCGTCTGTGTTGTTGGGCTTGGGTACGTTGTGCACAGGCCTGGTGCTCAAGGCCGTGGTGCCGCGTTGGCCGACGCTGTTGATCACACTTGCGCTCAGCAGCCTGCTGGTATGGCTCTGGCCTTCGGCGTTTGCGCAGGTGGAACGGGTAAGCGCCTTTGTCGGCCGCTTGCCGCCGTTCAGCCCGCTGCCGCTGGATCTGGAACTGATTCTGCGACTGCTGCCCTCAGCGGTGGCCGTGGGCATGCTCGGGTTGGTCACCAGCTTGTCGATTGCCCGCTCGTTGTCGGCACGTTCACAGCAGTTGATCGATGCCAACCAGGAAGTCCGCGGCCAGGGCCTGTCGAATATGGTCGGCGCTCTGTTCTCGGGGTATCTGTCATCCGGCTCGTTCACCCGCTCGGCGCTCAGTTATGAAGCCGGCGCCGGCTCGCCACTGGCCGGAGTATTTTCGGCGTTGTGGGTAGCCCTGGTTGCCGTCTTCGGGGCATCGCTGATCGCGCACATTCCCATTCCGGCCATGGCCGGCGGCATTCTGCTGATTTGCTGGGGGCTGGTGGATCACCGGGCGATTCGGGCGTTGCTGCGGGTGAGCCGTTCGGAGTTTCTGGTGATGGCCCTGACTTGCGTCGCGACCTTGCTGCTTGAGCTGCAAACGGCGATTTATGCCGGCGTGCTCGCGTCGCTGTTTTTCTACCTCAAGCGCACTTCGCAGCCACGGGTGCATCAGTGGATCGAAGGCGATGAGGAGATTCTGCGGGTGGGCGGTTCGATCTTCTTTGGCGCCAACCATTACCTGCAAGTGCGCCTGCAACGCACCTCGGGCCAGCGGGTGGTGATCGATGCCCGGCAGATCAACTTTATCGACTACTCAGGCGTCGAGATGCTGCATCAGGAAGCCCGTCGACTGCGCCGCCAGGACCGCAGCCTGACCTTGCGCCGGGCACGGCCGCAGGTGATTGAAGAGCTGTGCAAACTGGAAGGGGCGCAGCGCTGCCCCATCCTGTTCGAAGATTGACGCCGCTCAGGCCAGCTGGCGGCGCAACTCGGCCAACACTGGCGCGGTGTCCGGGCGCACACCGCGCCACAGCGCGAAGGCTTCGGCAGCCTGCTCGGTGAGCATGCCCAGGCCATCAATGACCAAGGCAGCACCCTGCTCGCTGGCCCAGCGACAGAACGGCGTCGGCTCCTTGCCATACATCATGTCGTAACACACGGTATGGCCGGGCTGGATCAGGCTGCTGGCAATCGGCGGCAGCTCACCGGCAAGACTTGCCGAAGTGGCATTGATGATCACATCCACCGATTCTTGCAGCCAACCGAAGCCGCTGGCCGACACCGGCCCCAGATCAGCGAACAGGTGCGCCAGCGCCTCGGCCTTTTCTACCGTACGGTTGGCGATCACCAGCGAGGCGGGGTTTTCCTTGAGTATCGGCTCCAGCACACCGCGTACGGCGCCACCGGCCCCCAACAGCAGAATGCGTTTACCGCTCAGGCTGACGCCTGCGTTCACAGTCAAGTCCCGGACCAGGCCGGCGCCATCGGTGTTGTCCCCCAGCAAACGGCCATCGGCCTGCTTGCTCAACGTGTTCACCGCGCCGGCGCGTTGAGCGCGAGGCGTCAGTTCATCACACAGGCGAAAAGCGTCTTCCTTGAACGGAACAGTCACGTTGGCACCACGGCCCTGCTGGAAAAACGCGCGGGCGCAGCCGTCGAAGTCGTCGAGGGGCGCCAACTGGGTCTCATACACCAGTTGCTGGCCAGTTTGTTCGGCAAACAAGCGGTGAATCAGCGGCGATTTGCTGTGGCCAATCGGATTACCGAAAACGACATAGCGGTCCATTGTCTCGCCCAGCCAATCCCGATCCTGCAGGAAGTAGTCGGTCAGGCGCGCTTCCTCGCTGCCCGGCTCGGCTTTCCAGTCATAACCCCAACGCACTTGTGGTGGCAGCGACATCAGGATCGATTCGGTACGCCCGCCCGATTGCAGGCCAAACAGCGTGCCACGGTCATAGACCAGGTTGAATTCCACGTAGCGACCCCGGCGGAAGGCCTGGAACTCACGCTGCTGCTCGGTATAGGCCATGGCCTTGCGGCGCTGGATGATTGGCAGGTACGCCTCGAGGTAGGCATCGCCAATCGCGCGCATGAAGGCAAAGCAGGTGTCGAAGTCCCATTCGTTCAGGTCGTCGAAGAACAGGCCGCCAATGCCACGCGGTTCGTTGCGGTGCTTGATATGGAAATAGCGGTCGCACCAGGCCTTGTAGCGGGGGTAGACATCGGCGCCGAACGGCTCGCAAGCCTTGGCCGCGACCTGGTGCCAGTGCCGGCAATCCTCTTCATTGGCGTAGTAAGGAGTGAGGTCGAAACCACCGCCAAACCACCAGACGGCCTCTTCGCCTTCCTTCTCAGCGATAAAGAATCGCACGTTGGCGTGGGACGTCGGCACGTGCGGGTTGTGCGGGTGAATCACCAGTGACACGCCCAGGGCTTCAAAGCCACGCCCGGCCAGCTCGGGGCGGTGGGCGCTGGCCGACGGCGGCAGGCCGCTGCCGAACACGTGGGAAAAGTTGACCCCGCCTTTTTCGATGACCTGGCCATTTTCCAGCACCCGGGTGCGCCCGCCACCGCCCGCGGGACGGGTCCAGGCGTCCTCGATAAAGCGGCTACCGCCGTCTTCGATTTCCAGCGCGTGGCAAATCCGGTCTTGCAGGTCAAGCAGGTAGGCTTTCACGGCCTCGGTGCGGGTAGTCATCAGATCACCTTGAAACGGGCAAAGGCCGGGGGGCGGGGACCGGCGATAAAGTCGGCGCGTAGCATAACACCGGCGCGGGGGATGCCGCAGTTGACGGCGGTCATGCAAAAGCGTCCGATAGGCACTTTCACGGACGTACACAGGAGCATGCAGATGGCCAAGCGTATCCAGTTCAAGGCCCATGGTGGGCCAGAAGTACTCGAGTACGTTGACTTCACACCCGCCGAGCCTGGCCCGCAACAGGTTCGTGTGCGCAACAAGGCCATTGGCCTGAATTTCATCGACACCTATTTCCGCAGTGGCCTGTATGCACCACCTGCACTGCCGTCCGGGCTCGGCACCGAGGGTGCCGGGGTGGTCGAGGCTGTGGGCAGCGAAGTGACCCGCTTCAAGGTCGGTGACCGTGTCGCCTATGGCAGCGGCCCACTGGGTGCGTACAGTGAGGTTCATGTACTGCCGGAGGCGAATCTGGTCAAGCTGCCCGATGCGATCAGCTTCGAGCAGGCCGCTGCCGTGATGCTCAAGGGCCTGACCGTGCAGTATCTGCTACGCCAGACCTACCAGGTCCAGGCCGGTGACTTCATCCTGTTCCACGCGGCAGCTGGCGGTGTCGGTTCGTTGGCCTGCCAATGGGCCAAGGCGTTGGGCGCCAAACTGATCGGTACCGTCAGCTCAGCCGAAAAAGCCGAGCGGGCCAAGGCACTGGGCGCCTGGGCGACCATTGATTACAGCCATGAAGACGTGGCCAGCCGTGTACTGGAACTGACTGACGGAAAGAAATGCCCGGTGGTGTATGACGGTGTCGGCAAGGACACCTGGCTGACCTCGCTCGATTGCGTTGCACCGCGTGGCCTGCTGGTGAGTTTTGGTAATGCCTCGGGCGCTGTCGATGGCGTCAACCTGGGGATCCTGTCGCAGAAAGGTTCCCTTTACGTCACCCGTCCAACCCTTGCCGGCTATGCCAACAATGCCGAGAACACTCAGGCAATGGCCGATGAACTGTTCCAGATGATTGCCAGCGGCAAGCTGACGGTGGATATCTGCCAGCGTTATCCGCTGAGCGAAGCGGCCAAGGCTCAGACCGAATTGTCGGCACGGCGGACGGTGGGGTCGACGGTGTTGTTGCTGGATTGATCGGTGGAGGTTGCTTTGCGTGGAGTGAACCTGACACGCAGCGGCCCCGGGGTCTGCTGCGCAGCCCATCGCGGCCAGGTCCGCTCCTACATAATACCGCTCGACCTGGCAGGTTATTCACACCTCAAGCCGGGCGCACGACGTCTCCAGTAGCCAGATCCCTGATCACACTCGGATTCTTGCGCCCACCCAATGCACCACCGAGCACCAGATCAAGCTGACCACGGAAATACTGCTCCACCCGCAACCGGGTGCGAGCAGCCGGGCGGCCTTGAGGGTTGGCGGATGTCGAGATCAGCGGCCCGACCAAGGCGCATAGTTCACGCACCACCGGATGGTCGCTGACCCGCAAGGCTACGGTATCGTGCACCCCGGTGACCCACTCGGGCAGCAGGTTCTGGTGCGGTACCAGCCAGGTGTTCGGCCCGGGCCAGGTGCTGGCCATGCGGTCCATCCAGGTTTGTGGAAAGTCTTCGAACAGAAAGTCGAACTGGCGAATATTGTCAGCGATCAGGATCAGGCCCTTATCCACAGAACGCGACTTGATCGCCAGCAGCCGATCCACTGCCTCTTCGTTCCACGGGTCACACCCCAAGCCCCAGACCGCCTCGGTTGGGTAGGCAATCACCGCTCCCGCTCGAATCTCGCGCGCGGCTTGTTGCACACGCCAACTGCTTACCATTGCTTGTTCTCCGCATAAAGGCTGGCCTGCAGTTTACTCAGCTAACACGACCAAACCAACGCCCAGCCTCATTGACCACGCGCCCGTCCAGCTCCAGCTCGGTCAGAGCCGCCAACACCTTGGGCAGCGGCCAGCCACTGGCCTGGGCCAACGCTTCGCTGTTCTGAGGCGCGGCCAGCAGCAACGCCAGCAACGGATGCTCAACCTTGTTCGCAACCGGCTCGGCAGAAGAGGGCGGCAAGGCTTGCCAGCCTCGCAAGGTTTCAAGGATTTGCTCTATGGTCTCGACCAGCAATGCGCCATCCCGAATCAACTGGTGGCAGCCCTTGGCCCCCGGGTGGTAAATGGACCCGGGAATCGCGTAGACCTCGCGGCCTTGTTCCGCCGCCAGCCGCGCGGTGATCAACGAACCACTGGCCAGGCTCGCCTCAACCACCAAAACACCCAGCGACAGCCCGCTGATGATCCGATTACGTCGTGGAAAATTGGCCGGCTGCGGCCCGGCATCCAGCGGAAACTCGGAAACCACCGCACTGCCTTGCGCCGCCATCGCCGCAGCGAGCGCTCGATGGCGCTGTGGATAAAGTTTTTGCAAGCCGGTGCCCAGCACCCCCACGGTCTGCCCGCCGACGTCCAGCGCAGCCTGGTGTGCAACGCCGTCCACCCCCAGCGCCAAACCGCTGGTAACGACAAAACCGGCCTGCGCCAGGCTGCGCGAAAACGCGGCAGCGGTGTCCAGCCCAGGGCGTGAGGCTCGCCGACTTCCGACGATAGCCAGCTGCGGCTTTTCCAGAATGGCAGGGTTACCGGCGACAAAAAGCAGGGGTGGCGCATCGACCAGCTCGGCCAGCAAGGCGGGGTAGCCGGGGTCGTCCCACATCAGTAAATGCTGGTCGCGACCCTCTAGCCAGACCAATGCAGCGCTGGCGCCATCACGCACTTCGACGCTACGGCGCGCCTCGGCTGCAGACGCTGGAATGCCCAGTGCCCTCCAGGCCGAAGCCGGTGCACTGAGCGCCTTTGATGCGCTGCCGAACGCATTGATCAGGTTGCGAAAACGACACGGCCCGACATCCGGCAGCCGATGCAGGCGCAGTCGTGCTTCCAGTTCCGACGGTGAAAGTGCGGGTGATTCAAAGAGCGGCATAAGATCATCCTTGATCCATAGGCCCTCGACAGGGATTGAAGAAGCTGTGGATAACTCTGTTGATAAGACTTTTACAACTTATCCGTGGTGCTCAGGGATTCCTCACTTTGTCCATCACCGTCAAGGAGTGGTTGGCGTTGAGTACTAAACCATAGCTGAGCTTTTCGTAAGTGCGGAACACCATGAGCAGACCGGACCGTTCATCGGGGATTTTCACGTCTTCGCCGGTGATGCGGTCTCGCACGGTTTCGCCATTCTTGTAGATCGCCAACACGTTGCCGGCGCTGAGCCCGTCGCGCTGGCCCTTGTTCAATGTCACCACATCGTACTTGCCGACCTGTGTAACACCTCGTGGCACATCCAGGATCACGCCCTCGACCGGCTCGGACGGGCTGCTGGGCATAAAGGTAGAAGTGATTGGCCGTTCTTCGCTGCTGAACAGGCGATCACCCAGGCGTACTTCCTGGGTTGAATGCAGCAGATTCAAGGTGGCGACATCACCTTCTTCGGCGACTACCTCGACACCGCCAATGTCATCGGCGTTAATGCCCAGCACCTCGTTGCTGACCGGATCGGTGTAGGTCTTGCCCTGGCGAAAGATGCCGTAGCTGCTCTGGATGGGTTCGAATTTGCCACGGGCAAAGATCCGGTCGCCGCTGCCGCTGAGCACCCGCTGGGTATCACCGGCAACGATGTAAGGCGCCTTCTGGAACTGTTCGGGGTCGTCGACGATGCGGTTGGAGATCAGAAAGGCGTTGATCGACTCCAACGAAATACTCGGGATTGCCTCAGCCATTGGCGTGCTGCGAACCCGCGGCGACAGCTTGATAGTGCCGCGCGACGTGCCGCGATCCAGGACGATGCGCGGTTGGCCGTCGACGTAGACCAGCGACAGGGTGTCGCCGGGGTAAATAAGGTTGGGGTCGCTGATCTGCGGGTTGGCGTGCCAGACCTGCGGCCATTGCCACGGCGCGCGCAGAAACTTGCCTGAAATGTCCCAAAGTGTGTCGCCCTGGACCACCGTATAGCGCTGTGGATAACCGTCGCGCAGCTCGACCTGAGCCTGGGCAATACCGGCCGAAGCCAAGAGCAGCAAGGCGAGTAGTGATTTCCTCATGCCGTGAATCCCTTTATCATGTGCGTTCACGTGAAACGCCCAAAGCCTGTTGGCTGATTCCCTGGGAGAGCGTTTTGCAGGTTTGCCGCGTTGGGCATCGCCGGCGGCAACTCCTTTGACTTTACCTCACAGTGCAGCAAATACGCATATGGCTATCTTGAACATCCTCGAATTCCCGGACTCGCGTCTGCGTACCATCGCCAAACCCGTGGCACAGGTGGACGACAGCATTCGCCAGCTGATCGATGACATGTTTGAAACCATGTACGAAGCGCCCGGCATCGGGCTGGCTGCCACTCAGGTCAACGTGCACAAGCGCGTCGTGGTCATGGACCTGAGTGAAGACCGCAGCGAACCGCTGGTGTTCATCAACCCGGAATTCGTACCGCTGACCGATCAGATAGACCAATACCAGGAGGGCTGCCTGTCGGTCCCCGGTTTCTATGAAAATGTAGACCGTCCCCAGAAGGTCAAAATCAACGCGCTGGACCGCGATGGCCAACCGTTCGAAATGATTGCCGAAGGCCTGCTGGCCGTGTGCATTCAGCATGAGTGCGATCACCTCAACGGCAAACTGTTCGTCGATTACCTGTCTTCGCTCAAACGCGATCGGATCAAGAAAAAGCTGGAAAAACTGCACCGCCAGCAAGCTTGATTCCCTCTTCCCGAAGGCTTGCTCTGGCAAGCCTTTTTCTTTTCAAGCGAGAACTCCATGCGCATCGTCTTCGCGGGCACCCCCGAGTTTGCCGCCGAACACCTCAAAGCCCTGCTCGACAGCCCCTACGAGGTTGTCGCGGTCTACACCCAGCCTGATCGTCCTGCCGGTCGCGGGCAGAAACTGATGCCTAGCCCGGTCAAGCAATTGGCTGTGGAAAAGGGTATCCCGGTCTTCCAGCCACCGACCTTGCGTAATGCAGAGGCCCAGGCCGAACTGGCCGCGTTGGCCCCTGACCTGATGGTCGTGGTTGCCTATGGCCTGATCCTGCCGCAGGTGGTGCTGGATATCCCGCGCCTGGGTTGCATCAACAGCCACGCCTCGTTGTTGCCGCGCTGGCGCGGTGCGGCGCCGATCCAGCGTGCGGTGGAAGCGGGCGATGCCGAAAGCGGCGTGACCGTAATGCGCATGGAAGCGGGCCTGGATACCGGCCCGATGCTACTCAAGGTCAGCACCCCGATCAGCGCCAGCGATACCGGCGGCAGCCTGCACGACCGCCTCGCCAAGCTGGGCCCGCCAGCGGTGATCGAGGCCATTGCCGGCCTTGCCGCAGGCACACTGGAAGGTGAAGTGCAGGACGATGCGCTGGCCACCTACGCGCATAAATTGAACAAGGACGAGGCGCGGATCGACTGGTCGCGCCCGGCCGTGGAGCTGGAGCACCTTGTGCGCGCATTTTTCCCGTGGCCGATTTGCCACAGCACGCTCAACGGCGAAGCCCTGAAAGTGCTGCAGGCGACGCTGGCCGAAGGGCAGGGCACGCCGGGCCAGATTCTCGACGCCAGCAAGGACGGCCTGACCGTCGCCTGCGGCCAGCAAGCGCTGCGCCTGACTCGCTTGCAACTGCCGGGCGGCAAACCGCTGGGCTTCAGCGACCTGTTCAACAGCCGCCGCGAGCAGTTCGCCGTCGGTACGGTGCTGGGCCAATGAACCCGCGTCTCGCCGCCGCCCGGGCGCTGGCCGCCGTACTGACCGGCAAGGCCTCGCTGAACAGCTCATTGCCCATGCAACTGGACAAGGTCGAAGACCGCGATCGCGGCCTGACCCAGGACCTCGCTTTCGGTACCGCGCGCTGGCAACCGCGCTTGTCGGCCCTGGCCGAGCGCTTGTTGCAAAAGCCCTTCAAGAGCGCCGACGCGGATGTTGAAGCCCTGCTGCTGGTCGGCCTGTATCAGTTGCTCTACACCCGTGTGCCGGCCCATGCCGCCATCGGCGAAACCGTTGGCTGCGCCGACAAGCTGAAAAAGCCTTGGGCCAAGGCCCTGCTCAACGCCGTGCTGCGACGCGCCCAGCGCGAAAGTGCCGAGATCTTCGCCGAACTTGAGCGCGACCCGGTCGTGCGCACGGCCCACCCACGCTGGCTGCAGAAGTCCCTCAAGGCCTTCTGGCCTGAGCAGTGGGAAGCGATCTGTGCGGCCAACAATGCCCATCCGCCGATGATTCTGCGGGTCAACCGTCGCCATCATGAACGTGATGGCTACCTGGCCTTGCTCGAACAGGCCGGTATCACGGCAAGCCCATGCACCTACAGCCGCGACGGCATTCTGCTGGCCGAGGCCTGCGATGTGCGCCAGCTGCCTGGCTTTGCTGAAGGCTGGATCAGTGTCCAGGACGAAGCCGCGCAATTGGCCGCTGACCTGCTCGATCTCGCCCCCGGCCAACGGGTGCTCGACGCCTGCTGCGCCCCCGGTGGCAAGACGTGTCATATGTTGGAAGTCGAACCGGCGCTGGCCGAAGTCGTCGCCATCGACCTGGAAGCCAAGCGCCTGGTACGAGTGCGTGAAAACCTCGAACGCCTGAAACTCGATGCCCAACTGATCGCCGCCGACGCCCGCGACACCGCGGCCTGGTGGGACGGCAAGGGTTTCCAACGGATCCTGTTGGACGCGCCCTGCTCGGCAACCGGTGTAATCCGCCGTCATCCGGACATCAAGCTGGCCCGCAAAGCTGACGACATCGCCGCCCTGGCGGCACTGCAAGGCGAGCTGCTCGACGCGCTGTGGCCCACCCTGGAGGTCGGCGGCATCCTGCTTTACGCCACCTGCTCGACTCTGCCCACCGAGAATACCGAAGTCATCGACGCTTTCCTGGCTCGCACTCCGGGCGCCCGAGAACTGGACCTGGCGACCCAGGCCGGCCTCAAGCAGCCGCATGGTCGCCAGTTACTTGCGCAAGAAGGCGGACACGACGGGTTCTATTACGCCAAGCTGATCAAAATAGCCGCCACGCGCGGACAATCACAAAGGGAGTAGTGGATGAAAATCATCATCCTCGGCGCAGGACAGGTCGGTGGCACGCTGGCGGAACACCTGGCCAGCGAAGCCAACGACATCACCGTGGTCGACACTGACGGCGATCGCCTGCGTGACCTCGGCGACCGCCTGGATATCCGCACCGTACAAGGCCGTGGCTCATTTCCTACCGTGCTGCGCCAGGCTGGCGCCGACGATGCGGACATGCTGGTGGCCGTCACCAGCAGTGACGAAACCAACATGGTCGCCTGCCAGGTGGCCTACACCCTGTTTCACACCCCGACCAAGATCGCCCGGGTGCGCGAGTCGGCTTACCTGACTCGCGCCGGCCTGTTCGACAACGAAGCCATTCCAGTCGACGTACTGATCAGCCCGGAACAGGTGGTGACCAACTACATCAAGCGCCTGATCGAACACCCCGGCGCCCTGCAAGTGATCGACTTCGCCGAGGGCAAGGCCCAGCTGGTGGCGGTCAAGGCTTACTACGGAGGACCGCTGGTCGGCCAGCAACTGCGTCAGATTCGCCAGCACATGCCCAACGTGGATACCCGCGTTGCAGCCATTTTCCGTCGTGACCGGCCCATCCTGCCGCAAGGCGACACCGTCATCGAAGCCGATGACGAAGTCTTCTTCATCGCCGCCAAGGCCAACATCCGCGCGGTCATGGGTGAGCTGCGCCGGCTGGACGAAACCAACAAACGGGTGGTCATCGCCGGTGGCGGGCAGATCGGCGAGCGGCTTGCCGAGGCCATTGAAAGCCGCTACCAGGTCAAGATCATCGAGATGAATCCGGCCCGTTGCCGCCATCTTTCCGACACCCTCGACAGCACCGTGGTCCTGCAAGGGAGCGCCTCGGACCGCGACTTGATGCTGGAAGAGAACATCGCCGAGGCCGATATTTTCCTGGCCCTGACCAACGATGACGAGGCCAACATCATGTCGTCGCTGCTGGCCAAGCGCCTCGGCGCGCGAAAAGTGATGACCATTATCAACAACCCGGCCTATGTCGACCTGGTGCAGGGCGGTGAAATCGACATCGCGATCAGCCCGCAACTGGCGACCATCGGCACCTTGCTCGCGCACGTTCGCCGTGGCGACATCGTCAGTGTGCACTCCCTGCGTCGGGGTGCGGCCGAAGCCATCGAAGCCATTGCCCACGGCGACTCGAAGTCGAGCAAGGTGATTGGCAAGGCCATCGAAAACATCGACCTGCCGCCGGGCACCACCATCGGCGCGATCATCCGCGATGAAGAAGTGCTGATTGCCCACGATGACACCGTGATCGAGGCGGGTGATCATGTGATCCTCTTCGTTGTGGATAAAAAATACATTCGCGATGTGGAAAAACTCTTCCACGTCGGCTTGAGTTTTTTCTGACCCGAAACCGGAGGCTGCATGCTCGAATCACTGGAGAAGATGCTGGCCAAGGGTGTGGATAACGCCCTGTTGCGCTTTGGCCTGGGCAAGGGCTACATGGACCTCGGCGATAATGCCAAGGCAGTCGAGCATCTGGAGCGATGCGTCGCCTTTGACCCCAAGTATTCGGCGGCCTGGAAACTGCTGGGCAAGGCCCATCTGGCGCTGGGCGATCATGCGGCAGCGCGTCAGGCCTGGGAGCAGGGGCTGGAGGCCTCGCGGGGGCATGGCGACAAGCAGGCGGAAAAGGAAATGACGGTGTTTCTGAAGAAGCTCGACAAGGTCAAGCCTGGAACAACCTGACCAACCCCAAATCTACCTGCCGTAATCGATTGTGGGAGCGGATTTACCGGAGCGCCGGACCGCCGCGAATAAAGGCGCTGCGGTGTATCAGACACACCGCGCTGTCCTTGTTCGCGGCGGTCCGGC
>NZ_JAAAMT010000032.1 GCF_009905435.1 Pseudomonas sp. R5(2019)
CCGGACCGCCGCGAATAAAGGCGCTGCGGTATATCAGACACACCGCGCTGTCCTTGTTCGCGGCGGTCCGGCGCTCCGGTAAATCCGCTCCCACATCTATCAAAAGGTTTGTCAGTACCACCGCGCCTCGCCCGCCGGGCGTTTCTTGAAGCGCTTCATGCTCCACATGTACTGGCTCGGATAAGCCCGCACATATTTCTCGATCACCTGGCTCATGGCCGCGACGCTGGTTTCGGTGTCGGTGCTGTACATGGCTTCAGGCGCCGCCTCCAGAATTACCTTGAACCCCGAGCCATCCGGCAAGCGCAAGGCATGCAGGAACACCCCGACCGCCTTGCCGCCTGCCAGCATGTTCGGCACAAACTTGCTGGTCAGCGCCTGGGTGGCGAAGAACGGCACGAAGATACCCGCTGATTCGGCCGGTTCAGGGTCAGCCGGAATCCCCACCTGACCGCCTTTGCGCACTTCCTTGATGATGCTCAGGATGCCTTCCTTGGTGGAGGCGGCGACCCGGTTACCCAGCTGTACGCGTTGCTCGCGCAGCAGATCATCCACCGCCTTGAGCTTGGGCGGACGATAGAAAATGATCGGATTGCACTGGTTGCAATAGAAGTGATTGAGCACTTCCCAGTTGCCCAGGTGGCTGGTGATACCGACAACCCCCTTGCCTGACGCCAGTGCATCCTTGAGCACGTCCAGCCCCTCGACTTCGCGGACCAGGTCCAGCGAGCGCTGCGCCGGCCAGATCCAGGCACAGGCGCTTTCGGTCAGGGATTTGCCAATGTCCATGAGGGTACGACCGACCAACTGTTCACGGGCCACCGGGTCCATCTCGGGGAAACACTTGGCGAGGTTCACCCGCACCACTTCGCGGGAGCTGTTGGGCAGCTTCCACATCAACCAGCCAATGGCTGAACCGACACGTTGCACGGCGCACCACGGCAACAGGGCGAACAACCGCAAAGCGCCTACCATCAAGGCGCCCTTGAACTTATCCACAGGCCACTCCTATGTCTGCAAGCCGGGTATTGTAACCATCAGCGGGCCAGTATGGCGTAGCGATCACAATCGGTTGTGTGGTCCATGACCATCCCCGAAGCTTGCATGAAGGCGTAGCAGATAGTCGGCCCGACAAAGGTGAAACCCGCCTTTTTCAAGACTTTGCTCATGGCTTGCGCCTCCGGCGTCACCGCCGGCACCTCGCCCCTCTGACTGAAATGGTTGATTTTTGGCAGTCCGCCGACAAATGACCACAGCAGTTCGACCGGGTTGGCCTGGGTCAGCCAGGCCTTGGCATTGATGCGCGCCGCGTTGAGCTTGAGGCGGTTGCGAATGATGCCCGGGTCGAGCATGCGTTCCTCGATCTCTTCGTCGGTCATGACCGCCAATCGCTTGGGGTCGAAGCCGAACATGACCTTGCGGTAGTGCTCGCGCTTCTTCAGCACCGTTATCCACGAGAGCCCGGCCTGGAAGCCTTCAAGCAGCAACAGTTCGAACAACCGCCTGCTGTCACGCAGCGGCACACCCCACTCCTGATCGTGGTAAGCCTGGTACAGCGGATCGTCGTTACACCAAAAGCAGCGCGGCATAAAGCTCCAAGGGTAGAGGCGCGGACGAATCGGGTTATACTCCCGCTCTTTATATTCGCAGCCCTAGAAACAGGTGAATTTCGTGAGCCAGCCTACGCCAGCCGTGCGTACCTTCCAAGACTTGATCCTCGCCCTGCAACAATACTGGGCCGAGCAAGGTTGTGTGGTGCTTCAGCCCTACGATATGGAAGTAGGCGCCGGCACTTTCCATACCGCCACGTTTCTGCGGGCCATCGGCCCGGAAAACTGGAACGCCGCTTATGTGCAGCCCAGCCGTCGTCCGGCTGACGGCCGCTACGGCGAAAACCCCAACCGTCTGCAGCATTACTACCAGTTCCAGGTGGTGCTCAAGCCGAACCCGGAGAACTTCCAGGAGTTGTACCTGGGGTCGCTCAAGCACATCGGCCTGGACCCGCTGGTCCACGACATTCGTTTCGTCGAAGACAACTGGGAATCGCCGACCCTGGGCGCCTGGGGTCTGGGCTGGGAAATCTGGCTCAACGGCATGGAAGTCACTCAGTTCACCTACTTCCAGCAAGTGGGCGGCATCGAGTGCTACCCGGTTACCGGCGAAATCACCTACGGCCTCGAGCGCCTGGCGATGTACCTGCAGGGCGTTGACTCGGTCTACGACCTGGTCTGGACCGACGGCCCGTTCGGCAAAGTGACGTACGGCGATGTGTTCCACCAGAACGAAGTGGAGCAATCGACCTACAACTTCGAGCACGCCAACGTCGAGAAGCTGTTCGAACTGTTCGACTTCTATGAAAGCGAAGCCAACCGCCTGATCGAGCTGGAGCTGCCGCTGCCGACCTATGAAATGGTTCTCAAGGCGTCGCACACCTTTAACCTGCTCGATGCCCGTCGCGCTATCTCGGTAACCGAGCGCCAGCGCTACATTCTGCGCGTGCGGACCTTGGCCCGTGCGGTCGCTCAAAGCTATCTGAATGCTCGCGCCAAGCTGGGCTTCCCGATGGCATCCCCTGATCTGCGTGATGAAGTGTTGGCTAAGCTGGAGGCTGCACAATGAGTGCTCAAGATTTCCTGGTTGAACTGGGCACCGAAGAACTGCCACCCAAGGCCCTGAACACCCTGGGCGATGCGTTCCTGGCCGGTATCGAAAAAGGCCTGCAGGCCGCTGGCCTGAACTACGCCGCCAAGCGTGTGTTTGCCGCGCCGCGCCGTCTGGCCGTGCTGATCAGCCAACTTGACAGCCAGCAGCCTGACCGCAGCATCAACCTCGACGGCCCGCCTCGCCAGGCCGCATTCGATGCGGAAGGCAATCCGACTCAAGCAGCCCTGGGCTTCGCCAAGAAATGTGGCGTGGACCTGGCTGAAATCGATCAAAGCGGCCCGAAACTGCGATTCTCCCAGCGTATCGTCGGCAAGCCGACCGCCAGCCTCTTGCCGACCATCGTCGAAGACTCGCTCAACGACCTGCCGATTCCCAAGCGCATGCGCTGGGGTGCTCGCAAGGAAGAGTTCGTGCGTCCGACCCAATGGCTGGTCATGCTGCTGGGTGACCAGGTCATCGACTGCACCATCCTTGCGCAAAAAGCCGGTCGCGATTCGCGCGGCCACCGCTTCCATTACCCGGAAAGCGTGCGCATCAGCTCACCGGCCACCTATCAGGAAGACCTGCGCAACGCCTATGTGCTAGCCGACTTCGCCGAACGCCGCGAGCTGATCAGCAAGCGCACTGCGGAACTGGCCATGCAGCAGGAAGGCACCGCCATCGTCCCGGAAAACCTGCTGGACGAAGTGACTGCCCTGGTCGAATGGCCAGTGCCACTGGTCTGCTCGTTCGAAGAGCGGTTCCTTGAAGTGCCCCAGGAAGCCCTGATCACCACCATGCAGGACAACCAGAAGTATTTCTGCCTGCTGGACGTCGACGGCAAGTTGCTGCCGCGCTTCATCACCGTCGCCAACGTCGAGAGCAAAGACCCGTCGCAGATCACTCTGGGCAACGAAAAAGTCGTGCGCCCGCGCCTGACCGACGCCGAATTCTTCTTCAAGCAAGACAAGAAGCAGAAACTCGAAAGCTTCAACCAGCGTCTGCAAAACGTCGTGTTCCAGGCCCAACTGGGCAGCGTCTACGACAAGGCGGAGCGTGTGTCGAAACTGGCCGCCTTCATTGCCCAGCGCATTGGCGGCGATGCCCAGCGCGCTGCTCGCGCAGGCCTGCTGTCCAAATGCGACCTGGCCACCGAGATGGTCGGCGAGTTCCCGGAGATGCAAGGTGTTGCCGGCTACTATTACGCCCTCAACGACGGCGAGCCGGACGATGTGGCACTGGCGCTGAACGAGCAGTACATGCCGCGCGGTGCTGGCGCTGAACTGCCGACCACCCTGACCGGTGCGGCCGTGGCCATCGCCGACAAGCTCGACACCCTGGTCGGTATCTTCGGTATCGGCATGCTGCCAACCGGCAGCAAAGACCCGTATGCCCTGCGTCGCGCGGCACTGGGTATCCTGCGGATCCTGATCGAGAAAAAACTCGACCTGGACCTGGCGCCTGCCGTGGTTTTTGCCGTCAATCAGTTTGGCGACAAGATCAAACCAGCCGGCCTGGCCGAGCAAGTCATGGAATTCGTGTTCGACCGCCTGCGTGCGCGCTACGAAGACGAAGGCATCGACATGGCCACTTACCTGTCGGTTCGTGCCCTGCAACCTGGCTCCGCACTGGACTTCGACCAACGCGTACAAGCCGTTCAGGCCTTCCGCCAGCTGCCTGAGGCTGCTGCCCTGGCTGCCGTGAACAAGCGTGTATCGAACCTGTTGAGCAAGGTCGAAGGCACCATCGCTACCACCGTCGAACCCAAGTATTTCGACAACGCCAATGAGTTCTCCCTGTATTCGGCGATCCAGCAAGCCGACCACGCTATCCAGCCAATGGCGGCTGCCCGTCAATACAGCGAGTCGCTGGCACGCCTGGCCGCCCTGCGCGAACCTGTCGACGCGTTCTTCGAAGCGGTGATGGTCAATGCCGAAGATGCCAACGTGCGCGCCAACCGCTACGCCTTGCTGACCCGCCTGCGCGGGTTGTTCCTGGGCGTTGCCGACATCTCGCTGCTGGGGTAAGTCTTGAAACTGCTGATACTCGATCGGGACGGGGTGATCAACGAAGACTCCGACGCTTACATCAAGTCGGTGGATGAATGGATTCCCATCCCGGGCTCGATCGACGCCATCGCGCAGTTGAGCAAGGCCGGCTGGACGGTAGCGGTGGCTACCAACCAGTCCGGTATTGCTCGCGGCTACTACGACCTGGCCACCCTTGAAGCCATGCATACCCGCTTGCGGGAACTGGTGGCGGAGCAGGGTGGCGAGGTTGGCAAGATCGTCTATTGCCCCCATGGCCCCGATGAGGGCTGCAATTGCCGCAAGCCATTACCCGGCATGCTCAAGACCATCGCTGACCATTATGGCGTGGATCTGGCCGGTTTATGGTTTGTCGGCGATAGTATGGGTGACTTGGAAGCCGCGGTGGCCGTCGATTCACAGCCTGTTCTGGTGAAAACCGGCAAAGGCAGCAAGACGCTTGGCAAGACCTTGCCAGCCAATACCCTGATTTTCGAGGATCTGGCCGCTGTCGCCAGAGCGCTTATCCACACATAAGGCGCTTCGATTTCTGACCCGGCCGACCGGTGCGACATACTTCGCACGGTGGGCCATCCGTCGTTATTCGTGCGCTCCACGCAGGCGGGCGAGCCCGCAATGGTAAATGCCACTATGTCGATCGTGCAGGCCATCAGGATCTTTGTCTTTTACCTGCTGCTGGGCACCAGTGCTTTTCTGTGGTGCACCCTGAGCTTTTTCGTGGCGCCGTTTTTGCCCTTCCGCGCCCGCTATCGATTCATCAACGTGTTCTGGTGTCGCTTTGTGCTGGTGCTGGTTCGGGTGTTTCTCAATATCCGGGTCAAGGTCACGGGTGCCGAGAACGTTCCACAGCAGCCCTGTGTGATTCTGTCCAATCACCAGAGCACTTGGGAAACCTTCTTTCTCTCGGCCTATTTCCAGCCGCTGAGCCAGGTGCTCAAGCGTGAGCTGCTCTACGTGCCGTTTTTCGGCTGGGCCATGGCGATGCTGCGGCCTATCGCAATTGATCGCGGCAACCCGAAGGCAGCCCTCAAGCAAGTCGCCGCCAAAGGCGATGAGCTGCTCCGGAATAAAGTCTGGGTGCTGATTTTCCCCGAAGGGACGCGTGTGCCATTTGGCAAGATCGGCAAGTTTTCGCGCAGCGGTGCTGCGTTGGCGGTAAACGCAGAGCTGCCAATCCTGCCGATTGCCCACAACGCCGGTAAATACTGGCCAAAAGAAGGCTGGGGTAAAAAGCCCGGCACGATCGAGGTGGTCATTGGCGCGCCAATGCACCCACAAGGGACGGGGCCACGGGCCATTGTGGAGCTCAATGATCGCTTTGCCGCCTGGAACGAGCAGGCGCAGCGCGACATGGGCTCCTTGCCGCAAACACCGCAAACCGAACAGCAGATCGTGGCCTGACGATCTGTGGATAACTTGTGTACAGTATTTTCACAAAGCCAGAAAAAATCTCGTAAGTGACTAATTTAATTGCTTATTTCTACACATGAACGGCACATGACAAAGGTGCATAAGTTTTTTCGGCGCTAACAGAAACCGGCCTAATAGCCGGTTTCTTTTTGCCTGCGAAAAACTCCCCGAGGGCTTTCAGCTGTGTACTTCGTCAATATCGACGTCCTTGGTTTCCTTCAGACAAAACAACCCCACGATCAGACTGACGCCGGTGATCAACACCGGGTACCAGAGCCCATAGAAGATATCGCCGGTGTACACCACCAAGGCAAAGGACACTGTGGGCAGGAAGCCGCCAAACCAACCATTGCCGATATGGTAGGGCAGCGACATCGAGGTGTAGCGGATGCGGGTAGGGAACAATTCCACCATCACCGCCGCAAGGGGGCCGTAAGTCATGGTCGCGATCAGGATCATGGCAACGATCAATATCACCACCATCGGCTGGTTTACGCTGCTGGAATCCGCCTTGGCCGGGTAGCCAGCGGTGTCGATGGCACTGCGCAGCGCAGCTTCGTCAAAGCCCTTGATCTGCTGTTCGCCCACCGATACCACCACGTCGCTGCCTGGCGCCGAGGCTTGTGAGCTGTACGGTAAGCCCTGTTTGACCAGGAAGGTTTTGACCTTGTCGCAAGGGCTGTCGAAGCGTGCTTTACCCACAGGGTCGAACTGGAAGGTGCAGCTGGCCGGGTCGGCCATCACCACGATAGGGGACTGGCGACTGGCCGCGTCGATCTGCGGGTTCGCGTAATGACTCAGCGCCTTGAACAGCGGGAAGTAGAGAAGTGTGGCCAACAACAGCCCAGTCATGATGATCGGCTTACGGCCGATACGGTCCGAAAGCCAGCCGAAAAACACGAAGAAGGGAGCGCCGATCACCACGCTGATGATCAGCAGCGTATTGGCCAGTGCCGGGTCCATCTTGAGCATCTGGGTCATGAAGAACAGCACATAGAACTGCGCGGTGTAGAAGGTCACCGCCTGGCCTGCGTTGATGCTGAACAAGGCTGTCAGCACAATCTTCAAGTTTGGCCAGACCAAAAAGGAATCACGAATCGGTGACTTGCAGATCTTGCCCTGGGCTTTCATTTTCACGAATGCCGGCGACTCATGCATGCTCATGCGAATCCAGGTGGAAATCGCCAACAACACAATCGACAACAGAAATGGCAGTCGCCAGCCCCAGGTCTCGAATTGATCACCGCTGATGTAGCGGCTGGCAAGCACTACCAGCAAGGACAAGAGCAAGCCCAACGTGGCGGTGGATTGAATCCAGCCGGTATGAAAGCCGCGTTTACCGGGCGGCGCGTGTTCCGCTACATAGGTCGCCGCGCCACCGTATTCCCCGCCCAGCGCCAGGCCCTGCAACATGCGCAGAATCACCAGGATGATCGGCGCGGCGATGCCGATACTGGCATAAGTCGGCAGCAACCCGACCGCAAATGTCGACAAGCCCATCAGCACAATGGTGATCAGAAACGTGTACTTGCGACCGATCATGTCGCCGAGCCGACCGAACACCAAGGCCCCGAACGGCCGCACCAGAAAGCCCGCGGCAAACGCCATCAATGCAAAGATGAATGCTGTGGTGTCGTTAACCCCGGCAAAGAACTGCTTGCTGATAACAGCAGCCAGGGCCCCGTAAAGAAAAAAGTCATACCACTCGAACACCGTCCCGAGCGATGACGCGAAGATGATCTTGCGTTCTTCCTTACCCGCGCTGGCAGCCTTCGCTGCGCCTTGTTCCTGCACATAGTCCGACATAGGTGTTGTCCTCGGCCTTGAGGCCCCAGTGATTATTCTTTTTGTTCCACTGTCCACACCGGCGGACCACTGCCGGCGCATGCATATCGATCAAGGGGTGGTCAGGGATTCTCCTTCAGGAATGAACTGTGAGCGGAGGAGGGCGTCGCGTTCAGCCAGAATCAGCTGAGCTGCCTTTTCGGCAATCATGACGGTGGGGGAACAGGTATTACCGGAGACGATCTGCGGCATGATCGAGGCGTCTGCCACGCGCAAACCCTGGACACCGTGCACACGCAGAGCAGCATCGACCACGTCGTCCGCTCCATTCCCCATCCGGCAGGTCCCGACCGGGTGGAAAATCGTGGTGCCGATTTTTCCGGCAGCTTCCTGCAATTGTTCTTCCGTTTGCAGTTCAGGGCCGGGCAAATATTCCTGCGGTGCGAAAGGTCGCAATGCCGCAGAGCTAACAATGGTTCGGGTGAGCCGAATTGCTTGCGCGGCCACTTTCAGATCCTGTGGATGGCTCAGGTAATTGGGATCAATCACAGGCGCTTGGGCAAGTTCCTTTGAAGCGATATCCACACGCCCGCGACTCATCGGGCGCAGGTTGCAGACCGATGCCGTGAATGCGGCAAACCGATGCAAGGGCTCACCGAATCGCTCAAGGGACAGGGGCTGAACGTGGTATTGCAGATTCGCCGAGGGCTGCTCCGGGTCGGATTTCACGAAGGCACCCAGTTGGCTGGGCGCCATCGCCAGCGGCCCGCTGCGGTCATAAAGGTAACGCAGCCCCATGCCCATCTTGCCCCAGGGACTGTTGGCGACTTGATTGAGGGTTCGGGTGTTGCTGACTTGATAGATCAGGCGCAGCTGCAAATGGTCCTGCAGGTTTCCACCCACACCAGGCAGCTCATGCAGGACGGGAATGCCCAAGCGCTCCAGAAGTGGGCGAGGCCCGATTCCGGATCGCTGCAAAATGGCGGGCGAGCCTATGGCACCTGCGCACAGAATGATTTCTCGGCGGGCCCTGAAGAGCTCGTCACGGTCCTGCCAGCGCCCATTGACTGCCGCAGCACGGCCGTTTTCGAATACGACGCGCTGTGCGTCCACACCGGTCAGCACCGTGAGGTTGGGCCGTTTGAGCACTGGTCGTAGAAAGGCCTTGGTGGCATTCCAGCGAATCCCCGAGCGCTGGTTGACCTGGAAATATCCACAGCCTTCATTACTACCTGTGTTGAAGTCATCAACGCTGGCAATTCCATACTGAGCAGCCGCTTCTCTGAAGGCATCGAGAATTGGCCATGCATAGCGTTGGCGCTCGACCCGCCACTCACCCTCGCTGCCGTGCCAATCAGTACCGCCGGCAAAATGCAGTTCGCTGCGCTTGAACAGCGGTAGCACATCTTTCCAGGCCCAACCCGGGTTCCCTTGCGCTGCCCAACGATCGTAGTCACCGGCCTGGCCACGCATATAGATCATGCCGTTGATCGATGAACTGCCACCGAGCACCTTGCCCCGTGGATAACTCAGCGCGCGACCTTGCAGACCGGGTTGCGCCTCGGTCTTGTAGCACCAGTCGGTTCGGGGGTTTCCAATGCAGAAAAGATAGCCCACTGGAATGTGAATCCAGGGGTAGTTGTCCTGGCCGCCCGCTTCGAGCAGCAGCACCTGTTGGGTCGGATCGGCAGACAAGCGATTGGCCAGCAGGCACCCGGCAGGACCGGCGCCGACAATCACATAGTCATACGTGCGCAGGGCAGACGACATTCATCACCTCACACCGATTTTTATTCTTGTCCCTGTCCATGTTATTGATTAGTTTCGAGATGAAAACGTTAGATTTCACCCAACTGCTGTGCGTTTTAGCACAACGCCCGTGATCGCCGGATTCACAAGGATAAGCAGCATGTTCGACTGGAACGATCTTCGGTTTTTTCTCGAGCTGCAGCGCAGCGGCCGCCTGCTCACCGCAGCCAAACGCCTGAACACCACTCACAGCACGGTGGCCCGGCATATAGAGTCCATCGAACAGTGCCTGGGCACCGCCTTGTTCGTCCAGCAGGCCCAGGGTTACGAACTGACACCCTCCGGGCAAGCGTTGCTCAAACATGCCGAGGCCATGGAAAACGTCGCCTTGCTGGCACAAGAAGAGATCACTCAGGCCATCACCCCTCTGGGCAAGATCAGGCTAGGTGTCACTGAAGGCATCGGCATCATGTTTTTCACGCCTCGGCTGGGCGGTCTGTTTGAGCGCTACCCGGGGCTCGAAGTGGAGCTGGTGGCAGTGCCGCGTTTTGTCAGCATCCTCAACCGCGAGGCCGAAATCAGCATCCACCTGGAGCGCCCCAACGCCGACCTGTTGATAACCCGAAAGCTGACCGATTACCGTCTCGCTCTCTACGCGAGCCCTGCCTACCTTGCCCAGGCACCGACCCTCAACTGCCGCGAAGACTTGGCGCACCACAATTGGATCGGTTACGTCGACGACTTGCTATTCAGCCAGGAACTGCTATTTCTCAACAGCTTCTGCCGCTCGCCGAATGTGGTGTTCCGCAGCACCAGCGTGATCGCCCAGCAGCAAGCGGCCAGAGCCGGACTCGGGATTGCAGTGCTGCCCAATTACATGGCCAGCCAGGACCCGGAACTGGTGAGGGTTATGCCAAGCGAAACCATCCAGCGCAGTTATTGGATTTGCACGCGGCGGGAACTGCACAAGTCGGTGCGGTTGCGGGTGGTGTGGGATTACTTGCTGACGTTGTGTGCGGGGGAGCAGGGGGCGTTGTTGGCGGAATAGAAAACCCACCTTTCGATATTGAGATGAATGGAGAACGGCGTGGGAGTAAAGCGCGCCCCCACATTAAGTGTACTGCTCGGTTTCGGGGTAGCCCCTATAGCAATTCCATCGACTCCGATCCATCCACAATCCGATAGCCCATCGCTCTATAACCCACCTGACGCTTTCCCCACATCCTGAGTAAAGCGGCATGCCCAACGTCAACAAAGTCGATGACTTTTACATCGGCTTTGTCCGCATGCTCTCGATGCAAGCGGCCAGCGTATTGCTGGAGTATCCCCTTCCATGAAATCGGCATCGCCAGAACCAAGGTGTCCAGTGGTGGATGATCGAAACCTTCACCCACCAGTTTTCCGGTCGCCAGCAGTACACGCGGCGCGTTAGAGGGAAGTGACTCAAGCTCGCTCATACGTTCAATGCGCTGTTTTTTTGGCACACGTCCATGGAGTATGAACAGGTTCTGTACCCGCCCTTTCAATTCGGCTTCCAAGCCATCCAGGTGTTCAGTCCGTTCGGTGAGCACCAGAATTTTCCTGCCTTGCCTGAATGCCATTTCAACTTCAGAAGCTATTTTGGCGGTCCGCGCCGGATCATCGGCAAGATGTCGGAACACCTCCTGAATGCCCGAACCTTCTACAACCACTATCGGCCTGGAAAGCAATCGAGGTATTACAGACAAATCGTGAGGTGCGCTTTCTGGCCTCGCCGCAGAATGCCGGATCGGCCCGCATTGCATAAAGATGATGGGCTGTTGCCCATCCCGGCGCACCGGCGTGGCAGTCAATCCCATCACATACCTGGCAGCGGCACTCCTCAAAATCGCTTCAAACGAGAATGCTGGCAGGTGATGGCATTCATCAACAATGATTTGGCCGTACTCCTTCACCTTATCGCTGACGTTGCCTTGTCGCGATAACGACTGCATAACGGCAATATCGATAATGCCGGTAGGCTTGGATTTACCACCACCAATGGTGCCAATGACACCTTTGCCAACCCCGAGAAAAGCCTGCAGTCGCTCTTGCCATTGGAGCAATAACTCAGTGCGGTGCACGAGTACGAGCGTGTTAACCCCACGTGTAGCTATCAAGGCGGCTGCACTCACTGTTTTCCCGAATGCCGTCGGGGCGCAGAGAATCCCGCAATCGTGTTTGAGCATTTCGTTAATCGCCACTTTCTGATCATCACGTAATGTCCCCAGAAAGCTCACATCAATGGACTTCCCAACAAAACGCTCATCTTGGAAGAGTGGGCTGATCCCGTTCTCTTCCAAAATCTGTAAAGCGGCGTCGAGGCATCCACGGGGAAGGGCGATATGTTGGGCAAAGTTTTCTGCGCAGCCGATGATTCTCGGTTTATTCCATACCGATAGGCGCATCGCCTGCGCTTTGTAGAATTCAGGATTTTGAAATGCAGCCAGCCTGATCAACTTGTTCGCCAAAGGCTGTGGAAGCTCTGACTTTTCAAAATAGATCAGGTTAGCCAGTGTGATTTTCAGGGTACGAGGCAAGGGGCAAGTCAATTTCCGTGATTCTGACTGACGACGCTTCCAGGGCTCCGCATCGCTCTCATCTTCGGCAAAAGTGACATCCAACGGATCTCGATTGCCTATGGCCAGGACAATGGCCGACTCAATATTCTCGGGTTGCATCCGCTGAACAGAGGCCAGAAAACCCCATTGATCTGGATAAGGCTCAAGGGAGTCATCAACAAAAACACTTCTGCTTTGAGCCCTTGCCCGCTTCTGTAGGGGAAGGGCAATCAGGTTTCCAAAACCGCCCTTGGGCATGTTGTCCTGATTGGGAAACAGTCGATCATAGGAGGTAAGGGCCAATTGTCGGGTTCGCTCACAGGCATGACTAATGATCGCAGCACCCAGTCGACGAGCGTTGTATGCCGGAACACTTCGCTCGAAGAAAATCCAACCATGAGCTCCATTCCCGGATCGGGAAATCTCCAGTGCCGCAGGAATATTCAGCTCGCGGCAAGACTGTATAAAAGCGAGAGCATCATCACGCCACTCAGCTTCATCGAAATCGACAGCGAGAAAATAGCAGGTGTCATCAGGCATCAGTGGATAGATACCGATCACTACGTCACCCGCCAAGTGTCGATAAATCACATCATCGGTCAGCGCTAGTAATTGGCGGTTACCGCAATCACCACATTTGATGCGCGGCTTGTCGCAAACACCTGGCCGCCATTCATTCGCACAGGCAGGTGCGTATCCCGATTTGCCACTCTTGCTTTCCCAGCGTAAGGGATAGACGTCGGCCCTTCCGCGAAACAATCGTCTGTACAGAGCAATCTTGTCGTCGGTGCCTAGCGTCGTTGCTGGTTCCACCGTCCGGAGGGGGATTTTGTCCGTCTGCGCAGGTAAAGCCCAGTCGATACCGTGAGCCTCAAGCAACGCGATCAGCCGCGCGTTTTCCGCTTGTAATTTCGCCAGGAGGTTGGCGTCTGTCACAGGTTACGTCCTCGTCACTCAACAATTCTGGATGTATTTCTCGCTCGCACAAAAAAGGCCAACGCTTTTACACGTTGGCCTTTAAAAGGCTTCCAGTAAATCTTTTTGTGAAAGCTCTCATGCGGATTGAGAGCTCTCAGCGCATCAGAAGTCCAGGTTAGACACCGCCAAGGCGTTGCTTTCGATGAACTCCCGACGCGGTTCAACCGCGTCACCCATCAGGGTGTTGAAGATCTGGTCAGCAGCGATCGCATCTTCAATGGTGACTTTCAGCATGCGGCGCACGGTCGGGTCCATGGTGGTTTCCCACAGCTGATCCGGGTTCATTTCACCCAGACCTTTATATCGCTGGATGGTGTGGCGCTTGGTGCTTTCAGCCATCAGCCACTCAAGGGCTTCCTTGAATTCCGAGACGGCTTTCTTGCGCTCGCCACGCTGTACGTACGCGCCTTCTTCCAGCAACGAGGTCAGCTGCGCGCCCAACGCGGTAACGGTCTTGTAGTCGTTGCTACCAAAGAAGTCACGGTTGAAGGTCACGTAGTTGGCCAAGCCATGGGAGGTGATTTCCACTTCCGGCAGCCAGACGTTACGTTCGCGGTCTTCGCGCAGGCTGGCCTTGTACACCAGGCCAGACTTCTCGGTAACCCGCAGACGCTCGTCGAACTTGGCCAGCCATGCTTGCATGCCAGCATGATCCGACAGCTGGTCCAGCGAAATGGCCGGCAGGTAAACGAAGTGCTCGGTCAGTTCCTGAGGGTACAGGCGCGACAGACGCTTGAGGGTCTTCATGACCATACGGAATTCGTTGACCAGACGCTCCAGTGCCTCACCGGAAATACCCGGTGCGGACTCGCCCAGGTGCAGGGTCGCATCTTCGAGGGCCGACTGGGTCATGTACTCTTCCATGGCCTCGTCGTCTTTGATGTACTGCTCTTGCTTGCCTTTCTTGACCTTGTACAGCGGTGGCTGAGCGATGTAGATGTACCCACGCTCGACCAGTTCAGGCAACTGACGGAAGAAGAAGGTCAGCAGCAAGGTACGGATGTGCGAACCGTCGACGTCAGCATCGGTCATGATGATGATGTTGTGGTAGCGCAGTTTGTCGATGTTGTATTCCTCGCGCCCGATCCCGCAACCCAGCGCGGTGATCAAGGTGCCGACTTCCTGCGAGGAAATCATCTTGTCGAAGCGGGCTTTCTCGACGTTGAGGATCTTGCCCTTGAGCGGCAGGATCGCCTGAGTCTTGCGGTTACGGCCCTGCTTGGCAGAACCACCCGCGGAGTCACCCTCCACCAGGTACAGTTCGGAAAGGGCAGGGTCCTTCTCCTGGCAGTCAGCCAGTTTGCCCGGCAGGCCGGCGATATCCAGCGCACCTTTGCGGCGAGTCATTTCCCGTGCTTTACGGGCAGCCTCACGAGCACGGGCAGCGTCGATCATCTTGCCGACGACGGCTTTGGCTTCGTTTGGGTTTTCCAGCAGGAAGTCGGAGAAGTACTTACCCATCTCCTGTTCGACCGCGGTCTTCACTTCAGACGAGACCAGCTTGTCTTTGGTCTGCGAACTGAACTTAGGATCAGGCACCTTGACCGAGATGATTGCGGTCAGGCCTTCACGGGCATCGTCACCGGTAGTGGCGACCTTGTTCTTTTTCGCCAGACCTTCCTGCTCAATGTAGTTGTTCAGGTTACGGGTCAGGGCCGAACGGAAGCCCACGAGGTGGGTACCACCGTCACGCTGCGGAATGTTGTTGGTGAAGCACAACAGGTTCTCGTTGAAGCTGTCGTTCCACTGCAAGGCGATTTCGACGCCGACACCATCGTCGCGCTGAACATTGAAGTGGAAAACCTGGTTAACCGGCGTCTTGTTGGTATTCAAGTATTCAACGAACGCACGAAGGCCGCCTTCGTAACGGAAGGCCTCTTCCTTGCCGGAGCGCTCATCCTTGAGGACGATGCCGACACCTGAGTTCAGGAAGGACAGTTCACGAATACGCTTTGCCAGGATGTCCCAGCTGAAGTGAATGTTCTTGAAGGTTTCGTCGGAAGGTTTGAAGTGGATCTGGGTGCCGGTGGTTTCGCTCTCACCGACGATTTTCATCGGCGCTTGAGGCACGCCGTGAACGTAGGTTTGCTCCCAGATTTTGCCACTACGACGTACGGTCAGCACCAAGGTCTCGGACAGTGCGTTCACAACGGAGACGCCCACACCGTGCAGACCGCCGGATACTTTGTAGGAGTTATCGTCGAACTTACCGCCTGCGTGCAAGACAGTCATGATGACTTCTGCTGCAGATACGCCTTCTTCTTTGTGGACATCAACAGGAATGCCACGACCGTTGTCGCGAACGGTGATGGATTCATCTGGATGGATGATGACGGTGATGTCATCGCAGTGACCGGCCAGTGCTTCGTCGATAGAGTTATCGACCACCTCGAACACCATGTGGTGCAGACCGCTACCATCATCGGTGTCGCCAATGTACATACCGGGACGCTTGCGTACGGCATCCAGCCCTTTCAGCACTTTAATGCTGGAGGAGTCGTACGTTTGATTTTCGCTCATGCCTTCACTCCCGATGGTCGTGGGTCTGGGTGATACGGCCCTGTTCCACGTGGAACAGAGCAACCGGCGTTTCCGTGCGCCAGCATTCACTCAACAATTCGTGATCTACGCAGGTGATAAAAACCTGGCAGTGTAATTCTTCCAACAAGCGGCAAAGCGCACTTCGGTGATGCTCGTCCAGCTCGGACGGCAAATCGTCCACCAGATAAATGCACTGCCCGCGCCTCGCTTGGCTGACCAAATGCCCTTGGGCAATACGCAAGGCACATACCACCAGCTTCTGCTGCCCTCGAGAAAGAATCTCTGCAGCGTTGTGGTGGTTCAATCGAAGACGGAGATCGGCGCGCTGTGGACCTGCTTGGGTATGTCCCATTTGCTGGTCCCGCTGTAAAGAAGAGGCGAGCACTTCACCGAGGTCGCGATCCTTGTCCCACCCTCGGTAATAGCTGAGGGTCAAACCCTCCAACTCAAGCAACTCGCTCAGGGTTTGTTCGAAGACAGGCTTCAAGGCTTTTATATAAGCCCGGCGATACTCATCGATTTCGGCACTTGCCAGGCAAAGTTCCCGATCCCATGCCGCTTGCGAAGCAGGGTCAAGTGTACCATGCCGCAGCCATGAGTTCCGCTGCCGCAAAGCCTTCTGTAGGCGCTGCCAAGTGGACATGAAGCGAGGTTCCACGTGGAACACGCCCCAATCAAGGAACTGCCGTCGAATCTTTGGAGCCCCTTCAAGCAGCTTGAAGCTGTCGGGGTTGATCAGCTGTAGTGGCAAAATCTCTGCCAGCTGTGCAGCGCTACGGGCATTTTGTCCGTCGATACGAATGGTGAACTCACCATGGCGGTCGCGGGAAATGCCCAAATTACTGTGCCCACCTTCGCTCAAATCAACTTGCCCAAACACTGTACAGGCCGATTGCTCGTACTGGATAACAGGCAGCAGCCGAGCACTGCGGAACGAGCGTGCCAAACCAAGTAAGTGGATAGCTTCCAAAACACTGGTCTTGCCGCTGCCATTGGCACCGTGAAGGATGTTGATTCGGGGGGAGGGGGAGAAAGTCACCGGGTGCAGATTACGCACCGCGGTGACAGAGACACGACTCAGAGACATTGGATTCTGCTGAGCTGTTACAGACGCATCGGCATGACGACATAAGCCGAATCATCGTTGTCAGACTCTTGCAGCAGTGCACTGCTGTTGGAATCGGACAGGATCAGGCGAACCTGTTCGGTAGTCATCACGCCCAGTACGTCGAGCAAGTAGCTTACGTTGAAGCCGATCTCCAGAGAGCCGCCGTTGTAATCAACGCCCACTTCTTCTTCCGCTTCTTCCTGCTCAGGGTTATTCGCCTGAATCTTCAACTGACCATTGGCCAACTGCAGACGGATGCCGCGGTACTTTTCGTTAGAGAGAATCGCGGTACGGCTGAATGCTTCGCGAAGTGCCTGACGATCACCCAACACCAGCTTGTCACCACCCTTAGGCAGTACACGCTCGTAGTCAGGGAATTTGCCGTCAACCAATTTGGAGGTGAAGGTAAATTCGCCGGTAGTCGCTCGGATATGGTGTTGGCCCAATACGATGCTGACAGTGCCATCCGGCTCGGTCAGCAAGCGCGCCAGCTCCAGAATACCTTTGCGCGGCACAATCACTTGATGACGATCAGTATGAGCGATATCTGCCTTCATCGAGCACATGGCCAAGCGGTGACCGTCTGTAGCCACGGCACGCAGGATGCCAGGGGAAACTTCGAGCAGCATACCGTTGAGGTAGTAACGCACGTCCTGCTGGGCCATGGCGAAGCTTGTGCGCTCGATCAATCGGCGCAGTCTGCTTTGCTCCAGGCTGCAGGTCAGCGAGCCAGGGCCTTCTTCTACAGTCGGAAAATCGTTGGCTGGCAACGTCGACAGGGTGAAGCGGCTACGTCCGGCCTTGACCACCAGCTTCTGCTCATCAAGCTTGATGTCGATCAGTACATCGCTGGGCAGGCTTTTGCAGATGTCCATCAGCTTGCGCGCCGGCACAGTGATCTCGCCCGGCTCCGCGGGTTCTTCCAGCTGAACACGGCCAACCAGTTCGACTTCAAGGTCGGTACCGGTCAGCGACAGTTGCTGGCCCTGCACCACGAGCAGGACGTTGGAGAGTACCGGCAAGGTCTGGCGGCGCTCAACGACGCCTGCGACCAGTTGCAGGGGTTTCAACAGGGCTTCGCGTTGAATGGTGAAATGCATGGTCTAGTCCCTTGCCTTAATAAACTGCGCTGACATTAATCACGTTGTAAGCGTGCGCAGCAGATTCTTGTAGTCCTCGCGGATATCCGCGTCGGATTCCTTGAGTTCGTTGATCTTTCGGCACGCATGCAGAACGGTCGTGTGGTCACGACCACCAAACACATCACCGATTTCCGGCAGGCTGTGGTTGGTCAATTCCTTCGACAAGGCCATGGCGACCTGCCGAGGCCGCGCGACCGAGCGCGAGCGACGCTTGGACAACAAATCGGAAATCTTGATCTTGTAGTACTCAGCGACGGTGCGCTGAATGTTATCCACACTGACCAGTTTGTCTTGTAGCGCCAGCAAGTCCTTGAGCGATTCGCGGATCAATTCGATGGTGATATCGCGGCCCATGAAGTGCGAGTGTGCGATAACCCGCTTGAGCGCACCTTCCAGCTCACGGACATTGGAACGAATCCGTTGGGCAATGAAAAAGGCAGCGTCATGGGGCAACTCGACCTTCGCCTGATCCGCCTTTTTCATCAGAATCGCCACACGGGTCTCAAGTTCCGGCGGCTCGACAGCAACCGTCAGGCCCCAGCCGAAACGCGACTTGAGGCGTTCTTCCAGGCCTTCGATCTCCTTGGGGTAGCGGTCACTGGTAAGAATGACCTGCTGACCACCTTCAAGAAGGGCGTTGAAGGTGTGGAAAAACTCCTCCTGGGAGCGTTCCTTGCGCGCAAAGAACTGAATATCGTCGATCAACAAGGCGTCGACCGACCGATAGAAGCGCTTGAATTCGTTGATGGCGTTCAGTTGCAGCGCCTTGACCATGTCGGCGACAAAACGCTCAGAGTGCAGGTACACCACCTTGGCATTCGGGTTTTTCTTGAGCAGGTGGTTACCCACAGCGTGCATCAAGTGCGTTTTACCCAAGCCGACGCCACCATAAAGGAACAGCGGGTTGTAGCCATGCTTGGGGTTGTCGGCAACCTGCCAGGCAGCGGCACGGGCCAATTGGTTGGATTTACCTTCGACGAAGTTTTCAAAGGTGAAGGTGCGGTTCAGGTAGCTGGTGTGCTTGAGCGCGCCCTCGACCTGGACGGTGCGCTGCTCCGAACGGCTCGGCGCCTGAGTAGCAGCAGCACCTGCCATGGAGTCGAAGCTGTCTCGCGAAGGCTCTTCATCGACTTCGGCGCTTGCGGTGGGCGCTGGCGCGTGGGCAACCGAGGCAGGCTCAGGGGTCGGCGCAGGGGCGACCACCTGGGCTTGAGAAGCGGCTACAGCTGCCGCCAGAGGCGCATTGGGCGCCGCTCGCGGAGCAGAACTGCGTCTGCTGCCTATTAATAAGGAAAGCGCAGGCGTCATGCCATTGCCTTGCTCGCCCAAAAGCTCGAGCAAGCGGCCCATGTATTTCTCGTTGACCCAGTCGAGAACAAAACGGTTGGGTGCGTAGACACGCAACTCGTCGCCTTCGGCTTCGACCTGTAGCGGACGGATCCAGGTGTTGAATTGCTGGGCAGGCAGTTCATCGCGCAGAAGCTCTACGCACTGCTGCCAAAGTTCCACTGACACGGATATCCCCTGAGTTGAAAGCCGGTGAGGCAAAAACAAGC
Organism: Pseudomonas sp. R5(2019); assembly: GCF_009905435.1. Taxonomy (GTDB): domain Bacteria; phylum Pseudomonadota; class Gammaproteobacteria; order Pseudomonadales; family Pseudomonadaceae; genus Aquipseudomonas. The sequence continues at coordinate 19,540 of NZ_JAAAMT010000032.1, forward strand.
GCCATTGTACCGGTGCGCCACACACTTATCCACATGCAGGTGCAGCCTGAAATCGCATTCACGCACTGTTTTTTAGAATCGGAGGGTGTGAATAAGCCCTGTGGATAACCAGACTTGAGATCTATGCACAACCCTGCGCGAAAATCTGTTGATAACCGCCCTGTGGATAACGCCGCTTTTCATCCACACCTTTTCCGAGGTCACCGCACAGCCCAAGCACCGCTTGTGGACAAGGTTACTATTCTCTGTACAGCCCGTAGAACAAGGCCTGAGGATGGTTATCCACAGCTGGTGTGCCTCCTAAGTTTTATAAGCTTTACAGAAAAGCTTTAAATAATGTCCTTCTTTATTTTTATTTCTAAGCGGTTCACTGATCACCTCGCCCTTGGTCGGACCGTTATGGAGATGTGTGAAGTAAACGTTGGTTGGAAATTGACCTGCGGGCTTGCTTTCTCTAGAATCGCCGGTCTCTTAAAACGGGGGCCATTCCGGCCCGTTGTCGACGAACCAGGTAACACGCCATGAAACGTACTTTCCAACCAAGCACCATCAAGCGCGCCCGCACCCACGGTTTCCGTGCCCGCATGGCCACCAAAAACGGTCGCACCGTCCTGTCGCGTCGTCGCGCCAAGGGCCGTAAGCGTCTGGCAGTTTGATCATTCGGCACAGGTGGTGAGTCAGGACTTCAGTCGGGACAAACGTCTTCTGACACCCCGGCATTTCAAAGCGGTCTTTGACTCTCCTACCGGCAAGGTCCCAGGCAAAAACCTGTTGATCCTTGCGCGCGAAAACGGTCTTGATCATCCCCGCTTGGGGCTTGTTATCGGGAAAAAAAGCGTCAAGCTCTCCGTTCAGCGCAATCGCCTCAAACGCTTGATGCGCGATTCGTTTCGCTGTCACCAGCAATTGTTGGCAGGGTGGGACATCGTCATCGTCGCGCGAAAAGGTTTGGGCGAGATAGAAAACCCAGAATTGCATCAGCACTTCGGCAAGCTCTGGAAGCGCCTTGCACGTAGTCGGCCTGCTCCAGTGGTGAATGCCGAATCTGTAGGGGTAGACAGTCAAGATGCGTAAACTGGCACTCGTTCCGATCCAGTTCTACCGTTACGCCATCAGTCCCCTGATGGCCAGTCACTGTCGTTTCTACCCCAGTTGCTCCTGCTACGCGTATGAAGCCATAGAAAATCATGGTGTTCTGCGCGGCGGCTGGCTTGCTGTTCGCAGGCTAGGTCGCTGTCATCCGTGGAACGCTGGTGGTTTTGACCCGGTTCCTCCTGCTTCAACTCCCCGTACCTCTTCGATAGCCGAGTAATCATGGATATTAAACGCACGATCCTGATCGTCGCCCTGGCAATCGTGTCCTATGTCATGGTTCTGAAATGGAACCAGGACTACGGGCAGGCAGCCCTGCCGACTCAGAATGCTGCTTCCAGCACTACTGCATCCTTGCCGGACACTTCGCTGGGCAACAATGCTTCGGCCACGGCCGACGTTCCGAGTGCCAACCCTGACGCCAGCACCCCAACGCTTGCTCCGGCAGCTGTCAGCAAAGAGCTGATCCGGGTCAAAACCGATGTGCTGGAACTTGCTATCGATCCGAACGGCGGTGACATCGTGCAGCTGATGCTGCCGAAGTACCCACGTCGCCAGGACCATCCGGACATTCCGTTCCAGTTGTTCGACAATGGTAGTGAGCGTACCTACCTGGCTCAAAGCGGTCTGACCGGCGTTAACGGTCCGGATGCTCGTTCGTCGGGTCGCCCTCTGTATGCTGCCGATCAAAAGAGTTTTCAACTGGCTGATGGTCAGGATCAATTGGTTGTTGACCTGAAATTCAGCGAGAACGGCGTCAATTACATCAAGCGTTTCGCGTTCAAGCGTGGTGAATACGATCTGGTCGTCAGCTATCTGATCGATAACCAGAGCCCGCAGGCCTGGAGCGGTAACCTTTTCGCCCAGCTCAAGCGCGACGACAGCTCGGATCCATCGTCCAGCACCGCGACCGGTACGGCCACTTATCTGGGCGCTGCCCTGTGGACAAGTGCCGAGCCGTACAAAAAAGTGTCGATGAAAGATATCGACAAGGGTGGCCTGAAAGAATCGGTTCAGGGTGGCTGGGTAGCCTGGCTGCAGCACTACTTCGTGACGGCGTGGATTCCGCCGTCGGGTGAGAACAACAATGTTCAGGCCCGCAAGGACAGCCAAGGCAACTACATCATCGGTTTTACTGGCCCAGCGCTGAACGTACCGGCTGGCGGCAAGGCTGAAACCAGCGCCACACTGTATGCCGGCCCGAAAATTCAGGCCGAGCTCAAAGAGTTGTCCCCAGGCCTGGAACTGACCATCGATTACGGCATCCTGTGGTTCATCGCCCAGCCGATTTTCTGGCTGCTGCAACATATCCACAGCCTGTTGGGTAACTGGGGCTGGTCGATCATCGTTCTGACCATGTTGATCAAAGGCCTGTTCTTCCCGTTGTCGGCCGCCAGCTACAAGTCGATGGCCCGCATGCGCGCAGTGGCACCGAAACTGGCTGCCCTGAAAGAACAGTTTGGCGATGACCGGCAGAAAATGTCGCAGGCCATGATGGAGCTGTACAAGAAAGAGAAGATCAATCCGCTGGGTGGTTGCTTGCCAATCCTCGTGCAGATGCCGGTTTTCCTGTCCTTGTATTGGGTACTGCTGGAAAGCGTGGAAATGCGTCAGGCGCCATGGATGTTCTACATCACTGACCTGTCGATCAAAGACCCGTTCTTCATCCTGCCGATCATCATGGGCGCGACCATGTTCATCCAGCAGCAGCTGAACCCGACGCCACCGGATCCGATGCAGGCCAAGGTGATGAAGCTGATGCCAATCATCTTCACCTTCTTCTTCCTGTGGTTCCCTGCAGGTCTGGTGCTGTACTGGGTTGTGAACAACTGCCTGTCGATCGCACAGCAGTGGTACATCACTCGCAGCATCGAGTCGGCTGCCAAGAAGGCTGCCGCCTGACAGGTTGATGTTCTAATCTGTGGATAAAACGCCCCCTCGTGGGGCGTTTTGCTATCTGTTGTTTTTACCGAGAGTTACCAAGAGGCCAGGACCATGACTACTTCCCGAGAAACCATCGCGGCAATCGCAACGGCCCAAGGCCGAGGCGGCGTCGGGATCGTGCGTATTTCCGGGCCTCTGGCGAGCCAGGCGGCAAAGCAGATCACCGGGCGCCAGCTGACCCCACGGTATGCCCATTACGGCCCGTTTCGTGACAGTGAAAGCCAGGTGATTGATGAAGGGCTGGCGCTGTACTTCCCGGGTCCGAACTCCTTCACAGGCGAAGATGTGCTGGAGCTGCAAGGGCACGGCGGCCCTGTCGTGCTGGACATGCTGCTGCAACGTTGTCTGGAGCTGGGGTGCCGGTTGGCACGCCCCGGCGAATTCAGCGAGCGCGCGTTTCTCAACGACAAGCTTGACCTGGCACAAGCCGAAGCCATTGCGGACTTGATCGAAGCCAGTTCCGCCCAGGCCGCCCGCAATGCGTTGCGCTCGCTGCAGGGAGCCTTTTCGCAGCGGGTGCATCAGCTTACTGAACAGCTCATTGCCTTGCGGATCTATGTCGAAGCGGCAATCGACTTTCCCGAGGAAGAAATCGACTTTCTCGCCGATGGCCATGTCTTGGGCATGCTCGATCAGGTTCGAGCCGAGTTATCCACCGTGGTGCGCGAAGCTGGCCAAGGCGCGCTGTTACGCGACGGCATGACGGTGGTGATCGCTGGCCGCCCGAACGCCGGCAAATCCAGTTTGCTGAACGTACTGGCGGGGCGTGAAGCCGCCATCGTGACCGATATCGCCGGCACAACCCGGGACATCCTGCGCGAACATATCCACATCGACGGGATGCCGCTGCATGTAGTCGACACCGCGGGCTTGCGCGATACCGAAGATCATGTGGAAAAAATCGGCGTCGAGCGGGCGCTCAAGGCCATTGGCGAGGCTGACCGTGTGTTGCTGGTGGTGGATGCCACCGCGCCCGAGGCCAACGACCCGTTTGCGCTATGGCCCGAGTTCCTGGAGCAGCGCCCGGATCCAGCCAAGGTCACTTTGATTCGTAACAAGGCGGACTTGAGCGGTGAAGCCGTGGGCCTGGTCCAGAGCGAAGATGGTCACGTCACGATTTCACTGAGTGCTAAAACCGCCGATATGGGCCTGGAACTGCTACGCGACCACTTGAAGGCATGCATGGGCTATGAGCAGACGGCCGAGAGCAGCTTCAGTGCTCGCAGGAGGCACCTGGAGGCATTGGCACAAGCCAGCACCTCCCTGGAGCACGGACGCGCTCAGCTGACCCTGGCGGGTGCTGGGGAGTTGCTTGCCGAAGACCTGCGCCTGGCGCAGCAAGCGCTGGGCGAGATCACCGGGGCGTTTAGCTCCGACGACCTGCTCGGGCGGATCTTCTCAAGCTTCTGCATTGGCAAATAGCTGAACGGCCCAGGTGCCGGAGCGGCGATTATCGCGCCGCACCGAGATCAAAGGCCTATCTGATTGACGACACCGGACTGTCGGCGTCCGGTTGTCGCCCGGTAGCAGCGCCCCGCTTCGTTGCAACCTGTTACATAGTTTTGTGGAAAAGCTTCCTGGCTTGATTGGCTTGGCAGTGGATAACCCATTATCCGCTTGATTTTCTGCTCCAAAAAATTGTCCACAGTGTGATATCCACAAAAATAATCGTATAAAAATCAGTAAGTTAAAAATCCTGTCGATCACAAATATCAACAGCTGCCAATTTTTTGCCCACAGTCAATTCGTCCGGTTTTATTGAGTTTGAGCTTCACGGCCAAGCTTATCCACACGTGGATTTCTTCCGCTCTACAACCCTCAATCAATGACCTCCAGCGAATCCGCGGCACTTATCAACAGCTCCAAACTGTTGATTAAGCCCTGTGGAAAACCATTCTTCAGCTCAGTAGATAACTCGCCTTCAAAACTGAGGATATTCGCCTCTGTGGGTAACTGACCCTTTCATCCACAGGTTTAAATCGCTTATCCATAGACCTCCTGACCACATGACCACAAGGTTTTGAACCTCTGTACACACCGTAAAACAAGGCCTGTAGAACCTTATCCACAGAAATGGCGCCCTCTAAACATAAACATAAAAACAAAGCTTTAATAAATTTTTCTCTTTTAATTTCTATTGCACGCCATTCATCCACCGCTGGTTAAATTTTGTGCAAAAGGTTCCTTTAGGGGGGCTGAAGTCCCTATACTTGCCAGCTATCCCAATTACCCATCGAAAACAGGCACGAGGTGCGTGGTGGATTTCCCTTCCCGTTTTGAAGTGATCGTCATCGGCGGCGGCCATGCCGGAACCGAGGCTGCACTTGCGTCGGCACGCATGGGTGCCAAAACCCTGCTGCTAACTCATAACGTGGAAACCCTCGGTCATATGAGTTGCAACCCGGCCATCGGCGGCATCGGCAAAAGCCATCTGGTCAAGGAAATCGATGCCCTCGGCGGCGCGATGGCCACCGCTACCGACCTGGGCGGCATCCAGTTTCGTGTGTTGAACAACCGCAAAGGCCCAGCCGTGCGCGCTACGCGAGCACAGGCAGACCGCGCCTTGTACAAGGCAGCCGTGCGCGAAATCCTGGAAAACCAACCGAACCTGTGGATATTTCAGCAATCCTGCGATGACCTGATCGTCGAGCAGGATCAGGTCCGCGGTGTGGTCACGCAGATGGGCCTGCGGTTTTTTGCCGACTCGGTCGTCCTGACCACTGGCACCTTCCTCGGTGGACTTATCCACATCGGTTTGCAGAATTATTCCGGCGGCCGCGCGGGCGATCCGCCTTCGATCGCATTGGCCAAGCGCCTGCGTGAGCTGCCCCTGCGTGTTGGTCGCTTGAAAACCGGCACTCCACCGCGCATTGACGGTCGGTCTGTGGACTTCTCGGTCATGACCGAGCAACCCGGCGATACCCCGATCCCGGTGATGTCGTTCATGGGCAACAAGGAGCAGCATCCGCGTCAGGTCAGTTGCTGGATTACCCACACCAATGCCCGTACTCACGAGATCATCGCCTCGAACCTCGACCGTTCGCCGATGTACTCCGGGGTCATCGAAGGCATTGGCCCGCGCTACTGCCCATCGATCGAAGACAAGATCCACCGCTTCGCCGACAAGGAAAGCCATCAGGTCTTCATCGAGCCTGAAGGCCTGACCACTCACGAGATCTATCCAAACGGCATTTCCACCTCCTTGCCTTTCGATGTGCAGCTGGACATCGTGCGGTCCATCCGTGGCATGGAAAACGCTCACATCGTTCGGCCGGGTTACGCCATCGAGTACGACTACTTCGATCCGCGGGACCTCAAGTACAGCCTGGAAACCAAAGTGATCGCGGGCCTGTTCTTCGCCGGCCAGATCAACGGCACCACCGGCTACGAAGAAGCCGGCGCCCAGGGGCTGCTGGCCGGAACCAACGCCGCCTTGCGTGCCCAGGGCCGAGACAGCTGGTGCCCGCGTCGGGACGAGGCCTACATCGGTGTGCTGGTTGACGACCTGATCACCCTCGGCACCCAAGAGCCGTACCGGATGTTTACCTCCCGTGCCGAATACCGCCTGATCTTGCGTGAAGACAACGCTGACCTGCGCTTGACCGAAAAAGGTCGCGAGCTGGGCTTGATCGATGACCAGCGTTGGGCTGCTTTCTGTGCCAAGCGTGAAGGTATCGAGCTGGAAGAGCAGCGCCTGAAAAGTACCTGGGTTCGCCCCAATACCGAGCAAGGCAACGCCATCGCCGACAAATTCGGCACGCCGTTGACCCACGAATACAATTTGCTGAACCTGTTGAGCCGTCCGGAAATCGACTACGCTGGCCTGGTTGAAGTGACCGGTGGCGGTAGCCTCGATCCGCAAGTAGCCGAGCAGGTTGAGATCAAGACCAAATACGCGGGTTATATCGACCGCCAGCAGGATGAGATCGCCCGTTTGCGCGCCAGCGAAAACACGCGTCTGCCTGTGGATATCGACTACAACGGCATCTGCGGGTTATCCAAGGAGATTCAGGGCAAGCTTGGCCAGACCCGTCCGGAAACCCTCGGCCAGGCGTCGCGTATCCCGGGTGTGACCCCGGCCGCCATTTCCCTGTTGCTGATTCATTTGAAAAAACGCGGCGCCGGCCGCGAGTTGGAGCAAAGCGCTTGAGTTCCATGGTTACCCCGCAGCACAGCGAAGAGTTGTCCACAGGCGCACGGGCATTGGGCATCGAGCTCACTGTGCACCAGCATGATCAACTGCTGGCTTATCTGGCCCTGTTGATCAAGTGGAACAAGGCCTACAACCTGACCGCTGTGCGCAATCCGGATGAAATGGTGTCGCGTCACCTGCTCGATAGCCTGAGCATCCTGCCCTACATCGGCGATAGCCCAAGGTGGCTGGACGTGGGCAGTGGAGGAGGAATGCCCGGCATCCCGCTGGCGATCATGTTTCCCGAGAAACAGATCACCACGCTGGACAGCAATGGCAAGAAAACGCGCTTCCAGACCCAGGTAAAACTGGAGCTTGGGCTTAACAACCTGCAGGTTATCCACAGTCGGGTGGAAGCCTTTCAGCCGCCGCAGCCGTTCACCGGGATTGTTTCCCGTGCATTCAGCAGTCTTGAAGATTTCACCCACTGGACACGTCACCTTGGCGACGACCAGACACAATGGTTGGCGATGAAAGGTCTGCATCCGGCCGACGAACTGGTAGCATTGCCGGCAGACTTTCACCTCGATAGCGAACAGGCCTTGACCGTTCCGGGTTGCCAAGGCCAACGCCATCTGCTGATACTGCGCCGCACGGCATGATTGGGAACACAAGCAAGAATGGCTAAGGTATTCGCAATAGCGAACCAGAAAGGTGGCGTGGGTAAAACCACCACCTGTATCAACCTCGCGGCATCGCTGGTCGCTACCAAGCGACGCGTGCTGCTGATCGACCTCGATCCACAGGGCAACGCCACCATGGGCAGTGGTGTGGATAAGCATGCCCTGGAGCATTCGGTCTACGACCTGCTGATCGGCGAGTGCGACCTGGCTCAGGCCATGCACATTTCCGAGCATGGTGGTTACCAGTTGCTGCCGGCCAACCGCGACCTGACCGCTGCCGAAGTGGTCCTGCTGGAAATGCAGATGAAGGAAAGCCGGCTGCGCACCGCGCTGGCACCGATCCGGGAGAGCTACGACTACATCCTGATCGACTGCCCGCCGTCCCTGTCTATGCTGACGCTCAATGCGCTGGTTGCCTCCGATGGCGTGATCATTCCGATGCAATGTGAATACTTTGCACTCGAAGGTCTCAGCGACCTTGTGGATAACATCAAGCGCATTGCCGAGTTGCTGAACCCGCAACTGAAGATCGAAGGCCTGCTGCGGACCATGTACGACCCGCGCCTGAGTCTGATCAACGACGTCTCGGCGCAGCTCAAGGAACACTTCGGCGATCAGCTCTACGATACGGTGATCCCGCGCAATATCCGCCTGGCGGAGGCTCCAAGTTTCGGCATGCCGGCGCTGGCGTACGACAAACAGTCCCGCGGTGCCATCGCTTATCTGGCCCTGGCCGGCGAGATGGTTCGTCGCCAACGTCGTCAAACACGCACTGCTCAGCCAACTTAAGGAACCCACATGGCCGTCAAGAAACGAGGTCTGGGACGTGGCTTGGATGCACTGCTCAGTGGTCCGACCGTCAGCGCGCTCGAAGAGCAAGCCGTCAAGGTCGACCAGCGCGAACTGCAGCACCTGCCGCTGGACCTGATCCAGCGCGGCAAGTATCAGCCCCGCCGCGACATGGACCCACAGGCGCTCGAAGAGCTGGCCCAGTCCATTCGTATCCAGGGCGTGATGCAACCGATCGTGGTGCGACCGATCGGCAATGACCGCTATGAAATCATTGCCGGCGAGCGCCGCTGGCGCGCCAGCCAGCAGGCCGGCCTGGACACGATCCCGGCGATGGTGCGCGAAGTGCCCGATGAGGCCGCCATTGCCATGGCGCTGATCGAGAACATCCAGCGCGAAGACCTTAACCCTGTCGAAGAAGCGATGGCGCTGCAACGCCTGCAACAGGAGTTTCAGCTGACACAGCAACAGGTCGCCGACGCCGTGGGCAAATCCCGGGTGACGATCGCCAACTTGCTGCGCCTGATCTCATTGCCGGAAGTGATCAAGACCATGCTGTCGCATGGTGATCTGGAAATGGGCCATGCGCGTGCATTGCTCGGTTTGCCGGATGAACAACAGGTCGAGGGGGCGCGACATGTTGTCGCACGTGGTCTGACTGTTCGTCAGACCGAAGCACTGGTCCGCCAGTGGCTCAATGGCAAACCCGAACCTGTCGAACCGGTCAAGCCCGATCCGGACATTACCCGCCTTGAGCAGCGTCTGGCAGAGCGGCTGGGCTCTGCAGTACAGATCCGCCACGGCAACAAAGGCAAAGGCCAGTTAGTGATCCGTTACAACTCATTGGACGAATTACAGGGCGTGCTTGCCCACATCCGTTGAAACAATTCCTGTTGTAGCGTGTAGTCGGAAATAACTACCAACAGTTGAATAGGGGTTAATCCACCCCTATACTCTGCGCGCATTTTGTCGGCACAAATTATGCCAAATAACTGAAGTATGGCTGGCCGACTTTCGAGGAGCAGATGTGATGGAAACACGCACGCCAAACCGCCTGCCGTTCCATCGCTGGGCGGTTTTCCCGGTCCTGCTGGCTCAATGTGTCGTGTTTCTGTTGGCAGCCTTGGCGTTGTGGCAGTGGCGCGGGGCAGTCAGCGGTTACTCAGGCCTCTGCGGAGGGTTGATCGCCTGGCTCCCCAATGTGTATTTCGCCTATAAGGCGTTCCGGTTTACCGGAGCGCGGGCAGCTCAGGCCATCGTCCGGTCATTTTATGCCGGCGAGGCTGGCAAATTGATTCTGACGGCAGTGCTGTTCGCATTGACGTTTGCAGGTGTGAAGCCATTGGCGCCGTTAGCAGTATTCGGTGTCTTCTTGCTGACCCAACTGGTCAGCTGGTTCGCGCCCCTGCTGATGAAAACAAGACTTTCGAGACCTTAGGGCGTTTGAGGCAACCATGGCAGCAGAAACCGCTTCGGGCTATATCCAGCACCACTTGCAGAACTTGACTTTCGGTCAACTACCAGACGGCGGATGGGGTTTTGCCCATTCCGCAGCAGAAGCCAAAGCAATGGGCTTCTGGGCGTTCCACCTGGACACCCTGGGTTGGTCCGTTGCGCTGGGTCTGATTTTCGTACTCCTGTTCCGCATGGCGGCCAAGAAGGCGACTTCCGGCCAACCAGGCGCACTGCAGAACTTCGTTGAAGTGCTGGTCGAGTTCGTCGACGGCAGTGTCAAGGACACCTTCCACGGCCGCAGCCCGGTTATCGCGCCGCTGGCGCTGACCATCTTCGTCTGGGTCTTCATGATGAACGCCATCGACCTGATCCCGGTCGACTGGATTCCTCAGCTGGCCATCCTGATCTCCGGTGATCCACACATTCCGTTCCGTGCTGTGTCGACCACTGACGTGAACGCAACGCTGGCCATGGCCTTCTCGGTTTTCGCGCTGATCATTTTCTACAGCATCAAGGTCAAGGGCCTGGGTGGTTTCCTCGGTGAACTGACCCTGCATCCGTTTGGCAGCAAGAACATTTTCCTGCAGATCCTGCTGATCCCGGTGAACTTCGTGCTGGAGTTCGTCACCCTGATCGCCAAGCCAATTTCGCTGGCACTGCGTCTGTTCGGCAACATGTATGCCGGTGAGCTGGTGTTCATCCTGATCGCGGTGATGTTCGGCAGTGGCCTGCTCTGGCTCAGTGGCCTGGGTGTGGTGCTGCAATGGGCGTGGGCTGTGTTCCACATCCTGATCATCACCCTGCAAGCGTTCATCTTCATGGTGCTTACCATCGTCTACCTGTCGATGGCTCACGAAGATAACCATTAAGACCGCCTGGCGTGTCTGATGACCCTTCTGCAGGTTTCGGGGAGGGTCGAAAACGTCCGCAAGGGCAGCTGTACCAAACGATTTTGTTTTACCGCTTCAAACTAAAAAACCTAACCAATACGACGTAAAAGTCGGGAGGAAAGATGGAAACTGTAGTTGGTCTAACCGCTATCGCTGTTGCTCTGCTGATCGGCCTGGGTGCACTGGGTACCGCCATTGGTTTCGGCCTGCTGGGCGGCAAGTTCCTGGAAGGCGCTGCTCGCCAGCCAGAGATGGTTCCAATGCTGCAAGTTAAAATGTTCATCGTTGCCGGTCTGCTCGACGCCGTAACCATGATCGGTGTTGGTATCGCTCTGTTCTTCACCTTTGCGAACCCCTTCGTTGGTCAAATCGCTGGCTAATCACTCGTTACATCGAGTTGATTGGTGTGATGGACAAAGAACGAGCGAGGTGTTGGCGTGAACATTAATGCAACCCTGATTGGCCAGTCCGTTGCGTTCTTCATCTTTGTGCTGTTCTGCATGAAGTTCGTGTGGCCTCCGGTCATCGCGGCTTTGCACGAACGTCAGAAGAAGATCGCGGATGGACTGGACGCTGCCAGCCGAGCAGCTCGCGACCTGGAGTTGGCCCAAGATAAAGTGGGTCAACAACTGCGCGAAGCGAAGACTCAGGCAGCCGAAATCATTGAGCAAGCCAAGAAGCGCGGTGCTCAGATCGTCGAGGAAGCCCGTGAACAGGCCCGCGTCGAAGCTGACCGTGTGAAGGCTCTGGCTCAAGCCGAGATCGAACAGGAACTGAACGGCGTCAAAGACGCGCTGCGCGCCCAACTGGGTAGCCTGGCCGTAGGCGGTGCCGAGAAGATCCTTGGCGCCACAATCGATCAAAACGCGCATGCGGAGCTGGTTAACAAACTGGCCGCTGAAATTTAAGCGAGGGCGATCATGGCAGAACTGACCACGTTGGCCCGACCTTACGCTAAGGCTGCCTTCGAGCACGCCCAGGCCCATCAGCAACTGGCCAATTGGTCAGCCATGCTCGGCCTGGCTGCTGCGGTGTCGGAAGACGACACCATGCAGCGCCTGCTCAAGGCCCCGCGACTGACGAGCGCACAGAAGGCCACCACGTTCATTGACGTGTGTGGCGACAAGTTGAATGCCCAGGCACAGAATTTCATTCATGTCGCTGCGGAAAACGACCGACTCGGGCTTTTGCCGGAGATCTCGGCACTGTTCGACCTGTACAAGGCCGAACGGGAGAAATCCGTAGACGTGGACGTAACCAGTGCTTTTGCATTGAACAAAGAACAGCAAGACAAACTCGCCAAGGTTCTCAGTGCACGACTCAACCGGGAAGTGCGACTGCAGGCTACGGAAGACTCTACCCTCATTGGGGGTGTGATCATCCGTGCCGGCGACCTGGTAATCGATGGCTCGGTTCGCGGCAAACTCGCGAAACTGGCCGAAGCATTGAAATCTTGAGTTTGAAGGGGCAGCAGAGCAATGCAGCAACTCAATCCTTCCGAAATTAGTGAAATCATCAAGGGTCGCATCGAAAAACTCGACGTGACCTCCCAAGCCCGCAACGAAGGTACCGTCGTCAGCGTTTCTGACGGTATCGTGCGGATTCACGGTCTGGCCGACGTCATGTACGGCGAAATGATCGAGTTTCCAGGTGGCGTGTTCGGTATGGCCCTCAACCTGGAGCAAGACTCCGTTGGTGCGGTAGTACTGGGCGCATACGACACCCTCGCTGAAGGCATGAGCGCCAAGTGCACCGGCCGCATCCTGGAAGTTCCTGTTGGTAAGGAACTGCTGGGTCGCGTCGTTGACGCACTGGGTAACCCAATCGACGGCAAAGGCCCGCTGAACAACACCGAGACCGACGCGGTCGAGAAAGTTGCTCCGGGCGTGATCTGGCGTAAGTCGGTAGACCAGCCTGTACAGACTGGCTACAAATCCGTCGACGCCATGATCCCAGTCGGCCGTGGCCAGCGTGAGCTGATCATCGGTGACCGTCAGATCGGTAAAACCGCGATGGCGATCGACGCAATCATCAACCAGAAAGACAGCGGTATTTTCTGTGTTTATGTTGCTGTCGGCCAAAAGCGTTCGACCGTTGCCAACATCGTTCGCAAGCTGGAAGAAAACGGCGCCCTGGCCAACACCATCGTGGTTGTTGCCAGTGCTTCGGAATCCGCCGCACTGCAATTCCTGGCGCCATACGCCGGTTGCACCATGGGCGAGTTCTTCCGTGACCGCGGTGAAGACGCTCTGATCGTTTACGATGACCTGTCCAAGCAGGCCGTTGCCTACCGTCAGATCTCCCTGCTGCTGCGCCGTCCACCAGGACGTGAAGCGTACCCAGGTGACGTGTTCTATCTCCACTCCCGTCTGCTGGAGCGTGCATCGCGCGTTTCCGAAGAGTACGTCGAGAAGTTCACCAACGGTGCTGTAACTGGCAAGACCGGTTCCCTGACCGCACTGCCGATCATCGAAACCCAGGCTGGCGACGTTTCCGCGTTCGTTCCGACCAACGTGATTTCCATCACCGACGGTCAGATCTTCCTGGAATCGGCCATGTTCAACTCGGGCATCCGTCCTGCAGTTAACGCCGGTGTTTCGGTATCCCGTGTGGGTGGTGCCGCTCAGACCAAGATCATCAAGAAGCTCTCCGGTGGTATCCGTACCGCTCTGGCTCAGTACCGTGAACTGGCGGCATTCGCCCAGTTCGCTTCTGACCTGGACGAAGCCACCCGTAAGCAACTCGAGCACGGTCAACGTGTTACCGAGCTGATGAAGCAGAAGCAATACGCTCCAATGTCCATCGCGGACATGGCGCTGTCGCTGTATGCCGCTGAGCGTGGGTTCTTGACCGACGTTGAAATCGCCAAGATCGGCAGCTTCGAACAAGCGCTGATTGCTTACTTCAACCGTGATCACGCCGCGCTGATGGCGAAGATCAACGTGAAGGGTGACTTCAACGACGAAATCGATTCTGGCATCAAAGCCGGTATCGAGAAGTTCAAGGCCACCCAAACCTGGTAAGCCGCAGCGGGGGCTTTGCAGCCCCCGCTTGCTAACCTGATAGGTGTTACATGGCAGGCGCAAAAGAGATTCGCAGTAAGATTGCGAGCATCAAAAGCACGCAAAAAATTACCAGCGCCATGGAAAAAGTGGCGGTGAGCAAGATGCGCAAGGCTCAAATGCGCATGGCTGCTAGCCGTCCTTATGCGGAGCGTATCCGCCAGGTGATTGGTCATCTGGCCAACGCCAACCCGGAATACCGCCACCCCTTCATGATCGAACGCGAAGTCAAACGCGTCGGTTATGTGGTTGTGAGCAGTGACCGTGGTCTGTGCGGTGGCTTGAACACCAACCTGTTCAAGGCCCTGGTCAAGGACATGGCGGTTAACCGCGAGCAAGGTATCGAAATCGATCTTTGCGTGGTTGGCAGCAAGGGCGCAGCGTTTTTCCGCAGCTTCGGCGGTAACGTTGTTGCAGCAATCAGCCACCTGGGCGAAGAGCCGTCGATCAATGATCTGATCGGCAGCGTCAAGGTCATGCTGGATGCTTACCTGGATGGTCGTATCGATCGTCTGTCCGTGGTATCGAACAAGTTCATCAATACCATGACGCAAGCCCCAACGGTCGAGCAGTTGATTCCGTTGGTTGCAACCCCGGATCAAGAACTCAAGCACCACTGGGACTACCTCTACGAACCTGACGCCAAAGAGCTGCTGGACGGCCTGATGGTGCGTTACGTGGAGTCGCAGGTCTACCAGGCGGTGGTCGAGAACAACGCGGCTGAACAAGCTGCGCGGATGATCGCAATGAAGAACGCCACCGATAACGCCGGTGATCTGATCAGCGAATTGCAGCTGATCTACAACAAGGCGCGTCAGGCTGCGATCACCCAAGAGATCTCGGAAATCGTCGGCGGCGCTGCCGCGGTTTAACGGTTCAAATATTCAGAGGATCCAGCTATGAGTAGCGGACGTATCGTTCAAATCATCGGCGCCGTCATCGACGTGGAATTTCCACGTGACAGCGTACCGAGTGTCTATAGCGCGCTGAAAGTACAAGGCGCGGAAACTACTCTGGAAGTTCAGCAGCAGCTGGGCGACGGCGTAGTTCGTACCATTGCGATGGGTTCGACCGAAGGCTTGAAGCGCGGTCTGGACGTTGTCGACACCAACGCAGCCATCTCCGTACCGGTCGGTAAAGCGACCCTGGGCCGGATCATGGACGTGCTGGGTAACCCGATCGACGAAGCTGGTCCGATCGACACCGAAGAGCGCTGGGGCATTCACCGTCCTGCGCCTTCGTTCGCTGACCAGGCAGGCGGCAACGACCTGCTGGAAACCGGCATCAAGGTTATCGACCTGGTTTGCCCGTTTGCCAAGGGCGGTAAGGTAGGTCTGTTCGGTGGTGCCGGTGTAGGCAAAACCGTAAACATGATGGAACTGATCCGTAACATCGCCATCGAGCACAGCGGTTATTCCGTGTTCGCCGGTGTGGGTGAGCGTACTCGTGAGGGTAACGACTTCTACCACGAGATGAAGGATTCCAACGTACTGGACAAGGTTGCTCTGGTATACGGCCAAATGAACGAGCCACCAGGAAACCGTCTGCGCGTAGCGCTGACCGGCCTGACCATGGCTGAGAAGTTCCGTGACGAAGGTAACGACGTTCTGCTGTTCGTCGACAACATCTATCGTTACACCCTGGCCGGTACTGAAGTATCCGCACTGCTGGGCCGTATGCCTTCGGCAGTAGGTTACCAGCCGACCCTGGCTGAAGAGATGGGCGTTCTGCAAGAGCGTATCACTTCGACCAAGGAAGGTTCGATCACCTCGATCCAGGCGGTATACGTACCTGCGGACGACCTGACCGACCCGTCGCCAGCAACCACCTTCGCCCACTTGGACGCCACCGTCGTACTGTCCCGTGACATCGCTTCCCTGGGTATCTACCCAGCGGTCGATCCACTGGACTCGACTTCGCGCCAGCTGGACCCGAACGTGATCGGCAACGAGCACTACGAAACCGCTCGCGGTGTTCAGTACGTGCTGCAGCGCTACAAAGAGCTGAAGGACATCATTGCGATCCTGGGTATGGACGAACTGTCCGAAACCGACAAGCAACTGGTATCCCGCGCTCGTAAGATCCAGCGCTTCCTGTCCCAGCCGTTCTTCGTGGCTGAAGTCTTCACTGGTTCCCCAGGCAAATACGTTTCCCTGAAAGACACCATTGCTGGCTTCAGCGGCATCCTCAAAGGTGACTACGACCACTTGCCAGAACAAGCGTTCTACATGGTCGGCGGCATCGAAGAAGCGGTCGAGAAAGCCAAGAAACTGTAATCCCGGCGCCCCGAAAGGGGCGCTAATCAGGTTGAGGCAAGCAGATGGCTATGACAGTCCATTGCGATATCGTCAGCGCGGAAGGAGAAATTTTCTCCGGTCTGGTCGAGATGGTGGTTGCGCACGGTAACCTGGGTGATCTTGGTATCGCTCCAGGCCACGCGCCGCTGATCACTAATCTGAAGCCAGGTCCGATCACGCTGACCAAGCAGGGTGGCGCCCAAGAGGTGTTCTACATCTCTGGTGGTTTCCTCGAGGTCCAGCCGAACATGGTCAAGGTGCTTGCCGATACTGTGCAACGTGCTGCCGACCTGGACGAAGCGCAGGCTCAGGAAGCCCTCAAGGCTGCCGAGAACGCCCTGAATCTGAAAGGCGCGGATTTCGACTACGGCGCCGCCGCCGCACGTCTGGCCGAAGCCGCAGCCCAGCTGCGTACCGTCCAGCAGTTGCGCAAAGGCAGGTAATCTGGCGTTCTAGCCGATTACTTCTGTGGCAATTGAGTTAAAGGGTAGCCTCGGCTACCCTTTTTCTTTTTCTGCATTTCATCTTTTGGTCGCAGCCGCTGACCACCCAGGATTGGTAGCCAGTTCATGTCACTTGATATCGTTATTCTAGCCGCAGGCCAAGGCACCCGTATGCGCTCGGCACTTCCCAAAGTGCTGCACCCGGTCGCCGGCAATTCCATGCTTGGGCATGTTATCCACACGGCACGACAGTTACAGCCACAAGGGATCCACGTGGTCATCGGCCATGGCGCCGATGCAGTTCGGGAACGATTGAATGCTGACGATCTGAATTTCGTGATGCAGACAGAACAATTGGGCACCGGCCATGCCGTGGCCCAGGCACTGCCTGCGCTGAGCGCTGAAACCGTATTGATTCTGTACGGCGACGTGCCGTTGATCGAAGTCGAGACCCTGCAGCGTTTGCTCACACAAGCAAGCGCCGAGCAGTTGGGCTTGTTGACGGTCAACCTGGCGGACCCTACCGGCTACGGTCGTATCGTCCGTGACGCTGTCGGCACGGTGTGCGAGATCGTGGAACACAAGGATGCCACCGCGGCACAAAAGGCTATTCGCGAAGGCAACACCGGTATTCTGGCAGTACCTGGCAAACGCCTGGCCGATTGGTTGGGCCGCCTGTCCAACAAGAATGCCCAAGGTGAATATTACCTGACCGACGTGATCGCCATGGCCGTTGCTGACGGTCTGGTAGTGGCCACCGAACAACCGCACGATCCGATGGAAGTGCAGGGCGCCAACGACCGCAAGCAGCTCGCCGAACTCGAGCGCCATTATCAGCAGCGCGAAGCTCGCCGGCTGATGAGCCTGGGCGTTACCCTGCGTGACCCGGCGCGTTTTGACGTTCGCGGCGAGGTAACGGTGGGGCGTGATGTGTTGATCGATATCAACGTGATCCTCGAGGGGCGAGTGGAGATCGAAGACAACGTCGTCATCGGCCCGAACTGCGTCATCAAGGACAGCATCCTGCGCAAGGGTGTGGTGATCAAGGCCAACAGCCACATCGAAGGCGCGGTACTGGGTGAGGGCAGCGATGCCGGCCCGTTCGCTCGTCTGCGTCCGGGCACCGTGCTGGAAGCCCGCGCCCATGTGGGTAACTTTGTGGAGCTCAAGAATGCTCACATGGGTGAAGGCGCCAAGGCTGGTCACCTGACCTACCTGGGCGATGCCGAAATCGGTGCGCGCACCAATATCGGCGCCGGTACCATCACCTGTAATTATGATGGCGCCAACAAGTTCAAGACTGTATTGGGCGAAGACGTCTTCATAGGCTCCAACAACTCGCTGGTTGCGCCTGTGGATATCTTGAGCGGTGCCACCACCGCTGCCGGTTCGACCATTACTCAAGAAGTTCCGGCTGGCCAGCTGGGTATCGCCCGGGCGCGTCAACGCAACATCGAAGGCTGGAAGCGGCCAGAGAAAATCAAGAAGAGCTGATGGTTATCCACAGCTGATTAAAAAAACCGACCTGAAGAGTCGGTTTTTTTATGGCTGCAGATTTATCCACAGATCGTTTTTCTTTGCGCCGTACTTGACGATGGTGCGTCTTTAGGTTTTGATTGCCTTCGATATCTTTCGAAACGAAACTTAAGATCAAAATGTCGAAACGGAATACTCCCCAAAGGCGCCACAATATCCTTGCCCTGCTCAATGAGCAGGGCGAAGTCAGTGTGGATGAATTGGCCAAGCGTTTCGAAACCTCGGAAGTGACCATCCGCAAGGACCTGGCTGCGTTGGAAGCCAACGGCCTGTTGTTGCGCCGCTATGGCGGTGCCGTGACCGTTCCACAAGAGTTGATCAGTGAAGGTGCGCAACCGGTCTCTCGCTACAAGCAGGCCATCGCCCGCGCCGCCGTATCCCGTATCCGCGAACACGCACGAATCATTATCGACAGCGGCAGCACCACGGCGGCCATGATCCCGCAGTTGGGTCAGCAGCCTGGTCTGGTGGTCATGACCAACTCCCTTCACGTCGCCCGCGCCTTGAGCGAACTGGAGCACGAGCCGGTGCTGTTGATGACGGGCGGCACCTGGGATCCGCATTCGGAATCCTTCCAGGGCCAGGTGGCAGAGCAGGTGCTTCGGTCCTACGATTTCGATCAGCTGTTTATCGGTGCCGACGGGATTGACCTGGTCCGCGGCACGACCACTTTCAATGAGTTGCTGGGGCTGAGCCGAGTCATGGCTGACGTC
Organism: Pseudomonas sp. R5(2019); assembly: GCF_009905435.1. GTDB lineage: Bacteria > Pseudomonadota > Gammaproteobacteria > Pseudomonadales > Pseudomonadaceae > Aquipseudomonas. Next base: position 38,576 of record NZ_JAAAMT010000032.1, read on the forward strand.
GCCCGAGAAGTGATCGTGATGGTCGAGTCGGACAAGGTGGGTCGCAAGATTCCCAATCTGGAACTGCCCTGGAGCAGTATCAACACTTTGATTACGGATGATCGCCTGGCGCCTGAAGCCCGCGATCAAATCGAACAACGCGGCATCACCCTGATTTGCGCCGCAATCAGTTAGGAGAAGAGTATGTGTGGGATTGTCGGCGCCGTTGCTGAGCGCAATATCACCGCCATTTTGATCGAAGGCCTCAAGCGTCTTGAGTACCGCGGTTACGACAGCGCAGGCCTGGCCATTTATACACAGGCCGGCACCCTGGAACGCCGTCGGCGTATCGGCAAAGTCAGCGAACTGGAAGCGGCCGTAGCGGCCGAGCCTATCGCGGGCCTTCTGGGTATCGCCCACACCCGCTGGGCCACCCACGGCGCGCCAAGCGAGCCCAATGCGCACCCGCATTTCTCCGGCCAAGAGTTGGCGGTCGTTCACAACGGCATCATCGAAAACCACGAAGCGCTGCGTGAGATGCTGGCAGGCCTGGGTTATGTGTTCTCGTCCGAGACCGATACCGAGGTGATCGTTCACCTGCTGCATCACACCCTCAAGACGCTCCCTGACCTGGCCGATGCCTTGAAAGCCGCGGTCAAGCAACTGCACGGCGCCTATGGCCTGGCGGTGATCAGCCAGCACCAGCCTGATCGTCTTTTGGCTGCCCGCAGCGGCAGCCCATTAGTGATCGGCCTGGGCCTTGGGGAAAACTTCCTGGCGTCCGACCAACTGGCACTTCGTCAGGTCACCGACCGCTTCATGTATCTGGAAGAGGGCGATATTGCCGAGATTCGCCGTGACCAGGTGAGCATCTGGGACGCCCAGGGCAAGTCGGTGGTGCGTGAAACGGTGCAGTACCACGAAGGTGCGGAAGCTGCGGACAAGGGCGAGTACCGCCACTTTATGCTCAAGGAAATCCATGAGCAGCCCACGGTGGTCCAGCGCACCCTGGAGGGCCGTCTCGGCCAGCAGCAGGTTCTGGTTCAAGCGTTCGGCCCTCAGGCGGCTGAACTGTTCGCCAAAGTGCGCAATATCCAGATCGTCGCCTGTGGCACCAGCTATCACGCCGGCATGGTTGCCCGTTACTGGCTTGAAGGACTGGCCGGTATTCCGTGCCAGGTCGAAGTGGCGAGCGAGTTCCGCTACCGCAAGGTGGTGGTTCAGCCCGATACGCTGTTTGTGTCCATCTCCCAATCCGGCGAAACCGCTGACACCCTGGCTGCACTGCGCAACGCCAAGGAGTTGGGCTTCCTCGCCAGCCTTGCGATCTGTAACGTCAGCATCAGCTCGCTGGTGCGCGAGTCCGATCTGACTCTACTGACCCAGGCCGGTCCGGAAATTGGCGTGGCGTCGACCAAGGCCTTTACCACCCAGTTGGTTGCCTTGATGTTGCTGACCCTGAGCCTGGGCCAAGTGCGCCAAACCTTGGCGCCAGGCCTTGAAGCCGAACTTGTTGAAGAGCTGCGCCGGCTGCCGACGCGTCTGGGCGAAGCGCTGTCGATGGACACAACGGTCGAGAAAATCGCCGAACTGTTCGCCGACAAGCACCATACGCTGTTCCTTGGCCGTGGTGCTCAGTTCCCGGTCGCCATGGAAGGTGCGCTCAAGCTCAAGGAAATTTCCTACATTCACGCCGAAGCTTACCCAGCCGGCGAGTTGAAGCACGGCCCGTTGGCGCTGGTCGACAACGACATGCCAGTGGTCACCGTGGCACCGAACAACGAGCTGTTGGAGAAATTGAAATCCAACTTGCAGGAAGTTCGCGCCCGCGGTGGCCAGTTGGTGGTATTTGCCGAAGAGAAAGCCGGCCTGAGCAACGGTGAAGGTACATACGTGGTGGCCATGCCGCACATCATCGATGAGCTGGCGCCGATCCTCTACACGATCCCGTTGCAACTGCTGTCGTACTACGTGGCGGTGCTCAAGGGCACGGATGTGGACCAACCGCGTAACCTGGCCAAATCGGTCACCGTGGAATAAATTTTCTCGACTGCCGCAAGACTGGTTTTTGACAATAAAAACTGTCGCAGCAGGGAGGCCCCGCCAGGTCTCCCTGCCTCCTACCAGCGCCAGGTTCCCTGTTCCCTGTCACCAAGCCCGGTGACCCTGCCTCCATATCAAGAAATGCTTTTGCGAATTCAAAGCGATGAGTCCCTGCGCTCGTACGTCGATCGCGATCGACGCATGGACTTTGCAGGTATCTCCGCGAAGCGAGTCAGTCCCATGGACCAGAGACGCCTCCACTAGTCTAGGCTGAACGAACCATCTCTGCACCGCCTACGGGCGGTGCATCTATCGATAGGAGAAAGCCCATGTTCCCGATCCCTCTCAACCCGCGTGGGGCCATGGCCGCTCTGGCCCTGAGCTGCAGTGTCGCCGCACAGGCCGACATGACTTTCTTCGTCACCAGCGTCGGCTTGGGCAAGGGTGCCGATCTGGGAGGTCTGGCCGGTGCCGACCAGCATTGCCAGACGCTGGCCAGCGCCGCAGGGGCGAGTCAGCACGACTGGCGCGCCTACCTCAGCACCAGCGCCACCGGCAGCGAAGCCGCGGTCAACGCTCGCGACCGTATTGGCAAGGGGCCCTGGCAGAACGCCAAGGGCGTGGTCATCGCCAGCGACATCGCGCAGCTGCACAGCGACAGCAACAACCTGAACAAAGACACCGCGTTGGACGAGCATGGCCGCCAGGTGAAGGGGCGTGGTGACACGCCCAACACGCACGATATCCTCACCGGCTCGCAGGCCGATGGAAAAGCATTCGCCGGTAGCAATGACCGTACCTGCGGCAACTGGACGCAAAGCAGCGAAGGCGCGGCGATGGTCGGCCATCATGATCGCAAGGGGCTCAGCGACGATGCGCCGGCGCGCTCATGGAACGCCTCGCACCCCTCGCGCGGCTGCAACAGTGAAGCTTTGGCGGCCTCGGGCGGTGCGGGATTACTGTATTGCTTTGCTGCTGATTAAGAGGCCGATTTATCGGCAGCGGCAATTTGATTCAAACGCTGCAGGCCGCATCACTAATAGACGAGTACAACGTGTGGACTTTTCCAGTGGTGCTTAAGCGGGGCAAGCGCCTCTTTGGCGAGACTGCCAAGCCATTCGCGCTGCGACTCGTTCGCTCTCAGGTTTCGACCACTGGCGTTGTGATGAGTACCTATGTACCAGGTGGCGATATCCGGCCCGGTTCGTTCGCGAGTGCCGAGCCGAGTGAGAAGGAGTTGGCGCGACGCAAAAGGATGGAAAATGAGATGCAGTGATGTGAAGAGGACATCAGCGCGCGGCTGAACAAGGTGCTGCATCGTGCACAACTCTCCATTCCCGCTTGCCCTGCATTCGAAAGCGGAATTTCAGACACTCATTAACTCATGGCATCGCTGACACTGGAGCCCGCTGGATAGGTATGCGAGCTTGATACCGCGACTGGAACCACGTCGATGACGCAGGTGTGGTAAGCACTGAGGCCTTCACGATGACCAATGCTGACTACGGTGATTTCGGTGGCCTCCAGCGCCTTGTAAAGACGTCGCTCCGCCACTTCGTCCAGGCCTGAAGTGGCCTCGTCGAGGAACAACAAGGGTGGTTGAATCAACAAGGCCCTGGCCATGGCCAGGCGCTGTTGTTCACCGGGGCTCAGGCGCCGGCTCCAGTCATCGGTGCTGTGCAACGGCAGATGCTGCAACTCTGCCAGATTGAGCACTTCTACCAGACGTGCTTCGTCAACGTCGCAAGTGCACCCCTCGCCAGTTTGATGCAAGAGTTCATACAGCGAACCGCTGGGTAGATATGGCCTTTGCGGAAGGATGAGCAAGCCTGCACGGTCCAGTTCGGCGTAGCCCTGATGCCGAGGCCACAAACCTGCCAAGGAGCGGAGCAGAGTGGTCTTGCCCACGCCCGAGGGGCCGCGCAGCAACAGCCGTTCGCCGGGTGCCAGGGTCAGCGACAGCGGTTCGAACAACGGTAAGCCTTGCTCGTTCAACGGAGCAAAGTCGTGCAGTCGCAGACCAGCAGTCCGGCCGGTGACGGGGTCCACAGGGGCGGGCAGTGCGTCGAGTTCGCGCCAGAAACTGCACAGCCGAGTCTTGGTCGCACGCCATTCGGCGATTTGCGGGTAGCTGCGAATCAGAAACGACAGAGAGGCCTGTATTTCGCCGAATGCCGAAGCGATCTGAGTCAGTTGACCCAATTGAATTTCCCGCGAGAAGAAGCGGGGCGATACCAGCAGCAGCGGCAAGGTAAAGGCGAATCGCTCATACGCTGCATTAATACCCAGCAGGTGTTTTTTCGAGCGAACCAGTTTGGCGTAGTTGGTCAGCAACAGTCCCAGTTGTCCGAGTAACTGCTTGCTTTCCAAACCCTGACCACGGGAAAGGGCGACGTTTTCGGCGTCTTCACGCAAGCGTGTCAGGCCGAAGCGAAAATCCGCTTCACGGCGTTGTTGCAGGAAATTGAGCCCGATCAGTGGTTTGCCGATCCAGTGCGCGATGCCGCTGCCGATCACGGCGTAGATCAAAGCCAGCCACAACATGTAGCCAGGGATGGCGACGGCATGCCCGGCGACTTCAAACTCCAGCGTGCCGGAAATGCGCCACATGATCATGCTGAACAGAACGACCAGAATGATCGCCTGAAGCAGGTTCAGGCCCAGCTCCAGGGTCTGCTCGACGAAGATTTTGCAGTCCTCGGCAATGCGCTGGTCGGGGTTGTCGTAGGTTACGCTGTGAAAGCGGCTACGGTAGTAACGCTGGCTGTCGAGCCACTTGGCGAGAAAGGCTTGGGTGAGTTTTTCTCGCCAGTTGATCAACAAGCGCTGCTGCACCTGGAACTTGGCCATGGTGCAGGCGATGAAGGCAACGTCGAGCACCAGTAACTCCACGAAATGATAGCCGAACGCGGCGGCATCCAGGTTTTGCAACGAGTTGTAAAAGCCCAGGCTCCACTCGTTCCAGCGCACTTGAATCGCAATGATCCCCGCCACCGCGAGCATGGCCAAGGCAAGGGTCAGCCACGCGCGGCGACGGCCTTGGGCCGACCAGTAAGGCGTGGCCAGCAATTTCATATCCTGGATAAACATCAGAGCGTCCTGCCTGGCAAGCTGGGGTATTGACCCGTTGCGATGAACCTGGGGAATGCAAAAAAACGTGCTAGGTTACCAGTTCTCAAACTCAGTTACGAAACCTCATGATGTCTCTTCAAGCCACTGCCCGAATGCTCGACGAAACCCTGCTCGATCAGTTGTTTCGTTACGAGGGCGCCTTTCTGCGCAGCACTTGCCGACTAAGCGCTAACGTCGAAGGTCGTGGGTTGATTGAGTTTCGTGATCCGCAAACCTGCACCGAATTGTTGGACCTTTACGCTCACTACTATCCCGCTGCGCCCAGGGCCGCGCTGGTGTCGCAATGGTCGATGGATTTTATCTGCGTGACGCTGGCGTTGCCGCTGGCCGCCGCTGCGCAACATATGCGCTGCACCGTGCATGATCCCCATGTGATGCTGGAAAACGGCATGCCCGTGGCTCAGGTGTTTGCTGCCGGCGAAATGCTGCCGTTGAACGACCCGTTGGCCTTTGCGCAACAACTGCTGACGGACGATATGGCGCCCCTGGTGCAGGCGCTGGCCAGCGCCGGGCGTGTGGCCCAGCGCTTGCTGTGGAACAACGTGGCGGCGGCCATCGATGTCGCGCTCGATTACTTCCAGATGCCGCACGCGCCGCAATGGCGCGACCACTTGTTCAGGGAGCGGCACTGGGCCGACGGCACGCGCAATCCGTTGTACGGCTTCCTGCAACTGGCCCCCGGCCCGAGCGGCGTGCCGTTGCTGATGCGCAAGGTGTGCTGCCTGCACCACCAACTGGGTGATGCGCGCCCGTACTGCGACACCTGTCCGCTGGTGCCGGGCGCTGACATCACACCACCTCATCAGGCATAAGCCGCGTGGGCTTCGACCTGGGTGAGACGGCCGTTCTCGACTTTCAGTACCCGGTCGGCCTGTTGGAAGTAAGCGTCGTCGTGGGTGATCACAATCACGGTTTTGCCCCGGGCTTTCAGCTCCGGTAACAGCTCCATGTAGAACACCCGCTTGAAGGTGGGGTCCTGATCGGCAGCCCATTCGTCGAACAGATAAAACGGCTTGTCGTCCAGATAGGCCGACACCAGCGCCAATCGCTTGCGTTGACCGGTGGACAGATCCACGGTGGAAAAACGGTCGTCGACAATGCTGACTTTGTGCCCCAATCCCAACGCTTTCACGTAGCGCGTCGCTTCGGCGGTGCGGTGTTCGGCGTCCGGTCCATCGTCGCCCAGCAGATGTTCGAACAGGTGAAAGTCGGCGAACACGGCGGCAAAGTGCTGACGGTATTGCTCGCGGTTGTCGTCGTCCACTTCCACGCCGTTGAGCACCACGCAGCCGGTTTCCGGGGCATAGAGCCCGAGCATCAGCATCGACAGCGTAGTCTTGCCACTGCCGTTGCCGCCGACCACAAACACCAGTTCGCCCCGTTCCAGCGTCAGGTCGAGCGGCCCGAGCATGAAGGGATGGTCCTCATGTTCGCCGGGATAGCGGTGGCACACGCCGTTGAGCAACAGGCGCATCGGCCCTTCACTGGCGAACACGTTAGCGCCCGGCGTGGCCACCTGGGCTTCGGTGCTCAGTTCGGCATCCAGTTGGCGAATGCGGTTCAGGGCGATACTGGCCTGACGCAGCGAGGGCAGGGCGATCATCAGGTCGGAAATCGGTCGTACCAGGTACAGCAAGGTCACGGTGAAACTGGTCAGCACGGTGATCGACTGCGGCAGCCAGAACGGCACGACAAACAGCAGCACGCCAAGGTTGAGGTAGAACAGCAGCGTGCCGAGGTTGGCCACCACCGAATACCCGGCCATGCCGCGCAGGAACCGCACGCGAAACTCGTCGGCGCCCGGACGGATGACCCGCTCGACGAAGGCTTCGCCACGGGCGTTGTTCAGCTGCAGTTCCTTGCTGCCTTCGATCAGGCTGCGAAAGTGTTGATAGAGCACATCCTTTTGTTGGCGCACCCGTTCCAGATGGCTCAACGGCCTGCGTTCGGCCAGGTGAAACGCCACGAGCCCGACCAGCAAAAACAACGCCAGAATCGCCAGCAACGACCACGACAGCCAGGCCAGATAGGCAAAGCACGCCAGGGTCACCACGGCGTTGACGAACAGCAGCGGCACCCACTCGAACGCAGCGGTAAAGGTATGCACGTCTTCGGTGAGGATCACCAGCAAACGGTGTTTGCCCATGCCTTGCAGGCGTTTGAGCGGGGTGGCGAGCAACTTGCGCGACAAGTCGATGCGCATCTGGAAAATCGCGCTCTGGGTCAGGTGCAGCAGCGACAGTTCCGAGCAGAGTTTGCTGACCAGCATGCCGATGCATAACCCGAAGAATCCGAGGGCCAGTTCCGGTAACTGCTGCGGATTGGCCAGCCCGCGGTTGATCAGGATCACCAGTCCGGCACTGGCCAGCCCGCCCAGTGCGCCGGTCATGATGGACAGTGTCAGCAGGCGCGCCGAGTGACGGTATAGATAGCGAATAAATTCCATAGAAACCAGAGCTGTATGAGGCAGTAGAAATCAGATTGGAATGTATTCGATCTGGTACTTGGATGCACAAGAAATACAAATGAGAGGGGTTATCAATACTGTTTGTTTCAGCGCAACTTTGGATTAGACTTCCGCCGGCTGTAGGAAAACAGCGTTCAGGGTAAGAAGAACAACACAAATATCTGTCGCAGGGGAGCGGGGCGTGAATTTCAAAAAGAATACAATTGCGTTGGCTGTGGGGTCGGTAGTGTGCCTGGGAAACAGCGCATGGGCGGCCGAACAGTCGAACACAATGGAGATCGCTCCGATCACGGTAACGGGTGAAAAAATCAACCGCACCCTGGAGCAAACCCAGTCCAGTGTTGTCGTGGTTACCGAACAGCAACTACGCGAGAAGGCCGACCATGACCTGGTCGATGTGTTCGCTCGCACACCGGGCGTGTACAACCAGGCGGGTAACGAAAACTGGGGTATCCGCGGCGTACCGGTATCCGGTTTCGACGACCAGGGCCCGGCGACCCTCAACGGTGCGGTCTCGGTGTTCGTCGACGGTGCCGTGCAGCCGAACCGCGCGCTGACCCTCAGCCCGATCCCGCTCTGGGACGCGGAGCAGGTCGAAGTGTTCTTGGGCCCGCAGTCCACCACACAAGGCCGTAACTCCCTGGCCGGTGCGGTAGTCATCCAGACCAGGAATCCAACTTTCCAGCCGAGCTTCTCGGCGCAAACCAATGTGGGGAACTATGGTGAGCGCGGAGCGGCGGTTGCCGGTGGCGGTTCGATCGTCGACGACAGGATTGCCGGGCGTATCGCCGTGGATTACCAGGAAGCTGACGGTTACATCGACAACATCGCACTCCATGACGACGCTAACCCGACTCGCACCAGCAATGCCCGTGGCAAGCTGCTGATCCTGCCCAACGACGATCTCGATGTGCTGCTGACTTACGCCCATAACGAACACCGTCAGGGCGACAACTCGGTCATGCGCGAAAACAACAAGATCCGTTACTACAAAGTGTCGTCCGATACCAAGGCGTTCGACAACCTCAAGCAAGACACCGTCAGCGCCAAGGTCGACTATCGCCTGAACGATGACTGGTCCCTGACCAGTCTTACCGCCAATACCCGTTCGGACTACAGCAACCGTCTGGACTTCGACCAGACCGCTGACGCCAACGAAGTCATTCTGCGCAAGCAGGACGGCGACCTGTTCAGTCAGGAGCTGCGGCTGAATTACAGCTCGGACACGGTGAAGAGCTTCGTCGGTGCCTACTATGGTCACAATACCAACAACTTCCACGACAGGTTGTTGTTCGATAACGAACTGGCCGCTACCGTCAAGGGCGATACGACGATTGAAAACAAGGCGCTGTTCGGTGAAATCAACTGGACGTTCGCCCCACGCTGGACGTTGATCACCGGTCTGCGCTACGACCACGAGACGAACGACACCGATTTCGAGCAGGATGACTTCTCCAGCCCGGAGCAAGTCAGCAAATCGTTTGACGCCGTACTGCCGAAACTCGGCATCGACCATGAGCTGGCCATGGGGCAGTACCTCGGTTTCATGGTGCAGAAAGGCTATCGCGGCGGTGGCGTCAACGTCCGTGCCGGTGGCGGTCATGAGTCGTATGACCCGGAATACACCACCAACTACGAGCTGTCCTACCGCGGTTCGTTCTTCGACAAGACCCTGCGTACCCGCGCCAACCTGTACTACACCGACTGGAAAGATCAGCAGGTCAGCGTGCTGGACCCGAACACCGAGTTCGTTCAGGTCTTCAACGCCGGTCGCAGTGACATCAAGGGCCTGGAAGTCTTCGTTGAAAAAGACCTCACCGAACAGCTGACGCTGACCGCCGGTGGTGCCATCACCGATGGCAAGTACAAGGACTTCGTCACGGGTGATGGCCGGGACATGAGCGGCGAGTCTTTCCTCTATGCGCCCAAGTACAAGATGTCGGTGGGCGGTACCTATCGCTTCGACGACCGTTTGACCTTCAACACGGATGTCACCTACCAGAGCACTTCCCCATCGGAATACGAGTTTGACGAGGACGGCCAGGTCATCGGCGAGCGCAAGAGCGACAACTACTGGCTGGTCAACTTCAACACCGAATACAGGATCACCAGGAACGTCGCCGTGTCCGGTTTCGTGAAAAACGCCTTCGACAAGGAATACGTCACCAACAACCGCAGCGGCGACATCATCGATGCCGGCGCCCCGCGTACGGTGGGTCTGGTTCTGCGTTACGACATGTAAAACTGATTCTCCACATCAACGACAAAACCCCGATCCATGGGGTTTTGTCGTTTCTGGGGCCTGAGACTTTGTCCCAGGGCCAGGAAGGCTCGGTTAGCCTGTTATGCGTTAAATCCACCCAGAGGTGTAACACCTGCACTTGCTCTGACTCTAGTGGTGCGTCAAGACTCGAACCGCTGCCCCTGACACGCACTGGATAAATGGGATTACCACTATGAGCATCAAAACCTTCGTCACCAGTACCGTTCTTGCCTTGGCCGCCGCCGGCATGTTTGCAGGCGTTGTCACGCAGGCTCAGGCCGATCGCCAAGTCTCTCAGGTAGGTTCTGCAACTGAACTGCTCGACAGGCAAGCTTGATACATTCCGCCTATGCTCCCGATTAGCTGAAACTTCCGACTTTTCAACTACCCTTTTCCTTATGCGTCCGGAATAGGGGGTTTGCCCATGCTCGCTCAATTACCAACGGTCTTGCAGAACCTTCAGATACCTTTACGCCTGCGGCTATGGGATGGCCATGAAATTGATCTGGGGCCAACGCCCAGTGTCACGATCGTGGTAAAAGACCCGCAACTTGTCGCAAAAATTACCCACCCCAGTCTCGACCTGCTCGGCACGGCCTTCGTTGAAGGCAAGCTGGAACTTGAGGGCGAGATCAGTGAAGTGATTCGGGTATGTGACGAGTTGAGCCAGGCATTGGTGGGTGAGGGCGAAGACATAGTTCCTGTAAGGACAGTCCACGACAAGGACACCGACGCTGCCGCCATTGCTTATCACTATGACCTCTCGAACGATTTCTATCAGCTCTGGCTGGACCAGGACATGGCTTATTCCTGCGCCTACTTCAAGACTGGTAATGAAACGTTGGAGCAGGCGCAGCACGCCAAATTCGAGCACCTGTGTCGCAAGCTGCGACTGACGGCCGGTGAATACCTGCTGGATGTAGGGTGTGGCTGGGGAGGGCTGGCACGCTATGCCGCACGGGAGTATGGCGTGAAAGTCTTCGGTATTACCCTGAGCTGTAAACAGTTGGAACTGGCGCGTGCAAGGGTCAAGGACGAAGGGCTGGAGAGCCAGATTGAGCTGCAGCTTCTGGATTATCGTGACTTGCCGCAAGACGCGCGCTTCGACAAGGTCGTCAGCGTCGGTATGTTTGAACATGTTGGGCATGCGAACCTGGAGACCTATTGTGGCCGCCTGTTCGCTGCCGTGCGCGAAGGTGGGTTGGTGATGAACCACGGGATCACCTCCAGGCATGTGGACGGCCGCCCGGTGGGCAGAGGCGCAGGCGAGTTCATTGAGCGGTACGTGTTCCCCCGTGGCGAGCTGCCTCACTTGTCGATGATTACTGCAGAAATCAGCGCAGTGGGTCTTGAAGTTGTCGATGTCGAAAGCCTGCGCCTGCACTACGCGCGCACCCTCGAGCATTGGAGCAACAGGCTGGAGAGTCGATTGGGTGAAGCGGCGCAGTTTGTGCCTGAACAGGCGCTGCGGATCTGGCGGTTATACCTGGCGGGCTGTGCGTACGGCTTCAGCAAAGGCTGGATTAACCTGCATCAGATCCTGGCGGTCAAGCCGAAAGCGGACGGGCGTCATGACCTGCCCTGGACCCGCGAAGATCTGTATCGCTGAAGTTGGAGCGTTTCGCGGGCGCTTCGCCCGCGAAGCTTTTCTATAGGATCGGCGAGATCAAACGTGCCACCCGCATCCCCAGTTTCTGTAAGCGGTGAGTATCCCGCGAGTCCTCGGCAGTGATCTCCCGTGCACGGGAAAAGTCTTCACTCAGCATCGCCTCAACCTCTTGGGTGAAGGCATTATCCACCGTCAGCAACATGATTTCGAAGTTCAGCCGGAACGAACGGTTGTCCATGTTGGCGCTGCCAATAGCCGAAATCTCATCATCGATCAGCACCACTTTCTGATGCAAAAAGCCTGGCAGATAACGGAACATCCGAACGCCCGCGCGAACAGCCTCGAAGGCGAACAGGCTGGACGCGGCATAAACGATCCGGTGATCGGGCCGCGACGGGATCAGGATGCGTACATCCACGCCACGTAACACTGCAAGCCGCAATGCGGCAAACACGGCTTCGTCCGGAATGAAATATGGGCTGGTGATCCAGACTCGACGGCTGGCGGCGTGAATGGCTTCGACGAAAAACAGCGAGCAGGTTTCTTGAGGGTCCGCGGGGCCGCTGGCAAGTACTTGGCAAAGCATCCCTTCATCGGCATATCGGTCGGGCAACACCAAGGGCGGCAATTGGCGTGACGCCCAGAACCAGTCCTCGGCAAACGACTCCTGCAAACAGGCGATCACCGGTCCGCTGATCTCCACATGGGTGTCGCGCCACGGCGAGAGCCGCGGATTGCCCCCCAGGTACTCATCCCCAACGTTATGCCCGCCGATGAAACCCGTGATGCCGTCGACCACCACGATTTTGCGATGATTGCGAAAATTGACCTGGAATCGATTCAGTCCTCCGCGACGAGTCGCAAAGGCGCGTACGTGAACGCCTGCTTCACTCAGCCTGTCGCCATAGTGATTGGGTAGGCCGTGGCTGCCCACCTTGTCGTACAACACATAGATTTCGACCCCTTCGGCTGCTTTTTCGAACAACAGCGCCTGCAGCGCACGGCCGATCTTGTCATCGTGAATAATGAAAAACTGGACCAGGATGATTTTGCGAGCCTGTTTGATCGCGGCAAATATAGCTTCGAACGTAGCAGCGCCATTGATCAGTAAGCGCACCTGATTGTTGGCCAGGCACGGCATGCGGCCGAGCTGCGGCATGGCCCGCAGTGATGCGTAGGAGTCAGATCTCTTCGCCGTCAGTGCTTCCTGCACCCAAGGGCGCCAGTTCAGGTCGGCGATGGCCACATGCATTTCCTGATTCGCTTCGCGCCGCGCCTTGATATAGGCGTCGAAACTGCTGCGGCCAAATACCAGGTAGGGGATGAGGGTCAGGAAAGGAATGAACACCAAGGACAGGGCCCACGCAATCGATCCTTGCGCCGTACGAACGGTCAGCACTGCATGGACTGCGGCAATGATTCCCAGCAGCTGAATGATGCCGATGAGGTAACCCAGAAAGTACGGGCTGTGAAAGTCCATAGGTGTTCCTGCTCCTGATTCCATTAGCACTAACAGACCACGTTCATTGGCGCTTGTCTCGTTTTCTTTGCGTGCAACAGAACATCAAATTTAGCGTCTAATCTACTCATCCAGCGTTGTGCTGGTGTACTTGGGAGTCATCGAATGAAATTTCGTCTACCGCTGCTGGTGTTAGTCCTGGCTGCACCCTTTGCACAGGCGCAGATGTTGCAACCTGGGTTGTGGGAGCTGACGACAAGCAACATGCAAGTTGACGGCAAGGCGCTACCGGACATGAACGTGATTCTGGGACAGATGCAAGTGCTGGCACCGGAGCAGCGCGCGATGATGGAGCAGGTACTGGCCAAGCAAGGCGTAACGTTGGCGGGGAAGGGTGTGCGCAGTTGCCTGACGCCTGAGCAGGTCAAGAGCGACAATATTCCCCTGCAAGATCCCCAGTCCGGGTGCACCCAGCAAATCACCGAGCGTACCGGCAACATCTGGAAATTCCGCTTCAGCTGTCCCAAAGCGCAAGGCAATGGCGAAGCGACGTTCTTGAGTGATCGAGAGTTTCTGACCAAGGTCAATGGCACCTTCAATGCCACTGGCGTGCAGCAGCAAGGCAGCATGCAAACCCGTGCAGTGTGGCTGGGTCAGGATTGCGGTACGGTTAAACCGCGCACCTGACCGGCGTTCAAAACTCGTTCTGCAACGCTTTATAACCGCGCACCAGATCCACGTTGGTGCGCGCTACATCTTCGGAAAATTCAGAGGCGCTGATACTCACCGGCGGAAATTGCGAGAGGTCCGTCGCCGGCCCGATCCGGGTGGTAGAGGGCACGTAGAAATTTTGCGGTAGATCACGACCATCCACCACCGAGTTATGCCGCACCACACTTCCATCGCCCACCACACAATTGAACAGCACGCTGTTGAAACCGATAAATACGTGATTACCGACTGTGCAGGGGCCATGCACAATCGAGCGGTGGGCAATTGAGGTGAACTCGCCAATGGTCACCGCTGCGCCCGATTTGGAATGGATCACCACCCCATCCTGAATGTTTGAATTGGCGCCGATCATGATGGGCTCCATATCCCCGCTGCTGTCCACTTCGTCTGCGCGGATGACCGCGTAAGGCCCCACGAAGACATTCGCGCCAATCACTACCTTCCCGCAGATGATCGCGGTCTTGTCCACATAGGCTGATTCCGCGATGACTGGAAGATCGCCTGAAGGGTTTTTGCGAATCATGGTTATGCCTCCTGAAGTTGTTGTTGGCGCCAGTTCCAGGAACTGCGTGCCACGGCATCGTGTGCGTGCAGGCTTTCAGCGTGCAGCACTTCAAGTTCAAAGCCGGCCGCCTCAGGGAGACCCAGTAACGCCAGGTGCAATCGTCGAGCGGCGTCTTCGCAGAACATCAGGTTCTGACCGTTGGCCAATGCAAAGGCTTGCTCGTCGGCACGTTTGACTGCGGTTTGCACCGGTGTTGCGAGTGCCGCTTCGGCACTGTCGATCAACATGGAAAAAGGAAACTCCTGAACCTGCTCCTTCAAGCTTATGCGTAGATTGGCGGTACTGCGCTGACTGTGCGGCGTCGCAATGATGCCTTGAGGTGATCCAAGCCATCCCAGCACCGATGACATTTCCAAGAGACGATCGGAAAAATCAGCTTCAAATTGCTGTTGAATGAGCTGCCTGGCTAAAGCGGCGGAACAGGGGCAGGTGGATGAGTAGGTCACTTCAACGTTTAGTTCCACGTGGAACATTCCGTTTTTCATTTGCGCATCTATAACAATGGGATAGCGCTTCCAGCCGGAAAGATCGCTGATCAAGGCAGGTCTTTTCTCCATCGCTTCGAAGCTGAGTTGCAGGTAAGCGCTGTTGGATAGGCCGCGATGGCTTTCCAGAAATCCCAGCAGCATTTCACGCAGTAACGCCGGTGTGAGCGGCCGCTGCTCCAGCACTTCAAGGCTCAGATATAAGCGTGACATGTGTATGCCTCGCGCTTCACCATCGTCCAGGCTTACGCCTACGTTAGCGCGAGCTGGGAGCGGCTGACCTTTGAATAAAATCGGTACGGCGATCTGCTGCATTCCAACCCACTCCAGGGCCAACGATTGTTGCGCAACTTGGGCTGCAATGTCGGGAAGGTTCATGGCGTTCATCGGCGGGGGTCATCTCCGGGCAAAAGGCAATTGGCTAAATTGTATTGCTATACTATAACATCACAATTATAGAGCGAAGCCGTGCCACGTGATGCCGCTCGCCAATCTGCGTCGATGAGGAAACAAACATGACCAACCGCCTGCCCGTTACTGTCCTTTCCGGTTTTTTAGGAGCTGGTAAAAGCACCTTGCTCAATCATGTGCTGCGCAATCGCGACAACCTTCGGGTGGCTGTGATCGTCAATGACATGAGTGAAATCAACATCGATGCCAGCGAAGTACAACGCAATGTCAGCCTCAACCGCGCGGAAGAAAAACTGGTCGAGATGAGCAACGGTTGCATCTGTTGCACGCTGCGAGAAGACCTTCTCGAAGAAGTCGGCCGGTTGGCCGAGGAAGGTCGTTTTGATTATCTGCTGATTGAATCCACAGGTATCTCCGAACCGTTGCCGGTGGCAGAGACCTTCACCTTTCGCGATGATCAGGGACGTTGCCTGGCCGACAAGGCCCGGCTCGACACCATGGTCACGGTGGTCGATGGCATGAACTTCCTGCGCGACTTTCAGGCGGCAGACGAGCTGGCCAGCCGTGGTGAAACCCTGGGTGAGGAAGACGAGCGTTCGATTACTGACTTGTTGATCGAGCAGGTCGAGTTCGCCGACGTCATCCTCGTCAGCAAAATCGATCTGATCAGCAGCTACGAACGCGAAGAGCTGGTTGCCATTCTGAAGCGGCTCAATGCTCAGGCTCAGATCATTCCCATGGTGATGGGCCACATACCGCTGGAGCGAATTCTCAATACCGGCCTGTTTGATTTTGAACGCGCCGCCCAGGCGCCGGGCTGGTTGCAGACCCTTCGCGGTGAGCACAGCCCGGAGACAGAAGAGTACGGCATCGCCTCAACCGCTTGGCAGGCGCGTCGGCCCTTCCATCCACAACGCTTCTTCGACTTTCTGAACGCACCATGGAGCAACGGCAAACTGCTGCGCTCCAAGGGCTTCTTCTGGCTGGCCAGCAAATACCAGGAGGCCGGCAGCTGGTCTCAGGCCGGTGGCATGATGCGCAGTGGCTTTGCCGGCCGGTGGTGGCGTTTTGTCCCCGAACAGCAGTGGCCGCAAGACGCTGAAAGCGTGGCGGCTATCAGGAAAAACTGGACGCCGACGTATGGCGATTGCCGTCAGGAATTAGTGTTCATCGGCCAGCATATCGATTTCAACCACCTGCAAAGTCAACTGCAAGCCTGCCTGTTGACCGATGAAGAGATGGCTCAAGGCCCCGAAAGTTGGGCGTTGTTGACCGACCCGTTTGGCACCTGGCACGACGAAGAGGCAGCCTGATGAAGCCTCGACAATTGTTCGGGGACACGGCCGAGGAGCACCGTTTGATGTTGAGACTCGACTGGCTGGAGTGATTCAGGGCGTTATCCACAGCCCCTTGCTGTTCTGTTCACAGAATGGCTTGAGGTAACGCGCATCGCTGGCAACGCCGTAATAGTGGATATCCTGGCGGTAGGGCATATTGTCCACATGAGCGTCGCTGCAAACGCCGAAGGACCCGAAAGGGCACTGATCAACAAACTCCACGCTGACTTGTTGCCCAGGTAACGTCGGTTGGCAAAAGCCATCATGGAAGAGCTTTTGCGGTATGGTGCGATTCTGCTGGCAGACTTTCATCTTCAGGCCCTCGCCCGAGCTGTGCACCACACAGGCCTCGGCGTGTACCTGAGTGCAGGCAAGCATCAGCAGGCAGCCTCCCAGTGTTCGCATTTTCACTCGCATAAGTCATCCAGCATGCTGAAAGATATCCCCACCCATGTCATCACCGGGCCCTTGGGGGCCGGTAAAACCACCGTCATACGCCAGCTCATGGCCCAGCGGCCGGCAGACGAGCGTTGGGCAGTGCTGATCAATGAGTTTGGTCAGATCGGTCTCGATGCGGCGTTGCTGACCACCGATCAAGAGGGTATCGCACTCGCCGAAGTGGCGGGCGGTTGTCTGTGTTGCGTCAACGGTGCGCCGTTTCAGGTGGGTCTGGGCCGGCTGTTGCGCAAGGCCCGGCCACACCGCCTGTTTATCGAACCGTCCGGGTTGGGGCATCCGCTGCAGTTGTTGGCGCAATTACGCCAGGCACCCTGGAAGGGCGTATTAGCTGTGCAGCCGGGCGTGATGGTCCTGGACGCCCAGGCATTGGCCTGTGGACAACTTATACCGGAGGCTCAGCAGCTGGCGTTGCCGGAGATGGGGTTGCTGGTGTTGAATAAATCGCAGGCAATCGAAGAAGAAAAGCGCTTGTGGATAAATAAGCTTCTGCCTGCTGATACAGATTTAATCTGGACGGAGCAGGGCAAATTAGCGTTTTCCACGCTGCCGGAATCCCCTGTGGATAAGTATTTCGTAGCGAGCAAGGTAGAGTTACCCACAGCGAAATCATCATCACCCATTATCTGGACCGATACGAAAAAACCTATCGTCCAGAGTTATCAACAGGGCGAGAACTGGAGTATTGGCTGGTGCTGGCACCCTAGCCAGTCTTTCGACCTGGCGAAAATCCAGGCCTGGATCGAGCGTCTGGAGTGGTGTCGGGCAAAAATGGTTATCCACAGCCCGCAAGGGTGGTATTCAGCCAATGCGCTGGATCGCCAGGCATTGAACTGGCAGCCCAGTGAATGGCGAAAAGACTCTCGCCTTGAGCTGATTTTCAGTTATCCACAGGACGCGGCAGTGCTTGAAACAGACTTTCTGGATTGCCGACAAGGCCCGGTTTAGAAACTCCGCCTTTCACCGCCGCCAGCGGTTGTGTTCCTGCCGCCACTGGTTCATCTCTATGACGTCGGCGCTCGATTGCGGTGGTTTGATTTCGAATGGGTAGGGTGCCAGTTCAATCTGGA
Organism: Pseudomonas sp. R5(2019); assembly: GCF_009905435.1. Classification (GTDB taxonomy): domain Bacteria; phylum Pseudomonadota; class Gammaproteobacteria; order Pseudomonadales; family Pseudomonadaceae; genus Aquipseudomonas. The sequence continues at coordinate 56,584 of NZ_JAAAMT010000032.1, forward strand.
CCGTGTGAGCGCCGAACTGGGTGATCATGCCCGGGTGGCGTTGTTCACCCGTGACCGTGAACTCGAAAGTGTAAACCCGCGCAAACCGGCGCCGACCCTGGGCGTCGCGGGCAAAGGTGAAGCGCTTGAACGCCACGTTGCCGTCGAGCAGTTCGATGTCGAGCTTGGCGCAATGCTGTTTTACCCTTTCGAGTGCTTTTTCCCGCAACCCATGGTTGTGCCAGAGCCAGGCACCAGCGGTACCTAAAAGCATCAACACGAAAAGATTTCCGAGGGTAAGCATTACGATCACTCCGACTAAGTGTGTTCAGCTTAACTGTGTCTACGGTCTGTCGTACAGGTCACATTTGGCGCCATACTGCGTGCTTTGAATTTCCGTCCGTCGTCCAGGATCCCTGCATGAAACGTACACCGCACCTGTTAGCTATCCAGTCCCATGTGGTCTTCGGTCACGCCGGCAACAGCGCGGCGGTGTTTCCCATGCAGCGCATCGGGGTCGAAGTCTGGCCTCTCAATACCGTGCAGTTCTCCAACCACACTCAGTATGGCCAGTGGGCGGGAGAACCGCTGGCGCCGCAACAAATTCCTGCGTTGATCGAGGGGATCGCGACGATCGGTGAGTTGGGCAATTGCGATGCGGTGCTGTCCGGCTATATGGGCAGTGCAGCCCAAGGGCGAGCCATCCTGGCTGGTGTTGCGCGCATCAAGTCGGTGAACCCGAATGCGCTGTATTTGTGCGACCCGGTCATGGGCCACCCGGAGAAGGGCTGCATCGTCCCTCCCGAGGTCAGCGATTTTCTGCTTCATGAAGCGGTAGCCGCCGCTGACCTGCTGTGCCCCAACCAGCTGGAACTCAATACCTTCTTGCACCGTAGCGCCGAGTCGCTGCAGGACTGCGTGGCCATGGCCCGTGAGCTGCTCCAGCGGGGGCCGCGTGCGGTGCTGGTCAAGCACTTGATATACCCCGGTAAATCGTCCGAGCATTTCGAGATGCTGTTGGTGACAGCCGAGGGCAGCTGGCACTTGAGGCGCCCGCTGTTGGCCTTTCCGCGTCATCCGGTGGGGGTGGGGGACCTGACCTCAGGATTGTTCCTGGCGCGCCTGCTGTTGGGCGATGACCTGCTGACGGCGTTCGAGTTTACCGCCGCAGCCGTGCATGAGGTGCTGCTTGAAACCCAGGCCAGCGCCAGCTACGAATTGCAGCTGGTGCGGGCCCAGGACCGCATCGTTCATCCGCGCGTTCGCTTCCAGGCGACGCGGTTGCCGGCTTACAGCGCGTCGGCCTTGAGTTCCTGATAGCGTTTTTCCAATTCCTGACGAATCAACCGGCGCTGCTTGCCTTGCAGGAAGCGGCGCTTTTCTTCGCTGGTGGTCGGTTGCAGCGCAGGAACGCTGACCGGCTTGCGATCATCATCCACGGCGACCATGGTGAAGAAGCAGCTGTTGCTGTGACGGACCGAGCGCTCGCGGATGTTTTCCGTCACCACCTTGATGCCCACCTCCATCGAGGTGTTACCGGTGTAGTTGACGGACGCCAGAAAGGTCACCAGCTCGCCGACATGCACCGGTTCACGGAAAATTACCTGATCCACCGAGAGAGTCACCACGTAACTGCCTGCATAGCGGGCGGCACAGGCGTAGGCCACTTCGTCGAGATATTTGAGCAAGGTCCCGCCATGAACATTGCCAGAAAAGTTGGCCATGTCCGGGGTCATCAGGACGGTCATCGACAGCTGGGCGTTTCCGGGTTCCATAGTGTGCTCACGGTTAGGTTGCGGTGATAACGGGGCGGCAGATCTATGCATGCATCTATCCCCTTAAACGATTCCCATCTTATTCGGGACGCTGGCAGTGCCGTTGCCGTCACGCGGATCGTGCCATTTCCTACGGCTGACCGGCCCATCTGTTTCTACATATTGCATCGGCGTTTTGCCGCAAACGCCGGTGTTAACCTGCAATGAGCTTCTTCCCGGAAGCTTCCTACATTAGAAACACTAAATTTCTGCAACTCAATCAGTGAATTCTGAGCGTTGTTGCGGGCGGTTCGTTTGTCTGGAAAAGGAGTGTCACGCCGTGCATGCCATCAGCTTTATTCAGGATTTGGCCGTAATCATGCTGATAGCCGGTGTCGTGACAATTCTGTTTCATCGCCTCAAGCAGCCAGTCGTGCTCGGCTACATCGTCGCTGGTTTTATTATCGGCCCGCACACGCCGCCCTTCGGCCTGATCCATGATGAAGAAACCATCAAGATCCTGGCGGAACTGGGGGTGATCTTTCTGATGTTCTGCCTGGGCCTTGAGTTCAGCCTGCGCAAACTGTTCAAGGTGGGCGCCACGGCCTTTATCGCAGCCTTTCTGGAAATCATCCTGATGATCTGGATTGGCTATGAAATCGGTCGCTGGTTCGACTGGAGCACCATGGACTCGCTGTTCCTCGGCGCCATCCTGGCCATTTCCTCTACCACCATCATCGTCAAGGCCCTCAACGACCTGAAGATGAAAAACCAGCGCTTTGCCCAGCTCATCTTCGGTGTGCTGATCGTCGAGGACATTCTTGGCATCGGCATCATAGCCTTGCTCTCGGGCATTGCCGTGAGTGGCACGGTAAGCTCCGGTGAAGTGTTTTCCACGGTCGGGAAGCTGTCGCTGTTCATGGTTGTGGCGCTGGTGATCGGCATTCTGCTGGTGCCACGTTTGCTGGCCTATGTGGCCAGGTTCGAAAGCAATGAGATGCTGTTGGTGACGGTACTGGGCCTGTGCTTTGGCTTCTGCTTGCTGGTGGTGAAGCTGGAGTACAGCATGGTGCTGGGTGCGTTCCTGATCGGCGCGATCATGGCAGAGTCGCGTCAATTGCTGAAGATCGAGCGCTTGATCGAGCCAATTCGCGACATGTTCAGTGCCATTTTCTTTGTTGCCATCGGCCTGATGATTGACCCCTCAATCCTGGTGGCCTATGCCTGGCCGATTGTGGTGATCACCATCGCCGTGGTCCTGGGCAAGATGCTCTCCTGCGGGATGGGCGCCTTTATTGCCGGTAACGATGGGCGTACCTCGTTGCGGGTGGGGATGGGGCTGTCCCAGATCGGCGAGTTTTCCTTCATCATCGCGGCACTGGGCATGACGTTGCAGGTCACCAGCGACTTTCTCTACCCCGTGGCCGTCGCGGTGTCGGCGATCACCACCTTGCTGACGCCTTACCTGATTCGTGGCGCGGACCCGCTATCCGGCAAGCTCGCGGCGGTGGTGCCGACGCGCGTGGCGCGGGTTTTCGGGCTGTATGGCGAGTGGCTGCGCAATATCCAGCCGCAGGGCGAGGGGGCGATGTTGGCCTCGATGATCCGGCGCATCCTGCTGCAGGTTGGCGTCAACCTGGCGCTGGTGGTGGGGATTTTTTTCAGTGGCGGCTACTTTGCCGAGCCGATTGGCGAGTATTTGAATGCCTGGCTCAATGATGTGAGCTGGCAGAAAGCACTGATCTGGGGAGCTGCCTTGTTGCTCTCGCTGCCATTCCTGATCGCTGCGTACCGCAAGCTCAAGGCCCTGTCGATGCTGCTGGCAGAGATGGGCGTGAAACCGGAAATGGCCGGTCGTCACACACAGCGCGTGCGCCGGGTGATCGCCGAAGTGATCCCGTTGTTATCGCTGGTGGTGATCTTTGTGCTACTGACGGCCCTGTCGGCCAGCATTCTGCCGACCAACGAGCTGTTGCTGCTGGTGATCCTGGTGGCCGCCGCGACTGCCGCGGTACTGTGGCGCTGGCTCATTCGGGTTCACACCCGCATGCAAGTGGCCTTGCTGGAAACCCTCGACAACCACCAGGACTCAAGCGGACATTGAAGCAGGGTCAGCTTTCCAGCCAGACATCCCGAGCCCAGTGCCAGACTGACTCCCAGCTCTCTTCGGTGACGATTTCTTCTTCGCCGGACCACAGCACCACGGTGCCGTCTTCCTCGACGCAATAGAAATCGTCGCCATCCTGGCAGATCGGGATCAGGTCGCGTGGCACGCCGGCATCCCAGGCGTTGGCGGCTACATCTGGCAGGTAGGTGTGCGACTGCGGATCGGTGACGGTGACCGGCTCCAGGCTGCCGTAGACCACGTCACTGACGGTCAGCAGGAATTCCTTGAACACGAAAGGAATGTTGATGAACAACTCTTCTTCGATTTCGACCAGCTGGTCTTCGTCTGGCAACTCCAGGGGGACCGGAACCGGTTCGTTGGCTTCACGGAGTTGTTCGATGACTTCTTCCACGGCAGTTTCCTCTGACCTGTTAACGCGGTGCGGTTTATACCTTAGCTGGATATTAGTGCAATGTTAAAAATGCAAAACCCCGGCCTGAGCCGGGGTTTTTTTGTGCAATGCCGAGGATCAGCCGTTTTGGCGGATACCTGCGACCAGCCAAGGCTGGTTTTCGCCCTGGGCGCGTTCCATGTTCCAGCTTTCGCTGAACACTTCGCCCTGGTCGAAGCGAGAGGATTTCGACACACCGGTGAAGGTCAGGGTGGCGATGGTCTTGTCGGCGCGATCGTCGACACCTTCGAGTTGCACGTTCAGATCGTCGATGTAGGTCGACTGGAAGCCGTCGCCCAGGTCGGCACGTTCCTGTTTCAGGAACTGCAGCATTTGCGGGGTGACGAACTCGGTAATCTTGTCCATTTCGTTGGCGTCCCAGTGCTGCTGCAGCGACTGGAAGTGGTTACGTGCGGCGGCCAGGAAGCTTTGCTCGTTGAACCAGGCCGGCGCGTTGATGACCGGACGTGCAGCCGGTGCAGCAGAAGCGCCACCGAATACGGACGGCTGAGCCGGTTGTTGTGGTTCGAATGCTTCGCGCTGGAATGGAGCGTGGCCAGCAGCGGCCATTTGTGGCTGCTGTTGTTTGCGACGGCGCGCGGCGATGAAGCGGAAGATCAGGAAGGCAATGACCGCCATGATCAGGATGTCGAAGATTTGCATTCCGTCGAAGCCGTCGCCCATGAACATGGAAGCCAACAGGCCACCGGCGGCGATACCGGCCAGAGGGCCGAGCCAGCGCGAAGCACCGCTAGCTGCCGCTGGAGGACGGGCGGCAGCGTTAGGCGCTGCCGCGGGTGCGGTTGGCGCAGCCTGGCGAGTTTGATGGGTCGGCGCTGAGCCCATGCTCTTGCCGCCACCAAAACGCTTGGCGGCGTTGGCGTCGATGCTCAGCGTCAAGCCGATGCACAACGCCAGGGCGATGCTTAGAAATCGTTGCATAGTAGGGAGTTCTCGTTTGTGGATTGCACGCGCGTCATGTTGCACAGCTCCAGAGAGCATGACCAGCGCCATAGTGTTTCGAGCTTTTGCTTGATGGAGCACAGTCCACTGGAGCTGACTGTCGTGTTTGTCTGTGAACACTGTAAGCCTATTCGCCAACGGTCGAGTGAAACCCCGACCGTAGGAGCAACTTCAGACCTCAACGCCTCCAGGCCAGCAGCACCACCCCCGCCGTAATCAGGCTGATGCCGGCCCATTGGCGCAGGTCGAGCTTTTCACCCAACAGGGTGACGCCCAGCACCGCGACCAATACCACACTGAGTTTGTCCACAGGCGCCACCAGCGAGGCCTGGCCCAGTTGCAGTGCGCGAAAGTAACAGATCCATGAAGCGCCCGTAGCCAAACCGGACAGGATGAGGAACAGATAACTGCGCGGCGATATGGAGCTTAACGACTGGTATTGGCCGGTGACATAGAGGATCAAGCCCAGGCTCACCAGTACTACACAGGTGCGCAGCAAGGTGGCAAAGTCGGAATTGATGCCGGTGATCCCGATCTTGCCGAAGATCGCTGTCAAGGCGGCAAACGCCGCCGAGAGCAGGGCCCAGAATGTCCACGAGGAAAAGAACCCGGAACCCATGCAGCCCCCTCAGATGTCGGCGTTGATCAGATGGCTTCCAGTTTCGCGTAACCGAGCATCAGCCATTTGCTGCCCTCGGAGAAATTGACCTGAACCCGCGCCTGGGCCCCGGAACCCTCGAAGTTGAGGATCACGCCTTCGCCAAACACTGAATGTTGTACCCGGTCACCGAGGTTGAACGCGGTTTGCGGAATGTTCGCATTGGCGAAAATGCTGCTCGAATTCTGCTTCTGGCCCGAACCATACGGGCGGCTGACACTGTTGGACAGGCGCACTTCCTGGATCAGGCCGGCCGGAATCTCGCGTACGAAGCGCGACACCTTGTTGTAGGTTTCACTGCCGTACAGGCGCCGGGTCTCGGCATAGGTCATGACCAACTGTTGCATGGCCCGGGTAATGCCTACGTAGGCCAGGCGGCGTTCTTCTTCAAGGCGGCCAGGCTCTTCCAGACTCATCTTGTGTGGGAACAGGCCTTCTTCCATGCCCACCAGGAACACATGAGGGAATTCCAGGCCCTTGGCGCTGTGCAGCGTCATGAGTTGGATGCTGTCCTCGTGCTCGTCAGCCTGGGTGTCGCCGGCTTCCAGAGAGGCATGGCCCAGGAAGGCCGCCAGCGGCGACAGCTCGGCGTCTTCTTCGGCGTTCTCGAAGTTGCGCGCAGCGCTCACCAGTTCCTCAAGGTTTTCTACCCGTGCCTGGCCTTTTTCGCCTTTCTCTTCCTGGTGATAAGTGATCAGGCCGGACTGCTCGATGACCGTTTGGGTCATCAAGTGCAGTGGCATCTCCAGCACCTTGGCCGCCAGGTTCTCGATCAGCTCGATAAAGGCGCCCAGGGCATTGCCGGCGCGTCCGGTCAGGCCTTTGTTGGCGATCAGCAAGCGCATGGATTCCCACATCGAGACTTCGGCGTGGCGCGCATGCTCGCGGATGGCTTCAACGGTTTTCTCGCCAATGCCGCGGGGCGGCACGTTGATCACCCTCTCCAGCGCCGCATCGTTGCCGCGCCCTTCAAGCAAGCGCAGGTACGCCATGGCGTTCTTGATCTCGGCCCGTTCGAAGAAGCGTTGGCCGCCATAAATGCGATACGGAATGCGTTCGCGCAGCAAGGCTTCTTCAAGCACCCGGGACTGGGCGTTGGAGCGGTAGAGAATGGCGATGTCGCTGCGGGCCAGGCCGGTTTTCAGCGCGCTTTCGATGGTTTCGACCACATAGCGGGCTTCATCGTGTTCGTTGAAGGCGGCGTACAGGTTCAGAGGCTCGCCGTCGCCCCCTTCGGTCCACAGCTCCTTGCCCAGGCGCCCGCTGTTATTGACGATCAGGGCGTTGGCGGCCTTGAGGATGCCGGCCGTGGAGCGGTAGTTCTGCTCCAGGCGGATCAACTCGGCGTCCGGGAAGTCGGCGGTGTATTGATGAATGTTCTCGATCTTGGCGCCACGCCAGCCGTAGATCGACTGGTCATCGTCGCCCACTACCATCAGGCTTTCGCCGCCCTTGGACAGCAGGCGCAGCCAGGCGTATTGCACGGCGTTGGTGTCCTGGAACTCGTCGACCAGCACATGGCGGAAGCGCCGCTGGTAGTGTTCGAGCAATCCGGGATGATCGCGCCACAGGTCCAGCGCGCGAAGCAGCAATTCCGAGAAGTCGATGACCCCGGCGCGCTGGCAGGCTGCCTCGTAGGCTTCGTAGATCGAGCGCATGGTGGCCAGGAACAGGTCACCGCTGGGCTGGATATGTTGCGGGCGCAGGCCTTCGTCTTTCTGGCCGTTGATAAACCACTGGGCCTGGCGTGCAGGCCAGCGCTGCTCATCGAGCCCCAGTTCGCGGATCACCCGCTTGACCAGCCGTTGCTGGTCATCGCTGTCGAGGATCTGGAAGTTCTGGTTCAGCCCGGCTTCCTGCCAGTGCGCACGCAGCAAGCGGTGCGCCAGGCCGTGGAAGGTGCCGACCCACATGCCGGCCGGGTTGAGGCCCATCAGTTGCTCGATCCGCTGGCGCATTTCTGCCGCCGCCTTATTGGTGAATGTCACCGACAGGACCGAATGGGGGGAGGCCTGTTCGACCTGGATCAACCAGGCAATGCGGTGCACCAGGACTCGGGTCTTGCCCGAGCCGGCACCGGCAAGCACCAGTTGACGGCCGACAGGCGCTGCAACGGCTTGCCGTTGAGCGTCGTTAAGGGAGTTCAGCAGAAGGGAGAGGTCATCGCGCATCCGGGCATTTTAGGGTGCCGCGGGCGCCAGGGGCAAACTCAATTGATGACGAGGGGCAGTTTGGTCGACGAGGTGGCTTGTGTATGCTCCATGAACTTTTTGGGCTCACATCAATAAGAACACCTGCCTATGAACCCTCGCTTTGCCTGCGCGAGCCTTGTTGCGCCCACGCACCGTGATATCCGTGAGAAGTTCGCGACCCAGCTGGCCGTGGAGCGTACCCGTCTGTTGTATCAAGGCTCCCTGCTGCCCACCTTGTTCATGCTGCTCAATGGCGTGCTCTGCGCCTGGCTGCTGTGGAGCCCCCACCGGTATCTGCAGGTCAGCATCTGGCTGGCGTGGCTGCTGGCACTGGTGACATTGCGAGTGATTCAGGTAGCGGCCTTCGACGCAGCGATGCCCGGTCGCCAGGCCCAGCCAACCTGGGGGCGGATGTTTCTGGTGGGGTCGAGTGCCAGCGGACTGACCCTGGCCTGCGCCGCGATCACCCTGGCGCCGGTGGATGATTTCGTCCAGCAGGCCTGGGTGTTCGGTCTGTTGGGCGCCGCGACCCTCAGTGCCAGTGTGGCCTATGCCGTCAGCCTTCCGGCCTTTCTGAGCTTTGCCCTGCCTTGCCTGCTACCGCCCATCGCTTATTTGTTCTGGGGTGGCGACCCTTTGCAGAGGGCCTGGGGCTGGCTGGGCCTGATCGGCTTTGCGGCATTGCTGGTGGTGGCCCTGCAGGTCAATCGCCTGATCGAAAAGGGCCTGCTGCGGCGCTTTCGCAATCAGGAATTGATTGACCACTTGCAGTTGGCGCAAAGCCAGAGTGAGCGACTGAACAGGGACCTTGAGTGCGAAATCGACCGACGCCGGGGCGTAGAGCAGGAACTGCGCGCCGTACAGGCCGGGCTCGAGCAACGCGTGGTCGAGCGCAGCGAAGCGCTGCACCTGCGAGACCGTGCCTTGAGCCGCAGTGAAGAACGCATGCGCTACCTGACGCATCACGACGAGTTGACGGGGCTGGCCAACCGCACTCTGTTCAAGGAGCGCTTGCACGACGCCAGCGAGCAGGCCCGCAACAGCGGGCGCCACCTGGCGCTACTGCACATCGACCTGGACCGCTTCAAGCTGCTCAATGAAAGCCTGGGCCATGAAGTGGCCGATCAGTTGCTCAAGCAGATGGCGGTGCGCATCAGCACGACCTTGCCCCAGGCCCATACCGTCGCGCGTCTTTCCGGCGACGAGTTTGCGGTGCTGGTCGATCTCTACAGCAGCGTTGCCGGTCTGACCCAGACTACTCGCCAGTTGCTGGCACAACTGCGTGCGCCACTGTCGGTGGCCGGTCATGAGTTGGTGATCAGTGCCTCGGTCGGCATCAGCCTGCTGCCGGACAATGCCCGCCAGGCCGAAGCCTTGATCACCCAGGCCAACATGGCCATGCAACATGCCAAACACTTGGGTGGCAACAACCTGCAGTTTTACACCGAGCGCCTGCAGGCCAGTACCCTGGAGCGGTTGCAGCTGGAGAATCAGTTGCGCAAGGCCATCGATGAACACCATCTTGAGGTGTTTTACCAACCCAAATTGAGCCTGCACACCGGTCGGCTACAGGCCGTCGAGGCGCTGGTGCGCTGGCGCCATCCGCAACGGGGCATGGTCCCGCCGGGGGACTTTATCCCGCTGGCCGAAGAAACCGGGTTGATCGGACCGATCGGTGAGTTCGTCCTGCGTCAGGCCTGTCGGCAGGCAGCCGAATGGCAGCGCCAGGGTCTTGAGCCTATCCGAATGTCGGTCAATCTTTCGGTGCATCAATTACGTCAGGGCACGCTGATCGAGCTGGTGCGCGAGGTGCTGGATGACAGCAGGCTGGCGCCTCAGCGACTGGAGCTTGAATTAACGGAAAGCCAGCTGCTCGATAGCGTCGAGCACACCATTGCGACCTTCGCCCAGCTACGAGAACTGGGGGTGAAGCTTGCCATCGATGATTTCGGCACCGGGTATTCGTCGCTCAGCTACCTGAAGCGCTTTTCGGTCGACTGCGTGAAAATCGACCAGAGCTTTATCCGCGGTCTGAACGAAGGCAGTGAAGACGCGGCGATTACCCGCGCGATTATTGCCATGGCCCATAGCCTGGAGCTTCAGGTGGTTGCCGAGGGCGTTGAAACCCACGAGCAACTGGCGTTTCTCAGGGCGCTGGGGTGCGATGAAGTGCAGGGGTTTCTGATCAGCAGGCCGGTACCGGCACAGGCCTTGGCACGGCTGTTGGCGGTGGGGGTTGATGTCTAAGGGCGGGGGCGGAACCCTAAGCGGGAATGTAGGAGCCGGGCTTGCCCCAATGCCAGTCAGTTAAGGAATAGAACGACGCAACCCTTGTAGGAGCGGACCTGGCCGCGATGGGCTGCGCAGCAGCCCCCGAGGCCGGTGATATCTACGACAAGCCCTGGGAGTGCGGGCGGTTTCGGAATCGCCGGGGCCGC
>NZ_JAAAMT010000033.1 GCF_009905435.1 Pseudomonas sp. R5(2019)
GTCAGGCCGGACGCGTAACTGGGAGCCGATCGGTACCGTGTTGTTGAACCCGGATCGAGAGCAACAGGTCGAGAAAAGAGCGGCATAGTTAGACGGCTGACGCGACAACTACCTTGAAAAACGCCGTCCCGCATAAACTCCTGGAAGAAATCGCTCATGGTTTTGGTCTCACGCGCAGGCGTTGCGATCAGTATGGCATATGGCTGTACGCAGCCTTTTTCTCGAAACCCTCTTGGGGTCTGTTCAGGCTGTGGAAGGGGTGTTCAAACGCTCCCTTTTTCGAGGCTGCCTTTATCCCAGCTATAAGCCATTACCCTTTAGCCACCGTTCGCCGATGCCTTGCCAGCGTGTCAATGGGTGGCCCGCGCCAGCCTGCACCTGTTCGGGCGTTGCCCTGGTGCAGGCCCGTGTTGCCCATGACACGTCGTCGCCCGCTGGCTGTCAGGGGGCTCGTCGCTGGAATAAACCAGCCTTAAAGCGAAAAGGAGCTAAACCATGAACACCAAATCCACCACATCTGAATCCCGTAAACCCGGCTTCGTTGCGAAGACTCGTAAAGGTACAGGCGAGCAAGCCGTGTACGAACGCATCGGTGTCGCCTGGAAAAATACCGATGGCTCTTTCTACATCAAATTAGCCGGTACGCAGGTCGTCTCCGACTTCATGCTTTACGAAATCGAAAGCACCGACCAGTCCGGCGAATAACCGCTACTGATCGACCATCACCAAGACGGGCCGCAAGGCTCGTCTTTTTTTTGCAATCCGTATCAGTCCGCCCCGGTCCGTTTCGATCCCGGCACAGGCAATCCGTACAAGTACATTGCGGTCTGTTTTGATCCGGGACTTATTTGTATCCATGCACACTGAGGCGTGCTATGGACGATCAGCAAGACATTTGCTGAAAAGGATGGGCTCGCTTGAAGCGGCCATTTTTTTAGAAAATATTCATATCCCCAGCCATACACTGGACGTAAGGGCCAGATGCGAACGAAGTGAGCACAAGGTGTGCGTGGTAGTACCACGCCCACCTTGCGAGGGGACTTCCAGTCCCCCACGATCCCCCCTGGGAATCCCTAGGCTTCAATGTTCTTCTAGGAACTTTGTCGCCAAGGGATTAAGGCGCAACGTGTCGTCGTTGCATCGCGAGCAGAGGAGACTTCGGTTCTCCTGCTGCACTCCATCGAGCAAAGGGCACTTCGTAGCCCCTTGCGACCCTTGATTAAGGACTTTCGCGTCCTTAAAACCACGACCGGGAATTCGGCCCGGTGCCGACCAAAAGGAGAAGTCAGCTCTCCCTTTGGAATCCCATCGACCAGCAGCGCGGGTGCTGACTGCGCGTGGAAGCCGAGAGGAGGCAGTGTTTTTCGAGCGGATATGTTGATGGCATGACCAGACGAACGAAACAACGCCCTGCGCCTATTTCCTACCGCCCGCCCGAACGGCTGCGCGAGGAGTTTCATTTGCGCGTTATGAACTCTGGTCAGTCGATCAACGCCTTCATCACCGAAGCGGTATTTGGGCAGGCCTTACAACGCGCCAGACCCATCTCATCCCTGGAAAGAAAACTGGTGGCCATGCTGCTCTCGCAGGCCGCCCGTATCAACGACCGGCTGGAGCAGGCCTGCGGTGCGTCCGAGGAGGGCGACCATAGTCATCTCCTGCAGGAGTGCCGGGATGAGCTTGCGGAGATCAGGAGCTATCTCATGCTGGCCTTGGGGCGCGAGCTATGATCCCTTTTTCCTCACAGCGGGGCAGCGGTCAAGACCTCGCCACGCACCTGTTGAACGCTTACGACAATGAGCTGGCGGAAGTGGCTCATCTGCGCGGAGCCATTGCCGGGGATCTGCACGGTGCCTTCAAGGAATGGCAGGTGCAGGCTGAAACGCTGACCCGGTGCCAAAAGTATCTCTACAGCATGTCGATTAACCCTGATCCCGCGCAGGGGAAGCTGACCCGCGATCAGTACATGGACTATATCTGCCGCACGGAAGAAGCTCTGGGCCTCGGTGATCAGCCCCGCGCCGTGGTGTTCCATATCAAGGAGGGACGGGAACATTGTCATGTGGTCTGGTCACGGATTGATGCCGACAACCAGAAGGCCGTCCATCTTGCCTTTGATCGCGACAAGCTGATGCGGGTGACGCGGTCTTTTGCCCGTGATCACGGGCTGACGTTACCTCCTGGATATGAGAAGTCCCGCAATGCCGGTCAGCTCTCCCTCTATGAGCGCGCGCAGTTGCAGCAAACGGGGCTCTCCACCGACGATCACAAGCGGCAGGTCACCGAGGCCTGGCAGCAGAGCGACAATGCCCGCTCATTCGTCCAGGCCTTGAGTGAGCGCGGCTACATGCTCGCCACCGGCAACCGCCCGTATGTGCTGGTGGATCTGTACGGAAACGTGAATGCGCTGCCCCGGCTGATCGACGACAAGTCTGTCCGCACCAAGGACGTCCGTGAGTTCCTGGAGAAAGAATTCCCATGTGAATCGCTGCCCACCGTGGAGGAGGCGCAAAAGCTGGTAGCCGACCACCGCAAACAGGTCGAGAGATCGGTGCGGGAGGAGGATTACGCCGACAAGCTCGCTGAGCTCAAAGACGCGCAGCGGGAACGACGACAGGTACTGGAGCAGCAGCGTGAATCTCTTAAACACCGGCAGCATTGCCTGCGTTTGGCACAGCAGGCAAAGCACCAGGCAGAGCGGGACAGGCTGCGCAGGGATCATCTGGCAATCATGCGGAAGGTACGCCTGGAGCGGTATCAGAACCGCCCCACCGGATTGGCCGACTTCCTGGGTAAGGTCAGTGGCGTGAATTTCCTGCGGCACAAGCTTCACCGCTATCAGGATGCCAAACGCATCCGCTCGTATCTTGATCAAAACGCTCAGCTCAAAGCGCGGCAATCGCAGGAATCCGGAACACTGGCATTCCGGCTCAAACTTCAAGCGCTCGACCTCGACCGTCAGAGTGCATCTCTGGAAAAGATCGATAAACGGGAGCTTTCAGCTTTCATGCGCGACCAGCAGCAGACGCAACGCATCCGGGCGCGTGGCAAGGACGGCGTGATGCCGTCGCTGGATCACCTGACGGGCCGCAAGCGCACTCCGGGCAGGGGAGCCGCTCCTGATGTCATGGCCGCGTTTGAGAAGGCCCAAGTACCGCGCAGGCCGTTCCCTGACGTGATGGCGGCGTTTGATCGCGCCACCGCCATATTGCGCAAAGGGAAGCAGGCGCAACGGGAAGGTGAGGGGCTTGAGAAGTCCAAGCCGATCACGCCGCCACGTCACCGCAAGGGTGACGAGCATGATCGGGATAGATGACGCCTGAAAATTCTTCAGCGGGTGAGACGAACTTTAGCTTGGCGTCAGGCATGCTCAACCCATTGGTACTGCGTGCTGTGAAGCAGGCGTTTAGTAGGCTTGTTTATTAGACTATTGCGCCAGCGCAGAATGAGGTATTCCTCGATTTCAGCCCGGCCTAATTCAACTTTGATATGCGAGAGTCGGTAGTGCGTTGAAATTTCTCTGGCCAAATCAGCATAGGCGGTTTCAGAAATTTTATGCAGACGCGCTATTTTCTTTGTGAACGAATGATTTATTGGCCGAGCGAGATCGGACATGCGAAGGCGCAAGCTAGAGGTTTCGCCAACATAAAAAGGTGTTTCTGCCTTCCAGATCACATAAATACCCGCTTCTTTCGGTATGTGGTTGGCCCAGCCAATAAAGGATAGCGGTGTAACCCTTGGCGCACTTTTTATGGCTTCCTCGTATTTTTCCAGTATTTCCTTTGCGCTCACGACCTTCTCCAGCACAGCTTAGTATTGTTTGAGAATTGTTATGTTCGTTTGTTGATTAACCATTCAACCAGGCCTGCATTCACGACAAGCCCCGAAATCCGTTTTAAATCCCACAGATGGATGTTTTTGTAGTGCGTTTCCAAATCGGATAGGTTTTCGTGACAGGTGTGATAGACGAAATACATTTCGTCAAATTGCTCGTACTCATGGAATGTATCGATGTAGGATTTTAGCTCGGCTCTGGTGGTTGCCGATTTTATTTGTACGAATGCTCTTTTCTGTGTGGCGGGGGAATAAACGTCAAGATCAATGTCTTTTTCTGTTTTTCCCAATACAGAAAATCTCTGCCATCCCGATTTTGAGAATACCAGATCAATCATCAATTCGAAGTCATGCCACCATAATCCTTTGATAAGTTCTTCGACGTCGGCTTTTAGTTTGTTGAGGGAGGATGTTGCGCTTTCAACCTCGTCGATAGAGTGTCCATTTATTTTCTTTACAAGGTAATCCTGTAATTCAATGGAGCAAATGGTTCCTCGAAACCCCTGGACTTTCGTCACGCGTCCATCGATGTTTTCAACTCTTAGGGTTTTGCCATTTATGTCAGTGGACGACCAGCTTCCGATGACATTCCTGATGCGGCTCTTGTCGTCAAGCTCTATGACTTCTTTGGCAGCATGGCACCAGTATAATTTCTTCTTGTAAAAAGTAATCCAGACATCGCTTTCTTCAAGCTCATAAAAGTCTCGAATTTGGTTTATATCTCGTGTTGCCGTGCCCTCACTGCCTTTACGATAATTTAGCCAATATTGCCTCACGCTGTCCCAGTTTCCTGTCAAAGAATCTTCGTGGTGAGGGCTGTGGTAGCCGAGCCGAATGGCATTATTTTGAATGCAGGACTGCTCCCACTCACCACCCTCACCGAGCTTGATAAAGCGAACTTTGTTTGGGGTAATGGGCTTCAATTCTTTGAATCTCGATTGATGATGTGTCGAATGGATTGGCTGGCGGAAGCTCGTTATGTGGTTCTTGAGTTAACGAGGCTGCCGCATATGTTACGCTCGTTAGAAGTCGGTAAGAAGATTAATTATTACGTGCTTCTGAGTATAGCCTTCGGTGCCGATTTTTAGCGTTGGAACACCATCGTCGCCACGACGTTTTTCCCCTTCGAGAATACTGACGCTTTCAATGTCTATCAGCCGAAACAAATGATCCGCAGGCAGAATATTTTCATCTTCGGTGTAGCAGAGTATTTCTAGCTCGGGGTCTTGCTTGCTGAGTTCTGCGATGAGTTCTTTAACTTTCATATTCTCTCCTTGTGCTGAGGTCAGCTGTTAGTGACTTTTGTATTCGCCTGTCCTGATTCGCCTATCAATCTCACGCTCTACTGCTCCTATTGCGTAAGTTTTATTGCCGCCTGGGATAGAGGCAATGACCGAGTGGCCACAGTTTTCGCATATGAAGTCTGTTTTCTTTGCGTCGTAAGAAAATTTGCGGCAAGAGCTGTCATCATAAACAAGAGTGGCTTCGCATCGTGGGCAATAGCACCATGGGTCAAATATCCGATTAGAAACCCATTGCCAGCGCCATTTTGTCCCGTACATAGTGTCTTCGACATAGGAGTGATATTCGGGTTTAGCGGTTTCTCCTTTAAGCCTAAAGAAAATACTAGCCGCGCCTATGAGGGCAAACAAAAAAACGATAATCCATATCCAGCCTGGCAAAGCATATGAGGACATGAGGCTATTCCAGCACCATGCCAAGCCAGACCACACCCAAGAAAAGAACCTTACGGCATATGCTCTGGCGTCTGGAGTTAGCATCAGTAAAATACCGGAAATCACAGAAGCGATTGCGCCGTTCCGAATTGACCTGAAAGAATTTTCGCTCATGTTTCTCCCCGAGCTGGGCGTTAATGATGTCGTATAACCTTCCTTGTCGCGCTGCAAGCCCTTTTCTAGCTCAGAGAGCCTGCAACAAACAGGACATACTTCCCGAAAGAAGCGTGACGTGAACGATGGCAAATTTCTTGCGGACTCAACGCGGCAGATCGAAGCTACCTATTTGCCATCACTCTGTCCATCGACTGCATAGGGTGCCTTCCTTAGGGGCAGGGAGGAGGGCTTCCGGAGAACGGCATGCCTTGGGGGAGGCGTATCGATCCTACGCCCAGAGGCGGGACTTCATCGCACCGGGCATTCAGGACTGCCATTTGTTACAATGCGCGGTTCTCTGTGTTGGCCTTTGCAATCGGCCAAAGGTACTTTTTTAGCTGTGTACATAGCCGTGTACACAATCGAGATTTTAAGCGATGTCCGATAGTAAAATTGTCAATGAAGTCAACAGCAGACGCACGTTTGCCATCATTTCCCACCCGGATGCGGGTAAAACCACCATCACCGAGAAACTCTTGCTGATGGGCAAGGCCATTTCCGTCGCCGGTACGGTGAAATCGCGTAAATCCGATCGCCACGCCACCTCCGACTGGATGGAAATGGAGAAGCAGCGCGGCATCTCCATCACCACGTCGGTGATGCAGTTCCCGTACCGCGAGCACATGATCAACCTGCTCGACACCCCCGGTCACGAAGACTTCTCCGAAGATACTTACCGCACCCTGACCGCGGTCGACTCGGCGTTGATGGTCCTCGACGGCGGTAAAGGTGTAGAGCCGCGGACCATCGCCCTGATGGACGTTTGCCGTCTGCGTGACACCCCTATCGTCAGCTTCATCAACAAACTGGACCGCGATATCCGCGACCCGATCGAGCTGCTCGACGAAATCGAAGCGGTCCTGAAGATCAAGGCCGCACCGATCACCTGGCCGATCGGCTGCTACAAGGACTTCAAGGGTGTTTATCACCTGGCTGGCGACTACATCATCGTCTACACCCCGGGCCACGGCCATGAGCGGACCGAGGTGAAGATCATCGAGAAGCTCGACTCGGACGAAGCCCGCGCACACCTGGGCGATGAGTACGAGCGCTTCATCGAGCAGCTGGAACTGGTTCAGGGCGCCTGCCACGAGTTCAACCAGGATGAGTTCATCAACGGTCAATTGACTCCGGTGTTCTTCGGTACCGCGCTGGGCAACTTCGGTGTCGATCACGTGCTTGATGCGGTCGTCGACTGGGCGCCACGCCCGCTGGCCCGCGTCGCCCACGAGCGAACCGTGGAGCCGGTGGAAGAGAAGTTCTCGGGCTTTATCTTCAAGATCCAGGCGAACATGGACCCCAAGCACCGTGACCGCATTGCGTTCATGCGCATCTGCTCGGGCAAGTACGAAAAGGGCATGAAGATGCGCCACGTGCGCACCGGCAAGGACGTGCGTATCGGTGATGCACTGACGTTCTTCTCGTCCGAGCGTGAGCAGCTGGAAGAAGCCTTTGCTGGCGACATCATCGGCCTGCACAACCACGGCACCATCCAGATCGGCGATACCTTCAGCGAAGGCGAAAGCCTGGGCTTTACCGGTATTCCGCACTTCGCCCCGGAACTGTTCCGCCGCGTGCGCCTGAAAGACCCGCTCAAGTCCAAGCAATTGCGCCAGGGCTTGCAGCAGCTGGCTGAAGAGGGCGCGACCCAGGTGTTCTTCCCGGAGCGCAGCAACGACATCATCCTCGGCGCCGTCGGTGTGCTGCAGTTTGATGTGGTCGCCAGCCGCCTGAAGGAAGAGTACAAGGTCGAATGCGGCTACGAGCCGATCACCGTCTGGTCCGCGCGCTGGATCGACTGCAGCGACAAGAAGAAGCTGGAGGAATTCAAGGTCAAGGCCGTGGAGAACCTGGCCGTGGATGGCGGTGGTCACCTGACCTACCTGGCGCCGACCCGTGTGAACCTGGCGCTGATGGAAGAGCGCTGGCCGGATGTGAAATTCCGCGCGACGCGCGAACACCACTAAACCCCTGGTGGGACGCCCCCATACATGTGGGAGCGGATTTATCCGCGAATAAAGGCAACGCGGTCTGCCTGATAAACCGCAGCGTATTTATTCGCGGATAAATCCGCTCCCACAGGGGACTCAAATGCCCGCGATGGTGACCATCGCGGGCATTGTCGTTTCTACAGGAACTGCTCGGCGTAGTGACACGCCACCAGCCGTGTCTCCACCCTCCGAAATTCCGGAACCTCGCGGGCACACCGCTCGGTCGCATACGGGCAACGCTTGTGGAAGGCGCAGCCGCTGGGCGGATTGAGGGGGTTGGGCAACTCGCCGGAAATCTTGATTTTCGGCTTGAGCGGGTCCGGGTGGATGGTTGGCGTGGCCGACAGCAGCGCCTGGGTGTAAGGGTGCAACGGCTTGGTGTAGATGTCTTCCTTGGGCCCCATTTCCGCTGGCCGGCCCAGGTACATCACCAGCACGTCATCGGCCACGTGGCGCACCACTGCCAGGTTGTGGGAGATAAATACGTAGGCCGTCTGGTACTGCTGCTGCATGTCCATGAACAGGTTGAGCACCTGCGCCTGAATCGACACGTCCAGCGCCGAGGTCGGCTCATCCGCCACCAGCACCTTGGGATGCAGCATCATTGCCCGTGCCAGGGCAATCCGCTGGCGCTGACCGCCGGAAAACATATGCGGGTAGCGCTGGTAATGCTCGGGCCGCAGGCCGACCTGTTGCATCATCGCCTGGACTTTCTCCCTACGCTCGGTGCGCGACAGGTTGGTGTTGATCAGCAATGGCTCGCCCAGTTGATCACCGATTTTCTGTCGTGGGTTCAGCGAGGCATACGGGCTCTGGAACACCATCTGCACGTCGCGGCGCAGTTGCTTGCGTTGCTGCTTGTTGGCGCCGGTGACTTCCTGGCCGGCGATTTTCAGCGAGCCGGACGTCGGCTCTTCGATCAGGGTCAGGGCACGGGCCAGGGTGGATTTGCCACAGCCCGATTCACCGACCACGGCCAGGGTCTTGCCAGCCTCCAGTTCGAACGACACCCCGTTGAGGGCGCGGACCAGGGCATGGCCCTTGAACAGCCCGCGGGAGACTTCGTAATGACGGGTAAGGTCGCGGGCGGTCAGTACGACGCTCATCACGCCACCTCCTGGTTCAACGGGTAGAAGCAACGGGCAAGGCTGTGGGATTTGGGATCAAGGCCGGGGCGCTGTTGCCGGCAGTTTGCCTGCACATAGGGGCAGCGTGGGGACAGCAGGCACCCTTGTGGCCGGTCATAACGGCCGGGGACGATGCCCGGCAAAGTCGCCAGCCGCTCGGCGCCTTGGCTGTGCTCGGGAATCGCCGCGAGCAAGGCTTCGGTGTAGGGGTGGGCAGGGAGGTCGAACAGCTCCGGCACCTGGCCGACTTCCACGGCCTGGCCTGCGTACATCACGCACACACGCTGGGCGGTTTCGGCGACCACGGCCAGGTCGTGGGTGATCAGGATCAGTGCCATGTTCTGCTCGCGTTGCAGGTTGAGCAGCAGCTCCATGATCTGCGCCTGGATGGTGACGTCCAGGGCCGTGGTGGGTTCGTCGGCGATCAACAGTTTCGGTTCACCGGCGATCGCCATGGCAATCGCCACCCGTTGGCTCATGCCGCCGGAGAGTTGGTGAGGGTAGGCGTTCAGGCGGCTTTCCGGGGCCGGGATTTCAACTTTTTTCAGCAGCTCCAGCGCCCGTTGGCGGGCGGCCTTGCCGGATAGATTCAGGTGCTGACGCAGCACTTCTTCAATCTGGAACCCCACGGTATAGCTCGGGTTGAGCGCGGTCATCGGGTCCTGGAAAACCATCGCCAGGTCCTTGCCGACCACTTTGCGGCGTTGTCGATTACTCAGTTTGAGCATGTCGTTGCCGTCGAAGCTGAGGGCGTCGGCCGTAATCTTGCCCGGTGGGTCAATCAGGCCCATCAGCGCCATCATGGTCACGGACTTGCCCGAACCCGACTCGCCGACAATGGCCAGTACTTCACCTTTTTCCACACTCAGGTCCAGGCCGTCGACCACCGGCACGGCGCTGGCGTCGCCAAAGCGAACATTGAGATTCTTGATTTGCAGCAGTGACATGGGAATCTCCTCAGGCGGCATTCTTGAGTTTCGGGTCCAGGGCATCGCGCAACCCGTCCCCCATCAGGTTGATTGCCAGCACGCTGAGCAAAATGGTCAAGCCAGGCAGGCTCACGACCCACCAGGCACGTTCGATGTAATCGCGGGCCGAAGCCAGCATGGTGCCCCACTCCGGGGTGGGCGGCTGGACGCCGAGGCCGAGGAAGCCCAGCGCGGCGGCATCGAGAATCGCCGAGGAGAAGCTCAAGGTGGCCTGCACGATCAGCGGCGCCATGCAGTTGGGCAGCACGGTGATGAACATCAGGCGTGGCAGCCCGGCACCGGCCAGGCGCGCGGCGGTGACATAGTCGCGGTTCAGTTCGCCCATGACAGCGGCGCGGGTCAGGCGCACGTAGGAGGGCAGGGACACGATCGCAATGGCGATCACGGTGTTGATCAGGCCAGGGCCGAGGATGGCGACGATGGCCACCGCCAGCAGCAGCGACGGCAGCGCCAGCATCACGTCCATCAGGCGCATGATCGAAGGCCCGAGAATACGCGGGAAGAAGCCGGCCAGCAGGCCCAGCAGGATGCCCGGGATCAGTGACATCACCACTGACGACAAACCGATCAGCAGCGACAGCCGCGAGCCTGTGATCAGGCGCGACAGCAGATCACGGCCCAGTTCGTCGGTGCCGAGGATAAATTGCCACTGGCCGCCTTCAAGCCACACCGGCGGGGTCAGCAGGAAGTCGCGATATTGCTCGCTCGGGTCATGGGGCGCGACCCAAGGCGCGAAGACGGCGCAGAACACCACCAGCAGCATGAACAGCAGGCCGGCCACGGCGCCCTTGTTCTTGGAAAATTGTTGCCAGAACTCTTTGTATGGCGACGGGTAGAGCAGGCTCTGGTCGGGCGCTGCAGCGGGCACGGGGGTCGAAATAGGGGTAGTCATTGCTATGGCCTCAGCGCTGATGACGGATGCGTGGGTTGGCCAGGCCGTAGAGGATGTCCACGACGAAGTTGACCAGGATCACCAGGCAGGCGATCAACAGGATGCCGTTTTGTACGACGGGGTAATCACGGGCGCCGATGGCTTCGATCAGCCATTTACCGATGCCGGGCCACGAGAAGATGGTTTCGGTCAGCACGGCGCCGGCCAGCAAGGTGCCGACTTGCAGGCCAAACACGGTCAACACCGGGATCAGCGCATTGCGCAGGCCGTGCACGAAGACCACGCGGGCGGGCGACAGGCCCTTGGCGCGGGCAGTGCGCACGTAATCTTCGCGCAGCACTTCGAGCATCGAGGAGCGGGTCATGCGTGCGATCACCGCCAAAGGGATGGTGCCGAGCACGATGGCCGGCAGAATCAGGTGCATGAGGGCGTCCTTGAAGGCGCCTTCTTCGTCGCTGAGCAGGGTGTCGATGAGCATGAAGCCGGTTTTCGGCTCGATGTCATACAGCAGGTCGATGCGCCCGGAGACGGGCGTCCAGCCCAGGCTCACCGAGAAGAACATGATCAGGATCAGGCCCCACCAGAAGATCGGCATCGAATAGCCGGCCAGGGAGATGCCCATCACCCCATGGTCGAACAGCGACCCTCGCTTGAGCGCCGCAATCACACCGGCCAGCAGGCCGAGAATGCCGGCGAAGATCAGCGCGGCAATCGACAGTTCCAGGGTGGCGGGAAACAATTGGGTAAATTCATGCCACACGCTTTCGCGGGTGCGCAGTGACTCGCCCAGGTCGCCCTGGGCCAGCTTGCCGATATAGTCCAGGTATTGCGCGTACAGCGGTTTGTTCAGACCGAGCCGTTCCATGGCCTGGGCGTGCATTTCCGGATCGACCCGGCGTTCGCCCATCATCACCTCGACCGGGTCACCGGGTATCAGGCGTATGAGTGCGAACGTCAGCAGGGTGATGCCGAAAAAAGTCGGGATCAGTAATCCCAGGCGTCGGGCAATAAAACTAAACATCTTCAGTGGTACCTCATCAGCCGGTCTGGCGTACCCGCCGCAAGCCCCGAAGGGTCGGGGCGGCGGGCGGTTCGATCTACTTCACCTGGGTGGTGGCGAAGTTATTATTGGTCAGTGGGCTAATCTGATAGCCCTCTACGTTGCTGCGCATTGCGGTAAACACTTTCGGGTGGGCCATGCTGATCCATGGCTGGTCCTGGTGGAAAACCGCCAGGGCTTTTTCATAGAGGGCGGCGCGCTCACCCGGTTCGGTTTTGATCCGGGCGCTGTCGATCAGGTCCTGGAAGGCTTTGTTGCACCAACGGGCGTAGTTTTCGCCGTTTTTGACGGCGTCACAACCGAGCAATGGCGTGAGGAAGTTATCCGGGTCGCCGTTGTCGCCTGACCAGCCGGTCGAGACCATGTCGTGCTCGCCATTTTTCGCCCGTTTGAGCATCTCGCCCCATTCCATCACACGGATGTCGAGTTTGATGCCGATTTTTGCCAGGTCCGCCTGCATCATTTGGGCACCGAGCAACGGGTTGGGGTTGGTCGCGCCACCGCCATTGCGGGTGAACAGGGTCAGCACAGTGCCTTCGGGCACACCTGCCTGCTTGAGCAACTCACGGGCCCGATCGAGGTCGCGCGGGGGTTCCTTGAGGTCTGCGTTGAAGCCCAGCAGGGTCGGCGGATAAGGGTTGATACCGGCCAGGGCGTTGCCTTGGCCATACAGGCTGTTGATATAAGCCTCTTTGTCGAAGGCAATATTGATCGCCTGCCGAACACGCACATCACTGAGGTACTGGTGCGTGGTGTTCATGGCTATATAGCCGGTCATCAAGGCTTCAAGCTCGGCGACCTTGAGCTTGGGGTCGGCCTTCATGCTGGGAATGTCATCGGGTTTGGGGTACAGGGCAATCTGGCATTCGTTGGCCTTGAGCTTTTGCAGGCGCACGTTGTTGTCGGTGGTGATGGCAAACACCAGCGACTCGCTTGGCGGCGCACCGCGGAAGTATTCCGGGTTGGCCTTGAAGCGCACCTGGGCGTCCTTGGCATAGCGCACGAAGATGAAGGGGCCGGTGCCGATCGGTTTGCTGTTCAGGTCCTGGGTCTTGCCGGCCTTGAGCAGCTGGTCGGCGTACTCGGCCGAATAGATCGACGCAAAGTCCATGGCCACGTCACGCAAGAACGGCGCTGCGGGGCGGGTCAGGGTCATGCGCACGGTATGCTCGTCGAGTTTTTCGACGCTTTTGAGCAGTTCTTTAAAGCCCATGCTTTCGAAGTAAGGGAAACCGATGCTGGTTTTGTCATGCCAGGGGTGTTTCGGATCGCGCTGGCGGTCGAAGCTCCAGAGCACGTCGTCGGCATTGAATTGGCGGGTGGGGGTGAAGTAGTCGGTGCTGTGGAACTTGACGCCCGGGCGCAGGTGAAAGGTGTAGGTCAGGCCATCCGGGCTGATGTCCCAGGATTCGGCCAGGGCCGGCTCGATATCGGTGGTGCCCGGCTTGAAGTCGACCAGACGGTTGAACACGGTTTCGGCGGCGGCATCAAAGGTCACTGCGGTCGTGTACTGGACCACATCGAAGCCCTCGGGGCTTGCTTCGGTGCAGACCACCAGCGGTTTGGCCGAGATGCCCATGGTGACGCTCAGCAGGGCGGCTGCCAGGGCAGCCTGTAGGGATAGCAGTTTCATAGATGCCTCTGCGATCAATAGTCCAGATTAGCCGCTGCGGCCGATTCGTCGAATCGGCCGCCCGGGGCCACTTACAGAATGTTGAACGGAATGGTCGTCACCAGACGGAATTCATTGATGCTGCCATCCGCCTGGAATTCGCTGGCGCGGTGGGTGGTGTAGGTGGCGCGAATCGCGGTGCTTTTCAGCGGGCCGCTCTGCACCGCGTAAGAGGTACCGATGCCATATTCGTAGTGGTGCTCGCCATCCTGGTTGCGCACGTCATAGGCGGTGCCCTTGTAGTGCGTGCCGTCGATGCCCCAGCCGCGGGCCTGGTAGATGTTGAACTTCAGGCCTGGAATGCCATATTGGGCCATGTCCATCACGTACGAGACCTGGAAGGACTTCTCGTTCGGGCCGTTGAAGTCCGACAGCAGGGAGTTGGCCAGGTAGATGCCGTTGGTTTCATGCAGGTAATCGAAGTACTCGTTACCCGAGACCTGCTGGTAGGCGAAGCTCAAGGTGTGACCCAGGTGCTGCAGACCCAGCGACAGGCTGAAGGTGTCGTTGTCGATGTCGCCGAGTTTCTTGCTCCCCGAATCATTAGTCTTGTAGTAGTTCAGGCCAGTGGTCAGGCCCAGCACCGAGCTGTCCCCCAGTTTATGCACGGCACCGAAGTAGTACTGGTCCCAGAAATCTTCGGCCTGGGTGGCGTACAGGCTGGTGGTCAGGCTCTTGAGCGGCTGGTAGGTCAGACCGGCAACGCGCACATGATCGGTTTCGGCCGAGTTGGCCGAATACGCGGAGCGAAATTTCGACAGGCTTTGTTCGGTGCGTGGCGATACCCGGTCGAAAGTCGCCAGATCGAAGGACAGGTTGTCGAATTCGGCGCTGTGCAGGCTGATGCCCTGGAAGCTGGAAGGCAGCGGGCGGTTGCCGATCACATCGACCGTGGGGCTGCTGAAGCCCTGGCGGCCGGCGGTCAGGGTGGTGTTGGAGATCCGCGCCTTGACGTTGGCCAGGCCGATCTTGCTCCACTGATCCACCGCATCGCCGTTGTTTTCCGCCAGGGTCCGGTTGGAGCCGTTGGCGATGTGCTTGCGGCTGCGGTCCAGCGCGATGACATTGTAGGCGGCCACTTCGGTACTGATGCCGACGGTGCCTTGGGTGAAGCCGGAAGTGTGGTTGAGGATGGTGCCCTGGAGCCAGTTGATCCGCCGTGGTGTTTCTTGGAATTCGCCGTGTTTCTGGTAGCGGAACGTCCCCCCGCGACGTTTCAGCTCATTGGCGTACCAGTTGCGGGTCGAGCCCCCCAGGCTCTGCCCCTCGATAAACCCCGAAGCCTCGGCCTGGGCGCTGCTTTTGAGCGTGAAGGGTACGTAGTCCTGGCTGGCGGACTCGCCATGGACCAGGGTTGAAAGCCCGCTTATGGATATCGCGAGTAATGCCTTTTTTGTCAGTCTCAAGGTGAAGCTCCTTTGATTTCTATTTTTTTATGGTGTTGACCTTGTGGGTCGGTGTTGCGGTAGAACCTTGTTACAAACGTTTGCTCGTGATTTTTGGGCAAAAATCACCTCATCGCGGCTGTTGTGATCAGTCGCGACGGGGCGTTTGGAGGGGGTTAATTCACTCGATACTCACACCGGAGAACGCCATGCGGCCGAAGGGGCTGACGAAGAAGCCGTCCACCTTCGCGCTGACGGGTTGATGGACGGTGGAGTGGGCGATCGGGGTAATCGGCACCTGCTGCTTGAGGCGTTGTTGCGCCTGTTTGTACAGCTTGGAGCGTTCATCCTGGCCGGTGAGGGTCTTGGCCTTTTTGACCAGCGCGTCGTACTCCGGGTCGCACCACATCGACACATTGTTGCTGCCGATCGAGTCGCAGCTGTAGAGGGTGCCTAGCCAGTTGTCCGGGTCGCCGTTGTCACCGGTCCAGCCCAGTAGCACGGCATCGTGCTCGCCTTTTTTGGTGCGTTTGACGTACTCGCCCCATTCGTAGCTGACGATTTTTGCCTTGATGCCGACCTTGGCCCAGTCGGCCTGGAGCATTTCGGCCATCAGCTTGGCGTTGGGGTTGTAAGGGCGCTGCACAGGCATGGCCCACAGCGTGATTTCAGTGCCTTCCTTGACGCCGGCTTCCTTGAGCAGGGCCTTGGCTTTTTCCGGGTCGTAAGCGGCGTCCTTGATGCTGTCGTCATAGGACCATTGAGTCGGCGGCATGGCGTTGACGGCCATCTGGCCAGCATCCTGATACACCGCCTGGATGATCGCCGCCTTGTTGACGGCCATGTCCATGGCCTGGCGAACCTGCAATTGGTCGAAAGGCTTGTGCTGCACGTTGTAAGCGATATAGCCGAGGTTGTAACCCGGCTGGTCAATAACCTTCAGCTTCGGGTCTGCTTTCAGGGCTGCCAGATCGGCGGGCCGTGGATGCAGCGTGATCTGGCATTCGTTCTTGCGCAGCTTCTGTACGCGTACCGAGGCGTCGGTGTTGATGGAGAAGATCAACTGGTCCAGCTTGACCTGGTCCGGGTCCCAATACTCTTTGTTGGCGAGATAGCGGATTTGCGTGTCTTTCTGGTAACGCTGGAACACGAACGGGCCAGTGCCGATCGGCTTCTGATTGATGTCGCTTGGCCTGCCCGAGGTTGTGAGCTGCTGGGCGTATTCGGCGGACAGAATCCCGGCGAAGCTCATGCCCAGGTTCTGGATAAAGGCGGCATCGACCGAGTTGAGGGTGAACACCACCGTGTGCTCGTCGGCTTTCTCGACCTTGGCGATGTTCCGGTCCAGGCTCATGCTCACGAAGTAGGGGAACTCGGTGGGGTAGGCCTTGCGGAAGGGGTGTTGCTTGTCGAGCATGCGGTTGAAGGTGAATAGCACGTCGTCGGCGTTGAAGTCGCGGGTCGGCTTGAAGTCCTTGTTGGCGTGGAACTTGACGCCTTCACGCAGATGGAAGGTGTAGGTCAGGCCATCGGCGGAAACATCCCAGCGAGTCGCCAGCGCCGGTTGTACGGCGGTGCCGCCTTTTTCGAACTCCACCAGCCGGTTGTAGATCGGTTCGGCGGCGTCGTTTTCGGTGCCTGCCGTGTACTGAGCGATGTCGAACCCGGCAGGGCTGCCTTCCGAGCAATACACCAGGCTGCTGGTAGCGTGGCTGGGCAGGGCGAGGGCAAAAAGGCCCAGGCCCAGCAATGAGGCAAATGTATGCGTATGGCGCATGGCGATCCCTAATCTCTTTTATTCAGGTGCTGGCTCGAGGCGTGCGTGTTCATGCGGGGCCGGGCGAGCCAGTGCGGGTAGCGCCACTGAATTAACGCAAAGCAGCGGCTGCCCGTTGACGGTATGTGGTCAATGGGAGCGTGCCTATGCGAGTAGGCTCTTAGGCTTGTAGGAAGTTTCCGGTTAAGACGGGCTTACTTCTGACAGCACGAACTTCAGGTGCCTGCATGAATTCACGTCGGGCCAGTGGCCGCGGTTGCGCCGTCCCTGGCGCGCCCGGGGCAAGGCGTTATTGGCTGACGCTGACGCCGTAGAAGGAGTTCAAGCCAAACGGGCTGATCTTGAAGTCCTGCACGGTGGTGCGCATGGGCTGGTACACCGTCGAGTGGGCGATCGGAGTGAGCGGGACGTTGTCCTTGAGCACGTGTTGCGCCTGTTTGTACAGCTCGGTGCGCTTGGCCTGGTCGGAGGTGGCTTTGGCCTGCTTGATCAGCTTGTCGTAATCGGCATTGCACCACTTGGAGAAGTTGTTGCCATTGATGGCGTCGCAGCCGAACAGGGTGCCGAGCCAGTTGTCCGGGTCACCGTTGTCGCCGCTCCAGCCAATCAGCATGGCACCGTTCTCGCCGGCCTTGGAGCGCTTGATGTATTCACCCCATTCGTAGCTGACGATCTTGGCCTTGATGCCGATCCTGGCCCAGTCGGACTGGAGCATTTCGGCCATCAGTTTTGCGTTGGGGTTGTACGGTCGCTGTACCGGCATGGCCCAGAGGGTGATCTCGGTGCCGTCCTTGATGCCGGCTTCCTTGAGCAGGGCCTTGGCTTTTTCCGGGTCGTAGGCGACGTCCTTGACAGTGTCGTCATAGGACCACTGGGTCGGTGGCATGGCGTTGACGGCCAGCTGGCCGGCGCCCTGGTAGACCGACTCGATGATCTGCTTCTTGTTCACCGCCATGTCCAGGGCCTGGCGAACCTTGAGCTGAGACATCGGGTTGGGCTGGTCGCTGCCCTTGATCTTGTCCATCACGTTGTAGGCGATGTAGCCCAGGTTGAAGCCGGCCTGGTGCGGCATCTGCAAGGTCTTGTCTTCCTGCAGTGTCTTGAGGTCGGCGGGGCGCGGGAAGAGAGTGACCTGGCACTCGTTCTTCTTGAGTTTCTGCATGCGCACCGAGGCGTCGGTGGTGATGGCGAAGATCAGGTTATCGATCTTCACGTCCTCGGGCACCCAGTACTCCTTGTTGCCCTTGAAGCGGATCTGGGCGTCCTTCTGGTACTTGCTGAACACGAACGGGCCGGTGCCGATCGGCTTCTGGTTGATGTCCTGCGGCTTGCCTGACTTGAGCAGCTGGTCTGCGTATTCGGCCGACTGGATCGAGGCGAAGCTCATGGCCATGTTTTGAATGAACGCGGCGTCGACGGTGGCGAGGGTGAACTTGACGGTGTTGTCGTCGATTTTCTCCACCTTCTTGATGTTGGCGTCCATGCCCATGTCGGTGAAGTAAGGGAATTCGGTGGGGTAGGCCTTGCGGAAGGGCATGTCCTTGTCGAGCATGCGGTTGAACGTGAACAGCACGTCGTCGGCGTTGAAATGACGGGTCGGCTTGAAGTAGTCGGTGGTGTGGAACTTCACGCCTTCACGCAGGTGAAAGGTGTAGGTCAGGCCATCATCGGAGATATCCCAACGGGTCGCGAGGCCTGGAATAACGGCGGTACCGCCACGCTCGAACTGGCTCAAGCGGTTGAACATGGTTTCGGCGGAGGCGTCGAAGTCGGTTCCGGTGGTGTACTGGCCGGGGTCGAAACCGGCCGGGCTCCCTTCAGAGCAGAACACCAGGTTAGTCGCTGCGTGGGTGAAGGGTGCGCTGGCGAGCAAGCCTGCGCCGACTAAAAACGGAATGACTGCATGTTTGAGCATGGTGGCCTCATTGTTGTCATTTTTGAGTGAGGGCGACCTTGTGGGCCGACCTGCAGGATGTTTATGCAGGGCCCGTACCCAATGCAAGGCGTCCAGACGCCGGCGCACCACATTTGTGGCACGAGCGTACAGGAATGTCGCATTGATGAAACAAATTACCTATTTGAACGTTTTCTTTGTAGCATTTTGCAACTTTTATCGCCGTAGTTTGGTGCATATGTCCGATTTTAAGCACGAAGTAGGAGCAGAGCTTGCTCGCGATACAGGCGCCACGGTGTATCAGTCGGACCGAGGTGTTGCCATCGCGAGCAAGCTCTGCTCCTACCGGGCATGGCGCCCCAGTTACAGTGAAGCAGTCAACCGCCTGGTCGTCATTGCGGCATCAGCACTTCAATGGTGCCGTCGGCATTGAGGGTGACCTGGCTGGTCCCGGCCTCGACTTCAGGCGTGACCGGTGCGCTGTCGGCCATGCTGGCCTTCATCATCGGGCCGCGTGCGTAGGGATGTGGATAACCGCTGCTGCTCAGGTTCAGGTTGACCACCTTGTAACCCTTGCCACCCAGCGCTTCAGTGGCCAGTTGAGCGCGGGCCTTGAAGGCTTCCACGGCTTGTTTGAGCAAGGCGTCTTCGCTGGCCTTGCGGGTTGGCGGCGCGATGGAGAAGTCCATGCCGCCCATTTTCAGGTCCTGCAAGAGCTCGCCAGTGAGCTTGGAGAGGGCGGCAAAATCGGTGCTTTCCAGGCGAATTTCAGCACGCTCGCGCCAGCCGATGATCCTCTGGCCCTTTTCGTCGTAGACCGGGTAGCTGTTGCGGCTGCCCTGGCTCAACTTGATGTCCTTGACCTGGCGTGCCTGGCCCAGCGCTTTGTTTAGGGTTTCAGTGATTTCGCTGGCCAGTTTGCCGGGGTCGGTGTTTTGCGCTTCGCTGTACAGGGTGACGATCATCAGGTCGCGAGCCACTTCCTGGCTGGCTTCGGCGCGCAGCGAGACCTGGTTGTAGCGCGGCTCCTCGGCCAGGGCTGGCAGGCTGACCAGCGTGCTTGCGGCCAATGCCCAGGCTGCGTGGCGACTGAGGTTGTGCATGTAGAACTCCTTGAGAACGAGGGCGTGGCGTATCGAGGTCCTTGCCACGCAGACCCATGAGACTCTAGCGTCTGGGGTCAGGTTCACAAGCCCGGAAAAACTGTGGCGCTTTGCCGCACTTGCCCAGCGCCGGCCGCCGCTTGGTTATACTCAGCACGATCCGCCTGGAGCGCTCATCAGGAGAGCTCATGCTCGCCCCCGTACAAATGCTGTCTGCCACCCGCCAAAACCTCTGGCGGTTGCACTTTATCCGTATCCTGGTCCTGGCTGCCCAAGCCGGCTCGGTGGGCGTTGCCTACTGGACCGACCTGCTGCCACTGCCCTGGTTCGAGCTCAGTATCACGCTGGCCTGTTCCATGGTGCTGTGCCTGGTGACGGCCATCCGTCTGCGCACTTCGTTGCCAGTCACCGAGCTGGAATACGCCGTGCAGCTGGCCTGCGACCTGCTGATCCACAGTGCGTTGCTGTATTACTCCGGCGGCTCGACCAACCCGTTCGTGTCGTATTACCTGGTGCCGTTGACCATCGCGGCGGTGACCCTGCCCTGGATCTATTCGTTGATCCTGTCCGGCATTGCGCTGGTGGCCTATACCTTATTGCTGGTGCAGTTCTATCCGCTGGAAACGCCGCTCTCAAGAGAGAAGATGCAGATCTACGGCATGTGGCTGAGCTTCGCGCTGGCCGCCGGGGTGATCACCTTCTTCGCCGCAAAAATGGCCGAAGAACTGCGCCGCCAGGAGCAATGGCGCGGCCAGCGCCGGGAAGAAGGCCTGCGCGATCAGCAATTGCTGGCCGTCGCCACCCAGGCCGCCGGTGCCGCCCACGAGTTGGGCACACCGCTGGCGACCATGAGCGTGTTGATCAAGGAAATGCGTCAGGATCACAACGACCCGTTGCTGCAGGACGACCTGCAAGTGCTGTCCGATCAGGTCAAGCTGTGCAAGGAAACCCTCCAGCAACTGGTGCGCGCCGCCGAGGCCAACCGCCGGTTGGCGGTCGAGGACCAGGAGGTGACGTTCTGGGTCGACGAGGCGCTCAATCGCTGGCACCTGATGCGCCCGGAAGCCAGTTACCGCTTCCAGCGCCTGGGCCAGGGCAGCGTGCCGCGCCTGGCACCGCCGCCGGACTTGACCCAGGCGCTGCTGAACCTGCTGAACAACGCTGCCGATGCCTGCCCGGAAGGGCTGGAAGTGCATCTGGACTGGAGTGCCGAAGACATTGTCATCAGCATTCGCGACCACGGGCCGGGCGTGCCGCTGGCGATTGCCGAGCAAATCGGCAAACCGTTCTTTACAACCAAGGGCAAAGGCTTCGGCCTGGGCCTGTTTTTGAGCAAGGCCAGCGTGACACGCGCGGGCGGCTCGGTGAAACTCTATAGTCACGAGGAAGGCGGTACGCTCACCGAGCTGCGCCTGCCCCGCGACGCCCGAGGAGACGAAGCATGAGTGACGAAACCCAGGTCGAAGGCGAAGAACTGCCGCACCTGTTGCTGGTAGACGACGACGCCACCTTCACCCGCGTGATGGCTCGGGCGATGGCCCGTCGGGGCTTTCGCGTCAGCACCGCAGGCTCGGCGGAAGAGGGCCTGATCCTGGCCCAGCAGGACGTGCCCGACTACGCCGCGCTGGACCTGAAAATGGACGGCGATTCCGGACTGGTGCTGCTGCCCAAGCTGCTCGAGCTCGACCCGGAAATGCGCGTGCTGATCCTGACCGGCTATTCGAGCATCGCCACGGCGGTCGAGGCCATCAAGCGCGGTGCCTGCAACTACCTGTGCAAACCCGCCGACGCCGATGACGTGCTGGCCGCCTTGCTCTCCGAGCACGCCGACCTGGATTCCCTGGTGCCGGAAAACCCCATGTCGGTCGACCGCCTGCAGTGGGAGCACATCCAGCGCGTGCTGACCGAGCATGAAGGCAATATTTCCGCCACTGCCCGCGCCCTGGGCATGCACCGGCGCACCTTGCAGCGCAAGCTTCAGAAGCGGCCGGTTCGGCGCTGAGTCAAGCGCGCCATGCGCACCGCCACAGTCCGGGAGGTCGGCAGCGACCTGCCCGGCCTCGCGTTACCCCTTCCCATGAGCTTGAACGATGCATCAGAACGCTGAGTATTCTGCGGTCAACGATGCTGTGCACGGTCACTTCTGGCGATCAGCGCATAAAGCAGCCCTTCGCCCCATGCGCTGGCTTATCATGGGCCACCTGAAAACAGGCAACAGGTTCTTACCGCATGCTGGCCCTTTTTGTCCAAACCCTGAATATCACGGCACCGGTATTTGCGATGCTATTCATGGGCGTGTTTCTCAAGCGCGTGAACCTGATCAACGACAACTTTATCCACAGCGCCTCGACACTCGTGTTCAACGTGTGCATGCCGGCGCTGTTGTTTTTGGGGATCTATCACGCCGACTTGGGTGCGGCGATGCAGCCTGGCCTGCTGATCTTTTTCACGGTGGCGACCTTCGCAGGCTTTGCCCTGGCCTGGGGCCTGGCGATCTGGCGCTGCCCGCGCGAGGACCGGGGCATCTACACTCAGGGCGCGTTTCGCGGCAATAACGGCGTCATCGGCCTGGCATTGGCGGCCAGCATGTACGGAGATTACGGGATTTCCCTGGGGGCGATTCTCGCGGGCGTGGTGATTCTGTTGTACAACTCGCTGTCGACCATCGTCCTGGCGATCTACAGCCCAAGCATTAAATCCGACCCCTGGAGCATCTTCAAAAGCGTGCTGTGCAATCCGCTGATCATCAGCGTGCTGCTGGCCACGCCCATGGCCTATGGGGAGGTGCCATTGCCCAACTGGTTGCTGACTTCCAGCGACTATCTGGCTCAGATGACCCTGCCACTGGCGCTGATTTGCATCGGCGGTACCCTGTCGTTGGCATCTCTGCGTGCCAGCGGCAAAATGGCGATCAGTGCGAGCATGGCAAAAATGGTCTGGATACCGATACTCGCGACATTCGGCGCCTGGTTGTACGGCTTTCGTGGTGCGGAACTGGGTATCCTGTTTCTTTATTTCGGCAGCCCGACCGCTGCCGCCAGCTATGTCATGGCCCGCTCGGCCAACGGCAACCACGAACTGGCGGCTGCAATCATTGTAATAACCACCCTGGCAGCGGCGGTGACGACCAACATCGGCATCTTCCTGCTGCAATGGGGCGGCTGGATCTGAACGCGTTACACGAACACATCGCTGCTGCGGCAGCCAAAGGAACTCCAATGGAACAACAAGCTGCCCCCGAGCGTTTGCACCGGGGCTTGAAAAATCGGCATATCCAGCTGATCGCCCTGGGCGGCGCCATCGGCACGGGGTTGTTTCTGGGCATCGCCCAGACCATTCAACTGGCCGGGCCTTCGGTGCTGCTCGGTTACGGCATTGCCGGGCTGATCGCCTTTTTCATCATGCGCCAGCTCGGCGAGATGGTGGTGGAAGAACCGGTCTCCGGTAGCTTCAGCCACTTTGCCCACAGTTACTGGAGTGAGCTGGCCGGCTTCATGTCCGGCTGGAACTATTGGGTACTGTACGTGCTGGTGGGGATGGCAGAGTTGACCGCGGTCGGCATTTATATCCAGTACTGGTGGCCGGGCTTCCCGACCTGGGCGTCGGCAGCGGTGTTCTTTGTACTCATCAACCTGATCAACCTGACCCAGGTCAAAGTCTACGGCGAGACGGAGTTCTGGTTCGCGCTGATCAAAGTGGTCGCGATTGTCAGCATGATCGCCTTCGGCACCTGGATGCTGGCCACCGGCACCGGCGGGCCGGATGCCAGCGTTGCCAACCTGTGGCAGTTCGGCGGCTTCTTCCCCAATGGCGTTGGCGGCCTGATGATGGCCATGGCCGTGATCATGTTTTCCTTCGGTGGCCTGGAGCTGGTGGGCATCACCGCCGCTGAAGCCAGCGATCCGAAGCACAGCATCCCGCGCGCGACCAATCAGGTGATCTACCGCATCCTGCTGTTCTACATCGGTGCACTGGCGATCCTGTTGTCCCTTTACCCGTGGACCAAAGTGGCCGACGGCGGCAGCCCATTCGTGATGATTTTCCACGCACTGGACAGCAACGTCGTGGCTACCGTGCTCAACCTGGTGGTGCTGACCGCCGCGCTGTCGGTCTACAACAGCTGCGTGTACTGCAACAGCCGCATGATGTTCGGCCTGGCCGAGCAGGGCGATGCTCCGCGCAGCCTGCTAAAGGTCAATAAGCGCGGCGTACCGCTGGCGGCGCTGGGGATTTCGGCGCTCGCGACCGGGCTGTGCGTAGTGATCAACTACATCATGCCGGCCAAAGCCTTTGGCCTGCTGATGGCGTTGGTGGTGTCTTCGCTGGTGATCAACTGGGGCATCATCAGCATGACTCACCTGAAATTCCGCCGGGCCAAGCAGGCTGCGGGGCAGACCACCTTCTACAAGAGCTGGGGCTACCCGTTCACCAACTACCTCTGTCTCGCATTCCTGGCAGTCATCCTGGTCATCATGTACATGACCCCGGGCATCCGTATTTCGGTGCTGTTGATTCCAGTGTGGCTGGCGGTACTGGGCTTCGCCTACTGGCTCAAGAAAAAGAACGACAAGGCCGCCAAGTCGCCTGCCGTTTCCTGATCGCAGGCGCCGGGCAGTGATCAATCAGTTGCTGTAGCTGTCGATCACTTCCTGGGCGGCACGGAACGCATCGATCGCCGCCGGTACGCCGGCATAGACGGCGCAATGCAGCAGGGCTTCACGAATCTCCTCGACCGTGCAGCCATTGTTCAGGGCGCCACGCACATGGCCCTTGAGCTCTTGCGGGCATTTGAGCGCGGTCAGCGTCGCGAGGGTGATCAGGCTGCGGGTCTTGAGCTCCAGGCCCGGGCGGTTCCAGACGCCGCCCCAGGCGTGCTCATTGACGAATTCCTGCAGGGGCTGAGTGAAAGCGGTCGCATTGCCCAGTGCCCGGTCGACGAACTCATCGCCCATGACCTGGCGGCGGATCTGTTCGCCGGATGTGTTGTTGTTATCGGTCATCAAAGCCTCTCCTATTGTTGGTGGCGCCAGGCACGCACCGTACTGAGCAGCAGATACAGTGCAAGTACTGGCAGCAGGTAAAACTGCATCAAGTGTTCAAGCCGATTGGCCAGCGCCATGCCGGTGGTGAACGACACCACGTGCAGGCCGTAGGCAAGGTACAGGCACAGGAACAGCACCCCTTCGGCCCGGGTCACGCGGTAGCCGGAGTAGAACACCGGCAGGGTCAACAGCGCGACGCCGAGCATGACCGGCAAGTCGAAATCCAATGCATTAGGGGAGACGGACAGCGGGGCCGGCGCGAGCAGGGCGGTGACGCCAAGCACGCCGAGCAGATTGAACAGGTTGCTGCCGATGACGTTACCCACGGCAATTTCCCGCTCGCCGCGAATAGCTGCAATCAGGGAGGTCGCCAGTTCCGGTAGCGATGTGCACACGGCGACAACGGTCAGTCCGATGATCCGCTCCGACAGCCCCAGGTCGACGGCGACCTCGACGGCTGCTTCCAGTACCAGATGGCCTGCAACCGTCAGCAGCGCCAGGGCGCCGAGCATCAGCGAAGTGCATTTGAGCCAGGGGACGTGTGCGGTCTTGTCATCGGCATGTGGATAAGTGCGACCATGGTGAAGTGACTGATTCCAGAGCAGGCCCAGGTACACCAGCAACGCAATCAGCAGCAGCAAACCTTCCAGCGGCCCGAGCACTTCATTCCAGGCCAGCACGCAGACCAGCAGGCTGGCACCGATCATCAGCGGGATGTCCAGGCGCACCAGTTGCCGCGATACACGCAACGGAATGATCAGCGCCGACAGGCCCAGCGTCACCAGAATATTGAAGATATTGCTACCCAGCACACTGCCGACGGCAATGTCGGGCACGCCGGTAATCGCGGCTTGCAGGCTGACCGCCAATTGCGGCGCGCTGCTGCCGAAGGCGACCATGCTCAGGCCCATGATCAGCGGGCGAACCTTTAGCGCGGCTGCCAGGCGAATGGCGGCACGCACCAGCAATTCCGCACCGAGCACCAGCAGCAACAGACCAATGATCAACTGCAGCAGGCTGAAGGTGGGTAAGGCGGCCAGGTCGAAAATGGTCAAGGCTCCCAGTCAGTCGTCGAGGCTTTGTATCCGTACGCGGGCGGTACCGCTGCGCAGCATGCCCAGTTTGTCGGCGGCGGCGCGCGACAGGTCGATCAGCCGGCCACGCGTATGCGGGCCGCGGTCATTGATGCGCACCACAACATAACGGTCATTGCTCAGATTAGTCACGCGAACGCGGGTGCCGAATGGCAAACTGCGGTGGGCGGCGGTCAGGCCGTGCTGGTTGAAGCGTTCGCCGCTGGCAGTGCGCTTGCCATGGTGGCGAGAACCGTAATAAGAGGCGACGCCTTTCTTGTCATAACCGCCAGAATCAATGTCATGGCTGGCGCAACCGGCCAGCAGGGTCAGCATAAGGCTGGCACTCAACAGACGCCACATAGGTGTTCTCCAACTCGCTGATTATTTGTGAACCTGTCGGGTTTGCGTAGGAGCCGGGCGAGCCCCAATGCCAGTTAAGCATCAGAGCCGCTTTCAGATCTGGCGCAAACCTCCTGTAGGAGCGGACCTGGCCGCGATGGGCTGCGCAGCGGCCCCGGCGATT
The DNA here is from genome assembly GCF_009905435.1 of Pseudomonas sp. R5(2019). Classification (GTDB taxonomy): domain Bacteria; phylum Pseudomonadota; class Gammaproteobacteria; order Pseudomonadales; family Pseudomonadaceae; genus Aquipseudomonas. The sequence goes on from NZ_JAAAMT010000033.1 coordinate 26,258, forward strand.
CTGAAACCACCTGCACTCGCAAGCTGAGTCGCAGATGTCACTGGCCTAAGGGGCCGCTGTGCGGCCCATCGCGGCCAGGCCGGGACGCCGGACCGCCGCTCCTACATGGATCTCGCCTTAACTGACTGGCATTAGGGCAAGTCCGGCTCCTACACACAGGCAATCAGCCTTCGAGCTTGCTTTTGAGCAATTGGTTCACTTGCTGCGGGTTGGCTTTGCCCTTGGACGCTTTCATCGCCTGGCCGACGAAGAAGCCGAACATCTTGCCGCGCTTGGCTTCATCCGCCGCACGGTACTGTTCGACCTGCTCGGCGTTGGCCGCCAGCACTTCATCGAGTACCTTCTCGATGGCGCCGGTGTCAGTCACCTGTTTCAGGCCGCGTGCTTCGATGATCTGGTCAGCGTCGCCTTCACCGGCCGCCATGGCCTCGAAGACCATCTTGGCAATCTTGCCGCTGATGGTGTTGTCGCTGATGCGCTTGAGCATGCCGCCCAATTGCTCGGCGTTGACCGGCGCCTGGTCGATTTCCAGGCCCAGCTTGTTGAGCAGGCTGCCCAGCTCGACCATGACCCAGTTGGCGGCCAGCTTGGCGTCGCCGCCGATGCTCACGACCTTCTCGAAGTAGTCCGCTTGCTCGCGGCTGGAAGCCAGCACGCTGGCATCATAGGCCGACAGGCCGAACTGGGACTGGAAGCGCTCGCGCTTCTGCGGCGGCAGTTCCGGCAGGGTGGCGCGGGTGGCGTCCAGGAACGAATCCTCGATCACCACCGGCAGCAGGTCCGGATCGGGGAAGTAACGGTAGTCGTTGGCTTCCTCCTTGCTGCGCATGGCGCGGGTTTCGTCCTTGTTCGGGTCGTACAGGCGGGTTTGCTGGACAACCTTGCCGCCGTCTTCGATCAGCTCGATCTGGCGTTGCACTTCGCTGTTGATCGCGCGCTCGATAAAGCGGAACGAGTTGACGTTCTTGATCTCGCAGCGGGTGCCGAACTCGGCCTGGCCTTTCGGGCGGATCGACACGTTACAGTCGCAACGCAGCGAGCCTTCGGCCATGTTGCCGTCGCAAATGCCCAGGTAGCGCACCAGCGCATGGATGGCCTTGACGTAGGCCACGGCTTCCTTGGCGCTGCGCATGTCCGGCTCGGAGACGATCTCCAGCAGCGGGGTGCCGGCGCGGTTCAGGTCGATACCGGTTGAGCCGCTGAAGTCTTCGTGCAGGCTCTTGCCGGCGTCTTCTTCAAGGTGCGCACGGGTGATGCCGACGCGCTTGACCGTGCCGTCTTCCAGGGTAATGTCCAGGTGGCCCTTGCCGACGATCGGCAGTTCCATCTGGCTGATCTGGTAGCCCTTGGGCAGGTCCGGGTAGAAGTAGTTCTTGCGCGCGAACACGTTGTGCTGGCCAATCTCGGCGTCGATCGCCAGGCCAAACATGACGGCCATGCGCACGGCTTCCTGGTTCAGCACCGGCAGGACGCCGGGCATCCCCAGGTCAACCAGGCTGGCCTGGGTGTTCGGCTCGGAGCCGAATGTGGTGGCGCTGCCGGAGAAAATCTTCGACTGGGTGGCGAGCTGGGTGTGAATCTCCAGCCCGATGACAACTTCCCATTGCATGTGTGGACCCCTCAGAAGCCGGTTGGTGTGCGCGTGTGCCAGTCAGTCACTTGCTGATAGCGGTGCGCAACGTTGAGCAGGCGGCCTTCCTGGAAATACGGAGCCAGCAACTGGACGCCGACTGGCAGACCTTCGACGAAACCGGCCGGCATCGACACGCCCGGCAAGCCGGCGAGGTTGGCAGTGATGGTGTAGACGTCTTCCAGGTAGGCAGCGACCGGGTCGTTGTTCTTGGCGCCGATTTTCCAGGCCGGGTTAGGCGTGGTCGGGCCGAGGATCACGTCGACTTCGCCAAAGGCGGTCATGAAGTCGTTCTTGATCAGGCGGCGGATTTTCTGCGCCTGCAGGTAATAGGCATCGTAGTAGCCGGCGGACAGGGCGTAGGCACCGACCATGATCCGGCGCTGGACTTCAGCACCAAAACCTTCGGCGCGCGAACGCTCGTAAAGGTCGGTCAGGTTGGCCGGGTTCTCGCAGCGGTAGCCGAAACGCACGCCGTCGAAACGCGACAGGTTCGACGAGGCTTCGGCTGGCGCGATCACGTAGTACGCCGGGATGGCATGCTGCATGTTCGGCAGGCTGATTTCCTTGACCACCGCGCCGAGCTTTTCCAGCTCCTTGACGCTGGCCATGATCAGCTCGGCGATGCGCGGGTCGAGACCGGCACCGAAGTATTCCTTCGGCAGGCCGATGCGCAGGCCTTCCAGCGAGCCGTTGAGGTTGGCGCTGTAGTCAGGCACTGGCTCATCGATGCTGGTGGAGTCTTGCGGGTCGAAGCCGGCCATGCCTTGCAACAACAGCGCACAGTCTTCGGCGGTGCGGGCCAGCGGGCCGCCCTGATCCAGGCTCGATGCGTAGGCAATCATGCCCCAGCGCGAAACACGACCGTAGGTCGGTTTCAGGCCGGTAAGGTTGGTCAGCGCTGCCGGCTGGCGAATCGAACCGCCAGTGTCGGTGCCGGTCGCAGCGGGCAGCAGGCGCGCAGCCACGGCCGCGGCGGAGCCACCGGACGAGCCACCGGGCACGTGTTCAAGGTTCCATGGGTTTTTCACGGCGCCGTAGTAGCTGGACTCGTTGGCCGAGCCCATGGCGAATTCGTCCATGTTGGTCTTGCCCAGCGTCACGGCACCGGCAGCCGCCAGTTTCGACACGACCGTGGCGTCGTAAGGGGCCTTGAAATTGTCGAGCATCTTCGAACCGCAGCTGGTGCGGATGCCCTGAGTGCAGAACAGGTCTTTGTGCGCCAGCGGAGCACCCAGCAGGGCACCGCTTTCGCCGTTTGCGCGGCGGGCGTCGGCGGCACGGGCCTGGCTGATGGCCAGTTCGTCGGTGACGCTGATGAAGCTGTTAAGCTGCGGGTCGAGTTGATGGATGCGCGTCAGCAGCGCACGGGTCAGCTCTTCGGAGGAGAACTTCTTGTCGGCGAGTCCGCGGGCGATCTCGGCCAGAGTCAATTCATGCATGGCAGGCTCTTAATCCCTTACTCGATGACTTTCGGAACCAGGTACAGGCCGTTTTCGACGGACGGTGCGATGGCCTGATAGGCGTCGCGCTGGTTGTGCTCGGTGACCACATCGGCGCGCAGGCGCTGACTGGCTTCCAGCGGGTGGGCCAGCGGTTCGATACCGCTGGTGTCGACGGCTTGCATCAGGTCGACCAGCCCGAGAATACGGTTCAATGCATCGGTGGTGCGTGGGAGATCGGCTTCATTGAGGCCCAGACGAGCCAGATGAGCGATTTTTTCCACGTCGGAGCGTTCAAGCGCCATGGGATTCTCCAGTGGAAAACGAAACGGAATGTTACCGTTCGTCGATATTGGAACACATCAGTGATTCTACGGTCAGATGGCCGCGATCAGGTGAGGGCATGCTCGGAAAAACGACCAATTTAACATATTGGCGCCTTGCCCAAAATCCCTGCCATTGTTAGAGTTTGCCGCACTTTTTTACCCACGCGTTGCCTAGGGTCACTTTCCCATGTTCAAGAAACTGCGTGGCATGTTCTCCAGCGATCTTTCGATCGACCTGGGAACGGCCAACACCCTTATTTACGTGCGTGAGCGCGGTATCGTCCTGAATGAGCCATCGGTTGTGGCCATTCGCACCCACGGCAACCAGAAAAGTGTCGTCGCTGTCGGTACCGAAGCAAAGCGCATGCTGGGCCGTACGCCTGGCAACATTGCTGCCATTCGTCCGATGAAGGACGGCGTCATCGCCGACTTCAGCGTCTGCGAAAAGATGCTGCAGTATTTCATCAACAAGGTTCACGAAAACAGCTTCCTGCAGCCCAGCCCGCGCGTGTTGATTTGCGTACCGTGTAAATCCACCCAGGTGGAGCGTCGGGCCATTCGTGAATCGGCACTTGGTGCCGGCGCGCGTGAAGTATTCCTGATCGAAGAGCCAATGGCCGCCGCCATCGGTGCCGGCCTGCCGGTTGAAGAGGCGCGTGGTTCGATGGTCGTCGATATCGGCGGTGGTACCACTGAAATCGCCCTGATCTCCCTGAATGGCGTGGTCTATGCCGAGTCCGTGCGCGTCGGCGGCGACCGCTTCGACGAAGCGATCGTGACCTACGTGCGTCGCAACTACGGCAGCCTGATCGGTGAATCCACCGCCGAGCGCATCAAGCAGGAAATCGGTACCGCCTACCCGGGTGGCGAAGTCCGCGAAGTCGACGTCCGTGGCCGCAACCTGGCCGAAGGCGTACCGCGTGCCTTCACCCTGAACTCCAACGAAGTGCTCGAAGCCCTGCAGGAATCGCTGGCGACCATCGTCCAGGCGGTGAAAAGCGCCCTGGAGCAATCGCCTCCGGAACTGGCTTCGGACATCGCCGAGCGCGGCCTGGTGCTGACCGGTGGTGGCGCACTGCTGCGTGACCTGGACAAGCTGCTGGCTCAGGAAACCGGGCTGCCAGTGATCGTCGCCGAAGACCCGCTGACTTGCGTCGCCCGCGGCGGTGGTCGTGCGCTGGAAATGATGGACAAGCACACCATGGACCTGCTCTCCAGCGAATAAGCCCGGAGCTGTACGTCCTGCTGCCCCGTTTACAGGTCGCGCCAGCGGTGCTACCTGTATGCGTCGGGCCGGCGCCTGTCGGGCGTCGTTTTTGCCAATCCGCTTCCAGACCGGTTCGCTGCCGTATGACTGACCTATTGATCATTTGCCCACGAGGAGCGGCTTATTAAACCGCTTTTCGCCAAAGGCCCCTCATTGGGCGTACGCGTACTGGTGCTGGTGGTGCTATCGGTCGCGTTGATGGTGGTCGACGCCCGTTTCACGGTGTTGAAGCCTGTGCGTGGCCAGATGTCACTGGTCTTGATGCAGTCCTACTGGGTCACCGACCTGCCGCAGCGCCTGTGGCAAGGCGTGGCCAGCCAGTTCGGCAGCCGTACCGAGCTTGCCGCCGAAAACGAAAAACTCAAGACCGAAGCCTTGCTGCTGCAAGGTCGCCTGCAAAAGCTGGCGGCCCTGACCGAGCAGAACGTTCGGCTGCGCGAGTTGCTCAATTCCTCGGCACTGGTCAATGAAAAGGTCGAAGTGGCCGAGTTGATCGGCATGGACCCGAACCCGTTCAGTCACCGCATCCTGATCAACAAGGGGGAGCGCGACGGCGTCGTGCTCGGTCAACCGGTGCTCGATGCGCGCGGCTTGATGGGGCAGGTCGTCGAGTTGATGCCGTACACCTCACGGGTGCTGCTGCTCACCGACACGACCCATAGCATCCCGGTGCAGGTCAACCGCAACGGGCTGCGCGCCATTGCCAGCGGGATCGGTAATCCGGAACGTCTGGAATTGCGCCACGTGGCCGACACCGCTGACATCAAGGAGGGCGACCTGTTGGTCAGTTCAGGCCTGGGGCAGCGCTTCCCGGCGGGTTATCCGGTGGCCACCGTCAAGGAAGTCATCCACGATTCCGGTCAGCCGTTTGCCATTGTGCGCGCCGTACCGACCGCCGCCCTGAACCGCAGCCGTTATTTGCTGCTGGTGTTCACCGACAGCCGCTCGCCGGAACAGCGCGCCAGCGATGCTGCCCAGGCGCAGGAAGCCGCTGACCGACAAGGCCTGCCAGGCGGCGCCAATAGCGGTGCAACGTCGGCTTCTCCAGCTGCACCCGCCACTCCAGCAACGCCGGCAATCTCTGCTCCGCCTGCCGCCACACCGGCTGTTGCGCCCGCCGCGGCTCCGGCTGTCGCCCCGGCGCCGGCCGCGCGCAGCAACGGCCACGGCACAGCGTCGACCACCTCACGGGAGAGGCACTAATGGTTACAACACGTGCCAGGAACGGCTGGGTCGTCTGGCTGACCTTTCTGATCGGCCTGCTGCTCAGCGTCTCGCCGCTGCCGCAGTTCATGGAAATCCTTCGGCCCCTGTGGCTGGCCTTGCTGCTGGCCTTCTGGTCATTGGCGCTGCCGCACAAGGTCGGCATGACCACTGCGTTTCTACTGGGCCTGGCAGAAGACGTGCTGTATGGCACCTTGCTCGGCCAGAATGCCTTGATCCTGACCTTGATCACCTTCCTGGTGCTGTCGTTGCAGCAGCGCCTGCGCATGTTCCCCATGTGGCAGCAAAGCCTGGTGATCCTGGTTATCTTCGGTCTCGCTCAACTGGTTCAGCTGTGGCTCAGTGCCTTGACCGGTAACCGCCAGCCCACCCTCGCACTGCTGTTGCCCGCCGTGGTCAGCGCCTTGCTCTGGCCATGGGTGAGCTTTGGGCTGCGTGGTCTGCGCCGTCGACTGAGCATCAATTGAGCCCGGCGCGAGCCGCTTTACGGTCTTTCGGCTCCGACAGGGAGATGTCTTGATGAACCCGCTCTATCTGGCCTCCGGCTCCCCCCGTCGGCGCGAACTGCTGACGCAGATCGGCGTGCCCTTCACCACCATCAGCGCCAACATCGATGAAACCCCGTTGCCGGGCGAGAGCCCTGCGGCCTATGTCGAGCGCCTGGCACGCGGCAAGGCGGCGGCGGGGCAGGCGCTGCTGGCGGCCACCGAGTCCGGTGCTCCCACCATCGTGCTGGGCGCCGACACGGCCGTGGTGCTCGACGGGCAGATTCTCGGCAAACCGGTCGATGAAGCCGACGCCCTGGCCATGCTCGCCGCCTTGTCGGGCCGCGAGCACGAGGTGCTGACCGCCGTGGCAGTGCTCGATGGTCAGCGCTGTGAGGTGCGCAATGTCCGAAGCAAGGTCGGTTTTCGTCCCATCAGCGTGCAAGAGGCCCAGGCCTACTGGGACAACGGCGAACCTCGGGACAAGGCTGGCAGCTATGCAATCCAGGGGCTGGGAGCCGTCTTCGTGACCCACCTGCATGGCAGTTATTCGGCCGTTGTCGGTTTGCCCCTGTGCGAAACAGCAGCGCTGCTGGCTGATTTCGGCATACCCTGCTGGCAAAGCCTGCGGGCGCGCTAAGTGCGCGTACCCCAGCCGACTCGCAGACAGTCGGCGCAGGATCCATCATTATCGTGTACATCTTGACGAGACCCAGCCATGAGTGAAGAGATCCTGATCAACATCACGCCAATGGAATCGCGCGTGGCGGTGGTAGAAAACGGTGTTTTGCAAGAAGTCCACGTCGAGCGGACTCAGCGCCGGGGGATCGTCGGCAACATCTACAAAGGCAAGGTCGTGCGCGTGCTGCCAGGCATGCAGGCGGCTTTCGTCGATATCGGGCTGGACCGCGCCGCCTTCATTCACGCCTCGGAAATCTCCATGCGCGAAGGCTCTTCGGTCGAGACCATCAGCGCCCTGGTGCACGAAGGGCAGAGCCTGGTCGTGCAAGTCACCAAGGACCCGATCGGTTCCAAGGGCGCGCGCCTCACCACCCAACTGTCGATCCCGTCGCGCTACCTGGTCTACATGCCGAAGACCAGCCATGTCGGTATTTCGCTGAAGATCGAAGACGAAAGCGAGCGTGAGCGGCTCAAGCAGGTGGTCAGCGACTGCGTTGCCCAGGAAGGCATCAAGGAAGTCGGCGGCTTTATCCTGCGCACCGCCGCCGAAGGCGCCGGCGCCGACGAAATCCTGATGGACATCCGCTACCTGCGCAGGCTCTGGGACCAGATCGGCGCGCAGATCAAGACTGTCGGCGCGCCCAGCGAAATCTACGAAGACCTTGGTTTGGCCCTGCGCACACTGCGCGACCTGGTCAGCCCGAAAATCGAGAAAATCCGGATCGACTCCCGGGAAACCTTCCAGAAAACCACGCAGTTCGTCGGCGAGCTCATGCCGGAGATTGCCGACCGTCTGGAGCATTACCCGGGCGAGCGGCCGATCTTCGACCTCTATGGCGTCGAGGACGAGATACAACGCGCCCTTGAGCGCAAGGTGCCGCTCAAGTCCGGCGGCTACCTGGTCGTCGACCCGGCCGAGGCCATGACGACCATCGACGTCAATACCGGTGCGTTCGTCGGCCACCGCAACCTTGAGGAAACCATCTTCAAGACCAACCTGGAGGCGGCCACGGCCATTGCCCGGCAATTGCGCCTGCGCAATATCGGCGGGATCATCATCATAGACTTCATCGACATGGAAGATGAAGAACACCAGCGCCAGGTGTTGCGCACCCTGGAAAAGCAACTGGAACGCGACCACGCCAAGACCAACATCATCGGCATTACCGAGCTGGGTCTGGTGCAAATGACCCGCAAGCGCACCCGCGAGAGCCTCGAGCAAGTGCTGTGCGAGCCCTGCGCGTGCTGCCAGGGCCGGGGTAAACTGAAAACCCCGGAGACGATCTGCTACGAGATTTTCCGTGAGATTCTTCGGGAAGCGCGGGCCTATCAGGCCGAAGGCTATCGAGTGTTGGCCAATCAGAAGGTGGTCGATCGTTTGCTGGACGAAGAGTCGGGCAATGTCGCTGAGCTTGAAGCCTTTATCGGCCGAACCATTCGTTTCCAGGTCGAGTCCATGTATTCCCAGGAGCAATACGACGTGGTGCTGCTCTGAATCAGGATGTTCAAGCCCGGCCGCGGGCACTGGCAAAAGCCGGCCTCACGGTCATAGTTACTCCAGCATATTTCGGGGACCGCTGACATGGAGCGTCTGACTCGCTTTCTGGCTGCCGCGATCCGATGGGGTCTGGGGGTGTGTGCGCTGATGTCGGTGCTGGTCGCCTTGTATGTCAGCCTGGGGCGCGAGCTGGTGCCGCTGGTCGCCGAGTACCGCGACCAGGTCCAGGAAAAGGCCGAACAGACGCTGGGCATCCCCCTTCGGATCGGCAGTCTGGAGGGCCGCTGGAGCGGGCTGGCACCGGTGCTGCTGGCCCATGACGTGCAAGTGGGCGAGGGCGCCAGTGCCTTGCGCCTGGACCAGGTGCGGGTGGTGCCCGATCTGTGGGCGAGCCTGCTTGAGCGCAATGTGCGCATCGCCCATCTCGAACTGGGTGGCCTGCAGCTGAACCTGGCCGAGGACGAGAGCGGTCGCTGGACCCTCAAGGGCTTGCCGGTCAAGGACGACATTCCGCTGGACCCCGAACAGCTACTCAAGCAGATGCAGGTGGTGACACGGCTGTCGGTGCTCGACAGCCAGGTCACAGTCGAACCTTTCCAGCATGACCCGATGACCTTTACCTATGTCGGAGCGAGCCTGAAGACCGGCAGCGTGCGTCAGCGCCTGGACCTGCGCCTGACCCTGCCTGACGGTCAGCCCATGGCCCTGAACCTGCGCACGCGCATCCGCACCAGCCAATGGCGCGATGGCCAGCTGGAGGCCTACCTGAGCCTGCCGCAAAGCAATTGGGCCGCCTGGCTGCCAGCGCGCCTGACCCGGCAGTGGAAGCTCACGGAAGCCCGCGCCGGTGGCGAGTTCTGGCTGAACTGGGATAAAGGCGCGTTGCAAAGCGCCGTGGTCCGACTCAATGCCCCGGCGCTACGCGGTGCCTATGCCGACCGCAAGCCGGCCGGTGTCGGGAATCTGGCCCTCAACGCCTGGTTCCGCCGTCAGGATCAAGGCATGGAGGTGCTGGTCAACTCGCTGGCCATGAGCGTCGGCGACAAACGCTGGGAGTCGCGCCTGCAGGCACGACAGGTGACGACCCGCGAGCCGACCGAAGAAACCTGGCATATCCAGGCCGATCGCCTGGACCTGACCCCGCTGACGCCACTGATCGATGCCTGGGCACCCTTGCCTGACAAGCTGGCCGCTGTGGTCGATGGCCTGAAAATCACGGGCGGCGTGCGCAACCTGGTGCTCGATGTCCGGCCCAAGGCTTCGGGCGATCAACGCCTGAGCTTTGCCGCCAACCTCGACAACGTTGGCTTCAACGCCTATCGCGGCGCACCGGCGGCCGGGAATGTCAGCGGCAGCATCAGCGGCGATCTCGGCCAGGGTGAGCTGCGCCTGGATACCGAGAAGTTCATGTTGCACCTGGCCCCGATCTTCGCCGACCCCTGGCATTACCTCAAAGCCAATGCGCGGCTCACCTGGCGCCTCGATCAGGACGGCCTCACCCTGGTTGCGCCGTACCTGAAGGTATTAGGCGAGGAGGGCAGGATTGCCGGCGACTTCCTGATCCGCCTGCTGTTTGATGCGGCGCGTGAAGACTATATGGACCTGCGCGTCGGCCTGGTCGACGGCGACGGCCGCTACACCGGCAAGTATCTGCCCAAGGTGCTCAGCCCGGCGCTGAATGAGTGGCTGCGCGGCGCCATTGTCAAAGGCGCAGTGGACGAGGGTTATTTCCAGTACCAGGGCTCGATCCAGAGTGGCGCCCCGGACCATGCCCGCAGCATCAGCCTGTTTTTCAAGGTTCATGACGTGACCCTGGACTATCAACCGGGCTGGCCGGTGGTCAGCAAGGTCGATGGCGACGTGATCATCGAAGACGGCGGCGTGCGAATCCAGGCCCGCAGCGGCCAGCTGCTCGATACTCAGGTCCGCAACGTCAATGTCAGCGTGCCCCGCGTCCGGGCTGGCGCGCAGCCGCACCTGTACCTCGATGGCGAGTTCGAAGGTGGCCTTGGCGATGGCATCAAAATCCTTCAGGACGCGCCCATTGGCACCGGCCCGACCTTCGCTGGCTGGGAAGCCGAAGGTCCGTTGCAGGGCAAGCTCAACCTCGACATCCCCCTGCACAAGGGCGAGCACCCCAAAGTGCTGGTGGACTTCAGCACCCGTAATGCCCGCCTGAAGATCCGCGAGCCGGAGCTTGAACTGACCCAGCTCAAGGGTGACTTCCGCTTCGACTTCGATAAGGGCCTGAGCGGCCAGAACATCGCTGCCGTGGCGTTCGGGAAGCCGATCACCGCGCAGATCCACGCCGAAGGCAAGCCCGATGCCTTGCGTACCCGCGTGACCGCAAAAGGCCAGGTAGAGGTCAGCAAACTCACCGATTGGCTGCATGTCCAGCAGACACTGCCGGTGACGGGTGAACTGCCCTATCAGCTGCAACTGACGCTCGGCGGCAACGACAACCTGTTGACCATCAACTCCAATCTCAAGGGCCTGGCGGTCGACCTGCCAGCGCCCTTCGGCAAGCTGGCCGATGACACGCGCGACACCACCTTCAGCATGACCTTGCAAGGTGACGAGCGCCGCTACGACGTCGATTACGCCGATGTCGCCAACCTTGCCTACGCGGCACCGACCGCGAGCCCCAGTGATGGCCGCGGCGAGTTGGTGCTCGGCGGCGCCGATGCGCAGGTGCCGTCCACCAAGGGCCTGCGGGTTCGCGGTAGGCTGGCGGAACTCGACCTCGAGCCGTGGAAGGCTCAAGTCGAACGCTATTCCCATGTCGATGCCGAAGGCAGCGCCAAGCAGCTGCTACGCCGTGCCGACGTCACTATCGGGCGTGTCAAAGGCGGCGGGATGGATATGGATGACGTGGTCCTGGCCTTGCGTCGCAACCCGGACAACTGGGCCCTGCAGATCGACAGCAAGCAAGTCACCGGGAGCATGCGCGCACCCGATGCCAAGAACGCGCCTATTGCGATTAACCTGACGACCGTGCGTTTGTCGGCGCCCGACCCCGCTGCGGTCACTGAAGAAAATCCGCCCGATCCACTGGCCTCCAGCGACCCGCGCAAGATCCCGGCCATGGATGTGCAGATCGGCAAGTTGTTCCAGGGCGACGAGTTGCTCGGTGCCTGGTCGATGAAGCTGCGCCCGACGGCCACCGGGGTGGCTTTCAACAACATGAGCCTTGGCCTCAAGGGTATGACCCTCGCGGGCAATGCCGGTTGGGAAGGCGCGCCAGGCGCTACCAGCAGCTGGTTCAAGGGGCGGCTGGAGGGCAAGAATCTCGCCGATGTACTCAAGGCCTGGAAATTTGCACCCACTGTCACCAGTGAGAGTTTCCACCTCGATGCCGACGGTCGCTGGCCCGGTTCACCGGCCTGGGTCGGCCTCAAGCGGCTTTCCGGAAGCCTCGACGCGACGTTGCGCAATGGCCAGTTCGTCGAGGTCGAAGGCAGCGCCCAGGCTTTGCGGGTGTTTGGCCTGCTCAACTTCAATTCGATCGGTCGCCGCCTGCGACTGGACTTCTCCGACCTGTTCGGCAAAGGCCTGGCCTATGACCGGGTCAAGGGCCTGCTGCAGGCCAGCAACGGCGTATACGTGACCCGCGAGCCGATCACCATGACCGGTCCGTCCAGCAATCTAGAGCTCGATGGCACCCTGGACATGGTCGCTGATCGTGTCGATGCGAAGTTGATGGTGAGCTTGCAGGTAACCAACAACCTGCCGCTGGCGGCGTTGATCGTCGGCGCGCCGGCCATTGGTGGCGCACTGTTTCTGGTCGACAAACTGCTCGGTGATCGGGTAGCGCGATTCGCCAGTGTGCAGTATCGCGTCGAAGGTCCGTGGAAAGAGCCTAAGATTACCTTTATCAAACCTTTCGAGAAGGCCCGCTAGGCCCGGAGTCGTGCATGTCGTTAGCGGTGATTCAGATGGTCAGCCAGAGCGACGTACTGGCCAACCTGGCCCAGGCCCGGGCGTTGCTCGAGCAAGCGGCACAGGGCGGCGCACGGCTGGCGGTGCTGCCGGAAAACTTCGCCGCCATGGGCCGTCGTGATGCTGCAGCCATCGGCCAGGCCGAAGTGTTGGGGCAGGGCCCGATCCTGCCATGGTTGAAACAGGCCGCCCGCGACCTCAGGTTATGGATTGTGGCGGGAACCTTGCCGTTGCCGCCGCACGACCGGCCGCAGGCCAAGTCCCATGCCTGCTCGCTGCTGGTGGACGAGCACGGCGAGCCGGTGGCGCGCTACGACAAGCTGCACCTGTTCGACGTCGATGTGGCCGACAGTCGGGGGCGTTATCGTGAATCAGATGACTACGCCCACGGTCAAAACGTTGTGGTGGCCGACACGCCAGTCGGGCGGGTAGGCCTGAGCGTGTGTTACGACCTGCGGTTTCCGGAGCTGTACAGCGCTCTGCGAGAAGCGGGCGCCGAGATCATTACCGCCCCGTCGGCCTTTACGGCCGTGACCGGGGCGGCCCATTGGGATGTGCTGATACGCGCACGTGCCATCGAAACCCAATGCTATGTCCTGGCTGCGGCCCAGGGCGGAATCCATCCCGGGCCCAGGGAAACCTACGGGCATGCGGCCATTGTCGACCCCTGGGGGCGCATCCTGGCCGAACAGGATCAAGGCGAAGCCGTGCTGCTGGCCGAACGTGACAGCAGTGAACAGGCGTCCATCCGGGCGCGGATGCCGGTGTCCAGTCACCGGCGATTTTTCTCGCAGGACGCATTGCGGCCTGCGCACACCTCGGAGTGACTATGAGCGAGTTGTTATCCACCGTCAGTGATCACCTGCTTGCGCCGGGTGGCTTGACCATCGAGAGCCTGCAGTCTGTGTTGGGCGAGTTGGCCGGTCCCGGCATCGATGCCGCCGACTTGTATTTCCAGGGCCAGATTTCCGAGTCCTGGGCGCTGGAAGACGGCATCGTCAAGGAAGGCAGTTTCAACCTTGACCAAGGCGTCGGCGTGCGCGCCCAGTCCGGTGAAAAAACCGGCTTCGCCTACAGCAACGCCATCACTCAGGACGCCTTGCTGCAAGCCTCGCGCGCAGCGCGGTCGATTTCCCGTGCGGGCCAGAACGGCACCGTGAAGGTGTTCGCCAGCCAGGACATCCCGCGCCTGTACGGCGAAGACAATCCGCTGGAGGTTCTCAGCCGGGCCGAGAAGGTCGAGTTGCTCAAGCGCGTCGACGCCGCCACCCGTGCCTTGGATCCGCGCATCCAGCAGGTCACCGTGAGCCTGGCCGGGGTCTGGGAGCGCATACTGATCGCCGCTGCCGATGGCAGCCTGGCCGCAGACATTCGCCCGCTGGTGCGCTTCAATGTCAGCGTGATCGTTGAGCAGAACGGTCGCCGCGAGCGAGGTGGCCATGGCGGCGGCGGTCGCACCGATTACCGCTACTTCCTGAGCGAAGACCGGGCCATGGGCTATGCCCGTGAAGCCCTGCGCCAGGCGCTGGTCAACCTTGAAGCGATTCCGGCGCCGGCCGGCACCTTGCCGGTGGTACTGGGTTCGGGCTGGTCCGGCGTGCTGCTGCACGAAGCGGTCGGGCACGGCCTGGAAGGCGACTTCAACCGCAAGGGCAGCTCTGCCTACAGCGGTCGCATGGGCGAAATGGTTGCCTCCAGCCTTTGCACCATTGTCGATGACGGTACCCTGGCCGGTCGCCGCGGGTCGCTGAGCGTCGATGACGAAGGCACGCCGACCGAATGCACCACGCTGATCGAGAATGGCGTGCTCAAGGGTTACATGCAGGACAAGCTCAACGCCCGTCTGATGGGCGTGGCCTGTACCGGCAACGGTCGTCGCGAATCCTATGCGCACCTGCCGATGCCGCGCATGACCAACACCTACATGCTTGGCGGCCAGAGCGATCCGGCGGAAATCATCGCCTCGGTGAAAAAGGGCATCTACTGCGCCAACCTCGGCGGCGGTCAGGTGGACATCACCAGCGGCAAATTCGTGTTCTCCACCAGCGAAGCCTACTTGATCGAAGACGGCAAGATCACCACGCCGGTCAAGGGTGCGACGTTGATTGGCAACGGGCCGGAGGCGATGAGCCGAGTGTCGATGGTCGGTAACGACCTGTCGCTGGACAGTGGCGTAGGCACCTGCGGCAAGGATGGGCAGTCGGTACCGGTGGGCGTGGGTCAGCCGACCTTGAAGATCGATGCGATCACGGTGGGTGGCACCGGCGCATGAAAAAAGACGCGGGCCGCCTGAAGGCTGCCCGCGTTGATGTCAGCGCAAGCCGCGTTTGGTTTCATCCAGATCGCGGATGTATTTGAAGATCTTGCGGCTGGCGGCAGGCGGTTTGTTGCGCAGTTGTTCGTGCTGGGCCTGACGGATCAGCGAACGCAGTTGCTGGCGATCCGCTTCAGGGTATTCGCCGACGAATTGCTCCAGCACCTCGTCAGTGCCGCCGATCAGGCGATCGCGCCAGCGTTCGAGGTTGTGGAAACGTTCGTTGTATTGCCGGGTGGAGGCATCGAGTTGGTCGAGCAACACCAGAATCGCGTCGACTTCCTGGTCACGCATCAGCTTGCCGATAAACGACAGATGCCGTTTGCGGGCGATATGCGCGGTGTGCTTGGGCGCATCGGCCAGGGCCCTGCGCAGTGGATCGGTCAGGGGCAGGCGAGCCAGGGTGTCGGGCTTGAGTGTGGTCAGGCGCTCACCGAGATCCACCAGCGCATGCAGCTCGCGCTTGACCTGAGATTTGCTTTTTTCGCCGTCGTCGAAGGCGTCGTCGTAATCAACCATGGGGGCAGTCCGCTAATAAACGCCGCCATGATAACCAGTCGGGGGCCGCTTGTCCGGCCCGGTCGTAGCTTGACCCGCGCCGAAAGCAGAATTTGAGTGGAGAAAACTATGAACGCAGTCCAAAGCGTCGGCCCGCAGGCCTTGCCGGAGTTGCAGGAGCAGGTCGAGCAGATCATCGCCGAGGCTCGCCGCCAGGGCGCCAGCGCCTGCGAAGTGGCGGTATCGCTGGAACAGGGCTTGTCCACCACCGTGCGCCAGCGTGAGGTCGAAACCGTCGAGTACAATCGCGATCAGGGTTTCGGCATTACCTTGTATGTGGGCCAGCGTAAAGGCTCGGCCAGCACTTCGGCCAGCGGCAGCGATGCCATTCGTGAAACCGTGGCGGCGGCACTGGCCATTGCCAAGCACACTTCCGAAGATGAGTGCTCAGGCCTTGCCGATAAAGCCCTGATGGCTCGCGATCCGCAAGACTTCGACCTTTACCACGCCTGGGACATCACGCCCGAGCAAGCGATCGAAAAGGCCCTGGCCTGCGAGGCGGCTGCCTTTGACGCCGACCCGCGAATCAAGAACGCCGATGGCACCACCCTCAACACCCACCAAGGCTGCCGCGTGTATGGCAACAGCCATGGCTTTATTGGCGGTTACGCCTCGACCCGGCATAGCCTCAGTTGCGTGATGATCGCCGAAGGTGACGGGCAGATGCAGCGCGACTATTGGTACGACGTAAACCGTCTGGGCGAGTTGCTGGCCGACCCGCACAGCATTGGTGTGCGCGCCGCTCAACGTGCCGCAAGCCGCCTGGGCGCACGTCCGGTACCCACGTGCGAAGTGCCGGTGCTGTTCTCCGCGGAGCTGGCAGGCGGTTTGTTCGGCAGTTTCCTCTCGGCGATTTCGGGCGGCAACCTGTACCGCAAATCCTCGTTCCTTGAAGGTGCCATGGGCCAGCAACTGTTCCCCGAGTGGCTGACCCTGGACGAACGTCCGCACCTGCCGCGTGCACTGGCTAGCGCCGCATTCGACGGTGATGGCCTGGCGACCTACGCCAAACCGTTCGTCGAAAAAGGCCAATTGGTATCGTATGTGCTGGGCACTTACTCAGGTCGCAAGCTCGGGTTGCCGAGTACTGCCAACGCCGGCGGTGTGCACAACCTGTTCGTTACTCACGGGGTTGAAGACCAGGCCGCACTGCTTCGGCGGATGGGGCGCGGCTTGCTGGTGACCGAGTTGATGGGGCAGGGGCTGAACATGGTGACGGGCGATTATTCGCGTGGCGCCGCGGGTTTCTGGGTTGAGAACGGTGAAATCCAGTTTGCTGTTCAGGAAGTGACCATTGCCGGCAATATGAAAGACATGTTCCAGCAAATCGTCGCGATTGGCAGTGATCTTGAAACTCGTAGCAATATTCACACAGGTTCGGTGTTGATCGAAAAAATGACCGTGGCTGGCAGCTGATTTCGGCGGTGTCCGCTGGCCCTCACCCCAACCCTCTCCCTCTGGGCGGTCCGACGCCTCGAGAGGGCTAGGTGAGGGTCGCAAGCACAATTGTCCTCAAGATCTCACCCCCATAAGCCCGACCTCTGCGTCGGGCTTCCACGCCGGATAGATGGAAGCAAGCCAACCACGCATCAAAACCAGTATTGCAGAAAAGGGGATAACCATAGATGTAGGAGCCGGGCTTGCCCGCGAATGAGGACGCCGCGGTTTTCCAGTGGTTGCGCGTCATCGTTCATCGCGGCGGTGCGGCGACCCGATGAGCCCGGATCCTACCGGTTCCGCGCCTTGGATGACTGGCATTAAGGCTGCCCGCAGTGAGGGTAGCCGACAGGGCATGGCGCTTGTGGTCAGACGCTGAGTATATCGACCTCGACTCCAAGGTTTTTCAGGTGATTTTCCGCAAGCTTCAGATGCTTCGGTTTTGGACGGTAATGTCCTGACTTTTCTCTAATTTCAAATCGTTTGCTTGCTACTCGCTCAAGGCTACCGGCACTGATGATTTCCTCTCCCGGGGCGAGCAGAGAGTGTGGAATGTAAGTAGAAGTAAAGTGGTCGCCGGAGGGGGCAGCGATCAAACTACCTTTCTGAGTGAGAACAAATTTTTGGGAGACATGTTGCTCTATCGATTGAAGATCTTGAATCGAGTTAAACGATTTTGCGGGGGATCCGCTCGGGAAATTTGTCGCAAATTCGAGTTTTTCTTTCGGTAGATTGTTGATTTGCACATTTTTCAAAACTTTGGGTGTCGTGGCTGTGCTACGACCAAAAAATCTTATATGGCCACTTGGATCCTTGAAATTTGTTGGATCTCCCAGGCAATAGGCATAGGCATTCATCCCACCAGCTCCGAAGGGGCTCCAATTATCAGGGCTGTTAAACCTCATGAGCGTTGAATTGTAACCTCGGTAGCCATTTCCCAAGAGATAGATGCCAGCGATCGATTCACGTATCTGCCCGCAGAAACCAAGCCTTTTGTGCAATTCAGGTAGCGTATAGCCAT
Organism: Pseudomonas sp. R5(2019); assembly: GCF_009905435.1. Classification (GTDB taxonomy): domain Bacteria; phylum Pseudomonadota; class Gammaproteobacteria; order Pseudomonadales; family Pseudomonadaceae; genus Aquipseudomonas. The sequence goes on from NZ_JAAAMT010000033.1 coordinate 44,080, forward strand.
AAGCAGAATAGATCACTGCTTGGCGGGCTGTAGGACTGGAAAATACCAGTGCAGAGCTTAGGGAGTCGCTTGCGATCAAAGTGGTGCCGGGTGAAATCAGGTGGTCTGGCGTATTAGACATCTTTGTTGCTCCTGCGCTATCAAAGAAGGTCTATTAGTTTTTGCCAAAGTCACTTATTTGGATACCTGGCAGAACTACTAGGTAGGGCACCTGCCTGAGTCGCAACGTACAAAAAAACCGCCATGCGGCGGTTTTGGAAAATTGGGCGAGGGTCGAGACAGATAGGTCGTTCACTCACCTTCGTCAAAGTAATTATTGATCAACTCGACCAGCGCATTCAGCGCTTCCTGTTCCTGTTCGCCCTCTGTGCGCAGATGAACCTGGGTGCCCTTGCCGGCAGCCAGCATCATCACGGCCATGATGCTCTTGCCGTCGACCATGGTTTGCGGCGTGCGCCCAACCTTGACTTGGCAAGGGTGCTTGCCAGCGACGCCGACGAACTTGGCTGCCGCGCGGGCGTGCAAGCCAAGCTTGTTGATGATGGTGATTTCCAGAGCGGGCATCGCGGGGAGGGTCCTTTCAGCTGAGGTCGCGGTGGCGAACCTGAACGTTCTTGAGGGATTGCTGCAGGACCTGGCCGAGGCGCTCGGTCAGGTAGACGGAGCGGTGATGCCCGCCGGTGCAGCCAATGGCGATCGTGACGTAGGCGCGGTTGCTGGCGGCGAAGCGAGGCAGCCATTTGAGCAGGTAGCTGGAGATATCCTGGTACATTTCCTCGACGTCCGGCTGGGCGTCCAGATAGTCGATTACCGGTTGCTCGAGCCCGGAGTGGTCGCGCAGTTCTGGCTTCCAGTAGGGGTTGGGCAGGCAGCGCACATCGAACACCAGGTCGGCATCGACCGGCATGCCACGCTTGAAGCCAAACGACTCGACCAGAAATGCTGTGCCCGCCTCGGGTTTGTCCAGCAGGCGCAACTTGATGGTGTCGCGCAGTTGGTAGAGGTTCAGGCTGGTGGTGTTGATCTTGAGGTCGGCAAGGTCGGCGATCGGGCCGAGCAATTCGCTCTCGACGCGGATGGCCTCTGCCAGGGAACGCTCGGGATTGGTCAGCGGGTGGCGCCGACGGGTCTCGGAAAAGCGCTTGAGCAGGGTTTCTTCGTCGGCATCCAGGTACAACACGTCACACTGGATGTGCCGGCCACGCGCTTCATCGAGCAATTCAGGGAAGCGCGAAAGATGGCTGGGCAGGTTGCGCGCGTCGATAGAGACGGCGACCTTGGGTTGCATCAGCTCGGTGTTGATCAGCGCATTCTCGGCCAACTGCGGCAGCAAGCCTGCCGGCAGGTTGTCGATGCAGTAAAAGCCGTTGTCCTCCAGTACATCGAGGGCGGTGCTTTTACCCGAGCCGGATCGGCCACTGACGATGATCAAGCGCATGATTATTGACCGTTCTGTACTTCCAATACCACGTTATACAGGGATTCGTTGTTGCCTGCGGCACGCAGGCGATCACGAACCTCCTTGCGATCGAGCATGCTGGCAATCTGGCGCAGCAGCTCCAGGTGAGCATCGGTGGCCGCTTCCGGGACCAGCAACACGAACAGCAGGTCGACGGGGGCGCCATCGATGGCGTCGAAATCTACAGGTGCATCGAGGTGGAGCAGGGCGCTGATAGGGGCTTCGCACCCTTTGAGTCGGCAGTGAGGAATGGCAATGCCATTGCCGAACCCCGTAGAGCCCAGTTTTTCGCGAGCGATAAGGCTTTCGAAGACAGTTTGCATATCCAGCTCCGGGACTTCCCGGTGGATCAGGTTTGCAATTTGTTCGAGTACACGCTTTTTACTGCCGCCCGGCACGTTCATGAGTGAACGGCCGGGGGTCAGGATGTTTTCAAGTCGGATCATGAGTGGGGGGTGTCAGCGAGCGGTCGCGCCTTGCAGGAGGCTCTGCTGTTTTTCCTTGTGTTTTTTCAGTTGGCGGTCGAGCTTGTCTGTGAGCAGGTCAATCGCGGCGTACATGTCGTCATGTTCAGCATTGGCGACGACTTCGCCGCCAGGTATGCGCAGGGTGGCCTCGATTTTCTGTTTCAGCTTCTCGACCTCCATGATGACCTGCACATTGGTAATCTTGTCGAAGTGCCGCTCCAGACGATCGAGTTTTTCCCCGATGTAAGCGCGCAGCGGTTCGGTGACTTCGAGTTGGTGTCCACTGATGTTGACTTGCATACAGCTTCTCCTTTGTTGCCAGTGCATAAAGAGGCAGGCCCAAGGGCCTGCCACTGAAACGCTGTGGCACATCTCAAGGCCGTTACATCAATCGCTTGCGTTCGCTCGACGGTGCGATGCCGAGGGACTCGCGGTATTTGGCGACGGTGCGACGGGCTACCTGGATGCCTTGTGCCTCCAGTAAACCAGCGATCTTGCTGTCACTCAACGGCTTTTTCTGATTTTCCGCTGCAACCAGTTTTTTGATGATCGCGCGGATCGCTGTAGACGAGCATTCACCGCCTTCGGAGGTGCTCACATGGCTCGAGAAAAAATACTTCAACTCGTAGATGCCGCGCGGGGTGTGCATGTATTTCTGCGTCGTCACCCGTGAAATCGTCGACTCGTGCATGCCCACCGCCTCGGCGATATCGTGCAGGACCAGCGGCTTCATCGCTTCGTCGCCGTGGTCCAGGAAGCCGCGCTGGTGCTCGACGATCTGGGTGGCGACCTTCATCAGGGTTTCGTTGCGGCTCTGCAGGCTCTTGATGAACCAGCGGGCTTCCTGCAACTGATTGCGCATGAAGGTGTTGTCGGCACTGGTGTCGGCGCGACGCACAAAGCCTGCGTACTGCGGGTTGACGCGCAGGCGTGGCACCGACTCCTGGTTCAGCTCCACCAGCCAGCGCTCGCTGTCCTTGCGCACGATCACGTCCGGCACCACGTATTCGGGTTCGGATGACTCGATCTGCGAGCCTGGGCGCGGGTTGAGGCTCTGTACCAGTTCGATGACCTGGCGCAGCTCATCTTCCTTGATTTTCATGCGCCGCATCAGCTGGCTGTAATCGCGGCTGCCGAGCAGGTCGATGAAATCGGTGACCAGGCGCTTGGCTTCGGGCAGCCATGGCGTATTGGCGGGCAATTGACGCAATTGCAGCAGCAAGCACTCGCTCAGGTTGCGGGCAGCGATGCCGGCCGGCTCGAATTGCTGGACGCGGTGCAGGACGGCTTCGATCTCATCCAGTTCGATATCCAGTTCCGGGTCGAACGACTCGCAGATCTCCTCAAGGGTTTCGTCGAGGTAGCCCTGGCTGTTGATGCAGTCGATCAGGGTGACCGCAATCAGGCGGTCGGTGTCGGACATCGGCGCCAGGTTCAGCTGCCAGAGCAGGTGACTCTGAAGGCTTTCACCGGCGGACGTGCGGGTGGTGAAGTCCCACTCGTCATCATCGTTGCTGGGCAGGCTGCTGGCGCTGGTCTGGTAGATATCTTCCCAGGCGGTGTCCACCGGCAGTTCATTGGGGATGCGTTCGTTCCACTCGCCTTCTTCCAGGTTCTCCACGGTTGGAGTGCTTTCCTGGTAGCTGGGCTCCTGGATCTCCGCCGGGGTTTTCTGTTCGACGTTGTCGGCCAGCGGGTCGCTGTTATCGAAGTCGTCGCCTTCTTCCTGGCGTTCGAGCATCGGGTTGGATTCCAGCGCTTCCTGGATTTCCTGTTGGAGGTCCAGGGTCGACAACTGGAGCAAACGGATGGCCTGTTGCAACTGAGGAGTCATCGTCAGTTGCTGGCCCATTCTTAGGACGAGCGATGGTTTCATGGCAGGGGCTTTACACCTTATTTGCCGGCGCGCATGCGCCATCCACTACAGGGCGCCGAAGCGCCAAACATAAGCAAGTTATATGCCTGAATCTGAAGTGTTTGCCTAGAGCGCTGTAACAATTAAGCGACAGTCAGGCGCTCTGGGCAACTCGCCAAACACCTCGAGATTACAGGCGGAACTCGTGGCCGAGGTAAACCTCTTTCACCAGTTCGTTGGCCAGGATAGCGTCGGAATCGCCTTCGGCGATCAGTTGGCCATCGTTGACGATGTAAGCGATTTCGCAGATGTCCAGGGTTTCACGAACGTTGTGGTCGGTGATCAGGACGCCGATGCCCTTGGCCTTCAAGTGATGAATGATCTGCTTGATGTCGCCCACGGAGATCGGGTCAACGCCGGCAAAGGGTTCGTCGAGCAGGATGAACTTGGGCGCGGTGGCCAGTGCGCGGGCGATTTCGACCCGGCGCCGTTCGCCACCGGACAGGCTCATGCCGAGGTTGTCGCGAATGTGGCTGATATGGAACTCCTGCAGCAGACTTTCCAGCTCCTTGCGCCGGCCAGCGCTGTCCAGCTCCTTGCGGGTTTCCAGGATCGCCATGATGTTGTCGGCCACCGACAGCTTGCGGAAGATCGAGGCTTCCTGCGGCAAATAGCCGATGCCGGCGCGCGCGCGGCCATGCATGGGCTGGTGGCTGACGTCGATGTCGTCGATCAGCACGCGGCCCTGGTCGGCCTGTACCAGCCCAACGATCATGTAGAAGCAGGTGGTCTTGCCGGCACCGTTGGGGCCCAGCAGGCCGACGATCTGGCCGCTGTCGATGGACAGGCTGACGTCACGAACGACCTGGCGGCTTTTGTAGCTCTTGGCCAAGTGTTGGGCTTTCAGAGTCGCCATTACTGGGCCTTTTGCTCGTCGGGTTTCTTTTTCGGCTGGATCACCATGTCGATCCGCGGGCGCTGCGTTTTCACGCCGCTGCCGGCGCGGCCTGCGGTAGCCACTTGGTTGGCCGTGTCGTAGACGATTTTCTCGCCCTCGGTCGTGTTACCGGCGTTGATGACCTTGGCCTGGTCGATCAGCACGACGCGGTCCTGCGTGGAGTGGTACTGGATGGTCACGGCATAGGCCTTGACCTTTTCCGGGTCGGTGGCTTTCTGCTGTTGCTCGAAGTACGCCAGGCTGCCGACGGCGGTCACCACGTCGACGTCGCCCGAGGCTGTGCGGGTCAAGGTCACAGTGTTGCCGGTGATTTTCATCGAACCCTGGGTGATGACGACATCACCTTTGTACGTGGCAATGCCTTGCTTGTCATCGAGTTGCGCGTCGTCAGCCTGAATGCGGATAGGCTGGTCGCGGTCCGTCGGCAGAGCCCAGGCGCTCGCGCTTCCCAGTGCTGCGCCCACGCTGAGCAAGAAAGGAAGGGTTTTAACGAACCTCATACTGTCCTCTTACGTTGGACAGCAGGTTGATCCTGCTGTCGTTCAAATACGCTTTCATGCCCGTGGCCGTGGTCACGCCGCCAGCGCCCTCGATTCTAACGGCTTGCTCTGTTTGCGCATATTCCTTATGCGGGAATACCGTCATGCGCGAAGAGGTGATCAGGGTGGCGCGGTTTTTCTGATCGGTCCGGGCGATGCGCACCGAGTCGATCAGTTCGACTTCGGTGCCGTCAGGGTTGACCTCGCCGCGCTCGCTTTGCACGTGCCACGGATAGGCAGTCCCGCGGTACATCTGCAGGTCGGGCTTGGTCAGCAGAGTGATCTCGCTGGTCATCACGTGCTCGACCTTGTCGGCGGTCATTTCATATTGCAGCTTGCCGTCGGGCAGGAACTGCACGCTGCGCGCATTGATGGCGTAGTAGTCGATGGCGCTCTCGTCGACCGTCGCTACCGGCTTGTCGAGGAAGCTTTCCGGGCTGATGTTCCAGTACCCCACCGCAGCCAGCAGCGCGGCAATCACACAGAACAACGCAATGTTGCGAGCTTTTTTACTGAACATGTATCGCTCTACAGATAGTGGGCGTGAGCCGCGTCAAGGTTGCCCTGGGCGCGCAGGATCAGTTCGCAGAACTCGCGCACGGCGCCTTCGCCGCCGCGGGCCTGGGTGACGCCATCGGCGTGTTCGCGCACAAAGGCGGCGGCATTGGCCACGGCCATGCCCAGGCCGACCCGGCGAATCACCGGCAGGTCTGGCAGGTCATCGCCCAGGTAGGCCACTTGTTCATAGCTTAGGTTGAGTTGGCCGAGAAGCTCGTCCAGCACCACCAATTTATCTTCGCGGCCCTGATACAGATGCGGGATGCCCAGGTTGCGCGCGCGTCGTTCGACCGCCGGGGTCTTGCGGCCGCTGATGATCGCGGTGGTGACGCCGCTGTTCATCAGCATCTTGATGCCTTGGCCGTCCAGGGTGTTGAACGACTTGAACTCGCTGCCGTCTTCGAGAAAGTACAGGCGGCCGTCTGTCATCACGCCGTCCACGTCGAAGACTGCCAGCTTGATGGCCTTGCCGCGTTGCAGCAGATCGTTGCTCATTTACATCACTCCGGCGCGCAGCAGGTCGTGCATGTTAAGGGCGCCGACCGGCTGGTCGGCCTTGTCGACCACGACCAGCGCGCTGATCTTGTGGTCTTCCATGATCTTCAGGGCTTCGGCCGCGAGCATGTCCGGGCGCGCGGTCTTGCCGTGCAGGGTCATGACGTCTTCGATTTTTGCCGTGTGGATATCGATGTTGCGGTCCAGGCTGCGGCGCAGGTCACCGTCAGTGAAGATTCCGGCCAGCTTGCCGTCGGCTTCCAGTACCACCGTCATGCCTAAACCTTTGCGAGACATTTCCAGAAGCGCGTCTTTGAGCAGCGTGCCGCGGACTACCTGAGGCAGCTCTTCACCGCCATGCATCACGTTTTCGACCTTGAGCAGCAAGCGGCGGCCCAGGGCGCCGCCGGGGTGCGAGAACGCGAAGTCTTCGGCCGTGAAACCACGGGCTTCGAGCAGGGCGATCGCCAGGGCATCGCCGAGCACCAGCGAGGCGGTGGTCGAGGAGGTCGGGGCCAGGTTCAATGGGCAAGCCTCCTGGGCAACGCGCGCGTCGAGGTTGACCTCGGCGGCCTTGGCCAGTGGCGAGTCGGGGTTGCCGGTCAGGCTGATCATCTGGATGCCCAGACGCTTGATCAGCGGCAGCAGGGTAACGATCTCGGCGGTAGAGCCGGAGTTGGACAGTGCCAGGATGATGTCATCCTTGGTGATCATGCCCATGTCGCCGTGGCTGGCCTCGGCCGGGTGCACGAAGAAGGCCGTGGTGCCGGTGCTGGCCAGGGTCGCGGCGATCTTGTTGCCGATGTGCCCGGACTTGCCCATGCCGACCACGACGACGCGGCCTTTGCTGGCCAGGATCATCTCGCAGGCGCGGACGAAATCGGCATCGATATGGGCCAGCAAGCCTTCAACGGCCTCAAGCTCGAGGCGGATGGTGCGCTGTGCGGATTGGATCAGGTCGCTGGATTGGCTCATGTCGGAAATCGGATTGCCTGATGAAAAGGCGGGGATTATAGCGGTAATGCACGAAAGCCTCACCTGCGATCGTCGCCGCGTTGCCTGTCTGGCGACTGAACGAGCGCGGCGCAGGCCTTGGGGCGATAGTGCCAGCGGTGATATAGTTCGCCGCCAGTTCGGCCCGCCCAGTGCGCGCGTGCCTCCAAGAAGGGGGTGAGCGTCTGAGAGAGAGGCTGCATCGCAAGGAGTTTAGATGAGTGCCGATAACGCCTACGCGGTCGAGCTGAAGGGCCTTACCTTCAAGCGCGGTACGCGCAGCATCTTCAATAACGTCGATATTCGTATTCCGCGTGGCAAGGTCACCGGAATCATGGGGCCATCGGGGTGCGGCAAGACCACGCTGTTGCGTTTGATGGGCGCGCAGTTGCGGCCCAGCAGCGGCGAAGTCTGGGTCAACGGCCAGAACCTGCCGAAGCTGTCGCGCAGTGACCTGTTCGATGCCCGCAAGCAAATGGGCGTGCTGTTCCAGAGCGGCGCCCTGTTCACCGATCTTGATGTGTTCGAGAACGTCGCCTTTCCGCTGCGGGTGCATACCCAGCTGCCCGATGAAATGATTCGTGACATCGTTTTGATGAAGCTGCAGGCCGTCGGCCTTCGCGGTGCGATCGAACTGATGCCCGACGAGCTTTCCGGCGGCATGAAGCGCCGAGTGGCGCTGGCCCGGGCTATCGCCCTCGACCCGCAGATCCTTATGTATGACGAGCCCTTCGTGGGCCAGGACCCGATCGCCATGGGCGTGCTGGTGCGCCTGATCCGCCTGCTCAACGATGCCCTGGGCATCACCAGCATCGTGGTGTCCCACGACTTGGCCGAAACCGCCAGTATTGCCGACTATATCTACGTGGTCGGCGATGGCCAGGTGCTGGGGCAGGGCACGCCGAAGGAGCTGATGGGCTCCGATAACCCGCGCATCCGTCAATTCATGAAAGGCGACCCCGATGGGCCGGTACCTTTCCACTTTCCTGCGCCGGACTACCGCGCTGATCTTCTGGGGAAGCGTTGATGCGCAGAAAATCCTTACTGGAACGCATTCGGCGGTTCGGGCGTTCAGGCATCGATGTGCTGGCCGTCCTGGGCCGTTCGACACTGTTTCTGACCCATGCCCTGGGTGGGCGTGGCGGTATTGGCGGCGGCTTTCAACTGCTGATCAAGCAGCTTTACTCCGTGGGCGTGCTGTCGCTGGCAATTATTGTGGTGTCGGGCGTTTTCATCGGCATGGTGCTGGCGCTGCAGGGCTTCAGCATTCTGACCAAGTACGGCTCGGAGCAGGCTGTCGGGCAAATGGTTGCACTGACGTTGCTGCGTGAGCTGGGGCCGGTCGTCACCGCGTTGCTGTTCGCTGGTCGTGCCGGTTCCGCGTTGACCGCCGAAATCGGCAACATGAAGTCGACCGAGCAGCTCTCAAGCCTTGAGATGATCGGCGTCGACCCGCTCAAATACATCGTCGCGCCACGCTTGTGGGCCGGCTTCATCTCGCTGCCGTTGCTGGCCATCATCTTCAGCGTTGTCGGCATCTGGGGTGGCTCGTGGGTTGCCGTAGACTGGCTGGGCGTCTACGAGGGCTCATTCTGGGCCAACATGCAAAACAGCGTATCGTTTACCGATGATGTGCTCAATGGCGTGGTCAAAAGCCTGGTATTCGCTTTTGTCGTCACATGGATTGCCGTTTTCCAAGGGTATGACTGTGAGCCCACCTCGGAGGGGATCAGCCGTGCCACGACCAAGACCGTGGTATATGCCTCGCTGGCAGTGCTGGGCCTGGACTTTATTCTGACCGCCTTGATGTTTGGAGATTTCTGATGCAAAACCGCACCCTGGAAATCGGTGTCGGCCTGTTTTTGCTGGCCGGGATTCTGGCACTGCTGCTGCTGGCGCTGCGCGTCAGCGGGCTGTCGGCCACCCCGAGCACTGACACCTATAAACTTTACGCTTACTTCGACAATATCGCCGGTTTGACTGTCAGAGCTAGAGTGACCATGGCCGGGGTAACCATCGGCAAGGTCACGGCAATCGATCTGGACCGCGACACCTATACCGGTCGGGTAACCCTGGAGCTGGAAAAACGCGTGGACAACCTGCCCACCGATTCCACCGCCTCGATCCTGACCGCAGGGCTGCTGGGTGAGAAGTACATCGGCATCAGCGTGGGCGGTGAAGACAAATTGCTCACGGATGGCGGAACCATTCACGATACCCAGTCGTCACTGGTGCTCGAGGATCTGATCGGCAAGTTCCTGCTCAATAGTGTTGGCAAAGAAGCCAAGTGAAATGAGGAGTTATTCCATGATGTCTATTCTGCGACGTGGCCTGCTGGTGCTGTTGGCGGCCCTGCCGATGCTGGCGCACGCCGTCACCGGTCCATCGGCCCATGAACTGATTCAGGACACCACCACGCGTTTGCTGGCGGACCTGGAAGCCAACAAGGAAACCTACAAGACCAACCCGAGCGCCTTCTACGATGCCATGAACAACATCGTCGGGCCGGTGGTGGATGCTGACGGCGTTTCGCGCAGCATCATGACGGTCAAATACTCGAAAAAGGCCACCCCGGAGCAGATGGCGCGCTTCCAGGAGAACTTCAAGCGCAGCCTGATGCAGTTCTATGGCAATGCGCTGCTTGAGTACAAGAACCAGGGCATTACCGTTTCTCCTGCCAAGGACGAAAGTGGCGACCGTACCAGCGTCGACATGACGGTCAAGGGCAGTAGCGGCGCGAACTATCCGGTTTCCTACACCCTGGAGAAGATCAACGACCAGTGGAAAGTCCGCAACGTGATCATCAACGGGATCAACGTCGGCAAGCTGTTCCGTGACCAGTTCGCTGACGCCATGCAGCGCAATGGCAACGATCTGGACAAGACGATCAACAACTGGGCGGGCGAAGTCGCCAAGGCCAAGGCAGTGACCGAGGAAGCGGCCGATGAACAGAAGCAGAAACAGGCACAATGACGATCAGTGAAGTTCGTGCTGGCGCGCCGGGGCAGTTGAGCCTGCACGGCGTGCTCGATTACCGCTCTGGCCCGGCCTTGCGCAAGGAAGGTCAGGCGCTGATCAATGCCAGCAATGGGCAGGCTCTGCTGGTCGATTGTTCGGCCGTGGAAAAGTCCAGTAGTGTGGGTCTTTCCTTGCTGCTGGCGTTCATGCGCGACGCTCAAGCGCTGGGCAAGACGCTGTCGATCAGGGCCATGCCCGACGATATGCGCGAAATTGCCCAGGTCAGCGGGCTGACCGAATTGCTGGTCCAGGATTGAAATAGCCAGGCCCTTTGTCAGAGTTCCCCATTGCGGGGTTCGCAGGCGAAGGGCTTTTTTGTATGATGGCCGACCCGCGCGCGTTGGGCGCCGATTGAGGTTGAGCATGCAGGCCGTAGAAGTTAAGAGCTTTCTTGAAGGAAAGTTGCCAGGAACCCAGGTCGAAGTTGAAGGCGAAGGCTGCAACTTCCAGTTGAACGTGATCAGCGACGAGTTGTCGGGCCTGAGCCCGGTCAAGCGTCAGCAGGCGGTTTATGCTCATCTGAACCCCTGGATCGCCGATGGCAGCATCCACGCGGTCACCATGAAATTTTTCAGCAGCGCAGCCTGGGCTGAGCGTACCTGAGCCAATTGGCGTCGAGATCCCTATGGACAAACTGATTATTACTGGCGGCGTTCGTCTTGACGGCGAAATCCGCATCTCCGGGGCGAAGAACTCTGCCCTGCCGATTCTTTCCGCGACCTTGCTGTGCGATGGCCCGGTCACGGTTGCCAACCTGCCGCACCTGCACGACATTACCACCATGATCGAGCTGTTCGGGCGCATGGGCATTGAGCCTGTGATCGACGAAAAGCTGGCTGTGGAAATCGACCCGCGCACCATCAAGACCCTGGTCGCTCCGTACGAGCTGGTGAAAACCATGCGCGCCTCGATCCTGGTGCTGGGCCCGATGGTCGCCCGCTTCGGTGAAGCCGAAGTTGCGCTGCCGGGTGGTTGCGCCATCGGTTCGCGTCCGGTTGACCTGCACATTCGCGGCCTGGAAGCCATGGGCGCGAAAATCGAGGTCGAAGGCGGCTACATCAAGGCCAAGGCACCCGAGGGTGGCTTGCGAGGTGCGCATTTCTTCTTCGATACCGTCAGCGTGACCGGTACCGAAAACATCATGATGGCAGCGGCCCTGGCCCGAGGCCAAAGCGTGCTGCAGAACGCCGCGCGTGAGCCGGAAGTCGTCGACCTGGCCAACTTCCTGATCGCCATGGGCGCCAAGATCAGTGGTGCCGGTACCGACACCATCACCATCGACGGTGTCGAGCGCCTGCACTCGGCGCACTACAAGGTGATGCCTGACCGTATCGAAACCGGTACCTACCTGGTGGCCGCTGCCGTGACCGGTGGCCGCGTCAAGGTCAAGGACACCGATCCGACCATCCTTGAAGCGGTACTGGAAAAACTCAAGGAAGCGGGCGCCGAAATCACCTCCGGCGTCGACTGGATCGAGCTGAACATGCACGGCAAGCGGCCCAAGGCTGTGAACCTGCGTACCGCTCCGTACCCGGCGTTCCCGACTGACATGCAAGCGCAGTTCGTCTCCCTCAACGCCATCGCCACCGGCACCGGCGCTGTGATCGAAACCATTTTCGAAAACCGCTTCATGCACGTCTATGAATTGCACCGCATGGGTGCCAAGATCCAGGTCGAAGGCAATACCGCCATCGTTACCGGCACCGAAACGCTCAAGGGCGCACCGGTGATGGCGACCGACCTGCGGGCCTCGGCCAGCCTGGTCATCTCGGCACTGGTTGCCGAAGGCGATACCCTGATCGACCGCATTTACCACATCGACCGTGGTTATGAATGCATCGAGGAAAAACTGCAGATGCTGGGCGCGAAGATCCGTCGCGTACCGGGCTAGTTTTCCTGAAGGGGTGCACGGACGCGCCCCGACATGCTGGACTGAATTGATTCGCGCCCTGCCGGGGTTCCCGGCGCGGCGAGAAGTATCCTGATAAGGACCGACGTTTCCCATGTTGACCATCGCGCTGTCCAAGGGCCGCATTCTCGACGATACCCTGCCGCTGCTGGCGGAAGCCGGCATCGTGCCGACCGAGAACCCGGATAAAAGCCGCAAGCTGATCATTCCTACGACTCAGGAAGACGTCCGTCTGCTGATCGTACGGGCTACCGACGTGCCGACCTACGTCGAGCATGGCGCGGCCGACCTCGGCGTTGCCGGCAAGGACGTGCTGATGGAGTACGGCGGCCAGGGCTTGTACGAGCCGCTGGACCTGCAGATCGCCAAGTGCAAGCTGATGACCGCCGGTGCCGTCGGCGCAGTCGAGCCCAAGGGCCGTCTGCGCGTGGCGACCAAGTTCGTCAACGTCGCCAAGCGTTACTACGCCGAGCAGGGCCGTCAGGTCGACATCATCAAGTTGTACGGCTCGATGGAGCTGGCACCGCTGATCGGCCTGGCCGACAAGATCATCGACGTCGTCGACACTGGTAACACCCTGCGTGCCAACGGCCTGGAACCCCAGGAATTGATCGCCCACATCAGCTCCCGGCTGGTGGTCAACAAAGCATCGATGAAGATGCAGCACGCCCGCATCCAAAGCCTGATCGACGTCCTGCGCCGGGCTGTGGAATCGCGACACCGCGGCTGACTGTTTTGCGCGACCCCAGGTCGCGCCCGTCTATCCGTGTCATAGCCAGAATTCTCAGGTGCCCGCGCGGATCGACTGCTACTTTAGGGCGCCTGAGCATTTGCCAATTATCGAGGCCCTCGCTATGACCACGTCCACTGCAATTCGCCGACTCAATGCTGCTGACCCGGATTTCGCCCGACATCTGGATCATCTGCTGAGCTGGGAAAGCGTGTCTGACGATTCGGTCAACCAGCGCGTGCTCGACATCATCAAGGCCGTGCGCGAGCGCGGTGATGCGGCGCTGGTGGAGTTCACCCAGCGTTTCGACGGCGTTCAGGCCACCTCCATTGACGACCTGATCCTCAAGCGCGACCGCCTGGAACTGGCCCTGACCCGCATCACCCCGGAGCAGCGCCAGGCCCTGGAAAAGGCCGCCGAACGTGTGCGCAGCTACCACGAGCGGCAAAAGCAGGATTCCTGGAGCTACACCGAGGCCGACGGTACGGTGCTGGGCCAGAAAGTCACGCCGCTGGACCGTGCCGGCCTGTATGTGCCGGGTGGCAAGGCGTCGTACCCCTCGTCGGTACTGATGAACGCCATTCCTGCCAAGGTCGCGGGTGTGACTGAGGTGGTCATGGTGGTGCCGACGCCGCGTGGCGAAGTCAATGAGCTGGTGCTGGCGGCGGCGTGCATCGCCGGTGTCGACCGGGTCTTCACCATCGGTGGCGCCCAGGCCGTCGCGGCGCTGGCTTACGGCACTGAAAGCGTGCCCCAGGTCGACAAGGTCGTCGGCCCTGGCAACATCTATGTCGCCACCGCCAAGCGCCACGTGTTCGGCCAGGTTGGCATCGACATGATCGCCGGCCCCTCGGAAATCCTGGTGGTGTGCGATGGCCAGACCGATCCGGACTGGATCGCCATGGACCTGTTCTCCCAGGCCGAGCACGATGAAGATGCCCAGGCGATTCTGGTCAGCCCGGACGCTGCCTTCCTGGACAAGGTCGCTGCCAGCATCGACAAGCTGCTGCCGACCATGGACCGCGCCGAAATCATCAATACCTCGATCAACGGTCGCGGGGCGCTGATTCTGGTTCGTGACATGCAGCAGGCCATTGAAGTCGCCAACCGCATTGCCCCTGAGCATTTGGAGTTGTCAGTCGCCGATCCGCAAGCCTGGCTGCCGCAGATCCGCCACGCTGGCGCGATCTTCATGGGCCGTCACACCAGCGAAGCGCTGGGCGACTACTGCGCAGGTCCCAACCATGTGCTGCCGACCTCCGGCACCGCACGGTTTTCGTCGCCGCTGGGGGTGTATGACTTCCAGAAACGTTCTTCGATCATTTTCTGCTCGGAGCAGGGCGCTTCGGAACTGGGCAAGACCGCTTCGGTGCTGGCCCGGGGTGAATCCCTGAGCGCCCATGCCCGTAGTGCTGAATACCGCATCATTGCCGACAAGAAAGGGGAATGAACATGAGCAAATTCTGGAGCCCCTTCGTCAAGGACCTGGTGCCTTACGTCCCGGGTGAGCAGCCGAAGTTGGCCAAGCTGGTCAAGCTCAACACCAACGAAAACCCTTATGGCCCATCGCCCAAGGCGCTGGAGGCCATGCGCGCAGAGCTGAATGACAATCTGCGCCTGTACCCGGACCCGAACGGTGATCGCCTCAAGCAGGCAGTGGCCGAGTACTACGGTATCGACACGCGCCAGGTGTTCCTCGGCAACGGCTCGGACGAAGTGCTCGCGCACGCGTTCCACGGCCTGTTCCAGCACGGCAAGCCGCTGCTGTTCCCGGATATCAGCTACAGCTTCTATCCGGTTTACTGCGGCTTGTACGGCATCGAGTATGAGGCGCTGCCGCTGGATGAGCAGTTCCAGATTCGGGTCGAAGACTATGCGCGCCCCAACGGCGGGATCATCTTCCCGAACCCGAATGCCCCGACGGGTTGCCTGTTGGCGCTGGAGGCGGTCGAGCAACTGCTCAAGGCCAACCAGGACACCGTCGTGGTGGTCGATGAAGCCTATATCGACTTCGGCGGCGAGACGGCAATCAGTCTGGTCAATCAGTATCCGAACCTGCTGGTAACCCAGACCCTATCCAAGTCGCGCTCGCTGGCGGGCCTGCGGGTTGGCCTGGCGGTTGGCCATCCGGATCTGATCGAGGCGCTGGAACGAATCAAGAACAGCTTCAACTCCTACCCGCTGGACCGCATGGCGATTGCCGGTGCGGCTGCGGCGTTCGAGGACAAAGCGTACTTCGAGCAGACCTGCAATGCTGTGATCGACAGTCGCGAAAAACTGGTTGCGGCCCTTGAACAGCGTGGTTTTCAGGTGCTGCCGTCTGCTGCGAACTTCATCTTTGCCCGTCATCCGCAGCAGGATGCGGCGACGATCGCAGCGCGCTTGCGCGAAAAAGGCGTGATCGTGCGGCACTTCAAGCAGGAGCGGATTGCCCAGTTCTTGCGGATCAGCATCGGCACCGAAGAGCAGAACCAGGCGTTGCTCGACGCACTTGAGGTCTGAATAAGGCTTCGCGCAAGCCCGCCCTCCCACAAAAAAGCCCGCGCACTGCGCGGGCTCAGACTGCTGAAAACCCCAAATCTACCTGCGGGACTCGACTGTAGGAGCCGGGCTTGCCCGCGATAAGGACGCCGCGGTTTACAGGTATTGCGCGTCATCGTTCATCGCAGCGGTTCGGCGCTCCGACAAGCCTTGCTCCTACAGGGGTTTGTCCATCAACCTTATTCTTCCTTGGCCGCCGGTACCGGCGCTGGTGGTGGCCGCAGCCCGATCTCTGCGGTCAGTTTCATTTCCTTGCCGTTACGCATGATCTCGAGGGAAACCTTGTCGTTGGGTTTGGTCTGCGCCACCTGGTTCATCGAGCGACGCCCGTCGCCGGCCGGTTCGCCATTGATACTGAGGATGACGTCACCCAGTTGCAGACCGGCTTTCTGCGCCGGGCCGTCGCGGAAAATACCCGCCACGACAATGCCAGGGCGACCTTGCAAGCCAAACGACTCAGCCAATTCCTGGGTCAACGGCTGTACTTCAATCCCCAGCCAGCCACGAATCACCTGGCCATGCTCGATGATCGCCTTCATCACGTTCAGTGCCAGCTTGATCGGAATGGCGAAGCCGATGCCCTGGGAGCCACCGGACTTGGAGAAGATCGCCGTGTTGATACCGGTCAGGTTGCCGCGGGCATCCACCAGCGCGCCACCGGAGTTACCGGGGTTGATCGCGGCGTCGGTTTGAATGAAGTCTTCGTAGGTGTTCAGGCCCAGCTGGTTGCGGCCGGTGGCGCTGATGATGCCCATGGTCACGGTCTGGCCGACACCAAAGGGGTTGCCGATCGCCAGTGCCACGTCACCTATGCGGATATTGTCGGAGCGGCCGATGGTGATCGAGGGCAGGTTCTTCAGGTCGATCTTCAGCACCGCCAAGTCGGTCTCCGGGTCGCTGCCGATCACCCGGGCCAGGGTTTCGCGCCCGTCCTTGAGCGCAACCACGATCTGGTCGGCGCCCGCGGTGACATGGTTGTTGGTCAGCAGGTAGCCTTCCGGGCTCATGATCACGGCCGAGCCCAGACTCGATTCCCAACGACGTTGCTTGGGCAGGTTATCGCCGAAGAAACGCCGGAATTGTGGGTCTTCGAACAGCGGATGGCTGGACCTGTTCACCACCTTGGTGGTGTAGAGGTTGGCGACCGCCGGCGCGGCGGTGCCGACCGCCTCGGCGTATGAAACCGGCCCCTGCATCAGCTTTGTGGTCTGCGGCGCTTGCTGCAGGTTGATGTCCTGGTTCGGCAAGCCGACCCACTGCGGGAAGCGCTGGATAACCAGCAGGGCGATGAGCACGCCAGTCAGCAGTGGCCAGCCAAAATAACGCAGTGCCTTGAACATTGAACGAGTCCCGGAAATCCAAAAAAGCCAGCGGCAGCAGGGGAGAATTGAGCGCGCGATCATACTGAAGCTGCGCCCGGGCAGGAATAACCCGGGCAACAAAAGCTGTAAGGTTTGCGTAAAGCTGGCCGACGGTTTCCCCAACCTCATCCGGCGGCTCATAATGGCGGGCATTATAAAGGGCCTGAGGCCTGCCAAACGGATTAATCGGGAGTCTTTTCATGGCTGTTGCACTCAGCACCCTGGTTGAAGAAGCCGATCGCTACCTGGGTAGCGCGCGGATCCAGGATTACTGTCCCAATGGGCTGCAGGTCGAAGGGCGCCCGCAAGTCTCGCGCATCGTCACCGGCGTGACCGCAAGCCAGGCCCTGCTGGATGCGGCCGTGGAAGCGGATGCCGATCTGGTGCTGGTGCATCACGGCTATTTCTGGAAGGGTGAAAACCCCTGCATCACCGGCATGAAGCAGCGGCGCTTGAAAACCCTGCTCGGCAACGATATCAGCCTGCTCAGTTATCACCTGCCGCTGGATCTACACCCGGAAGTCGGCAACAACGTCCAGCTGGCGCGCCAGCTGGATATCACCGTTGAAGGCCCGCTTGACCCGGACAACGCCCGGGTGGTCGGCCTGGTCGGTTCATTGGCCGAGCCCATGACCGCCCGCGACTTTGCCCGCAAGGTCCAGGAGGTGCTCGGCCGTGAGCCGTTGCTGGTGGAAGGTAGCGAGATCATTCGTCGGGTCGGTTGGTGTACAGGTGGCGGTCAGGGTTATATCGATCAGGCCATCGCCGCCGGTGTTGATTTGTTCATCAGTGGCGAAGCGTCCGAGCAGACGTTCCACAGTGCCCGGGAAAACGACATCAGCTTCATCGCTGCTGGCCACCACGCGACTGAACGCTACGGCGTGCAGGCGTTGGGGGATTACCTGGCCAGGCGCTTTGCGCTGGAGCACCTTTTCATAGATTGCGCGAACCCGGTGTAAAGCAGAGTCGCTAAAACGGCAGGGCATATTCTTATACCGTTTCGATCTAGCTGGCCTCCTCTATAGAATTGGTCGCTGTGCTAGAGTGCCCGCCTCGAACACGGCCCGCTGGCCGTCCATAAGATCGATATTCCGTGAGTAGCCATGGTCGACAAACTGACGCATTTGAAACAGTTGGAGGCGGAGAGCATCCACATCATTCGTGAGGTGGCCGCCGAGTTCGATAACCCGGTGATGCTGTACTCCATCGGCAAGGACTCTGCCGTCATGCTGCACCTGGCGCGCAAAGCCTTTTTCCCGGGCAAACTGCCGTTTCCGGTCATGCACGTCGACACCCAATGGAAATTCCAGGAGATGTACAGCTTCCGTGATCGCATGGTCGAGGAAATGGGGCTGGACCTGCTGGTACACGTAAACCCCGATGGCGTGGCGCAGGGCATCAACCCCTTCACCCACGGCAGTGCCAAGCACACCGACATCATGAAGACCGAGGGCCTCAAGCAGGCGCTGGATAAATACGGCTTCGATGCGGCCTTCGGCGGCGCGCGCCGCGACGAAGAGAAATCGCGGGCCAAGGAGCGTGTTTACTCCTTCCGCGACAGCAAGCACCGCTGGGACCCGAAAAACCAGCGTCCAGAGCTGTGGAACGTCTACAACGGCAAGGTCAACAAGGGCGAGTCGATTCGTGTCTTCCCGCTGTCGAACTGGACCGAGCTGGACATCTGGCAGTACATCTATCTGGAAGGCATTCCGATCGTACCGCTGTACTTCGCGGCCGAGCGTGACGTGATCGAGAAGAACGGCACGCTGATCATGATCGATGACGAGCGCATCCTCGAGCACCTGAGCGATGAAGAAAAAACCCGCATCGTCAAAAAGAAAGTGCGTTTCCGTACCCTTGGCTGCTACCCGTTGACGGGCGCGGTGGAGTCCGAGGCCGAAACCCTCACGGACATCATTCAGGAAATGCTCCTGACGCGAACTTCCGAGCGCCAGGGCCGGGTCATCGACCACGATGGCGCCGGCTCCATGGAAGACAAAAAACGTCAAGGCTATTTCTAAGTTAGGGTCAGACCATGTCGCACCAATCCGAATTGATCAGCGAGGACATCCTCGCGTACCTGGCCCAGCACGAGCGTAAAGAACTGCTGCGCTTCCTTACCTGCGGTAACGTCGATGACGGCAAGAGCACCCTGATCGGGCGCCTGCTGCACGACTCCAAGATGATCTACGAAGACCATCTGGAAGCCATCACCCGCGATTCGAAGAAAGTCGGCACCACCGGTGACGACATCGACCTGGCGTTGCTGGTAGACGGTCTGCAGGCCGAGCGCGAGCAAGGTATCACCATCGATGTGGCGTACCGCTACTTCTCGACGGCCAAGCGCAAGTTCATCATTGCCGACACCCCGGGCCACGAGCAGTACACCCGCAACATGGCCACCGGTGCGTCGACCTGTGACCTGGCGATCATCCTGGTTGACGCCCGTTATGGCGTGCAGACCCAGACGCGTCGTCACAGCTACATCGCCTCCTTGTTGGGCATCAAGCACATCGTCGTTGCGGTCAACAAAATGGACCTCAAGGACTTCGACGAGCAGGTTTTCGAGTCGATCAAGGCCGATTACCTGAAGTTCGCCGAAGGCATCAACTTCAAGCCGAGCAGCCTGCACTTCGTGCCAATGTCGGCGCTCAAGGGCGACAACGTGGTCAACCACAGCGAGCGTTCGCCGTGGTACAGCGGCCAGTCGCTGATGGAAATCCTCGAAACCGTGGAAGTGGCGGGCGACCGCAACTTCACCGACCTGCGCTTCCCGGTGCAGTACGTCAACCGGCCGAACCTGAACTTCCGTGGCTTCGCCGGCACCCTGGCCAGCGGCGTCGTGCACAAGGGCGACGAAGTCGTCGTGCTGCCGTCGGGCAAGAGCAGCCGGGTCAAGTCCATCGTCACTTTCGAAGGTGAGCTGGAACACGCAGGTCCTGGCCAGGCCGTGACCCTGACCATGGAAGACGAGATCGACATCTCCCGTGGCGACCTGCTGGTGCATGCCGACAACGTACCGTCGGTGACCGACCAGTTCGACGCCATGCTGGTGTGGATGGCTGAAGAGCCCATGCGCCCGGGCAAGAAATACGACATCAAGCGCGCCACCAGCTACGTGCCGGGCACCATTGCCAGCATCACCCACAAGGTCGATGTGAACACGCTGGAGCAGGGCGCTGCCAGCGCGCTGCAACTGAACGAGATCGGCAAGGTCAAGGTCAGCCTGGATGCACCGATCGCCCTGGACGGTTACGACAGCAACCGCACCACCGGCGCGTTCATCGTGATCGACCGCCTGACCAACGGCACCGTTGGCGCCGGCATGATCATCGCACCGCCGGTGATCCCGCACGGCAGCATCGGCCATCACGGCAAACTGGCTCACGTTGCCACCGAAGAACGCGTCCTGCGCTTCGGCCAACAACCGGCCACCGTGCTGTTCAGCGGCCTGTCCGGCGCCGGCAAGAGCACCCTGGCCTACGCCGTCGAGCGCAAGCTCTTCGACATGGGCCGTGCGGTCTACGTGCTGGATGGCCAGAACCTGCGCCACGACCTGAACAAGGGCCTGCCACAGGACCGTGCCGGTCGCACCGAGAACTGGCGCCGTGCCGCGCACGTCGCACGCCAGTTCAACGAAGCCGGCCTGCTGACCCTGGCTGCATTCGTTGCCCCGGACGCCGAAGGCCGCGAACAGGCCAAGGCCCTGATCGGCAAGGAGCGCCTGGTGACCGTCTACGTCCAGGCTTCGCCACTGGCGTGCCGTGAACGCGACCCACAAGGCCTCTACGCGGCCGCAGGGGACAACATCCCGGGCGAGTCCTTCCCGTATGACGTGCCGCAGGATGCTGATCTTGTGATCGACACCCAGAGCGTGTCGGTGGAAGAGGGCGTTAAGTTGGTGCTGGAAGTTCTGAAGGCGCGCGGCGCGATTTAAGCGCTGGTCTGCAATATGAAAAACCCGTCATGGCTTTGGCTCTGACGGGTTTTTTAATGCTCAGATATATGTATGGGCTTTTTGGCTTTTTGGCTTTTTGGCTTTTTGGCTTTTTGTCTTGTTTCAATGAGTGCTCATTAACTCAATGATTCATTGGTGAAATGGCAGTTCCTTATGGTCATGCGCATTTTTTTGCCCCTGCGCCACCGCGATCTCCCCCCCGGTGTCAGGATAGTTGTCGCCTCTCCGGTTTTTCCTGAAAAAGCATATCGGGGGCGGAAAGAGACTGGTCGTGCCGTACTATTCACCTGAACGCAAAGCCGCATTGCTGAAGATGCTGCTTC
>NZ_JAAAMT010000034.1 GCF_009905435.1 Pseudomonas sp. R5(2019)
GGCCGCGCAGCGGCCCCGGAGGCCATTGGCATCTGTGATTGAGCCAGCGAGTGCAGGTGATTTCAGAATCGCCGGGGCCGCTTCGCAGCCCATCGCGGCCAGGTCCGCTCCTACACGGATTTCGGCGGTTCATCCCTTAACTGACCGGCATTGGGGCAAGCCCGGCTCCTACCGTAGGAGCCGGGCTTGCCCGCGAAGAGGCCGCACCACATTTATAAGGTCGGGTTCTCCAGCGACTGGGCAAAGATGTACCACAACGCCCGCAGGCGCCGCGCATAACTCTCGGGCCCGGCATAAAACAACTCCACGTGCAGGCTGTCGATGATGCCCAGGTATGCATCGCTGAACAGCGTCAGCCGCGACTCATCCATATCCACTGATTGAGCGCGCAAGGCCGCACGGAACAACTCGCCCATCCGCTCCAGATACGCCTCGAAGCCACGGCTGATCGCCGGGCGCAGTTCAGCCGGCGGAAAGAACGCTGTGCGCAGCAAAAAGCGCAGGTTCGATGAACACTCGTAACGCTCGCTCAAGCGCTCGCTGTGCAACTGGCCCGGCACGCCGCACGCGCGCCCGGCTTGCGCGAAGCACTGCTCCACGTATTGATACTCGGCCGCCAGCGCACGCTCGAATACCGCCGCGAACAGGTCGTCCTTGCTGGTGAAATGGGCGTACAGCGACGCCTTGCGCATCCCGGCAGCGCCGGCAATTTCATTCAATGACGATGCGTCGTAACCGTGTTCGGCAAAGTGCTCCACGGCAATCAGGCAAATACGCTCGGCCGATGGTGTCAGGGTTCTCAAAACAGGCTCCCGGTCCGTCAAAAGTCAGTGGCTGGCGAGGCTGGCCGGCGCATTCACGGCCTGGCGTGCGCAGGCACGGGTCAACAGCAGCACCACCAGCGCCGACGCGGCCAGCAGCCCCGCCCAGTGCGCAGTGCCCAAGGGCGCCATGATGCCGGACAGTGGCGTCGCGGACGAGGAAATCATCAACTGAAAGGCTCCCAACAATGCCGCCGTCGAACCCAGCGAGCGGGTTTGCGAGGCCATCACCAGCGCCATTAGCGTGGCTTCACAGATGCCCAGGCCGAGCATGGCCAGCGCCAACCCGCCGACCACGCCTGCCAGACCGACACCGGCCAGCGCGCTGAGCAGCGTCAGCAACGCACCAGCCAACATACAGCCAGCACCGGCCAATGCCAGGCGTGCAAGTCCGAATCGGCTGACCAGCCGACCGGCCAGCATCGCGCCGAGCAGGACCGCCACGCCTGTAACGCCAAACAGCACCCCGAAGGTTTCGCTGCTGAGGCCGAAATGGGTCTGGTAGACGAACGCCGCGCCACCGATATAGGCAAACAGAAAGAAAAACACTGCCGACAGCGCCAGCGTCGGGCGCAGGAACTGGCCGTCCCTGGCGATTCGCAGGTAGGTGCGCAGGATGCTGCGTGGCTGCCACGGCTGGCGCTTTTCACGCGGCAGGGTTTCCTCGAGCACCACCCAGGAGTTGAGCCATACCAGAGCGCCAAGCGCCGCCAGCACCCACATGATCGCGCGCCAGCCGAAGTGGCTATCGAGGAAACCGCCGACCGCAGGCGCCAGCACCGGCGCCAGGCCTTCGATGGTCATCAGCAAGGCGAAAATCTGCGCTGCCCGTGCACCCTCAGCCACATCTCGGACCATGCTCATGATCACCACCAGGGTCAGCGCGCTGCCCAGCCCCTGGACAAACCGCGCCCACAACAGCACCTCAAGGCTCCCCGCTTCGGCGGCCGCCACGGAGCTTGCGATAAACACCAGCAAGCCCGCCATCAGCGGCCCGCGTCGGCCGAGGGTGTCAACCAGTGGGCCAAACACCAACTGGCCGGCGCCCATGGCCAACAGAAATACCGTCAACGTCAGCTGCACCTGGGCATAACTGCCGCCAAATTCCTCGGCAATCTTCGGCATGCTGGCCAGATACATGTCCACGGCCGATGGACCGAGCACGCCGATCAGGGCCAGTGCCGCAGCGAATTTGAGGTTGGAGGGCAGCGAAGGTGCAGGTGAAGACATGGGTGGCATCCCGGATTTATTGACCTACCGAACGGTAGGTAGTGAATCCGGGCAAGCCTATAGGGGGTGCCATTGAAGGTCAACCCATTAACCTCTTCATGATTTCCTTGTGCGATAAACCTGTTAGGCGGCCGGAGCCATGGCGTGCTGCATCGAACTCGCCCGGAAGTCCTTGGGCGACAGGTCGAAGTGCTTTTTGAACGAACGGCTGAAATGCGCGGAATCGGTAAAGCCCCATTTGTAGGCGATGGAGGTAATCGATTCGGTCTTGAGGATCGGGTTGGACAAGTCGTCAGCGCTGCGTTTGAGACGGGCGCGCTGGATGTAACGGCAAACGCTGTCGCCCTGCTCTTCAAACAGGCGATACAGATGACGCACCGAAATGTTCAGGCGATTGGCGAGATTGACCGGGGTGAGGCCAGGTTGAGCCAGGGATTCATCGATGACTTTCTGCACATAACTGCGCAGATTGGCACCGTTGAGGTTGAGCGGCAGTTCGCGCTCGTCATCATCGCGTTCCAGCGCCGAACCCAACAGCGACACAAAGGCCGTTTGCAGAGCTTCGCCCTCGCTGCCGGCAGCATGGTGGTCGCCGGTTTCCTTGCACAGCTGGTCCATGAGCAGGTGGAGCATGCGCCCGCATGCCTTGTTCTGGGAAATCTTGCCGAAGGCTGCCACACCCTGCCCCAGATGCTTGCGCACTTCATTGCGCGAGAGCCCCAGCGAGACGTGCTCGATCAGCCCGAAGGGGGTTATTTCACAGCTGCCCACCGAGTCCATCAACACCATGTCACCGGGGGCCAACTGAATGCTGACGCCGTTTTTAGAGACCTGGGCATAACCGCTGCGCTGGCTGATCAGGAAGCAATCCTGATCGTCGTCACGGTCTGCATTCAGGCTGTTGCGACGAATCACGCCGGCATTGGTTCGCAAGTTGGCCCACGACAAACCGCCTCGGGACCAGTTGGAAATTTCACCGATAAACAGAGACCGATTGTAGGCAAGCTCGGTGTCGAAACGCCCGCAGGTGGCCTGCATGGTGGCGTTCCAGCGATCGAGCTGACACAAACTGGCCGAATGGATGCTCATAGCTACCTCCACGATGGCATCTTGTTTTTGTTGAGCAACAGTTAACATGTTATCTATTTGCGCGCAACAACTTGAGATATTCCAACGGCAAAGCAGAATGGCTGCCAACTCGTCCGTTCAAAGTCTCAAAAGCAGGCGTTTCACGCCCTCCAGGCTGTCGAGCAAGCACTTTCGCTGGTCAGGGTTAAGGCGAATATAGCGACGAAAGGCAGGCATTTTGTTAACCACTTCACTACCGCCCATGTGCTCCAGCCGCAGGGTCCAGCAGCCATCCGCCAGCTCGATGTGCAGCCGTTTGAAGTCCAGTGGCAACAGCGTGGCCAGCAAGGCGCTGTCGGCCTGTAAATGCTCGTCCAGCGCTGTCACGATCGCCTTGTCGCCGGCACGCCGGCGGCACACCAGCCCGCTGCGCCGAATGGCGCCACCGTGGTGCACCTCAAGGCGCGCACTGCCCTGTTGCGAGGCGGGTATGCGGAGCACGAACTCAGTCATCACCAAGTGCATCAGCCACTGTGATTCGGTGCGTTCATGGATCTCGAACGCCAGCTCGCCGTCCTCATACAGCAGGCGAGCCCGGCCCGGCTCCATCATCTGGAAACCGGCCAGGCCCAGGTTGCGTCGCAGGTGTTCCAGGGTCGCCCCGGGGCGGTAACCGGCCGGGGCGCGCTGGGCACACATGAACTCAGAGAGTTTTCGCAGCATGTTGCAGGTACTCGCCGTGATGGCTGCCCGGTTCATTGGCAAACTCCTTGAGCAGCACTTCTTCAACCGAAGCGGGCTTGAATGGATTGACCTTCTGCACCACCAGCGTCCAGAACAGCGCGTACATCGCCGTGCCGCCGAGCATCAGGCCGAAGGGTACGTAGATGTCGGCGGGGTTCATGCCCGGCGGTGTGATAAACCACATGCCCAGCAGGATGCCGACGCTGGAAAGGATCTGCGGCAGCGGGAAGAACGGCGAGCGATAGGCACGCGGCAGGTCCGGGCGGCGAATGCGCAGGATCACCACCGACACAGTCACCAGCAGGTACCCAGTGCTCCAGGCACACACGGCCGCCAGCACCAGGTGCATGATGTTGTCGGTGTTGCCACCCAGCCACAGTGCATGGGCACACGGAATGATCATCGCCACCAGAATGCACAACAGTGGCGTCTTGAAGCGCGGGTGCAGGTAGGTAAACACCTTCGGCAACGCACCATCGACCGCCATGCCATAGAGGATTCGTGGCACGCCAGCCATCAGCGTGTTGATGGTCGCGGCACCGGCAAACAGGAAACCGATGCCCAGCCACAGCGGGCCAATGTCGCCCATCACCTGTTCGGCGAATTTCGGAATCGCCATCGGAGTATCGAGCAGGTGCACACCGCTGGCAGCGTCCAGCACCACGTTCTCGACCTGGCGCTTCATCGCCGCGCCATAGATGAACATGCACGACGCGACCCCCAGCAGCCCCAGCGCCATCGCCCGTGGCATGACCTTGGCCGACTGGCGCAGGTCTGGCGCCAGTGGGGTCACGAACTCACAGCCGACAAACATGAACATGGCCATGCCCACCAGCGACAGGATGGTCACCAGGTCGGTGCCGACCAGCGACTCGCCGAACAAGCCGTCCAACTGCACCGCGGGGGCAGCGATAAGGCCAAGGACGCCAAACACCATCAAGGTGGTCCACATGCCGAAGGTGAGGATGATTTCAGCCTTGCCGAAGGCGCTGACACCGAAGGCATTGAGAACGCCGAACACGATGACGAAGCCGACCCCGAGCAACCACGAACCACCTGCCGATTCAGCCAGGGTGTTGAGGTGTTCGAAGTTCACCAGCGCCATCACCCCGGACAGGATGGTCTCGGCAGTGCCGGCGAACACATGCACGATCAGGTAGGCCGACAGCGTGCCGGTAATCGCAAAAAAACGCCCCATGCCGCAGTTGATATAGTCGTACACGGAACCGGTGGTCGGCAGTATCGAGGCCGCCTCGGCGAACGTGCTGGCCTGGGCCAGCATCATCACCACCGCGATCATCATCGCAATGGCAAACGCACCGCCACCGATACCGAAGCCCATGGTTGCCGTCAGAATCACAGGGCTGGCCATGATCAGGCCGATGGTACTAGCCAGCGCTGTCGGGAAGCCGACCGTCCCCCGGTGCAGATGCGCGGTGAGCTTGGCGTTGATCGACATCGTGTTGGACCTCGAAAGCAGATGTTATGGTTATGAGCCCCGCGGCCTGTCCTTGACCGTGGGGCGCTGCATCACCACTTTGCACCTGTACAGGTATTGCGTCTTGCCCGAGGCTGCCGTGGGTTTTGTCACTGGCTGCCAGGGCCGCTTGGCTGCAGCCAGATCTAAACTTGGGTGGACATGCCAGCGGCTTGAGCGACGCTGTTAAATGCAGGGGCCGTTTCACGGCCCATCGCGGCCAGGTCCGCTCCTACAGGGCCAACACAATTCTGTAGGAGCGGACCCGGCCGCGATGGGCTGCGCAGCAGCCCCAAGGGCTTGCCGCCAATGCTTGGGATGTTCATCATCCTGCGCCCTACTCC
The DNA here is from genome assembly GCF_009905435.1 of Pseudomonas sp. R5(2019). Lineage (GTDB taxonomy): Bacteria > Pseudomonadota > Gammaproteobacteria > Pseudomonadales > Pseudomonadaceae > Aquipseudomonas. The sequence continues at coordinate 5,685 of NZ_JAAAMT010000034.1, forward strand.
CCTCAGGACTTCTCGCCCATGAACGGTCTACTGCGCCAACAACCGCAAATCACCCTGGTGCTCGCCACCCTCGCCAGCCAGGCCGCACAACAATTGGCGCAGAGCCTGAATGTCAGCGTCAGTATCAGCGTGGTCGACGCTGCCGGGCAGCTGATTCACCTGAGCCATATGGACAACGCCCCCAACCAGAGCCGCGACATTGCCTTGAGCAAGGCGCGCACCGCCGCCGGCTTCAAGGTTTCCACCGGCGCCTGGGACGAGCGCCTGAGCAAGTGTTCGCCGGGCGTGCAGCAAGGTTTGCCACTGCAGGCCAACCTGGCGTTGTTCGGTGGGGGTGAACCGTTTTTCTGGGAGGGAACGTTGATTGGCGCCATCGGCATTTCCGGCGCCTCGGAAAAGGTCGACAGCGATTGCGCCGCCGCAGCCCGCGATCGCGTCGCCGAGCTGCTGGCGGCCAGTTGACCTGCGCAGGTGTCAGAGCATGCGATAGAGCAAGCGCTCGATCCGCGTGAAGCGTACCCGCTGCAAGAATCGCCGCACCCGTTTGGGGTATTCATCGAAGGCTTGCAGCTGGTCGAAATGCTCGACCCGGCTGACATGCTGCTTGATCTGCTCAAGCTCCTGGTCGCGTTCAGCGGCCCACTGCGCCTTGGGGTCGTCGATCAGCAAGGCGTTTTCAAGGTCCAGGCGAAAACCTCGCGGGTTGAGGTTGTTGCCGGTCAACAGGGTGTAGCGCTCATCGACCCAGATGCCCTTGGAATGATACGAATGCCCCGGATCATTCCAGACGAACAGGTTCAGTCGCCGCTCGGCAATGGCCTGCTGGTGCTTTTGCGCGAAATTGCGCAGGTTTTTTTCGTAGAGATACGGCAGCACCGAACTCACACTGAACGGCTGCTCGGGCGGCACATAAAAGTCGTTGGCGATCTTGTCGCCGACGATGATATCGATCACCACCCCGCGTACCAGCGCACGGTTGATTTCATCGATCAGCACCCGTGGCGGATTGAAATACGGCGTGCACAGGGTCAAGCGCTGGTGACTGGCAGCGACCAGTTGGCAGATGGTGCGGTTGAGCGGGTTCTGCTTGCCGACCCCGAGCAACGGAATCACCCGCAAACCCTCGGCGCTGTCGCTGGCCTGGAAGGTCTCGTAGGCCATGCGCTTGAGGCTGGTGCGCAGCTGGCGGATATCAGCGCGCAGGCTGCGTGAAGTGGGCGGCGACGGCAGGTCCAGGCGGTTGGCGGCCTTTGAATCCAGCACGTGCTGCACCAGGCCCTGAAACGCATCGGCCAATGGTTTGCTGTGGATCAGGTGGTAACGGTCCAGGCGGTACTTGTCGAACTTGTGCAGGTAGACATTGTTCAGGCTCGCGCCGCTGTAGATGACGCAATCGTCGATCACGCTGCCCTTGAGGTGAAGTACACCGAACAGCTCACGGGTCTGCACCGGTACGCCATAGATTGGGACGTCCAACCCCTGGCGCTGGCGCTCGGCACAATACCAGGCCGAGTTGCCCGGTTGCTTGCCGGCGCCGATCAAGCCGCGCTGGGCGCGGAACCAGTCAACCACAATGACGATGTCCAGCACCGGGCGCGCGGCCTTGGCGCGATACAACGCGTCGAGGATCTCCTGGCCGGCTTCGTCCTGCTGCAAATACAAGGCGACGATCACAATCCGTCGTTCCGCGGCTGCGATCATGTCCAGCAGGCGCTGACGATAGTGCGCAGCCTTGGGCACGATGGTGATCGCCCGAGGTGACAGCTCGAAACCGCGAAGTGTTTGCAGCGTGGCGCTTGACGTGAACCTCATAAGCCTCTCAGCAGGTTATCTCTCTGGACGCTGCCATCATTACCACATTCTGTGGGGCGATGACTGCCCGATTGGACGTGTCCGTTGTTGCTGCCATTTCTGCTGGCGCAGGTGGCAGAAATGTCTTCGTCTGAATGGAGGTTGACGCACCCGCGGCCTGGCTGAACACTCGCGCAACACCAACGGCTCGACACCCAGGATCAAGCCACCGATTTCTATCAAGGGAATGTCTGTATGCGTCCAATGATATCGCTCTGCCTGATGGCCGCGCTTTTGGCGGCAGGGTCGCTGCACGCCGAAGACGCCGAGCCTGGCGCTACCATTGCCGATACCCTCTACTACGGTGGCGACATTCTCACCATGGAGGGCATGGTTGCGCGTTACGCCGAAGCGCTGGCGGTCAAGGATGGCAGGATCATTTACGTCGGCGATCGCAAAGGCGCCGACGCACTCAAGGGCGACACCACAACCCCCATCGACCTCAAGGGCCACACGCTATTGCCAGGTTTTGTCGATGCCCATGGGCATGCCTGGATGACCGGTTTCCAGAAGCTGACGGCCAACCTGCTGCCACCGCCCGATGGCCCCGGCAAGGACATTCCGGCGCTGGTCGCGCAGCTCAAGCAATGGCAAGCCAACAGCGGTGACTTCATTGCCAAGACCGGCTGGATCATCGGCTTCGGCTATGACGACTCGCAGCTTGCCGAAAAACGTCACCCCACCGCTGCCGACCTAGACCAGGTGTCGACTGAGGTGCCGGTGATCATCATGCACCAGTCCGGCCACTTGGGCGTGATGAACCACAAGGGCCTGGAATTGGCCGGCATGACCGCTCAGACGCCAGACCCCAAAGGCGGCGCGATCCGCCGTGAAGCCGATGGCCGCACCCCCAGCGGCGTGCTGGAAGAGATGGCATTTTTCACCGCCCTGGGCCAGTCCATGGGAAATCTCGACGCCAAGACCAACGAAGACATCGCGCTGGCCGGCGCCGAGTATTACAGCGAGTTCGGCTACACCACCGCCCAGGAGGGCCGCTCCAGCAAGGGCGTGGTCGAAACCTTCCAGCGCCTGGCCCAACAGGGTCGGCTGAAGATCGATGTCGCCGCCTACCCGGACTTGCAGTCCGAGCGGGCGTTCATGCTCGCCAACGGCACCCAGCCCACCTACAGCAATCACTTTCGTGTCGCCGGCGTGAAGCTCAGCCTGGATGGCTCGCCCCAAGGCAAAACCGCCTGGCTCAGCCAGCCCTACTTCCACCCGCCCCATGGGCAGCCGACCGACTATCGCGGTTACCCGGCCTTTGCCGAAAACAAGAACTTGCAAGCGTTGGTCAACCTTGCCTTCGAACACAACTGGCAACTGCTGGCGCACACCAATGGTGACGCCGCGGCGCAGCAACTGATCGATGACGTCGACAAGGCGGCGCAGACTTACGGCAATGACGACCGGCGCACCGTGATGATCCATGCCCAGACCGTGCGTGACGATCAGCTCGACCGGATGAAAACCCTGGGGATCGTGCCGTCGTTTTTCTCGATGCACACCTTCTACTGGGGCGACTGGCACCGGGACGAAACGCTGGGCAAGAAACGCGCCTGGCACATCTCGCCAACCGCTTCGGCGCTGAAACGGGAGATGTGGTTCACCGAACACCACGATGCCCCGGTGGCGCTGCCAAGCAGCCTGATGGTGCTGCACACCACGGTAAACCGCACCAGCCGCAGCGGCGAAGTGATCGGCCCGGATCAGCGTGTCAGCCCTTATATCGCTTTGAAGGCAATCACCGACTGGTCGGCGCGCCAGTACTTCGAGGAAGACAACAAGGGCACCTTGAGCAAGGGCAAGCTGGCGGACCTGGTCATTCTTGACCGCAACCCGGTGAAGGTCGAGCCGCACACCATCAAGGACCTGCGTGTGCTGCAGACCATCAAGGAAGGGACCCCGGTCTACACCGCAGCCCCGAACTGATCCGGCTTACAGCCAGGCCCGCAATACAAAGAAGAACGCCATGCTCAGCACCATGCTGAGCAAGGTGTTGCGCGTCCACAGCACCAGGCCGATGGCGACCAGCGAGCTGAGCAGGTACGGGTTGTCGACATTCAGGTTCAGCTGCTGGTCGGGCATGAACACGATCGGTCCGCAAATCGCGGTCAGCATGCCCGGAACGGCAAAACCGAGAAACTGCCGGACATTGCTGCTCAGGCGCACCGGCAGGCGCGGTTCGAGAAACACGTAACGGTTGAGAAAGACCAAAAGGCCCATGCCGAAAATCACCGCCCAGACCATCATGCCCGTCCCCTGTACAGCTTGTTGCAGACAAACCCCGCGCTCATCCCCGCCAGCCCGGACAACACCAGTGCCGGCCCCCATTGCCAGTAACTGAACAACACCGAAAAGAACAGCGAGGTGGCGACGCAGACCACCGTCGGCACGTTATTCACCAGAGGCGTGATCAGGGCGATAAAGGTGGCGGCGATGGAGAAATCCAGCCCCAACCTGTCGAGCCCGGGAATGCTGCTGCCGAGCACAATGCCCACCAGGGTGAACAGGTTCCAGGCCACGTAAAAGGTCAAGCCCACGCCCAGCGCGTACCAGCGGTTGAACTGCTGCGTGTCGTGCTGGCTGGTCAGGGCGAACAATTCATCGGTGAGCAGAAAGCCCAGACCCAGGCGCCAGCGACCCGGCAGGGTCGAAATCGCGGGGCGCATGCTCATGCCGTACAGCAGGTGTTGGGAAGTCAGCAGCAAGGTGGTCAGCAGGATCGAAAAGATCCCGGCACCGCCCTTGAGCATGCCGATGGCGACCAATTGCGCGGCGCCGGCAAAGACGATAGTGGACAGGCCCTGGCCCTGCAGGGGCGTCAGGTTGGCTTCAATGGCCATGGAGCCGGCCAGCAGGCCCCAGGGCGCCGTTGCCAGCGACAACGGCACAATCGCAACAGCACCGCGCAGAAAAGCGCTGCGCGGCAAGTGATGGTCAGACATAACACTCAACTACGGCAGATAAAGAGCCTTACTTTGCCATCCGTTGCGGGGGATGGCTTGAACGATCTTGCGCACTTTCGGGCCTCTCGCGGGCAAGCCTTGCTCCCACAGCGTCCGCTCAATATCAGTGGCGAGGCCGACTGCCACAAAAGCTGAGGCGATCATCTGTGGGAGATTCTATGGTTGACTGCAATTTTTTTGATGTAGGAGCCGAGCTTGCTCGCGATAAGGACGCCGCGATTTTACAGGTATTGCGCGTCATCGTTCATCGCGGCGGTGCGGCGATCCGACAAGCCCCAATGCCGGTCAGTTAAGGCATTGAGCGACACAACCCCTGTGGGAGCGGATTTATCCGCGAATGAATACACCGCGGTTTTTCAGGCATTGCGCGTCATCGTTCATTCGCGGATAAATCCGCTCCCACAGAATCTATGCCTTAACTGACTGGCATTGGGGCAAGCCCGGCTCCATCGCGGGCAAGCCTTGCTCCCACAAAATCAAAAGCACCGCAGTTTCGACAATTATGTAGATCGGTGTGGAGCAAAGCTTGCTCGCGATGGCACCCACTCTGGCACGGGATTTTCCGGTACCGGGCGTGCTGGTGTAATGGGTCTGGCCTGAAAACATCGCCTGGTGCGCGGCGTCGAGCTCCTCAGTTGGCAAGGCCGGCTTTGTCCAGCACCCTGTCCAGCCATGACTGATCCACGGCCCCGGTGGCGATCTCGGCTTTTACCTGTTCCTCATGGGCCTCGTGTTCGCGGGCCTTGGCCAGCACCTGCGCGGCGTCAGCCTGGGAGAAAGCGACAAAGCCGTCTTCGTCGCCGACGATGATGTCGCCGGGGCTCACGATCATGCCGCCGATGGACACCGGCACGTTGATTTCACCCGGGCCGCTTTTGTACGGGCCGCAATGCACCACGCTGCGGGCGTAGCACGGGGTGTGTTCAAAGCTGGCCACATCACGGATGGCGCCGTCGACGATAAAGCCTGCGCAACCGCGCTGCTCGGCGTACAGCTTGATCAGCTCGCCGATGACCGCGTTGGTGTTGTCGCCCTGGGCATCGATCACCAGCACATGGCCGGGCTCGAGCAAGGTCAGCGCCTTGTAGATGTAAAGGTTATCGCCTGGACGGGTCTTGACCGTCAGGGCCGTGCCGACCAGCTTGCCGGTGCGGTTATAGCGCGTCAGGCCACGGGCACCGATATGGCGTCCCAGGTTATCGCTGATGTGCGGGGTAACGACGCTGCGAAAGGCATCGATGAGCGCTGCCGATGCCAGCGGTGGGGAAGTGAGAATGCGCGAACCAGGGAAAGACATGATGACCTCCATGAACGATTGAAACCCGTGTGGGCATGGATCGATCTTATGAAAGGCCAGCCAATACTTTTAGCGATATTTTTTAATCTCAAAACATCACTTTTAGTAAACATTTGTAGGAGCCAGGCTTGCCTGCGATAAGGGCGTCGCGGTTTTACAGGTATTGCGCGTCATCGTTCATCGCGAGCAAGCTCGGCTCCTACGGGTTGCTGGTGTCCTGCAAGAGCAGCCGGCTGAAATCACAGCACTGGTGCGCCAGCCTTGCCACTTCCACGCTCAGGCCTTGCAAGCGATCGGCGCGGTGCACGGCGGCATAGCGGATCTGCGGCAAGCGCGGGCGGGTTTCGATGACCCGCAAGCGACCCTGGTCAACCAGCGGCGCCAGGCATTGGCGCGGCAGGTAGCTGATGCCCACCCCCGAGAGTGTCAGGCCGACCTGGGCGACCAGATAGTGGCTGATCAGCGTGCGGTTGAAGCGCACGTCATGTTGGGCGAACCAGCGGTCGTAGATCAGTCCGGTGCCCGAGCTTGAGCCCTGGGTCAGCACGGTGTAGGACGCCAGCGCCTGCACGTCCATGGGCCCGGTGTCCTGGTACAGGCCGGGCGCGCACATCCAGGCGTTTTCCACGGATTTGAGCGGGGTGGCGACAAAGCGTGCGTCGTCGAATACATCGGGCACGATAATCAGGTCGAGCTGATCGTTCTCAAGCTTTTTGAACAGCTCCGAACTGAGCTCCACCGAAGGCTCCAGCACCACTCTGGGGTAAGCCTGGCGGATGCTTTCAACCAGTGCGGGCAGCCAGGTCAGGGCGGTCAGTTCCGTCACGCCCAGGCGAAAGCGCCGCACCAGCACCTCCTTGGAGCTGATGCGCTCGAGCAGGTAATCGCGCTGGCGCAGCATTTCCGAGGCGTATTCAAACAACTCGGTGCCTTTTTCCGTCAGCCGGGCGCTGCGCTTTGAACGATCGAAAATCGGTACATCGAACGCGTCCTCAAGCTCCTGAACGCGTTTGGAAATCGCCGACTGGGACATGTTCAACTTCAGCGATGCCGACTCGAAGCTGCCCAATTCCACGATCCAGTAAATGGCTTCCAACTGTTTGAAGGTAATCATGACACCGCCTCTGGCGCAGTCATCAGCCACGCCGGCAAGCCGCCCGCCCACTGCCCGCTGCAAGCCGCTTGCACGCAGTTCTGCAGACTGCCGAAATGCACCTTGCGCCCCACCAGCCCCGGGGCGTAATGGGCATACTTGCCGGAGTTGGTCATCAGCGTGGAGGTGCCAGGGGGGACAATCGGCTCGCCGAGCATGCACCAACAGGTATCCGTCACCAGCTGCGCGCCGAAGGCCTCCAATACCGCGACGTACCCGGCCGCACGGGCGCGCTCGTGAACATCGCGCCCCAGGGTGATCACCAGCGCGGTGCCCGGATGTTTGCGGCGCCCCGCGCACAGCTGCGCCAGCCGCGCGCATTCCGTCAGCGAGAAATGCGGGTTACCGAGCGACACCAGCTGCACCGCCACTTCCGTGGAGCTGTCCAGTTCTGCCCATGACCGGGCCAGCGCGTCACGGCTGACCTCAATGAGGCGACGCGGCGCAAGACCGCCGAGTGCCTGTTCGACGCTGCTCGCCTCAGGCGTCACGCCGACAATATGAAACATGGGTGCCGCCGAGGTGGTTGCAAACGCGGCGCCAAACGCCTTCAAGTCGTCCAGGCTCGGCTGCGCCTGTTCCAGGCCGCAGAGCACCGGAATTTCGGTCGACGCCAGCAGCCCCACGTGATAGCCGAGCAAGGGGTAGAAGGCGTCATCGGCCCCGGCCGGCTTGCACACATCGATGCGCACCGTGGCCTTGCGGCCGTCGTCCCGGTGGCTGCCGACCAGCGGCGCGCGACCTGTGAGGGCGATGCAGATATCGAGGTAATCCGGGTATTTGAGCGTGCGCGCTCCCAGCACGCTGTTGGCATAGACCACCGCGTTGGACTCGGCCCAGACGATCTGTTCGCCAAGGCCCGGTGCCGTCTCCAGCAGATACGGCGCGCAGGTGAAGCTGACCCGTGCACCCATGTCCAGATAAGCGTCGCCCAGGGCACTGGCAGGTTCCCCCAGGGCGGCATCGACCCCGAGTTCGCGCCATCTGCGCTTATCGACCGAAATGGCATTCAAGGTGGTCGGCACCCGCACCTGTGCCCCCCACTCCACCAATTTGCGGGCAAACCGCAAGCTGGCGTGGCCGGTGTAAATGCAGCCGTCGATATGCGCCTGGGTGACGTCCACCAGCTCGCGCGCGCCCTGCAATGCGGCGATTCGCATCAGCAGTTGCATGGCGACCTGAGTGGCCTTGCCGTGCCGGCCGTCGAGCATTTCGCGGTCGAGTGCATTGAGATGAAGCGATGTCTTCGGCGCGGCGCTGTCCACCCCATCAGACGGCGCCCATGTCACGGCAGGCAGCTGTTCGAACACGGTCACCTGCCCGCTCTCCAACCGCGCCGCTGCGCCGTCCTGCAAGCGCGCGAACCCGTCGGCCCCCAGGCACACCACCGGCAACGAATGGCCGAACATCACCTCGGCCACCACCACGCCCAAGGTCAGGATCTCGTCGGGCTCAGCCAGCAGCAACCCGGCCGGCGCATGCCCGTTAAGGATCAGTTCCAGCATCACGCTGCTGCCCGTGCACGAGCCGCGCCCACTCGGGATGGCGAGGACCTTGCCGGCCAGGCAAACGCCACTGAGCGGGTGATGCCGGTCGATCACCTCACCCGTCGACGGCTCCACCCCACCCCAGAAACTCAGGCCGACTTCGGCGTACACCAGCTCTCCCTGCGCACGGCCTTGCACCAGGCTGCGCCCGCTGAGGACGTAGGTCTGCGCGGTTGAACCTGTCTCTTCTGTCATGTTCTGCTCTCTTGGACCCATCGGCTTCATCGACCATTCATTTGGCGGTGATAGCCTTTTTGCCGTATCGTTTCAGCACCCAAATGAACTATTAGATTCGTCGATTCGACCGAGCATGTCGAATCAACACTGCTACCGGAGTCACTATGCCCAGGGCCTCTCACACAGATTTGCGCCGCAATTTCCGCTCGTTGCTTGCCTCGAACACCTGCTATCACACCGCCTCCGTCTTCGACCCGATGTCGGCCCGCATCGCCGCTGACCTTGGCTTTGAAGTCGGCATCCTGGGCGGCTCGGTCGCCTCGCTGCAGGTCTTGGCCGCACCAGACTTCGCCCTGATCACCCTGAGTGAATTCGCCGAGCAGGCCACCCGCATCGGTCGGGTGGCACAACTGCCGTTCATCGCCGATGCCGACCACGGCTACGGCAACGCACTCAATGTGATGCGCACGGTGATTGAACTGGAGCGTGCAGGCGTCGCGGCGCTGACCATCGAAGATACCCTGCTGCCGGCCCAATTCGGTCGCAAGTCCACCGACCTGATCAGCGTTGCCGAAGGCGTCGGCAAGATCCGCGCAGCGCTGGAAGCCCGCGTCGACCCGGAACTGGCCATCATCGCCCGCACCAACGCCGCCCTGGTGCCGGTGCGGGAAGTCATCAACCGCACCCAGCAGTACCAGCAGGCTGGCGCGGACGGCATTTGCATCGTCGGCGTACGTGACTTCGAACAGCTGGAACAGATTGCCGAAGGCCTGAGCGTACCCTTGATGCTGGTCACCTATGCCAACCCGCTGTTGCGCGACGACGAGCGAATGGCCGAGCTGGGTGTACGCATTGTCGTGGACGGCCATGGCGCCTACTTCGCCGCGATCAAGGCCACCTATGATTGCCTGCGCGAACAGCGTCAGATTGTCAGCAACACCTCGGACCTGAATGCCACCGAACTGACTCACACCTACACCCGGCCCGAGGATTACATCGTCTGGGCCGAGGAGTTCATGAACGTCAAGGAGTAAAATCCACCAGCGCCTGAGGCTTCAAGCCTGCACGATCATCTCGAAGCCACCGAAGATCAACCGCTGCCCGTCAAACGGCATCGGATTGACCTCCGGCTGCAAGCGCGGGTCGGCCATCACCTTGGCCATGCCCTCGTCGCGTACCTGGCGCGACGGCCAGATGATCCAGGAGAACACCACTGTTTCGTCCTCCTTGCATTTGACCGCCATCGGGAACGACGTCACCTTGCCTTCGGGCACGTCATCGCCCCAGCATTCGGCCACGCTCAATGCGCCATATTCCTTGAATACGGCTGCGGCGGAATTGGCATGGCGCTTGAATTCCTCGCGTTTGGCAGTGGGTACCGCGGCAACAAAACCATCGACATAGGACATGACGTTTCTCCTGTTTGAACCGGGGATCGGCTCGACCTGCTTACCAGTCGATCCAGCATGGGCCGGATCGACAGATTGGGTGGATAGACATCAAGGTTGCCGACCAATGGCTTATGGACTCTGTAGGGAATTTTATGGTTTGGGACGCTCTCCCGCAGATTGTAGGAGCAGAGCTTGTCGGGGCGCCGAACCGTCGCGATAGCTTCACCGCGGTCTACCAGATAAACAGCGGCGCCTGCATCGCGAGCAAGCTCTGCTCCTACATACGGGTGAACGGCTGAGCCAAATTAGATTCCCGCCAACGCGCGCAGGCGCTGCATTTCTTCGCGCTCAACCATCACGCCGTCGCGCGCCGACAGCTCGCGCTCGCGGTAGCGCCGCTCGCCCGGCAGCCGCTTGAGGCCGGCCTCTTGCATCTGCCGGACCAACTCATGGCTGCGCTGGGCAAAGCTGCCGCCGGATTTCTGCGGGTCGATGACGATGATCAACTGACCGGTCCAGGGCGTCTTCGCGCCTGGATGCTTTGACCAGTCAAACTCGAAGGAGAAATGGCCGCCGGTCAGCGCCGCGGCCAGCAATTCGACCATCATCGACAACGCCGAGCCCTTGTGCCCGCCAAACGGCAGCAGTGCCCCGCCGTCCAGAATGGTCGCCGGGTCACAGGTCGGGTTGCCGTCACGGTCGACGCCAATGCCGGGCGGCAGCTGCTCACCCTTGCGCGCGGCGATCTGCACGTCGCCGTGCGCCATGGCGCTGGTGGCCATGTCGAAGACGATCGGGTCGCTGCCCGCGCACGGCGCGGCGAAGGCGATGGGGTTGGTGCCGAACAGCGGCCTCTTCGCCCCGTGTGGCACCACGCACGTCATGCTGTTGACCACGCTCAAGGCCACCAGCCCTTCGTCGGCAAACGGCTCGACATCCGGCCACAAGGCCGCGAAGTGGTGCGAGTTATGAATCGCCAGCACCGCGATGCCCGCCTCACGCACCTTCTGCACCAGCAACTCGCGTGCCGCCGCCAACGCCGGCTGGGCAAAGCCGCCACCGGCATCGACGCGCACAAATCCCGAGGCCACATCCTCGACCACAGGCGTTGCCTTGCCGTTCACCCAGCCGCTGGCCAGCGTCGACACGTACCCTGGAATGCGGAACACACCGTGGCTGTGAGCGCCATCGCGCTGGGCGCTGGCGCAGTTGAAGGCCAGTACGCGGGCCACCTCGGCGGAGGTGCCGTGGCGAACGAAAATCGTCTCCAGCAAGGCCTGCAAGTCAGCAAAGGCAATATGTTCAACGGCGTGATCGGGAGTTACGGACATCTGGAGCTCCATTATTGATGGTTGGAGGGGCTGCAGCGGTGCTCGGACAGGTCGAAACTCTCGCCCAATGACAGTTATCTGTCAATTGTTGACTTAGTGACAGAAAACATTCATTTTCTTGTCCAAGCGCAACAACCTTGAGAACGAGCTGTGAGCCAACCGATCAAACAACGTCTGGAAAACAGCCTGCCAACGGCAGCCGCTTCAGGTCGGAAAATCGCCACCTATATGCTCGCCAATTTGCCGGAGCTGCCGTTCCAGACCTCCGCCAGCATTGCGCAAAAACTCGGGGTCAGCGAGTCCAGCGTCGGGCGCTTTTGCCGTTCGTTGGGCTATAGCCATTTCAAGGAGCTGAAAAACGATCTGAAGGACGACCTGGGCGACGGCCCGTGGCTGGTCGGTGATCGTTTACAAGAATTTCGCCAACAGCCAGGCAACGACTCGCAAGACGCCTCCCGCAGCCTGGAGCTGGAAGTTGCAGCGTTGGTGCGGGTCTATGAATACAGCCGCACCGAGGCCTGGCAAACCGTGGCCCAGCGTCTGGCCAGTGCACCGAAAGTCTGTGTCGCAGGCTTTCAGACCGAACGCGGCGTGGCCCTGTCGATGGTCCATCTGCTGCAGTACCTGCGCGACGGCGTGCAGGTGGTCGATGGCGCTGCCGGGCACTTTGGCGAGGTGTTGCTCAGCCGCCCGCAAGACTGCGCGCTGGTGGTGTTCGAAGCGCGCCGTTATTCGCGCCACGCCCTGACGCTGTGTCGCAAGGCACGCGAAGCGGGCATCCCGGTCACACTGGTGACCGACACCTTCTGCGACTGGGCCGATGCCCATGCCGATGAAGTGTTTCGCATCCCCACCGAATTCAATCTGTTTTGGGAGTCCTCCGCGACGATGCTGTCGTGGGTACACCTGATGGTCAACGAGGTCTGCAAAAAACTCGGGCCGGACGTTGAAAAACGCTTGGAAGCAACTGCCGCACTACACAACGAATTCGTTGGCTATACGTCGTCAACGAGCAAACAACAATAGCAAAAGTGTGAACAGATCGAGGTGCAACATGAAACGAGTCGTCCGCTTGGCGGGTGCCTGTGCGCTGCTGTTGGCCGGTATGGGCACAGCCCACGCCGAAGTGTTGAAAATCGCCACCGAAGGCGCCTACCCGCCGTTCAACTACGTGGACTCGGACAATAAGCTGCATGGCTTTGACGTCGACATCAGCAACGCCCTGTGCGAGCGCATGCAGGTGCAATGCACCCTCGTCGCCCAGGACTGGGAAGGCATGATCCCGGCGCTGATCGCCAAGAAGTACGACGCCGTGGTGGCCTCGATGATCAACACCGAAGAGCGCCGCAAGAAAATCGCCTTCACCAACCACTACTACAAGACGCCCCTGTCGCTGGCCGTGCCCAAAGGCAGTGACATCACCGACGCCCAGACTGATTTCAAAGGCCGGGTGATCGGCGCCCAGTCCTCTTCCACCCAGGCGATCTACGCCGAAGACGTGTATGGCAAGGCCGGGGCCGAAGTGAAACTCTACCCGACCATGGACGAAGCCAACGCGGACCTGGCGGCCGGGCGCCTGGACGCAGTGATCGCCGACAAGTTCCCGCTGCTCGAATGGCTCGGCAAGTCCGGCAAGGACTGCTGCTCGTACCTGGGCGACATCAACGGCACCACCGCCGACGCCTCGATAGCCGTGCGCAAGGACGATGACGCGCTGCGCGAGCGCCTGAACAAGGCCCTGGACGAGATCGTCGCAGACGGCACTTACCAGAAGATCGCCAGCCGCTACTTCGCCTTCAACATCTACTAAACCGCACGTACTACTCACCTTTGCCGTTTGAGCCCGGCCCCACAGCGCGTGGGGCTGCGGATTAACGTGCGTGCCCGAGAGGTTCGAGCATGATCGAACAACTGTCCTTATTGTCTTTCGCCAGCGGCGGCTGGGGCCAGGCCCTGCTGGCCGGTGCCCTGGTGACCATTTCCCTGGCGCTGGCCTGTTTGCCCATCGGCCTGCCGCTGGGCCTCGCCCTGGCCCTGGCGACGCGCTCGCCCAAACGCTTGCCGCGCGCAATGGCCACCGTGTTTTCCACGGTGTTCCGTGGCCTGCCGGAGCTGCTCACGCTGCTGATCATTTACTACGGCTGCCAGATTGCCGCGCAGAAAATCCTCGCCGCCATGGGCTATGAGGGCGAAGTGCTGATCAACACCTTCATCGCCGCCATGGTCGCGTTCAGCTTTGTGTTTGCCGCGTTCTCCAGCGAGATCTGGCTGGGCGCCTTCAAGACCCTGGCCAAGGGTCAGTACGAAGCCGCGTCGGCGCTGGGCCTGGGCAAGCGCACGACGTTCTTCAAGGTGGTCCTCCCGCAGTTGCTGCGCACTGCCCTGCCGGGCCTGTCGAACAACTGGCTGTCGCTGCTCAAGGACACCTCGCTGGTGTCGACCATCTCGCTGGTGGACCTGATGCGCCAGACTAACCTGGCCGTCAGCGTGACCAAGGAGCCGATGTTTTTCTATGCCGTAGCCTGCTTTGGCTACCTGCTGTTTTCCGCCCTCTCGGGGCGCATTTTCAGCCTGATCGAACGGCACTTCAGCCGTCACCTGCGGAGCGCACGCCCATGACTTTCGACGACTTTGTGCGGCTGTTCCTCGACCCGGACCTGCTCGAACGCTATGGCCCGCGCTTTCTCGACGGGCTCCTGGTCACCGGCAAGCTGGTGGCGCTGTCGTTCACCATGGGCGCGGTGTTCGGCCTGCTGCTGGCCTTGGCGCGACTGTCCAACAACCTTGTGCTGCAACGCCTGAGCGCCGGCTACATCTACTTCTTCCGCGGCTCGCCGCTGCTGGCGCAACTGTTCATGCTTTATTACGGCTTGAGTGCCTTCAAGGACTTCTGGCAAGACGTGGGGCTGTGGTGGTTCTTCCGTGACGCCTGGTACTGCACGGTGCTGGCGTTCACCTTGAACACCGCCGCCTACCAGGCAGAAATCTTTCGCGGCAGCCTGCAGGCGGTGGCGCCGGGGCAGTACGAAGCGGCGCATGCGCTGAACCTGAAGCGCTCGACCACCTTCTTCAAGGTCATCCTGCCGCAGTCGATGATTGTCGCCATCGGGCCACTGGGCAACGAGCTGATCCTGATGATCAAGGCCAGCGCCATCGCTTCGCTGGTGACCATCTACGATTTGATGGGCGTGACCAAACTGGCGTTCTCGCGCAGTTTCGATTTTCAAATCTACCTGTGGGCCGCCGTACTGTACCTGCTGATCGTCGAGCTGGTGCGCCGCAGCCTCAAACACTTGGAAGGCCGCTTGGGCCGTCACCTGCGTTGAACCGTTTAGCTGAAGAGGATCGCTCCATGCATTGCCAAACCATCGTTCTGGGTGCCGGTATCGTCGGCGTCTGTACCGCCCTTCACCTGCAGGCGCGCGGGCGCAAGGTGGTGCTGATCGACCGCGACCAGCCCGGCAGCGGCACCAGCCACGGCAACGCTGGCCTGATCGAACGTTCAAGCGTCATCCCGTATGCCTTCCCGCGAGAACTGTCGAGCCTGCTGCGCTATGGCTTGAACCGCCAGTCCGACGTGCGCTACAGCTGGCGCTACTTGCCCAAGGCCGGCCCGTGGCTATTCAAGTACTGGCAGAATTCCGCCCCAGCGCAATTGGCGGTCGCCACCCAAGCCATGCTGCCCCTGGTACAGCGATGCGTTGAAGAACATGACACGCTGATCGAGGCCGCCGAATTGGGCTCACTGATCAAGGCCAATGGCTGGATCGAGGTGTACCACAATCAGGACGCGTTTGAAAAAGCCAAGGCCGAGGCCCACGCCCTGCTCAGCTACGGCTTGCGCTTTGAGGTGCTCGACCGCCAGCAACTGCATGAGCGCGAAGGCGACCTGAGCGCCAATGCCATCGGTGGCATTCACTGGCTGGACCCCAAAACCGTGAGCAATCCCGGCGCTCTGGTGCGGGGCTACAACGCCTTGTTCGTCAAACGCGGCGGCCACTTTATCCATGGCGATGCGCGCAGCCTGCGCCAGGTCGACAGCGACTGGCAGGTGGACTCGCGCCAGGGCCCGATCACTGCGCCTGAGGTGGTGATCGCCCTCGGGCCTCAGGCCGGCGATCTGTTCCGCCCGCTCGGCTATCGCATTCCGCTGGAGATCAAGCGCGGCTATCACCGCCACTACCGTCCCCGCGACGGCGCCGTGCTGGAACATTCGATCTGTGATGTCCAGGGCGGCTATGTGCTCGCGCCCATGGCCCAGGGCATTCGCCTGACCACCGGCATCGAGTTTGCGGCCAGTGGCGACCCGGCCAACGACATCCAGCTGACGCGTTGCGAGGCGCTGGCCCGCACGCTGTTCCCGCTTGGTGAGCCGGTCGAGGCCGAGCCGTGGCTGGGCCGTCGCCCGTGCCTGCCGGACATGCGCCCGGTCATCGGCCCGGCCTCCAGGCATAAAGGCCTGTGGTTCAACTTCGGCCATGCCCACCACGGCCTGACCCTGGGCCCGGTCTGTGGCCGCCTGCTGGCGGAAATGATGACCGGCGCGCCAACCTTTACCGACCCTGCGCCCTACAGCGCAGCGCGTTTCAAGTGATCAAGGGAGAACAACAACTATGCCTGGTCAAGTCACAAGCCTTGCCGCTTCCCGCCCGCAAGTGCAACCCGATCCGCGCAAGATCGTGGTCAGCATCGACGGGTTGAACAAATCCTATGGCGCCTTCCCGGTGTTGCGCGGTATCAACCTTTCGGTGCGTGAAGGTGAGCGCATCGTGTTGTGCGGGCCTTCCGGCTCGGGCAAATCAACCTTGATCCGTTGCATCAACCGACTGGAAATCGCCGAACACGGCACCATTCGCGTCAACGACACTGACCTTGCCCAGACCACCGCCCAGACGGCCCGGGTGCGCAGCGAAATCGGCATGGTGTTCCAGCATTTCAACCTGTTCCCGCATATGAGCGTGCTCGACAACTGCACCCTGGCACCCATGAGCGTGCGCGGCCTGGCGCGCAAGGAAGCCGAGGAGCGGGCACGCTTTTACCTGAACAAGGTCGGTATCGAAAGCCAGGCTGGCAAGTACCCCAGCCAGCTCTCCGGTGGTCAACAGCAACGTGTGGCGATCGCCCGGGCGCTGTGCATGAAACCCAGGATCATGCTGTTCGATGAGCCCACCTCGGCCCTGGACCCTGAGATGGTCGCCGAGGTGCTGGATGTGCTGGTAAAGCTGGCCGACACCGGCATGACCATGCTCTGCGTCACCCATGAAATGGGCTTCGCCCGGCAGGTCGCCGAGCGGGTGCTGTTTCTCGATGGTGGGCAGATCATCGAAGACAGCCCGCCCGAGGCGTTTTTCAACGCCCCGCAAACCGAGCGGGCCAAGGGGTTTCTTGCGCAGATTCTGCATTGAGCAGAGCTGTAGCCCTGCACTCAATCCGGCCATCGCCAAGCAGGGGCATCGAACTGCCCCTGTCCGGCCACTTCCGATTGCCCCAGGTTCTTTTCCAGGACGATGCTGTTGCAGTGCTCATGTTCCTCCAGTGCGGCGATCAAGCGGCTGGCATGGGACACCACCCAGACCTGGCAACGCTCGCAGGCACTGACAATCAATCGCGCCAGCGCGGGCAGCAGATCCGGGTGCAGACTGGTTTCCGGTTCGTTCAGCACCATCATCGAAGGCGGTCTGGGGGTCAGCAGCGCGGCCATCAGCAACAGGTAGCGCAGGGTTCCATCGGACAGCTCTGCGGCGCTGAGCGGGCGCAGCAGCCCGTGCTGGTGGAAACGCAGGCTGAACAGCCCGCCTGCTGGCGCATCGATTTCCAGCCGCGCACCGGGGAAGGCATCGGCTACGGCCGCCTGCAAGGCCTCGGCATCGCCGACTTCAATGATGGTTTGCAGCGCCGCCGCCAGATTGCGGCCGTCGTGATGGAGCACCGGGGTGCGAGTACCCAATTGCGGTTGCCGGGCGGGTGCCTCGCGGTCGGTACGAAAATGGTCGTAGAATCGCCAGCCGCGAATGCTCTCGCGCAGCACCAGCACTTCCGGTGAAGCGCGCAGGTTGCCGACCTGATCGAACAAACTGTCGAAGGCCTGCGCATGCATTTGCACAACGTCCCAGCTGCGCCCCTCGCGGGTGCGAATCGCCGGGCCATGGCGGTCGACCAGCAAGCTGGCCGGGCGGTAGGACGGCCCGGCCCAGATGCATTCGCGCTTGATCTCCGGGTCCAGCTTGAACGCGGTCGGATACGGCAGTGGCTCAGGCATCCCCAACGAAATGGCAAAACCGAAATCGTCACGGCCAAAGCCCAGCCGCAGGCGCTTGGCGTTCCTGGCGTGAAGGCCCTGCACCGCCACCTCGCCGTTGCGCATGCGCCGGCTGACGACCTCAGGCCCGGCCCACCAGGTGGAATCCAGCCCGCCCTCCTGAGCCAAGGCCTCGACCACCCCGCCCTGTGCGGTTTGGGCCAATAGCCGCAGGGCCTTGTACAGATTGGATTTGCCGCTGCCATTGGCGCCGGTAATCAGGTTGAGCGGGCCCAGCGCTACAACCAGGTGATTGATCGATCGGTAATTGGCCACGGCCAAAGTGGTAAGCATTGTGCGAGGCGTCCCTGTCTGACATCAGAAAGTGGTGGCAAGCATCAGGCATGAGCGGCCAGGCATCAACAACCTTCTCGTGACCGCCAAAATACTTATCATGCCTAACTAAATTCACTCAGGTTGTGTTGGCCCCATGGCAAAACGAAACCCCGCCACGCTCGAATCCCCTGCCCTGGAGGCCGATGCAGATATCGTCCTCGACGACCTGATCGGCTACGCCCTGCGCCGCGCGATCGAGCCGCCACAAGTGGTGCCGATGGTGAACAAACTCGAAGAACGCGGCCTGGCCCTGCGCGACAGCAGGTCGGTTGGCGATAATGCCAGTCATTTAAGGATTGAGTGACAGAGCTCTGGTAGGAGCCGGGCTTGCCCGCGATAAGGACACCGCGGTTTTACAGCTATTGCGCGTCATCGTTCATCGCGGGCAAGCCCAGCTCCTACAGCGCCATACCTCACCTGATCTGCGCGGAATGCTTTTGATTTTGTGGGAGCAGAGCTTGCTCGCGATAGCACCAACCTGAGCTCAGGCTATGCCGCAAATAGCCGCGTCTACCCTGGCCAGAATTTTGTCGCCGGTCTCGCACATTGAACATCGGGAAGACGGCGGCGCCGAAATAGCCAAACGGCCGTTCGGATGTTTTGCGGATCGTACCGGGCTGCCACGTCCTGCTGTCAAACAAGTTGGGTGGCAGCTGTACGCGGGTTGACAGACCGGGCTCCAGGTCCCGGCGCACACGAGGTGCCCCACGCACAGCCGCCATTGCACGAACAACAAGCGCAGCGGAAGGTATCTGATCGACACCGAGCTTCGCTGTAGGACATTTCTCTTTTTCGCTGGTATCGATGTTTGCTTGCAGCGGCCTTGCTAGCCTCTGCCGTTCCGCCAGAAGGAACCGGCTCCCATGACTGACCAGCCTAAAAACAGCAACAACCAAGCACCACCTGCACCGCCCGCGCGCCCCTTCGATTACTACGCCCGCTCCTCCCGCGCGAGCTATTTCACCGAACGCGTTCCCCCTGCCGAACCAGGGTTCTACATCGTCCCGCAGTCCATCTCGGAAGAAGACCTCTACCTCAGTTTTCTTGACGGGATGCCGGTCAGCGTCTTTCAATGAACCCAGGCACTCAATCCGCACCTGCGCGGCGAGATAAAAGCTGGCAGCCTGTTTGTGCTCACCGATCCGAACAACACGTCCTGCACGGTAGAGGAAGCGCACTTGATGCAGGCCGGCCAGCAAGTCAAGGAAGCCCTTGATCCACTGACACAGGAAGAAGCCGAATTCCTGTATCGGCACGGTAATGAAATCGCCGCCTTTACCGGCCAGACTTCGACCTGGCTGGGCATCTCGGCGGTGGTATTGGAAAAACACGTCAGCCAACTGCGCGATACGCTGCAAAGTATTGAGCAGCTGCATCAACAGAGTTATAGGCGGCACGGCCACTTGAGATCCACGGAGTTTTTCGCCGAACGCAAAAAGCTGATGGCCCAGCTGGATGCCCAGCTACTGAACTCCAAGCGCCTTAAAAGCCACACGAGCTTTGGTGGCCATGACAAGCTGAAATCCGCGCTCGGCATTTCCAGCCGCAGCCTTGTGCACCACTGGAACAGGGCTGGAGCGCCGGGGCAAATCCCAGGGTATGCGGCGCATGTGAAATCGATCAGTCGAGCGATGAAGTACATGCAGACCGGAGGTTATATTGCCATTGGGATCGGTGGTGTTTCATCGCTGTTGGCTATTCAGGAAGTTTGCAACACTGAATCTGGGGCTGTGTGCAAGAAGGTTAAATTTGCCGAGGGTAGTAAATTCGCGGGATCAGCCATAGGCGGGTATATAGGTGGAGAGTTGGCCTTTCCAGCAAGTATTTTAATGTGCGGGGTACTTGGACTCACCACCGGCGTGGCAGGCGTGGTGTGCGTCGCTGGTATTGTAGGTACTGGATCATTGGCGGGATCAACCTTGGGTAGTCTAGGGGGCGAGTTCATTGGCGAAATGCTATATGAGGCCAAACAACCATGATACGCAGCTGGAATCCCTGGGTTGCCATCATGTTTGCGGGCGCGCCGTTTTTTCTGGCGATTGGAAACCTCATATTCAGCCTCTACCTTAACCGTCGATATCTGGATGCCATGGTGGATGCGTTGAGGAACAGTCGACACATCATACTGTGGGGTTCGATTCTACAGTGCCAAGGCTTGAAGGGGCGACTTATGCTGCTCGCCAAGATTTCGGGCGTGGTCATGTGGCCGGGAATGTTCATACGCGCCGGCGAAATCGACTCTGATGACATCAAGAATTTTCCGCCTCACTTCAAACGACTTCTAAAAATCAAGTTAGTGATACTAACTACCGCGATGGCCTGGCTAATACTCATCTATATATTATTAAAAATCGAATAACGTCGGAATCCAAATGACCAGGACAAGGCCGCAGGACCGGGACAAATACCGCCAATGCAGAGTGAGCGTGCAGGTGACATGTTGTATGCGGCTACACACCCATGATGAGCAGCATTAAAGCTTGGGGCGTCATCTTTTTTTAGGTGCGCCCCTGCTGTTAGCTGTTGTTAATTTTTTATTCGACTGCTACCTGAGTCGTCATTATCTGGATGACATCATGAAAGCTCTGAAAAACAGTCGTTATATCGCTAGAGCTGGTTTGATCATGCAGCATCACGGGTTATCCAGGCGACTCCTGCTGGTTACCAAATTGGCAGGATTGGTTATGGTTCCCGGACCGGGGATCCGCCGGGGTGAAATAGATCCTGACGACATCAAAAATTTTCCTCCTCACCTAAAACGCTTGCTGAAAGTAAAGTCTGCGATTCTGATCGTTGGCGTGTTTTGGATGGCGGCTATCTATGTTTTTTTGGAGATCGAATAGTCGCTCGGGCTAAAACCGTATGGCGCGCCTTTCCAGATCACTGCGTTGGAAAGTCGCGCTGGCCCGAGTCGATTCGCCAATCCATAGGTCTCGGAGGGGAGCGCATAGACGATATGTTATACGAGGCTACGCAATCTCGATGAGCACCTGGAATCCATGGGCTGCCCTCTTGTTTGTTGGGGCGCCATTCCTGCTGGCTTTTGTGAACATTTTATACAGTCTCTACCTCAGCCGGCGTCATCTGCATGCCATGCTAGAAGCATTGAAAAACTGTCGGTATTTCATTGGAGCGAGTTTGACTCTGCATCAAAAGGGTTGGTTTGATCGACTCTTTCTGGTCACGATAATTTCAAGCAAGGTTCTAATACCAAAACCGGGACTCATGATGGGTGAAATGGACCCTGAAGACCTCAACAACTTCCCTCCTCACTACAAACGATTACTGGAAATTAAATTATCGATCATGTTGACCGCAGTTATCTGGGGCATTGCTGCCTACGGGATATCGAAGCTCGAATAGACTGCCTGAATCAGCATGAGCGGCGCCCCTTTCCAGACTTCCGTGATGGGTTCGGCTCAGGCACCACCTCGAAAAGATCCCACACCAAGCCGTGGCTTGAGCCGGACATACAGCGCTGACCCTTGCACTCACATCTTGAAGACAGGATTCGCGCTATTGCCCCGCAGCGTCTGCTCGGTCAATGCATAAAGATCACGAATATGCCCGACCAGAAACGCCCAGAATGCGGGTTGATTGACCGTCTGTGTGACCAAGTCGGCAGACAAGAAACGACTCATTTCCTTGCGTAAATCGATTGCCACCTTGGGATCAGCCTCAAGCAATTCAGCCCGCGCCTTGAAAATTGTCAGAAAGTGCTCGGCGCCGCAGTGGTGGTCCGACAGCTTTTTATCAATCAGGTCCATCTGTGGCGTTATCCCCGACGATCCCTTTTAGGCGCCTGCTGAACACGTTGCATATCCGCAGGCTCGGTGTACTGCCCCTCAATAAGGTTCGAATAATAGGTGTTGGTAATCCTCAAAAGCTTGGCGATCCTTTTGGAGGTTTCAGGCGCAAGCCGTCCCTGAAGC
Organism: Pseudomonas sp. R5(2019); assembly: GCF_009905435.1. Taxonomy (GTDB): domain Bacteria; phylum Pseudomonadota; class Gammaproteobacteria; order Pseudomonadales; family Pseudomonadaceae; genus Aquipseudomonas. Next base: position 27,964 of record NZ_JAAAMT010000034.1, read on the forward strand.
TTACCGACCTTCAACGGCACTGGTCTGCCTTGATCAATATGGACTCGGGCAGGTCATCAGGGAGGACCGGATCAAGCCAGGATTTATGGTCGACTAATGGCATTGAAAATCACCTAGAGGGCGCCGCTCTGTCGCTTCTCGCCAGGAATTTCGTGCATTAAGCTGCATATTTAATTTCACATCTTGGCAATCCTACAGTGCCTGCAAACAAAGGACAAAACTTAAAAACATGCTCATTGTTAAAACAAAAATATGCACATTTTTTCGCATATTTGAAACCGCCGTATAGCAGCAGAAATCTTCCACGCCGGCAACCGTGGTTGCAAAGATTACATTAACATCTTAACGTTATTGCCATGAGGCCTGACAACCACTGCCACGCGCGCGCTAATCCAGTCCAAACACTGCCTGAGCAACGTCAGCAAGCGACCGACCAGCGCCCAGCCACCCCAACTCCGAATGGAACCCCACACCTTGCCCCTGCGCCTGACCGTCATTGATCAAACCCCGGTACACGGTGACCGGCCCGCCAGCGCCGCGCCGCTGGCCTCGGTGGAGCTGGCAACCGCCTGCGACACTCTGGGCTATCACCGCTACTGGCTCGCCGAACACCACAACAGCATCCAATTTGCCGGCCCCGCGCCGGAGATTCTGCTGACGCGTATTGCCACCGTGACCCAGCACATGCGCATCGGCAGCGGTGGCGTGATGCTCAGCCATTACAGCCCTTACAAGGTCGCTGAAGTTTTCCGCCTGCTGGCGACACTGTTCCCCGGGCGGATCGACCTGGGGATTGGTCGTGCGCCCGGTGGCAGTCAGCTCAGCTCCGCCGCGCTTGCTGCCCCCGCGCAATTGAGCCATCAGGACCACTTCCCGCAGCAAGCCAGTGAGCTCTGCGCGTTCCTGCGCGGCAGTTTTCCCGAGCGCCATCCCTATGCCCAGCTGCATTGCCTGCCCGATGACAGCGCCCAGCCCGAGCTGTGGATGCTCGGCTCTGGCGGCGGCAGCGCCGGGTTGGCCGGGCAACTGGGGATGGGCCTGGCGCTGGCGCGCTTTATCGCCCCGCAGGTGTGCTCGCCGCTGATTTTCGACCACCATGCCCAGGCCCTGCAGCACGCCGGCCACACCTCAGTGCAGAAACGAATGCTGGCCCTGGCGGTGATCTGCGCCGAGACCGATGAACAGGCACGCCTGATTGCAGGCACCGCCGTGTACCGCAAGATGATGGCCGGCCGCGGCCCGCGTGAGCCGTTGCTGAGCCCGACCGAAGTGGCGCTGCGCCGTCAGCGCATGAGCGCCGCCGACCGCGCCGAGTTCGACGAGACCCTGGAGAACATGGTGGTGGGCTCACCGTCCACCTGCCACCAGCAGATTGTTGCGCTGGCATCCGCGTTTTCGACCGAAGAGATCGGCATCGTCACGGTGACTCATTCGCTGTCGGCACGGGTGCAAAGCTACCGTTTGTTGGCACAGGCGCTGCTTTAAAACTGCTCAATTGTGCCTATCCTGAGAACAATCACTTCGAGCACCAAAGAACGTCGAGCGACTGCACTTATCCAAGCCCCTCGGGTTGATAGAGGCAGTCCTTTTGCCAAGGCCCGCCCGTGGCACCTTTCTTTGCTGGAGAACGCCATTGTTTTCGACTCAAGCCACAGCCAGGCTCAAAGCCTGGGGCGCCCACGGTTTTACCGCTACCGGCGTGATCACAGCGTTCCTGGCCACCTTGGCCCTGTTTGAAAACCAGCCCAAGGCCTGCCTGTTATGGCTCGGGGTGGCGCTGATCGTCGATGGCGTCGACGGCTCGCTGGCCCGGCGAGTCAATGTGAAATCAGTACTGCCCCACTTCGACGGCTCGGTGCTGGACCTGGTGATCGACTTCCTCACCTACGTGTTCATCCCCGCGCTGTTCATCTACCGCTACATCCCCCTGCCGGCCTACACCGGCTTGCTGGCAACAACGATCATTCTGGTGTCGTCGCTGTTCTGCTTCTGCAACGTCAACATGAAGAGCAAGGACAACTACTTCCAAGGCTTCCCGGCAGCCTGGAACGTGGTGGCCCTGTGTTTTTACACCTTGTCGCCCTCCCCTTGGCTGACCTTGCTGACCATCATCGGCCTGGCCCTGCTGACCGTTACCAGGGTGAAATTCCTGCACCCGTTTCGAGTTCGGCGTTTTATGCCGATCAATATCACCGTTACCTTTGTCTGGCTGCTGTGCAGTTTGTTGCTGGTGCTCAGCCACCCGGACCATAACCCGGCGGTGATGGCGACGTGGTTGGTGATGTCGGCGTATTTTCTGGGGGTGTGTTTGTGGCGTACGGGGTTGGAGTGGTTTGGGAGGAAGGTTGAGTAGTACCCAAGCATGACTTGGCAGCGCCGATGCGTTCTGAAGAGCATCGGCAAAACCTGCCAAGCGCAAGTTTTCTGCTTATCCACCAACACTGTCGAAGCTATCAAACAAAGTAGCCACCACCCTGCGCGTAGCCATCATTAAAACAAGTACTGTAAAAAAATAAGCACAGACAAGCCAGGTCATCCCTTCATAAAGCGCCTCCATCGCCACGGACGCAAAGACAATCATTGGAAGAAAAACCATAAGCATAGAAAAAACGGAAGTCGGATAGAAACCTGAAGGCACCACACCAAAGGAGGACAACTCCGAATGTATAAAGTCAACAGGAAGCTCTCGCTGGGTGATAAAAGCAATTGAGTTCACTCCCAGTAGAAAGCAAATACTCGCAACGACCCCAGCCATTAAGCAAAAAAAGTACAACACTACGTGGGTCCAGCTTTCAAAAAGCAGAGCTTCTGCTCCCACCCTGGACACCAGGAAGGCGACAACAATGAGCAAAGCTACAACAGCGTAGGTAAATTTTGACTCCCTCAGCAACACCATTGAAAACAAAGAAACAGGTCTGACCAAGAGTGCATCCGCACGTCCTTGCACCACGTGCCCAAAAAATGCCGTGATAGAAGCTCCAAAAAAATCAACCATGAGGCTGCCGACACTGAAAGTCATAAAAAAAAGCAAAAGCCACTCGTCACCCTCGACGGCGACAAACGTATTGATCACGTCGAAAAACATGAACTGAAGACCGTAGAACATTATTAGAGCCAATACACCACCGACTACATTCACCTTGAACACCATCGTTTCCCGCGCTGCCCCTATCGCCAAAACAAACATATTTTTCATCATCCACCCGCGCCAGCGTAGCGTTTAGACCCTTGATGAAATGCAATGGAAAACAGTACCGAAAAAGCAACACCCCAACAGACGAACATCCAACCTAAAGTGATCAGTAGCTCTAGGCTGGGCCGTAAAAGAAACTCCGCAGGCCCTCCAATCATCAAACGAAAAGGATTGTATTCCATGATGGGGAGTATAGATGACGGCCAAAAAGACAGCGGCATCAGCGTCCCTCCGAACACACCAAAAAGAACAACCTGAAAACTGAGGACCATATCAGGACGTACCACCCAAAATGCAACCACCGCCATAATCATCCCCACCAAAAAACAAAAAAACTGGCTGACGATGGCCAGGACAACAAACCCAACGCCTGCTTCGATATTTCCGGTCAGGCAGGAAAAAACCAGCGCCACCGTGAAAACCGGCACGTAGTAGAGCAGGCTTTCGCCTAGAAAAAGAGAAAGGTTATATCCAAAATAGCTGATAGGCTTCACGAAAAAGCTTTCAAGTCGGCCTTCTCGAACATGATCCGACACTCTGACAATAAGATCATAGACGTTATTGAGTCTATTCAGAGACAGCACCGCAACAAAATAAACATAGGTCTCGTTTAAGCTGTATTCAAGATCCACCTCAGAATCCATGACACCATACACGTAGCGCCATATAAAAAATGAATCACAAACGGAACGCTGGTAGCCACAACGAAGTCAGCAAACAGCATAGAGCGCTCCCTATAAACAGAGACAAGCCCTGTCAGAACAACCCCCCAATGCAAAGCCATAAAAATAATTTCCGCTTTAGAAACGCTCGAACAGGAACCTCATACTATTTTCAAAGCTAAGCGAGGACACCTCCAAAATCATATCGTCATTAGCCTTCAAGCCATCCATCAAGGAAGTCACAACTGCACGGGACACAACCAAAGTTTTCCGCCAATCAAGATTCTCACAGCAAAATAGTTGATGCTTCAAAACGGCTCTTTCAAGCAGTGCCTCATCGCTCGCAGAGAACAGCCCGCGCTGACATCTTACTTCCAACCCTACATAGTCACTAAACGTACTCAGGAACTCACTCAGCCGCCCCTTAAATTCAATCCGACCCTTATTCAGAACAATCAGTGTATCGCAACAGGACTCAATATCTCCGAAATCATGACTCGTCATGAAAACAGTTAGCTTCCCGGCCTTTCTTTTACGATTTATATACTCCCGAATTTCATACCTGGAAGTGACATCCAACCCTAAAGTAGGCTCATCCAAAAAAATCAACCGTGGATTGTGAAGAAAATTCAGTGCAAGTTCGCATTTTACCCGCTCACCCAAACTTAGATTCCGCACAGACCTCGACAAGACGTGATCAAGACTTAAGGCTGCACTCAACTCCGACAGATTCTCAAAGAACACCTCGTCATCCACCCCATAAATCTTCTTATACGTCAGGAAGCTGGTTCTGACAGGTAAATCCCACCACAGCGAAGTTTTGTGACCAAATACAGCACCTATATTTCGCAAATATTCCAATTTACGCGCACCCGGCTCATACCCCAATACTTCCACACCTCCAGAGCTCGGCCTTTGAATACCACAAAGTATTTTTATCAAACTTGATTTTCCGGCTCCATTTGCTCCAACGAGCCCAACCGACGAACCTTCCTTAACGACAAAGTCTACGGAATCGAGGGCCGCATGATAATTATACTTTGGCTTTACCACCCCTCTAAGCCAAGTAGAGAAATTGCTGTATTCCTGGCTACTTTTATACATCTTCCCAACACTGGAAACCTTTATGACATCGCTCACACAAACCTCGAAACTTGGTTTTCCACCCACATTACAGTGAGACATGAAATCTCTCAGCGCACGAGTAAAAAAGTAAATTAATACTCCCCTTCAAGTCAATCGCAACATCACCCCCCTCAAGCAAACGCATTTGGCTTTGAAAGAATACAATTAACATTCCGATGGAAAATTCCCAAGCACTTGTACGACCCATCTGACAGCCCATTCGACAAATACGCAACACTCTGTTTTTAGATTATTTTCCCTGCAAAAAACAAATACTACTCATCACTCTTAGACGGATAGCTTGACACTGCTGCTAAATATTTTGTTTCAAAACAAGCTTGGCGGCTTCAGCCGAAAAGGGCCGCATCGCGGCCCCCGGTTCCACATTTCAAGTCAACCCAGCAATGGGTCTGCGTTGCAGGCCTTCGCGGCTGAAGCCGCTGCTACGGGTTTTTCGGTGGTGTTGTCGGGTTCGACTTCACCATTAAGCGCCTTGTTCATCTTCACCGTATCCAGCGCCCCCACCCACTTGGCAATCGCCATGGTGCCCACACCGTTACCAATGGTGTTGGTGATCGCCCGGGCTTCGGACATGAAGCGGTCGACACCCAACAGCAAGACCATGCCCGCCACCGGAATGGTGCCCAGGGACGCCAGGGTCGCGGCCAGGATGATAAAGCCCGAGCCGGTCACTCCCGCCGAGCCCTTGGAGGTGAACATCAGCACCCCCAGCACGATCAATTGGTCGGTCAGGGTCAGTGGCGTGTTGGTCGCCTGGGCGATGAAGATCGCGGCGATGGTGTAGTAGATCGCCTGGCCGTCCGGGTTGAAGGTCAGCCCCGAGGGGATGATCATCCCGGCCACCGGTTTGGAAACGCCGGCCTTTTCCATCTTCGAGATCATCTGTGGCAGCACCGATTCGGACGAGCTGGTGCCCAGCACGGTGAACAGTTCTTCCTTGATGAAGCGCAGGAATTTCCACAGGCTGAAGCCGCTGTAGCGGCAGATCGGCCCGAGCACGAAGATCACGAACACCGCGCAGGTCAGGTAGACACAGGCCATCAGCTTGCCGAGCGAGAACAGCGAACCAAAGCCGTATTTGCCGATGGTGAAGGCGATCGCACCGAAGGCGCCGATCGGGGCCAGGCGCATCACCATGTTGACGATGCGGAACATGCCCTGCATCAGGCTGTCGAGGGTGTCCACGAACAGTTTTGCCCGCGGCCCGGCATGGGCCAGGGCGACGCCCAGCAGAATCGAGAACAGCAGGATCTGCAGCACATTGCCTTTGGCGAACGCATCCACGATGGTGTCGGGGATGATGTTCATCACAAAGTCCATGAAACTGCTGTGCTTGGCGGCCGAGGTGTAAGTGGCCAGGCTTGAGCTGTCCAGGGTGGCGGGGTCGATATTCATGCCGGCACCGGGTTTGAACACGTCAACCACGACCAGGCCGACGACCAGCGCCAGGGTCGATACCACTTCGAAATAGATCAGCGCGCGAAAGCCGACCCGGCCCAGCTCCTTCATGTTTTCCATACGCGCGATGCCAGTGACCACGGTCAGGAAGATCACCGGTGCCAGCAGCATTTTGATCAGTTTGATAAAGGCGTCGCCCAACGGTTTGAGCGCGGTGCCGGTTTCGGGTACGAGCACGCCGATGAGGGCGCCGAGGACGACGGCGATCAGTACCTGTACGTAGAGTTTGCCGAGAATTCTTTTCATGACGGGGCCCTGATTTTTTATTGTTGTCAGGAAATGCCAGGGGATCAGAGCGGTGGTCTGTCCCCTGGCGCTGTGCCGCGATACTGCGTTGAATCTGCTGGCCGATCAGCGATTGATCAAGGCGATCACGGCATCGGTGATTTGCCGGGTGGTCGCGCTACCACCCAGATCAGGGGTGTGCAAGCCGCTTTCGGTCACCGCCTCGATGGCCGACATCAGTTGCTTGGCCGCTGCCGCTTCGCCCAGGTGCTCGAGCATCATCGCTGCTGTCCAGAAGGTGGCGATGGGGTTGGCGACGCCTTTGCCGGTAATGTCGAAGGCCGAGCCATGGATGGGTTCGAACATCGACGGGAAGTTGCGCGACGGGTTCAGGTTGGCGGTCGGGGCGATGCCCAGGCTGCCGGACAGTGCGGCGGCAAGGTCAGACAGAATGTCGGCGTGCAGGTTAGTGGCGACGATCACGTCCAGCGTCGAGGGTTTGAGCACCATGCGCGTGGTGACGGCATCGACCAGTTCCTTGTCGATTTTCACGTCCGGGAAGTCCTTGGCGACTTCGTAGAAGATCTCATCCCACAGCACCATACCGTGGCGCTGGGCATTGGATTTGGTGACCATGGTCAGGTGCTTGCGCGGGCGACTGCGGGCCAGTTCGAAGGCAAAGCGGTGGATACGCTCGACCCCGGCACGGGTGAACACCGACACCTCGGTCGCCACCTCTTCAGGCAGGCCACGGTGGACGCGGCCGCCGTTGCCCGAGTATTCACCTTCGGAGTTTTCCCGGACCACGACCCAGTCGATCTGGTCGCCGTTGTGCAGCGGGCTTTTCACCCCTGGCAATACACGCGCCGGGCGCACGTTGGCGTATTGGTCGAAGCCTTGGCAGATCGGCAGGCGCAGGCCCCAGAGCGAAATGTGATCCGGCACATTCAAGGCGCCAACCGCACCGAAGAAGATGGCGTCGAAGGTTTTCAGCTCCTGCAGGCCGCCTTCGGGAATGTAGTAGCCATTTTTCAGGTAGTTGTCCGAGTTCCAGTCAAAGTGCTTGAACGACAGCTCGAAGCCGGATTTTATCGACAGGGCCTGCAGCACTTCTACGCCAGCAGCGATGACTTCAACACCAATGCCATCACCAGGAACCGCAGCAATCTTGTATGCGCTCATCTTCAACTCCACTCTTGTTTTTCCTGTTGAACCGGGCTGTTCAACCAGGGTGTGAGCGGAGTATATGTAGTGAGTGCAAAGGCGTGAGTTACTCAAAATCACTACATAAATAACTTTGAGTTACGAATGAGCAAGTCACTGGATCTGTCGTTTTTCTACCTGCTGGCCAACCAGGGCAGCCTTGCCGCCACCGCTCGGGAGCTGGGGGTCACACCGCCTGCGGTCAGCAAGCGGCTGACCGCGCTGGAGGCCCGGCTGGGCATTCGGCTGGTGAACCGCACCACTCGCTCCATGAGCCTGACAACCGAAGGTGAGCTGTATTTCGCCCATGCGGCGCGCATCCTCACGCAAATCGATGAGGTCGAGCAGCTGGTCAGCAGCAGCCGTGCCACGCCCAAGGGCTTGATTCGCGTCAACGCCTCGCTGGGCTTTGGCCGGCGCTACATCGGCCCGGCATTGGCGGCCTTCTTCGCCCGTTACCCGGAGGTGGAAATCCAGCTGGAAATCACCGACCACCCACTGGACCTCGCCACCCATGGCTTTGACCTGGGCATACGCTTCGGCAGCCTGCCGGATGCCACTTTCCATGCACGCAAGATCGCCTCCAACCGCAGGTTGTTGTGCGCCTCGCCGCTGTACCTGCAAAAGCACGGCGTGCCCGAACGCCTGAGCGACCTGACGAAACACAACTGCATCTTTTTGCGCCAGAACGAAACGCCGCATGGCGTCTGGAGTTTCACCCATGGCGGGCGCACGCAAAACATCAAGGTTCACGGCGCACTGGGCTGCAACGACGGCGAGGTGGCCCTGAACTGGGCGCTGGAAGGCTATGGCATTGTGCTCAGGGCCGAATGGGACATCGCTCGCTACGTGCGCAGCGGCCGGCTCAGGCTGGTACTGCAAGACCAGACGCCAACCCGCGCCGACGTGTATGCGGTGTATCCGCAACAGCTGCACTTGTCGGCACGGGTCCGCAGCCTGATCGATTTTCTGGTCGAGCGCTTCAAGCACATCGACAACCTCGACGAGCCGGCGCTGACGGTGGACTGACCCGCTCAGCGTCGTTCATCGGACAGTGGAGTAGGCTCATCGGCCTCGGGCACCTTCTTGACGCGGTTCGGGTCCTCTTGACCTGGTGGTGACCGATTTGGGTGATTGGGGTCGTTGACCGGGTCATGGGGGTTCAAAGGCGGTTGCGGTGACAGCGGGTCGTCCAACGGGAAGGATTCATTGGCCATGGCACACCTCTGCGCGGTTTGCCCGCGGGGTGCGGGCCTTATGAGTTAGAGGTTGGCGGGATCGGTCTGTGCCTGTGTTGCGACGGAAGGTCGAAGGCAACTATCGGCGCCATGGAACGCCCCCGCGATATCTTCTTTTCAATGCGCAGCCAGCTTAGATAAGCAGTGCTATAGTCACCGCTAAATCAGTTAAAGATGAATTTGAGCGATCTTAACGTGCATATTTTTCCTATCGCCTGTGCTGAGCAGCTCGAAAATATCGGCCTTCTCGTCAAAACGCGACGTCTTGAGCGAAAAATCCGCCAGCAAGACATCGCCACCGCAGTGGGCATTTCTGCACAAACGGTCGGCAAGATTGAGGCCGGAACGCCTACGGTGGAAATACGCGCCTATATGGTGGTGCTGTGGCATCTGGGTTTGCTGGGCGATGTTTTTCCGCTGGTAGCCCCTCCTTCGCGCGCCAGCTACGCGAATGAACATCGGGTACGGCTCAAAAAAGCGTCGAAAGGAGACTTCTGATGAGTCGGGTTTACGTTTACATGCAGATGCCCGAGTCTCTGGAGGTCGTCACTTTGGGCCGTCTGGATAGCCGCGCTGGTGTGGGCGAATTCGTTTACAACCCCGAGTACGTGGACCAAGGCGGATGGGTGCCGGACCCCATTCGCTATCCCCTGCGGCCCGAAGCGTTTGCCGCGATCACTACAAACAACGGAATTCCCGGATTTATCCGCGATGCTGCGCCCGATGGATGGGGCGAGCGTGTTCTGCAGAAAACGGCCGACGGTGCTCTTGATGCCATGGACTTCCTGCTGAAATCGCCAAACCAGGACCGCGCGGGCAGTCTGATGATGGGCGCAACCAGAATGGCGCCGATCAATGTCGGACAAGCAGGCGTCGCCAGAATCACTGCCCTTGATGATTTCATCGCATTTGTCGACAACATCCAGAATGGCTTCAAACTGAGCGACGAGATGGCGCGTCAAGCGCTGCGTCAACGCTCGTCTCTGGGGGGGGCACGTCCGAAATGTACGCTGCGCGTCGCTGATCGTTTGATTCTGGCCAAGCCACGCGACAGGCACGATGACTTTGATATTCCAGCACTGGAATTTGCTTGCATGTCGTTCGCCGCAGCCAAGGGATTGAACGTGGCCCACGTTCAATTGCACCGCGCACGTTCGAGTACCCTGTTGGTGGACCGCTTTGACCGGCGTCTTTCTGAAGCTGGCAAGTTCTTGCGAATACCGATGCTCAGCGCGCTCACCCTGCTGGACAGCGATTGGAAAAACCCCGCGCTGCATGAGCGAGAGTGGCGCTACGGTCTTTTGGTCGATGAGTTACGGCGACGCGAGGTACCCGCCGAAGATCTGCACGAGCTTTATCGACGAATCTGCTTCAACATTCTGGTCGGCAATGACGATGACCACCCCAAGAACCATGGCGTTATTTTCAAAGCCGGGCGCTGGCGCTTGTCACCGCTCTACGATGTCGTGCCTTGCCTTGACGGCGCCCCACCGCCTCGTTTGGCCATGGCGGTCGGCAAATACGGGCATGAGCTTTCCCGGCGCAATCTGTTGAGCCAGGCCGAGCACTACTTGCTTAACCAGAACGAGGCTTGCTCGATACTTGAGGAGGTGGCCAGCTGGGAGCCGGACCTGCGCGAGCATTACGCAGAACATCTCGCCGATCGTGAGCAGGCCCTGGCGCTGAGTGCCATGGGCGGTCAGCGTTTGATCCTGTGACGCATAGATAAATAGACTTGAATGATCAGCAGCACTTCACTACCAATACTACTTTCCGTTGTCCGTGATCAACCCTGTTATTTCTGACAGTTGACAGCACTCTGCCTCGCGTTAGATTTTCCCTATGTCCTGGACACCTAAACCACTTCCTTTGCTCAAGACGGTGACCGCCAATGAACGCTCTATACACCCCCTCTTTCAAAGCCTATGTAAGCCTGGCCAGTGTGGGCGCGCAATTAAGCTTTGAGCCTTTGAATACCTCCAGCGCAGAGGGAAAGTCCAAGAGCAGTTCCAAAGGCTGGCTATATGCAAGGTCGGGGGCTTATTACTCAAGTGAAATCAATGGGCTGCCCGTCGATTTCATTTATATCGGCAAAAGCTGCTATTTGATCAAGCTGCCCGACTACGCCCTGGCCGCCAGCGACAATGGCTATATCGGCGGCTATCAAACCGGGCACCACTGGAAGTTACAGTCACTGACATCAAACTCGCTTGTTCTTCCCACTTCGGAGATGGTCGGTAACACCCTGGAAGTCAACTTGCTGAACCACAGCCGTAACGACAGCTCGTTGTGCCTGTACAACCGAAAACACATGACCGACTCGGACTGGCGCTGCTATGTGACGGAGGCCGAGGGCGAGCGCACGTCCGTTACTCTGCATATCGTGGCCCTGCTGGATCCGGCTGACGGGCACATCGTCCGTACTCATCTGCATTGAATATCAGCCGCTTGCCTTTGATACGGCTACTCACCGTCCGGCTTTAACGCCCGAACCTCCTTCAACAGCTGCTGCTTGTCGAACATGCAGGAAAAGCTTTTTTTACCTTCGGTGCCCTGATCGACGATGCCATCGATGGTATATCCATCAGCCGTGGTTGCAGTGGGGTCCAGGGCCAGGTCATTGGTGTCCACATCGTATTGCTTGGCAGCCGCATCGATGCAGGCATCGGCCATTTGGTCATCGTCGGAGGGAATGGCGATCACGGCTGAAATGCAAACGGCTGCCAACCCGATAACGGCGGCACAGCGACGAATACGCATAGCGTTCTCCCTGACCGATGATCTGGAACGGCTACACACACTGTAGCCCCAATCGCCGCCGGGGGGTGGCCGTTGGGCAGGTGAGGCCAACTGCACCAAGATTCTGTCCAGCACGTTTCACAAGCCCAAGGAGATTGATCACTCTCGCGCCTTACCCTAAAGCAAGGAAAATTTGCATGCAGGAATCACGCTCATGTCCACCGCTACCCTGAGCTCGAAAGGTCAAATAACCATCCCCGCTCAAGTCCGTGCTTCGCTGGGACTGGATACCGGTGACCGAGTCGAGTTCGTCGCACTGGGTGATGGCAAGTTCGCCATCATGGCTGCCACTCAACCTGCACGTAGCCTGAAAGGGCTTGTCCGCAAACCGGCTAATCCGGTCAGTATCGAAGAAATGAATCAGGCCATCGAAGCGCAAGGGGCCAAACGCCTAAGCCAGCTCAACGCAACGGCGAAGCCGTCTTGCGCACAATCTTGATGCTGTACTTGAGCGTCGGCTTGCGGGTCACGCTGATCGCGCGCTGGGTGACGGTGTCGAGGGTGATATTCCAGTAACCGGTGCTGGGCACGGTGATCCTGGCCGGAAACTTCTCGAACGCGCCGCCATGGTAGGTGTGCCGACCACCATTCTTGAAACTGCGAAAGTTGGCGTCGTTCATCAAGCGAATGTTGCAGCGTTGCGAGCTCTCGATAATGACGATGTCGTCTTCACTGAGGTGCTCACGCTGGTGAATGTATTTCATGTAAAGGCCAGAATCCGTCTATCAAACAATGGCGCCAAGGTTAGAGCATTTGCCGGCCGCTGGCGATGCCCGCAAGCCCAGCGGCACTCGCTCTCCTCCACAGAGCGGATCGACTTGCAAATGCCCCAAAACAAGTCACAGCGCCCCCTTCTGGCCCATGCTTTATGGTCTCTCCAGCCGAAAAGCCTGAAGTAACTTGCGCCAGCACATTGGCCTGAAATCTGCTTATCTCTCACAACCCGGCGCGTCAGTGCTGACCGCGGGCGGGTGAACCGGCAACGTGGCCGACTCGAATCACCCCCAATTCATAGAACACCAGGCAAAGGTGCCTGGAGCTGCTCGACAGCTCCAGGCGCCTTTTTTGTTTTTCGGGAGAGTCATTGATGAAAACCGTTGCCCAACTACTGAAACTGAAAGCCCTGCACAACCAGCACGTTCACACCATCGGCCCCGACCAGATGGTGCTCGAGGCCCTGAAGGTGATGACCGAGAAAAACGTCGGTGCCTTGCCGGTGGTGGCCGATGGCAAGGTCGTGGGCGTGGTCAGTGAGCGGGACTACGCCCGCAAGGTCGTGCTGCACGGGCGCTCTTCGGTGGGTACGCCGGTCAGCGCGATCATGAGTACGCCGGTGGTGACCGTGGATTCGCGGCAGAATATCGACACCTGCATGGGCATCATGACCAACAGCCACTTGCGCCATTTGCCGGTGGTGGAAAACGGTGTGTTGCTGGGCTTGTTGTCGATCGGCGACCTGGTCAAGGAGGCCATAGCCGAACAGGCCGACCTGATCCGGCAACTGGAGCAGTACATTCGCGGCGAGTGGGTCGACACTTCTACCGATAACAATTGCTGGCTAGGTGCAACCGCCTGAGCCCTGCCCGGACTGGACTGGACTGGAAGTGAGAACGGCGCCACCTTGCCGCCCCCCCCCGGCAAGGTTTTTGTCGCTTGTGCTGGCCTCATCGCTAGCAAGCTCTGCTCCCACAGGGGTATGTAGAATCAGCCCGGTTCAGCGTCCGAACTGCCCCAGCGCCAGCATCACCCCGATCACTACCACCGCCAGCCCAGCACCCGCCGTCCACTGCGATTCGGGCGTTTCGCTGAACCAGCTGCGTCTGGACGGGTATTTGCCCAGGGTGAGCAGTTTCACCACCGGCCAGCCAATGGGGTAGAAAATGGCTTGAAAGGTCAGCTCGCCGATAAAGTCGAACATGCCTGCCTCCAGGAACAATTGACCGGCGCCGAACGAGTTCCTTGGCTCTCTCTTGTCAGGATAGAACACAACTCAACTGCACAGCGCCTCTCACCCCACCGTTGTAACTTCCATCCCCGCCAAGTCACGAATCAATCACAGGCCTCGTATTTCTGACAGTAGACGGCAAAGCATTGCCGTTGAAGACTGTGCTCAGACAATCGCAAACATCGGGGATTGCGGCAGCGGCCAAATGCACACGATCAGCGCCGATCAGCCAGGTACTTTCAAAGCGTTCTGACATAGACCTCGGAGACGTGGACATGGAGATCTTCTCTTGGCTTGCACTCGCCAGTTATACGCTGGCTTTTATGCTCGTCGTCGGCTTCTCGATAGCGTACTTGAAGCGTTCTGACTTCATGCCCTACCACAGCGTGGCGGTTGCGCGCCCTTGGCGCGAGGTTGAACCACGCATGCGGGTACTGCTCCTGGCCTTGATCAAGTTAGCGGGATGGGCGTGGCTGGCGATCGCCCTGGCTGGCTTCTTGCTGTTGTACTTGCTGTCCTCGCGTAACGGAGTACTTGCACAGCTCATTGTATTTCAAGTGTTCTGCTTGATTGCAGTGACGCCGCCAACAGCGGTCGCCCTGTATGTACGCCTGAAAACAGAGGCGCCAACTCCGGTAGCCATCGGCGTTTCAGGCGTAGTGCTTACCTTGTTGGGGTTTACGTTTGCCTTGTTATCCGGTCATTACACCTGACATTCCCTGCGCACCTGAAGGCCACTCACCATGCATCCTGACACCTTGTTCTGGAATATTGTCGATAAGCGACATCCTCTACCCAATGCTGCTCGTTTACTGGGCTGGACATTTATCAAATTTGATAAAGACCATTGCGAAGCCCATATCGAGTTCGATGCAACCGATCAGCTGACCAATCCGCTGGGTAATATTCAAGGCGGCATGCTGACGGCCATGCTGGATGACGCTATGGGGCCCGCTGTTTACGCCAATTTGCCTGCTAATCAGCTCGCCATGACGACTGAGTTGAACACCCATTACATCCACCCCGCGTTGCCCGGCAGGATTATCGCAACGGGTCGGGTCGATCACAGGCAGGGTGACAACTGCATCACCTCAGGCGTACTTATGGATAAAGACGGGAAGGTGCTGACAACGGCAACCGCCATCTACCGTATCGTCAATTTCCGGTCATGAGCAGCGTTGGGGACCACGGTCAGCGCTCTCCCCCATAGGGTTCGCCTGGCGTTTTCATCGTGCGCGAAGGAGCCGCTTTACTTTTTCACCCCGACTTCCGTATATTCGAATATATGTATTTCCATATATTGCGATAACACCATGACCCTCTCCCCCTCTATCGTCTTCAAATGCCTGGGCGATGAAACGCGCCTGAGGATCATGCTGATGCTCTGCGCAGAAGGCGAACTCTGCGTTTGCGAACTGATCTGGGCACTGGCTGACAGCCAACCGAAAATCTCCCGCCACCTCGCTCAACTGCGCGCCTGCGGCCTGCTCGCCGACCGCCGCCAAGGGCAATGGATTTACTACCGCCTGCACCCCGAGCTGCCCCAGTGGGTCAATGACGTGCTCCAGGTGACACTCAACGCCCATCAGGCCTGGATGAACCAGGACGCCCAACGCCTGGCAGCCATGGACGATCGGCCTGTGCGCCAGAACGCCTGCTGCTGACCCCTTTGATCTGACCCGAGTATTTTCCATGTTGATTGCGGCATCGATTTTTGTGCTGACCCTGGTGCTGGTGATCTGGCAACCCAAAGGGCTGGGCATTGGCTGGAGTGCCGCCGCTGGCGCGCTGGTGGCGTTGTTGTCGGGTGTTGTTCAACTCAGTGACATACCGGTGGTCTGGGCGATTGTCTGGAACGCAACGGCCACGTTCATTGCCTTGATCATCATCAGCCTGCTGCTCGATGAAGCAGGCTTCTTCGAGTGGTCGGCGCTGCACATGGCGCGCTGGAGCAATGGCCATGGCGGCAAGCTGTTCGTGCTGATGGTGCTGCTGGGCGCCGCGGTCTCGGCCCTGTTCGCCAATGACGGCGCGGCCTTGATTGTCACGCCCATCGTGATCGCCATGCTCGCCGCACTGCGCTTCTCCCCGGCGGCCACCCTCGCCTTCGTGATGGCCGCAGGCTTTATTGCCGACATGGCCAGTTTGCCGCTGGTAGTGTCGAACCTGGTCAATATCGTTTCGGCGGACTTCTTCGACATCGGCTTTGGCGAGTATGCCTCGATCATGTGGCCAGTGAACCTGGCGAGCATCGCGGCCACCCTGGGCATGCTCTGGTGGTTCTTTCGCAAGGACATCCCGCTTCGCTTCCAACCGACGCTGCAAGCGCCGCGCGACGCCATCCGCGATATCAACACCTTCGTGGCCGGCTGGTGGGTCCTGGGGCTGCTGTTGCTGGGCCTGTTCGCGCTGGAGCCGCTGGGTATTCCGGTCAGTGCCGTTTCCGCCTTGTGCGCCGTGATACTGCTGGTGGTGGCGGGCCGCGGCCACATCATCTCGACCCGCAAGGTCATCAAGCATGCGCCTTGGCAGATCGTCGTATTCTCCCTGGGGATGTACCTGGTGGTCTACGGGCTGCGCAATGCAGGCATGACCCAGCAACTCACCGAGCTGCTGCAGCGCTTTGCCGAACACGGCCTATGGGTGACGGCGATCGGCACCGGCTTCGTCGCGGCGCTGTTGTCCTCGGTCATGAACAACATGCCCAGCGTGCTGATCGGCGCCCTGTCGATCCAGGGCACTGAAGCCACCGGGGTGATCCATCAAGCCATGGTCTACGCCAACGTGATCGGCTGTGACCTGGGCCCGAAAATCACCCCGATCGGCAGCCTTGCCACCCTGCTCTGGCTGCATGTGCTGGCCAGCAAAAACATCCGTATCACCTGGGGCTACTACTTCAAGGTAGGCAGCCTCATCACCTTCCCGATCCTGCTCGTCACGCTGGCCGCCCTGGCGCTGCGCCTGAGCCTTGCTGCCTAGGAGACTGCCAGGGTGATCCAGATGGGTTCTGTTGTTAGGTACGCAGAGGAGACCGGGGTTCATTCTGATTTCGCAGGGCGTTAAACCCACGGCGGCACGCGCATTGAACCGCCGTGGTTTTATTACGATTGTTTCAGCGCTTCGATCAGCTGAGACTTGTTCATGGTCGAGCGGCCCCGGATGTCTTTACTGCGGGCCTCTTTCATCAGGCTTTCCCTGGTCTGGGTTTCCAGCGATGCCGTGGAACTGCGGGCGTGACCGCTGCGGGTCTTGGCAGCACGTTTGGCGGAATCCGACCTGGCGGTTTGCTTCGCTGCCCTGGAAGTGCGTCGACCAGAGCCACCGGCTTTTTCACCACCGCCTGATTGTTTGTTGACGGCTGCCCAGGCACGGGCTTCTGCTTCCTCTTTTGGCGTGCCTTTTTTCTCGTAGCTTTCTTCGATGTGTTGGGCCTTGCGCTTCTGCTCGGCGGTGTATTTGTCTTTGCTGCCTTGTGGCATGGCTATCACCTCTATCAATGCTGCTGAGCAGCCTTGGTACAGCCACAACCGGCGTGGACACAGGGTTTTCCGCCCGCGTGGTGGGTGGCGCAGGCTTCGCAGCAGTAGGCTTTGCCGTCGCGCACGACGGGGGTGTTGCCGACTTTGCAGTTGCAGTCGGGGCAGGCGCAGGTTTGCTCGTTCATGGTCATGGCTCCTTGATTGTCAACAAGCGGTTGGAATGCCGCTTATAAGAAGGATGACCGAGTAGTGGGCCCGATGGTTCAAAGGGACCGCCGACGGCCTGCGCTTTTCGTTTTCAGATCACAGGCGCGTCAGTTAAGGCACAGACTCTGTGGGAGCGGATTTATCCGCGAATCCATTCACCGCGGTTTTTCTGGCATTGCGCGGTGCCTTCATTCGCGGCGGTCCGGCGATCCGGTAAATCCGCTCCCACATGGATCTCGCCTTAACTGACCGGCATTGGGGCGAGCCCGGCTCCTACAGGTTCCGCGGCTTAACTGACTGGCATTGGCCACCACCCGAATTGTTTATGGCGGCTGTGTTCGGGCAGACTTCGGTCTGGCCGGGTTGGCTCCTGCTCCCGGTTCTCTCACCCCGTGCACAGCTGCCACCCTAGTGTGAGAGCGACGGTGGCGGTTCCAGAAAACAAAGGAGCCTCACCATGACCAAAGCGGTCCCCGATCCACCCGCATTTCGCCCCGGCGCCTTGCGTCAAACCGGCCATACAGCGTTCAGCTCCTGCGGCCATTCCCATGACCCCCTCTTTGACACTCGTCCCGGCATCATTGCCGAAGATGCGCTCACACATGTGGAGCGCCATCTACAATCGGCCTATGCAGCCCGGGCGTTGGAGCAAGCCTTGCTCAGCGCTGCCGATGGAATGACCTGTGCGACGCCTCACAGGTACGTTCGTGGGCAATGGCTGGCTTGAACGGCTATTCCCCCAGATAGGCCTTCTGGACCTGCTCGTTATGCAGCAGGTCCTGGGCTTGTCCCTCCAGGGCGATTTTGCCGCCATCGATCACATAGGCGCGCTGGCAGGTTTGCAGGGCCAGTTTGGCGTTTTGCTCGACCAGCAACAGCGTCACCCCGCCCTTCACCACTTCGCGGATGGTCTCGAATATCTTCTGCACAATGATCGGCGCCAGGCCCATGGACGGCTCGTCCAGCAGCAGCAATTTGGGTTTGCCCATCAAGGCTCGGGAGATGGCCAGCATCTGCTGCTCACCACCGGACATGGTGCCGGCCAACTGGAAGGCGCGCTCCTTCAGGCGCGGGAAGATGCCGAACATGCGCTCAATGTCGGCCTCGATGGCCGCCTTGCCATCGGTGCGCGAAAACGCGCCCATTTCCAGGTTTTCTACCACCGTCAGTTTGGGAAAGATGCCCCGCCCTTCCGGCACCAGTGCCAGCCCTTCGCGGATCAGATCATGGCTTTTGATCGCGGCATGGGCCTTGCCGTCGAAGGTGATCTGCCCGCTGGCCGGGCTCAGCAGCCCGCCGAGGGTTTTCAGGGTGGTGGTCTTGCCGGCGCCGTTGGCGCCAATCAGGGCGACCATCTCGCCTTCGGCCACATGAAAATTCAGGCCCTTGATCGCCTGGATAGCGCCGTAGGAAACCTTCAGGTCGCTGACTTCGAGGATATTTTTCATGCTCAACACACCGTTTCCGTACCCAAATAGGCCTCGATCACACGAGGGTCTTTCTGCACGTCACAAGGCAGGCCATCGGCGATCTTCTTGCCGAACTCCAGCACCGTGACCTGGTTACACAAGCCCATCACCAGCTTGACGTCATGCTCGATCAACAGCACGGTCTTGCCATCGGCCTGCATCTTGCACATCAGCTTGCGCAAGCCCTCGGTTTCCGAGGCGTTCATGCCGGCGGCCGGCTCGTCCAGCGCCACCAGCAAGGGCTCGGTGGCCAGGGCGCGGGCGATTTCAAGGCGGCGTTGGTCGCCGTAAGACAGGTTTTTCGCCAACTCATTGGCGAAACGCCCGATGCCGACATAGTTCAGCCAGTAGCGCGCCGCCTCGTGAATCTCACGCTCTTCCTGCATGCAGCGACGCGTGCGCAAAATGGCCCCGAACACACCGCTGCGGGTACGTACGTGGCGGCCGATCATGACGTTCTCCAGCGCAGTCATATTGTGGAACAGGCGGATGTTCTGAAAGGTGCGGGAAATGCCTGCCTCCACGACCTTGTGCGGTTTGCTGATCCGCAGCGGCTTGCCGTCGAATTCGACCTTGCCTTCTTCGGCCTGGTAAAGCCCGGTGAGCACGTTGAACAACGTGGTCTTGCCGGCGCCATTGGGGCCGAGCAAGCCACGGATTTCACCGCGTTTGATGCTCAAATCGATGCTGTGCAAGGCCTGCAGCCCGCCAAAGAATTTACTGACCGAGCGCAACTCCAGTAGTGCCTGGCTCATACTTTGTTCGCCTCTTCAGTGGCCGTGTGCGTCAGCCCAGTCATGGCCAACGGTGCTTTTGCCTGGCCTGGCGCCGCGTCATCGGCTTCGGGGTCGTTTTCATGCAATTCGGCACGCCGCCTGCTGGACGGCCAGAGGCCTTCGGGACGAAAGCGCATGACCAGGATCAACGCCAGGCCGAACACCAGCATCCGCAGGGTCGAGGCATCGAGAATGTTGCGCAGCACATCGCGGCTGATAAAGGTCACGTTGTCCAGCACGAACGGCTGAACCCAGTTCACCAGGTCGCGGAATACCTCGGGCATGATCGACAGGATCAAGGCGCCCAGCACCACCCCGCGAATCGACCCCATGCCGCCCAGCACCACCATGGCCAGCACCATGATCGATTCCATCAGGGTGAAGGATTCCGGGCTGACGAAGCCCTGGTAGCTGGAGAACAGCACACCGGAGACGCCGCCAAAGGTGGCGCCCATCGCAAACGCCAACAGTTTGAGGTTGCGCTTGTTCAGGCCCATGGCTTCAGCGGCCACTTCGTCTTCGCGCAGGGCCATCCAGGCCCGACCGATGCGCGACACCTCCAGGCGCTTGGACAAAATGATGGAAAAGATCACCACTGCCAGGAAAAACAGGTAGTAGCTGATCACCGGCGACACCTGCAGACCGAACAGGCTCCATTTGGTTTGCAGCGACAGCAGTGCCTGCGGTGCCACATCGGCGGCATGGGACCAGGCCGCGCCATCGATATGCAGCGGCGCGATGCCGCTGATGCCCTGGGGGCCATTGGTGATGTTCACCGGCTGGTCCAGGTTGTTCATGAAGATGCGGATGATTTCACCGAAGCCCAGGGTGACGATCGCCAGGTAGTCGCCGCGCAGCTTGAGCACCGGCGCGCCGATCAGCACGCCGCAGATGGCGGCCGCCACCGCCGCCAGCGGGATGATGATCCACAGCGGCCAGTTCATGACCCCTTCGGCCAGCCCGACCATGTTCAGGTGCGGCGAGGCCAGCAAGGCGTACAGATAAGCGCCGATCGCGTAGAAGCCGATATAGCCCATGTCCAGCAGACCGGCGTAGCCGATCACGATATTCAGGCCCAACGCCAACAGCACGTAGAGCATGGCAAAGCCCAGAATACGGACCCAGGTCGGGCCCAGGAACGGTATGGCGTCGACCACAAAGGGCAGCGCGATAAACGCCAGGATCAGCAAGGCGTATTGTGCGTATTGATTGTTCATGCGCAGTCTCCTAGGCCCGGTCTGCCTGACGCTCGCCCATCAAGCCGTTAGGCCGCAACAGCAGCACCAGGATCAACACCATGAAGGCGAAAATGTCCTGGTAGTTGGCGCCCAGAAAGCCCCCGGTCAGCTGGCCGGTATAACCCGCCGCCAATGATTCGATCAGCCCGAGCAAGATGCCCCCGGCCATAGCCCCGAAGAGGTTGCCGATACCGCCCAGCACCGCCGCGGAAAACGCCTTGAGCCCCAGCAGCAAGCCCATGTAGGCGTCGGCCTGGCCGTAGTTGACCGCGCGCATGACCCCGGCAATGGCGCCCAGCGAGGCGCCGATGACGAAGGTGGCGGAAATCACCCGGTTGATGTTGATGCCCATCAAGCCGGCCACTTCCTGATTTTGCGCGGTGGCCCGCATGGCCTTGCCCAGCCGGGTCTTGTCGACCAGCAGCCAGAGCGCCAGCATGATCACCACCGAGATGATCATGATGCTCATCTGTACGTTGGTGATGGTGGCGCCGAACACCGCGATCGGATGGGTTTCCACCACCTCGGGGAAGGTTTTGTAGCCACGCCCCCAGATCATCATGGCCAGGTTCTGCAGGAAGATCGAAATGCCGATGGCCAGGATCAATGGAGTCAGGCGCGGCGCCTTGCGCAGCGGGCGGTAGGCGAACTTTTCCATGCCCTGGGCCATCAGCATGCAGACCATCGCGGCAATCATGATGGCCAACAGCAACGTGAGCACGCCTGGAGCGAAACCGAAGCCTGCAAGCATGGTCAGGACCGAGATCGTGACCATCGCGCCGACCATGACAATCTCGCCGTGGGCAAAGTTGATCAGGCCAATGATGCCGTAAACCATGGTGTAGCCCAGCGCCACCAGGGCATAGATGCTGCCGAGCACCAGGCCGTTGAGGACCTGTTGCAATAAAATATCGAAATTGGCTTCCACGTGCTGAATCCTCAAAGCTGCGTTGTGTCGACCCGCGCCGGCTGGCGACAGCAACGCGGTGACATTTATGGCAGGTCAGAAAAAAGCGGGTTCTTATTGTCGCGAGCCGTGGCGGCTCGCTTATTGTTCTTCGTTGTCGTGGTGGGCTCAGTTGCGCTCGACCGACAGGGTTTTCCAGCTGCCATTTTCGAACTGGAAGACGGTGGCGGCAGCGTTTTTCAGGTTGCCGTAGTCGTCGAAGGCAATGGTGCCGGTGACGCCGTCGTAGCTGGACGTTTTCAACACCGGCAGGTACACCGCCGGGTCCGCCGACTGAGCCTTGACCATGGCGTTGATCGCCGCCCAGGTGGCGTCATAGGCGGCTGGCGAAGACTGCACCACGCCCATGCCGAACTTGTCCTTGAGCTTCTGCTCGAAGGCCGCGCCCTTGGGCATGTCCTGCAGCGGCGTACCGTAGTTCCAGGCATAGGTGCCCTGGGCCGCGCTGCCGGCCATTTTCTTGAACTCATCGTTGGGCAGGTTGCCGATGTTCATGAACTTGGCATTCAGGCCCAGGTTTTTCATCTGCTTGGCCATCGGTGCGGCCTGGTAATCCAGTGCCGCGAAGAACACCGCATCGGCCTTCTGCGCCTTGGCGGTGGTCAGGATGGCGTTGAAGTCGGTGGCCTTGTCGTTGGTGTACTCACGCACCACCACATTGCCGCCAGCAGCCTTGACCGCCTTGGTCACTTCATCGGCCAGGCCCTGGCCATACGCGGTACGGTCATCGAGGATGGCAATGCGTTTGGCCGCCAGCTGGTTGACCAAGTAGTTGCCGGCGTAACGCCCCAGGGTGGCGTCGTCGTTGACCACGCGAAACACCGACTTGATGCCCTGGCGGGTCAAGGCCGGGTTGGTGGCCGAGGGAGAGATTTGCGGGATGCCGGCATCGGCATAGATTTTCGAGGCGGGAATACTGGTGCCCGAGTTGTAGTGACCGATCACCACGGCCACTTTCGAGTCGACCAACCGCTGTGCCACTGCCGTACCGGTGCGGGGGTCGGCGACGTCATCTTCGGAGACCAGCTTGAACTCGACGACCTTGTCGCCGAATTTCAGCTTTTGCTGGTTCGCCTCTTCGATGGCGATGCTCACGCCGTGCTCCACATCCAGGCCCTGGTGGCCCGAAGGACCGGTCAGCGGGCCGGCAAAGCCGATCTTGACCTGCTCGGTTTCACTCGCCGCGGCAGTGCCCACACCCAGGATTGCGGTCACGGCCACTGTCAGTGCGGTCAAGCCCAAGTTTTGTTTACGCATACACCCTCCCAAAGAACATCGGACAAACGAATTGAGCACCTTGAGGTGCAAGTCTTCTTTTCCATGCCCGGCGCCCTGTCACGGCACCAGACCTTTTCGGGACCTTCTCGTTGCAAGTGCGATCCGCTCAAGAGCGCACTTGTAAGATAACAGTCAGCAGGCAACTGTCAATTGGTATATGCTTGGCGAATGTGAAAAGGGCAAAGTTGTCGAGAACGGCTGGCAAATTGCACAGATACGAGGCGCGCAGAGACGGGATACCGTGCGCCTGCACCCTCACAGATCAGTTGTTTGATAACATACGGCCCTTGATTCTCTGCTGATCCGGGCCATCATCGAATCAACCGGCATCAGGGCTTCGGATTTGCCTTGGCAAGCCAGTAAGCTGACCAAACAGTCATCACCGTGATGAGCAAATTGCTTCAGGAGCAACACATATGAATGCGACGCTGGGTACGCGCAGGGCCAATCTGGCGGAGACCGTCATCAAGGAACTGTCCAACCGCATCGACGTGGGGACATACGGCCCCGGTCAAAAACTGCCTTCGGAGCAGGAGTTGTGCAAGGAATTCAACGTCAGCCGCCCGGTGATCCGTGAAGCCGTGGCATCCTTGCGCCTGGGTGGGCGCTTGATCGCACGCCAGGGCGTCGGGGTGTTTGTGGTCGAGCAGGACGTCAAGCGCCTGGGCTTTGCGCTGAGTACCGCCGTTGATGACGTACGCGCCGCCGCCCATGTGCTGGAGCTGCGCCTGGGCATCGAAACCGAATCCGTGGCACGTGCCGCCGAGCGCCGCAGCCCGACCAGCATGGCGCAGATCACCGAAGCCTTTGACCGCTTCAATTCACTGGACGGCTCGAACCTGGAAGCAGAAGCCCGGGCCGACTTCGAATTTCACCTGGCGATTGCCCGGGCCACCAACAACCCGCACTTCTCGCAACTGCTCGAGGCGCTGGGGCCGGACATCATCTTTGACCTGCACCTCAAGCACGGCCAGTCGACCGGCAAGAGCCGCCTGGCCCACATCAAGAAAATCGGCCGTGAACACGGCGCGATTCTCTCGGCCATCTCCATGGGCGACGTCAGCGGTGCTCGCTCAGCCCTGCGCAAGCACCTGGAAGAAAGCCTGTCGCGCTACCAGCGGCTGGTGGACAGTGGCGAGTGATACGTGGGGCAAGGCTTGCCTGCGATGACCCCACCGCGATAGACCAGAGACACCGCGGCGCCCTTATCGCGAGCAAGCTTTGCTCCCACACCCATCTCTATGCACACCGATATTGAGCGGGGTTTTGTGGGAGCAAGGCTTGCCTGCGATGGCCTCACCGCGATAGGCCAGAAACACCGCGGCGCCCTTATCGCGAGCAAGCTTGCTCCCACACCCATCTCTATTCACACCGATATTGAGCGGGGCTCAGCCGAGCCCCAGGCAGACGTATTTGATTTCCAGGTAATCCTCGATGCCATAACGCGAGCCTTCACGGCCCAGGCCCGAGGACTTCACGCCACCAAACGGCGCGACTTCGGTGGCCAGCACGCCGACGTTGACGCCGACCATGCCGTACTCCAGCGCCTCACTGACCCGCCACACGCGCCCCAGATCCCGCGCATACACGTAACACGCCAGCCCGAACTCGGTGGCGTTGGACGCGCTGATCACCTCCTGCTCGCTGCTGAAGCGGAACAGCGGCGCGACCGGGCCAAAGATTTCTTCCTGGGCCACGCGCATCTCTGGGGTCACATCGGCCAGCAGTGTCGGCTCATAGAACGCCCCGCCCAGCGCATGACGCTTGCCTCCCGCCACCACCCGCGCACCCGCCTCGCAAGCCTGGGCCACCAGCGCCTCGACCCCGGCCACCGCCTTCTCGTCGATCATCGGGCCGACGCTGGTGCCTGGCTCGGCACCATTGCCCACCACCAGTTCCGATACGCGCTGCGCAAAGCGCTCAACGAAACGGTCGTAAACCCCGTCCTGAATATAGAAGCGATTGGCGCAGACACAGGTCTGGCCCGAATTGCGGTATTTGGCAACCAAGGCACCTTCAACGGCGGCCTCGATGTCCGCATCGTCAAACACGATAAACGGCGCATTCCCGCCCAGTTCCAGGGTGACTTTCTTGACCGTCGCCGCGCACTGCTCCAGCAGTTGGATGCCGATGGGCGTGGAGCCTGTGAACGACAGCTTGCGCACGATTGGGCTGGCGGTCAGCTCCCCGCCAATCGCCGCCGAGTTGCCAGTGACCACGCTCAACACGCCCCGCGGGATGCCCGCGCGTTCGGCCAACACGCACAACGCCAGGGCGCTGAACGGCGTCTGCGAGGCCGGCTTGAGCACCAGGGTGCAACCGGCTGCCAGGGCCGGTGCGGCCTTGCGGGTAATCATCGCGGCCGGGAAATTCCACGGGGTGATCGCGGCACAGACGCCAATCGGTTCCTTGGTCACGATCAGTCGACGGCCGGCCTGGGGCGAGGGAATCACATCACCGTAGATGCGCTTGCCCTCCTCCGCGTACCACTCCACGTAGGCGGCGGCGAAGGCGATTTCGCCGCGCGATTCAGCCAATGGCTTACCCTGTTCAGCGGTCATGATTCGGGCCAGGTCTTCCTGGTGCAGCATGATCTGCTGGAACCACGCCTGCAGGCGTGCAGCGCGCTCCTTGGCGGTCAATGCGCGCCAGGCCGGCAGCGCCGCCTGGGCGGCGGCAATGGCGCGACGGGTTTCGCTGGCACCCATGCGCGGGACATGGCCCAGGCATTCGCCGGTCGCAGGGTTGGTGACTTCGATGGACTGGCCACTGTCGGCGTCCACCCATTCACCGTCGATATAGCAACGTTCGCGCAGCAGTTCAGAATCGGCAAGTTTCATGCTGATGAGCTCATCAAAAAGAGAGGGCGAAAAAAAGGCGGGAGGATGAAGATCCGTCCCGCCCGAGGTGAATCAACGCGAGGCCTGGGCTTTCTCGCGGATCTGGCTCAAGCTCATGCGCGGGGTCAGGGCTTCAGGGTCCACCTGCACCTCGATCAACGCCGGTTTGCCAGAGGCCAGGCAGCGCTCGAAGGCTTGCGCGAACTGCTCGGTGGCCACCACGGTTTCGCCGTGGAACCCATAGGCGCGCGCCAGCGCGGCGAAATCCGGGTTGTGCAACTGGGTACCGCAGACCCGGCCCGGGTAGCTGCGCTCCTGGTGCATGCGGATGGTGCCGTACATGCCGTTGTTGACCACCACCACGATCAACCGTGCGTCGTGATGCGCAGCGGTGGCCAGTTCCTGGCCGTTCATCATGAAGCAGCCGTCACCCGCGAAGGCCACCACAGTGCGCTCGGGAAAGGTGATTTTGGCCGCCACCGCGGCCGGCACACCGTAGCCCATCGAGCCGTTGGTCGGCCCCAGCAAGGTACGGAAGGTACGGTGCTGGTAACCGCGGTGCAGCCAGCCGGTATAGTTGCCGGCGCCGCAGGTCATGATGCTGTCGTGCGCCAGGCGCTCATTCAGCCAGGCGATCACTTCGCCCATCTGCACCGGGCCTGGTGATGGCGGGCAGTCCAGGTTGGCGCGGTAGCCACCATTGAGCTGGGCGGTCCAGTCGCTGAACGCCTGAGGCTTGATGGCTGGCAGATTCGCCACTTGCGCCGCGAAGGTTTTCATCCCGGCGTTGATCCCCAGCGTCGGCTGGTAGACGCGCCCCAGCTCTTCGATGCCCGGGTGCACGTGCACGAGTTTCTGCTTGGGGGTTGGAATGTCCACCAGCGCATAGCCGCCCGTGCTCATTTCACCCAGGCGCGCGCCGATCACCAGCAACAGGTCACTGTTCTTGACCGCCTCGACCAGCTCCGGCCCGGCGGCCAGCCCCAGGTCACCGGCGTAGTGGGGCAAGGTGTTGTTGAACAGATCCTGGCAGCGGAACGAGCCGGCCACCGGCAGGTTCTGGGTTTCGATAAAGCGCTGGATATCGATGACCGCTTGCTGATTCCAGCCGCCGCCACCGAGCACCACCAGCGGCTGCCGGGCCTGGCTGATCAGATCCTGCAACTGGCTGAGCGCGGCCGGCGAGGCGGCAGGCTCAATGGCCTGGGCGGGACCTGCATCAGGCACCCCCACAAGATCGGTCAGCATGTCTTCAGGCAAGGCCACCACCACCGGCCCCGGCCGGCCGTTGGTGGCGCGGTGGAAGGCCTGGCTGAGCAATTCAGGCAAACGCGCCGCATCGTCCACTTCCACGACCCATTTAGCCATTTGTCCAAACATGCGGCGGTAGTCGATTTCCTGGAACGCCTCACGCTCGACCTGATCCCGGGCCACCTGGCCGATAAACAGGATCATCGGCGTGGAGTCCTGGAACGCCGTGTGCACGCCGACCGAGGCGTTGGTGGCGCCCGGGCCACGGGTCACAAAGCAGATCCCCGGTTTGCCGGTGAGCTTGCCATAGGCTTCGGCCATGTAGGCGGCGCCGCCTTCCTGGCGGCAGACGACCAGCTCAATGTCGTCCTTGGCATCGTGCAAGGCATCCAGCACCGCCAGGTAGCTTTCGCCCGGCACACAGAACGCCCGCTCGACGCCGTTGATACGCAGGGCATCGACCAAGACCTGTCCGCCGCTGCGCAGACCTGTGGATTCATTTTTCATTGTGGTTCTCTCCATCAGGCGGCACGGTCAGATGACCGAGTCTTCCAAAAAGGGACGGTTCTCGATAACGCGCTGATAGGACAGCGCGCTCAAATCCAGGCTGCGGTAGCCGCCGTACGTGATCAGCTCGCTCAAGCCACGACCGATCGCCGGTGCCTGCTGCAGGCCATGGCCACTGAAGCCGTTGCAGAACAGGAAGTTGCCGACTTCGTTGTGCGGGCCGACGATGGCGTTGTGGTCCAACACGCAGAAGTCGTAGTGGCCAGCCCAGGAGTTGACCACCTTGATGGCTTCGAACGCCGGCACGCGCTCGGCGAGAATCGGCCAGACCTCTTCTTCGAACTCCTGGTGCAGCACGTCGAAATCGTTGAAGTCCACCTCTGGGTCGTGTTTGGGGTAAGTACCGCCCAGGTACAGGTGACCTTCTGGACGGAAGAACACGCCGGTCGGGTCAATGGTCAGCGGCACCGTCCCCGCCAGCGGGGTGTGGCAGTCGAACACGAACAGCGAGCGGCGACGGGCTTCCACCGGAATGTCCAGGCCGGCCATGCGCGCCACCTGGCGACCGCGAGTACCCGCGGTATTGACCAGGGTGCCGCAACGAATCAGCTGACCATCGCCCAGGCGCACACCGGTGATCACGTCACCTTCGCGCAGCACCTCCACCACTTCGTTTTCGACATACTCCACGCCCAGCGAACGAGCCTTCTTGCGAAAGCCGTTCATGATCCCGTAGTTGTCGAACCAGCCTTCATCCTTCTCGCCATAGGTGCCGCCGGCCAGGCTGTCGGGGTTGACCCAGGGGAAGCGCTTGATCAGCGCTTCGGTGTCCATCAGGGTCACGTCGGCACCGTTGTCCAGCTGGGTCTGGTGCAGGCGCTTGAGCACCTCGAAGCCCTTGTTATCGGCCAGGAACAGGTAGCCGTTTTCCTTGAAGGCCAGGTCCGGTTTCTCGCCATTGACCGCCATCAGCTCAGGGAAGTCGCGGATGAACTGGGCACCGAACCTTGAAATCTGAATATTGATCGGGTTGGAGAACTGCACGCGGATGGAGCTGCTGGACAGCGCCGTCGCCGATTGGGCGTACGTCCAGTCGCGCTCGATCACCAGCACGGAGCCGGTGAAGTCCGGGTTGTTGGCCAGGAAATAGGCCGTAGCGCTGCCGTTCACCGCGCCACCCACAATCACCACGTCGTAATGCTGTTTTGTTGCTGTCGAAGCCATGGCTCGGACCTCTGCGAATGCGTTGATATGACGTTATTTCGGATCTTCGAAATGGCCGGCACCGGCAAAGTTGCCGCCGTGATAACGAGCCGCCGGCTCGTTCGGGTCCAGCGGTGCGGAGTTGGCGAAGACTTTTTCCCGATAGTCGTCGGCGCTGTCTTGCGGCACATAGCCGATCGACGACGCCATGCGGTTGTCCCAGAGGGTTTCGCGGTTGGCCGACATGCCGTAAACGATCATGTGACCCACCCGCGGCGCGGTCAGCGAGCGCTCCACCAGTTGGGCGAAGTCGGCGAACGACAGCCAGGTCGCCAGCATGCGGCGGTCCAGCGGCTCTTCGAACGAGGAGCCAATGCGCAGGTTGACCGACTCGATACCGAACTTGTCCCAGTAGTAGCGGCCCAGGTCTTCAGCGAAGCATTTGCTCACGCCGTAGAGGCTGTCCGGGCGGTGCGGCACGCTGGCGTCGATGGTTTCGGTGCGGTCGTAGAAACCGATGGCGTGGTTGGAACTGGTGTACACCACCCGCTTCACGCCATGTTGGCGCGCTGCTTCGTAGACGTTATAGGTGCCGACGATATTGCCGTTGAGGATCGAGGCGAAGGTGTTTTCCACCGGCACGCCGCCGGCATGGATGATCGCATCGACCCCCTCGGCCAGCGGCAGCACGTCGGCCAGGTTGCCCAGGTCGCAGCGCACCAGTTCTTCATGGGGTGCGGCGCTACCCATGTCGGCGATGTCGGTCAAGCGCAGCTCATCCGCAAGGTCGCGCAAGTGCGCACGCAAGACTTTGCCCAGGCGGCCGGCCGCACCGGTAATCAACAGGCGTTTAAAGGGTTTGCTCATGGTCGAACTCTCAAAGTCGTGAATGACGGGCCGGCGCTTAAACCAACGCGGCCAGTGCCGTGCGTAACTGGGTAATGGCCTGTTCCAGCTGCTGGCGCGACGTGGCGAACGACAGGCGGATATAAGGCTCAAGACCAAAGGCCGAGCCCGGCACCGTCGCCACCTTGCCGTCGCGCAGCAGGTAATTGGCCAGGTCCGTGTCGCTCTCGATCAACTGGCCATCGGGCGTGCGCTTGCCAATAAACGCCGCGCACTTGGGAAACGCGTAAAACGCCCCTTCCGGCATTTGCAGCTCCAGGCCCTCGATGGCCGCCAGGCCTTCAACGACCATGGCGCCGCGCGCCTGATACTCGCGATTGGCGTCACGAACGAAATCCTGCGGGCCGTTCAGGGCGGCCACGGTCGCCAATTGCGAGATCGACGACGGGCAGGTGGTGGTCTGCGACTGGGTCTTGTTCATCGCGACGATCAGCGCCCTGGGGCCGGCGGCATAACCCAGGCGGTAGCCGGTCATGGCGTAGGCCTTGGACACGCCGTTGATGACCAGGGTGCGCTCGCGCAATCCTGGGCAGGCCTTGACGAAAGACACGAACGGCTTGTCGCCCAGAATAATGTGCTCGTAGATTTCATCGGAGATCACCAGCACGCGCGGGTGGCGCTCCAGCACAGCACCCAGCGCAGCGAACTCCTCGCGGCTGTAGATCGCGCCGCACGGGTTGTTCGGCGAGTTGAGCATCAGCCAGCGGGTGCTGGGGGTGATTGCCGCTTCCAGGCGCTCGGCGTCCAGCTTGAAGCCGTGCTCGGAACCGCACGGAATCACTTTCGGCACACCACCGTTGAGCAGCACCATGTCGGTGTACGACACCCAATACGGCGCCGGAGTGATGACTTCGTCACCGGGCTCCAGGGTGGCCAGGAAAGCATTGAACAACAGCTGTTTGGCACCGTTGGCGATGCAGATTTCATCCTGCCCGTAGCTCAGGCTATTTTCACGTTCGAACTTGGCCACGATGGCCTGGCGCAACGCGTCGAAGCCATTGGGCGCGGTGTAGTGGTTGTGACCTTCAAGCATGGCCTGGTAAGCCGCTTCGATCACGTGGGCCGGGGTGTTGAAATCCGGCTCACCGAGGCTCAGGTTGATGACCGGCTCGCCCTTGGCCAGCATCTGCTTGGCCAATACCGAGACCGCCATGCTGGGCGAACTCTTGACTGTTCTCACCCGTGAACTTTGAAATTCCATGGCTCAGTTCCCCTGCCCCGGCTCGTAGCCGTAATCATTGCGCGCCTGCTCGGCACTGATGTAACCAAAGCGCAGATCCCTGGCGACGTCTTCACGACTGCGCTCGCGCGGATCACCGTAACCGCCGCCACCGGGCAGGCTCAGCACCAGGCGGCGCTCGGCCGGCACAAACTGCTGGCCCTTGCCGCGCAATACGGTGCCGTCGTCCAGACCGACATAACCCTTGGACCCTTCCTTGCCGCCTTCCAGGCTACGCGCGGGGTAATGAACGCGGTCGAACATGGCACTGAAGCGGAACGAATAACCGGCAGCGGCCGAGACTTCGATTTCCTGGCCCAGGCCACCGCGCAGCAGGCCGGCGCCGCCGGAGCCTTCGCGCAGTTCCTTGCGCCAGACAATCACCGGCCCTGCCTGTTCGGTGGCCTCCACCGGCATGGTGTGCACGCCGCTGGGGAACGCCGTGGCGCTCAGCCCATCCTTGCCGGCCCGGGCACCCATGCCGCCGCTGTTGAACATCAGCATCTCGGCGTTGCGGCCTTGCGGGTTGCTTTCCAGCGGACGCACGCTCAGGTGCAGGTTCCACAATGCACTGGCGCCTTCGGCAGGCACCTGGCCCGGCAGGCATTTATGCAGCGCGCCCAGCACCAGGTCCGGTACAAAGTGGCCGAGCACGTGACGGACCGACACCGGCGCCGGGTGCTTGGCGTTGAGGATGCAACCTTCGGGCGCGACCACTTCAAAGGGCGCGAGCGAGGCCGAGTTGTTCGGGATTTCCGGCGCCACGATGCACTTGAGGCCGTAGCAGGCGTATGCCTTGGCGTAGCCCAGCGGCACGTTGATGCCGAACTGGCTCATGCCCGAGGTGCCAGTGAAGTCGGTCAGGATGCCGTCCGGGCCGACCGTCAAGGTCACGGCCAGGGTCACCGGCACGTCATAGCCGTCCAGGGTCATGCTGTTCTGGTAGGTGCCGTGGGGCAGCGACTTGAAGCACTCCAGCGTAGCCCGCCGGCTGTGCTCGAGAATAAAGCCACCGATGTGCTCCAGGTCTTCCAGGCCGAATTCTTCGAGCATGCTCAGCAGGCGCTTGTGGCCGGTCTCGTTGCACGCTGACAGGGCGTAGAAGTCACCCACCACGCGGTCGTTTTCACGCACGTTGTTGCGCAGGATATTGATGAAATCGCGGTTGACCTGGCCCCGCTCGAACAGCTTGAGAATCGGGATAAACAAGCCTTCTTCGTAGACTTCGCGGGCATCGGGACCGAAGCCGCGACCGCCGATATCGACCACGTGGGCGGTACTGGCGAAGTAGCCGATCAACTTGCCCTTGTAGAACGACGGCGACACGATGGTGATGTCGTGCAGGTGGCCGGTGCCCTTCCACGGGTCGTTGGTGACATACACATCGCCTTCGAAGATGTTCTCCTGGCCAATGTCGTTGATAAAGTGCACCACCGCCTCGGCCATGGTGTTGACGTGACCGGGGGTGCCGGTCACCGCCTGGGCCAACATGTTGCCGGCACGGTCGAAGACGCCGGCCGAGAGGTCACCGGCTTCGCGCACGCTGGTGGAGAACGCGGTGCGGATCAGCGTCAGCGCCTGCTCTTCTACCACCGAGACCAGGCGATTCCACATCACCTGCATTTGAATATCGATCAATGTTTCGCTCATGAAAAATCGCCTTCTCTGCAAGTGATGCGTTAGCGCCGAACGACCAGCAGGCAGCCGTCGGGCTGGACCGTGGCGGTGAACGAGGACGACACGAAAGTCGAGGTTTCGCGCTCTGCGATGATGGCCGGACCGTCGATCCGCGCCCCCGCCTGCAGCTGTTCGCGCTGGTAGATGCCGGCATCGACAAAACCGCCCGCCAGCACATCGAACACCTCCCGACGGGTGACTTCATGGGCCCGATGCGAAGCCTTGATCTGCTCAACTGGCTCGACCGGAAGAAGCGGCGAACTGGCCTTGACCGACCAACTGACGATCTCGATGTCCGGCCCTTCGATGGGGCGGCCGAAGAACATCGTATAGGCCGCTTCAAACAGCGCCCTGAATTGAACCGTATCGCTGTTGTCGAACGGCTTGAACGGCAGGCTGACAGGAATTTCCCAGCCCTGCCCGACATAACGCATGAACGCCGTGCACTCCAGCTCCGGCTCGCCCTCGGGCATGCCCTGGCGCAGGAAGCCGATGGCTTCGGCCTTCATGTCGTCGATCAGCGCGTTGA
Organism: Pseudomonas sp. R5(2019); assembly: GCF_009905435.1. GTDB lineage: Bacteria > Pseudomonadota > Gammaproteobacteria > Pseudomonadales > Pseudomonadaceae > Aquipseudomonas. The sequence continues at coordinate 61,379 of NZ_JAAAMT010000034.1, forward strand.
CCTGCGGGGCGTCGAACTCGGACAGGCGCACGAAGGCACTGCGCACGGCCTCGTAGCCGAACGGCGCGCGAAGGAAGCCGATGGCCGAGCCCACACCGGCACCGGCCGGCACCAGGAACCGCGACACGCCCATCTTTTCGCAGAGCCGCGCCGCGTGCAGCGGACCGCCGCCGCCAAAGGTGATCATGGTGTAGTCGGCGATGTCCTTGCCGCTTTCGACCGCATGCACGCGCCCGGCGTTGGCCATGTTTTCGTCGACCACTTCGCAGATGCCGTAAGCGGCCGTCAGGGCTTCCATGTTCAGCGGCTGGCCGATGACCCGAGCGACCGCCGAGGCGGCGTTGTCGGTCGACAGGCGCAGGGCACCACCGGCGAAGTTATCGGCGTCCAGGCGACCGAGCAGCAGGTTGGCGTCGGTAATGGTCGGCTCCAGGCCCCCGCGACCATAGCAGGCCGGGCCCGGCTCGGACGCGGCGCTGTGCGGGCCGACGCGGATCTGGCGCATGCTGTCGATGCTGGCGATGGAACCGCCGCCGGCACCAATCTCGACCATTTCCACCACCGGGATGGAAATCGGCATGCCACTGCCCTTCTTGAAGCGATAGGTGCGCGCCACTTCAAAGGTCTTGGCGGTCTTGGGCACCTTGTTTTCAATCAGGCAGATTTTCGCCGTGGTGCCGCCCATGTCGAAGGAGACAACCGAGTCCAGTTCATATTTACGGGCGATATCGGCCGCGAAGATGGCGCCACCGGCCGGGCCGGATTCAACCAGGCGCACCGGAAATTCGGCGGCGCTCTGGACCGAGATAATGCCGCCGCCGGAATGGATCATGAACACCGGGCAATCGGCACCGGCTTGCTTGAGGGTCACCACCAGACGGTCCAGGTAGGACTTGATCAGCGGCTTGACGTAAGCGTTGGCGCAGACGGTGTTGAAGCGCTCGAACTCGCGCATCTGCGGCGAAACTTCACTGGAAATGGAGATCGATACGTTCGGCAGGCGTGCCTGCAGGGCATCGCGCACCAGGCGCTCGTGGGCACCGTTGATGTAACTGTGGATCAGGCCGATGGCAACGCTTTCGTATTCCCCTTCGGCGATGCGCTCGACCAGTGCATCGATGTCGGCTTGCCGGGGTTCGATCAGCACCTCGCCCTGCACATCCAGACGCTCGCGCAGGGTGAAGCGGTGTTCGCGCTCGATCAGCGGTGGCGGCAAGGTAATGTTGATGTCGTATTGTTCGAAGCGGTTTTCGGTGCGCATTTCCAGCGTGTCACGAAAACCTTCGGTGGTGATGAACGCCGTCCGGGCACCGCGCCGCTCGATCAGGGCATTGGTGGCCAGGGTGGTGCCATGGATCAGTTGGTCGATATCGGACAGCTTCAACCCTGCCGCTTCGATGACCGTGTTGACGCCGGTGAGAATGGCACGCTCAGGCAACTCGTAGTCGGTCAGAATCTTGGTCGAATGCAGCACGCCGTCGACATCCAGCGCGATATCGGTAAAGGTCCCACCTATGTCCACGCCGACCCGGCATGAAGTAGCAGTCATCGTCGTATCCCCTGAAATTCTTGAACTCATGGCAAGCGGTGTTTGATCCGCTTTGAATGTAAGTTATATGTTGTCTTACATGCGGTCAAGCACTTACACCGCGGTTTTTACTGATCGATCAATTGCCAAATCCTGATGTAGGAGCCGGCTTTAGCCGCGATGGGCTGCGCAGCAGACCCTGGGGCCGCGGCGCAGCCCATCGCGGCTAAAGCC
>NZ_JAAAMT010000035.1 GCF_009905435.1 Pseudomonas sp. R5(2019)
GAAGCAGCATCTTCAGCAATGCGGCTTTGCGTTCAGGTGAATAGTACGGCACGACCAGTCTCTTTCCGCCCCCGATATGCTTTTTCAGGAAAAACCGGAGAGGCGACAACTATCCTGACACCGGGGGCAGGTAGAACCAGGCGCTGGCCATCGCCACCAGGCCCGCCAGTGAAAGCCAGCAACCCGCGACGTAAATCCCGGGACGTGACAGCAGCACGGTCACCGCCACCACGATCAACGGGATGCCGATAAAGTGGCTGACGATATTGCGTGGGTCGCGGTGGTAGGCGGCGTATTCACTGAGGTGCTCGACGAGGTTTTTCATTGTTGTGCCTCTATGGGGTGTGAGCTCAGCGCATGGAGTCGCGGTATTGCCCCGGTGATAGCCCGGTCCAGCGTTTGAATGCGCGGTTGAAACTGCTGGCGTCGGCAAAGCCCAGGCGATAGCCAATGTCGATCAGGGTGATGGAGCGGTCGCGCAGGTAATGCAGCGCCAGGTTCTGCCGACATTCATCAAGCAAACTGTCGTAGCGGCAGCCTTCATCGGCAAGGTGACGTTGCAGGCTGCGCAGCGTCAGGTGCAGGTCCCTGGCGATGTCACCGGCGCTGGGCACCCCGTCCGGCAGGCTGGCTTCGATGGCATTGCGCACGCGCCGCTCCCAGGTCAGCGGTTGCAGCAGGCCGAGGGTCTGGTCCAGCACGGTTTCGTTGTGGTGGGCCAACTCCGGGTTGGCGTCGTCCAGGTGACAGTCGAAATCCACGAGGGCGAATTCCAGCCGATCTTCATCGGCGGCAAAGTGCACGGGTGCGCGGAATACCTTGTGCCATTGATGCGGGTCGGCAGGCTCCGGCCGTCGCAGGTACACCGCCAGCGGCGCGTAATCGCGGCCCAGGCGGTTGCGGCAAGTGCGCACATAAATCGCTGCAAAGGCATCGATGGCCTCGAAGGCCGGCGCCGGGCTGCCGAGCGGCATCTTCAACCGCAGGCAGTAGCAGTCATCAAAGCGGGCCAGTTCCGGCTCCACCGCATCGCTCACCACCTTGTGATAACGCACGATGCGCTCGAACACTTCCCGCAGACTGCCGCTGGCCACCAGCGCATAGCCGAGCGCGTGGAAGGTGGTGGGGCTGACAAAGCGCGACATGCGCAGGCCAATCGCCGGGTCGCCGCTGACCTGCACCGCGATTTCCCACAGGCGCGTGGTGCCTGACAACGGGTAATGGGCGTTCGGGTCGTCCATCAAGAGCGGATCGAGCCCGGCCTGCCGGCAGAGGGCGGCGCTGTCCAGGCCCAGCGTATCGAGCTGCTTGCACAGGGCACGGATCCAGCTGGCGAGCGAGGTCGGTTCAGTCATGCTGATTGGCGCTTCCGGTCAACAGGTTGGCGTCCACGGCTACCGCGATTTCGGCAATCACACGGCAGCATGTGACCCTCAATGAACAGAGGATGGAAGCATGGACGGTACTTCTGCAAGTCCCCAACGACTGAATGGCACAAGCCGTATTCCAGAAGCTTGATTAAATCGCGACACCGAGCTGCTGCTTATCCAGCGCCACCAACACCTCGATCATCGCCCGCGCGGCTGGTGACAACCGGTAACCGGTACGGCTCACGATCCCGCAACGGGCATTCACGCTCTCGATATTCTGCGGCAGGTTGCGCCAGTGCAGCAGGGCCAGCGAGCCCTGGGCAATATCCTCGGCAAACGACTCCTCCGTGCCCAGGCCAATGGCGTTCGATTGCAGCACAACCTTCAACAGCGCCGGAAAATGCTCGGTCTCGATGTTCGGTGAAAAATCGATCCGCCCACTGAGGTTCGCCAGAAATTTTCGAATGCCCGGCGGGATCAAGGTGGTCGCCAGCGGATAGTCGAACATGTCGTTGGTAGATAGGCTTTCCTTGGCCAGCAGCGGGTGCCCGGGCCGGCAGAAAAACACACCGCGCCTGGGTGTCAGGGCTCGGGTCTGGAAGTGGGGGTCGGCCTCGAAATGGCGGATGTCGGCGATGAAAAATTCGATCTCTTCGCGGCTCAGCGCGCGGCTGAGTTTCTCCCAGTTATCCACTTGAAAACAGGTGCGCACTTTCGGGTGTGCATTGAGAAATTGCGCCACTGCGTCTGGCACCAGTTTCACCGCGGGCGCCGGGTCGCAACCAAAGCGCAGCTCGCCGGCGTCAAGCTTGGTCATCTGGGTGACTTCGGCGCTGAGCAGGGCTGCGCCCTGCACCAGCGTCAAGGCATGCTGCAGCACCACCTGGCCTTCCGGGGTGGGGCGCAGGTCCTTGTTGCCGCGGTCGACCAGCACGCACCCGAGTTCCTGCTCCAGGCCCTGGATGCTACGGCTGAACGCCGGTTGAGTGATGCCCATGGCGTCGGCCGCGCGGACAAAACTGCGGTGTTCATTGAGGGCGATGAAGTAGCGTAACTGGCGAAGATCCATAGGCTTTACCGGCATCCCAAAAGTAGATCGAAGGCATTGGCGACAAGGGTAGGTTGAGGTTGTAAATGCCAGATCTTATTCCGTAAATTAAGCATGTGATTATTTATTAGATCTAAATTGAATATATAGAGCGCTGTTTCGCTGCGCAATCGAGTCGATGAGGCGAAATTGATGCTTTGAAGGAATACTTTCAATGCAGCAAAAGCATGGGGTTTGTACCGCCAGGCTGAAACCCTTGCAGGGCGCTGGCTGGAGAAAAATGACAGGTTGTAATATTCGATTAAGGTCTATCAATAACATAAAAAGTTACTTTAAGAGATAAGTGTCTAGACCCAATGATTCACCCCATCACAGCGTCGCACGGTCCAGGTTCGGCGTTGGGTTATTCGCAAAGAGACCGGGAGTGAATCAATGGGCAATGTCCAGACCGCCGCTGCACACGAGGTGCTGTGGCGCCAGGCGCCGAGTGGCGAGTTGGTCGACTTCGGCCGGGCACATCGAGTGCCGTTGGGACAGTTGCGCTTGCAGCGTGCGCCCAAGGGCAGCCTGAGTCGGCGGGAAGCGATCCTGCTCGGTGTGCTGGCATTGCTGGTGCACGGCGCGGTGATCTATTGGGTCAACCAGCACCCGACCAGGGAACTGCCGATCGTGCCGCCGGAAATCCCGCCGATGACGATCGAATTTTCCCAGCCGGCGCCGCCGGTGGTCGAGCCGCCACCGTCTCAGCCCGTGCAGCCGGTGGTGGAGCCACCACCGCCGGTCGAGGACGAGCTGGCCGTGAAACCGCCGCCAGCCAAACCGATTCCCAAGCCCAAACCGGTCGTCAAGCCGGTTCCGAAACCGGCCCCCAAAGCCGTTGAACAACCGCCTGCGCCGCCACAGCCGACACCACCGGTTGCAGCGCCAGCGCCACCTGCGCCACCGAAGCCAGCACCGGTCACGCCCGCTTCGGCGAACGCGGCGTACCTGAAAAACCCGGCGCCGGAATACCCGTCGCTGGCCCAGCGTCGCGGTTGGGAAGGCACGGTGTTGCTGCGGGTTCACGTGTTGGCCAGTGGCAAGCCGGGCGAGATTCAAATTCAGAAAAGCAGCGGCCGCCAGCAACTCGACGATGCCGCTCTGGCAGCGGTCAAGCGTTGGAGCTTTGTCCCCGCCAAACAGGGTGACGTGGCCCAGGACGGCTGGGTCAGCGTGCCTATCGACTTCAAGATCCGCTAATTCGCGCTAACACAGAGAGTACACATCATGACGTTATTGGCATCTCCCCTCGAATCCATCGAAAGCGCGGTGATCTGGCTGCTGGTGGTGTTTTCTGTCGCCACCTGGGGCCTGGCCTTGGTCAAGGGCGTGCAGTTCACCCGCCTGAAGGCTCAGGACCGCAAATTTCACAAGCACTTCTGGGCGGCTTCAAGCCTGGATGCCGCGGCCGAACTGAGCCACAGCCAGCCCGGTGCTGCCGCCCGGGTTGCCCAGGCCGGTTACGCAGCGATCCAGGTCGGTGAGCCGGGTCACGCCGCTGACCTGAGCCAGGCCATCAACCACCAGGACCGCCTGGAGCGCGCCCTGCGCCAGCAAATCGTGCGTGAGCGTCGTTCGCTGGAAACCGGCCTGGCCGTGGTCGCCAGTATCGGCAGCACCTCGCCGTTCATCGGCCTGTTCGGCACCGTCTGGGGCATCATGGAAGCCCTCAAGGGCATCAGTGCCGCAGGCTCCGCCAGCCTCGAAACCGTGGCCGGCCCGATCGGCGCGGCGTTGGTGGCGACCGGTGTCGGTATCGCCGTCGCGGTTCCGGCGGTGCTGGTCTACAACTATTTCCTGCGCCGCCTCAAGCTCACCGCTGCAGACCTGGACGACTTCGCCCATGACTTCTACAGCCTGGCCCAGAAGAGCGCCTTCCGCGTGCTGCTGCACCCGGCCGTAGCCAAAGCCGGCGTAGCGGCCGGGCAGAAAGTGAAGGAGGCGTCCTGATATGGCGTTCTCTACTCAAGACAGCGATGAAGTGCTCAGTGAAATAAATGTCACGCCCTTGGTCGATGTCATGTTGGTGTTACTTGTGGTGTTTATTGTGACGGCTCCACTGCTGACAAACGCTATCCCGATCAACTTGCCCAAGACCGAAGCCGTGGCGCCGGTCGAGCAGAAGGACCCGCTGGTGGTGAGTATTGACGGGGCAGGGAAGCTGTTTATCAACAAGGACGAGATCCAGCCGGATTTGCTGGAGACCAACCTCAAGGCGGCGAAAGCCAAGGACGCCGAAGTACGGGTGCAATTGCAGGCCGACGATGGAGTGAACTACGGCGAGGTAGCGCGGGCCATGGCATCGATCGAACGGGCAGGGATAACCAAACTGTCGGTGATCACGGCGCGCTGAACAACTTCAAGGAAATTGCAGGGTCGCTTTCTGACAGGGGAGCGACCCTTTTTTTGAGATTTTATAAGCTTCGCGGATAAATCCGCTCCCACATGCACAGTCCATGTGGGAGCGGATTTATCCGCGAATGAGGCCCTCAAAACAAAAATGAATTTTGGTTATTAACAAATAGCTTCTTATTCCTTAACGAATATATGCCTCCTGCTTATACTGGCTCCCAAGTCACGAGAATGAGGCAGGAGGCGTCCCCATGCGCAATGAGTCAATCCGCTACCTGATTGTGCCGGGCTGGCAAGGGTCGCCAGACGATCATTGGCAAACCCACTGGCAAAACAGCTTGCCCAACAGCGCGCGGGTCGAGCAGGCCGACTGGGTGGCGCCACGGCGCCAGGATTGGGTCGCGGCGCTGGAGGCGGCGATTCAGGCCGAAGACACGCCGGTCATTCTCATTGCCCACAGCCTGGGGTGCATCACGGTTGCCCATTGGGCGGCCAAGGCACCGGTGGCGCTGCTGCGCCGGGTACGTGGCGCCTTGCTGGTGGCGCCAGCCGACGTCGAACGGCCGACCTGCGCCGAGGCGTTGCGCAACTTCGCGCCGATTCCGCAGATTCTGCTGCCGTTCCCGAGCCAGGTCGTCAGCTCCGACAACGACGCTGCCGTGAGTGCCCCGCGGGCGATGCAAATGGCCCGGGCCTGGGGCGCCGAAGCCGGAATTCTGGCCGGTGCCGGGCATATCAACGTCAAGTCCGGGCACCGCCGTTGGGAGCAGGGCTTTGCTTATCTGTATCGCCTGCAAAGCCGGCTGGAACAGCACTCACTGCGCCGCGCCTGATTCTTTCTTTTTATAAGCGCCCGAGCCTGATGACTTGGGCGGGAGCATTGTCATGAGTTTTTTCGATACGTTCGGTCAGCCATTGCTGACGTTTCCGGAGGCCGATAAAAGCCCACTGAGCATTCGCGCCAAGGCACTGGTGTTCGTCGACCCGCGTTCACGACAGCTGCGCGAGGATCTGGAGCAGATCGCGCCCAGCGGCTTGCCGGTTCTGATTCGCGGCGAAACCGGCACCGGTAAAGAGTTGCTGGCGCGGCATATTCACCGCGCCAGTGATCGCGGCGGGCTGTTTGTCTCGGTCAACTGCGGGGCAATCAGCCCGACCTATGCCGACGCCGAGCTGTTTGGCTATACCGCCGCGGCGTTCAGTGGCTCGGCCAGCAGCCGAGCTGGCTGGTTCGGCTCGGCCAATGGCGGCACGCTGTACCTGGACGAGATCGGCGACCTGCCGCTGCCGATCCAGATCAAGCTCTTGGCCGCGCTGGAAAACCATGAAGTCACCCGCGTCGGTGCCCAGCAGCCAAGCCCGGTGGATGTACGCCTGGTAGCAGCCTCCAGCATCGACCTGGCCCAAGCGGTGGCCGCAGGCAAATTCCATGACCGGCTGTACCGCTACCTCAGCGAAGGCTATCTGGAACTACCGGCCTTGCGTGAACGTGTCGGCGACATCCTGGCGCTGGCCGAATACTTCGTCGGTATCTACAGCCAGCGGCTCAACCTTCGAGTGCCGCTGATCAGTGATGCCGCCCAGCGCCTGCTGGAACAACACAGCTGGCCGGGCAACACCCGCGAGCTGGAAAACGTCATCCACTTTGCCTTGCTGGTCAGCAGCGGCGACGAGATCTTGCCCGGACACCTGAACCTGCCGGGCATCGTTGACCCGATCGAACACTTGAGTCGACAGCTTGAGCAATTGATCGCCCAAGGCAGCCCGCAGCAATGCGTGGCCTTGGATGAACTGCTACAACAGGTCGCAGCTCGCTTGGCGTCACGCGCGAGCTAGAGCGGTTTGCGCGGGGCTTATAGCCGTTTTGTTGTTCTTGTTCGAAAAAGGAATAAACAGCTAAGCAAAAGATATTGTTAAGGCATAAAGAAACTGGGTATTGTCCGCCTCACGCCGCCCCAAACCAGGGCGGCACTCTCTTATCGCTGCCGTCATCGACGGGCGAACATACGAATAAGGACTGTGCATGAAAAAGGCTCTGTTGTTCACCGCCCTGGCGGCCGCGCTGTCGGTAGCCGGTTTCGCCAACGCTGGCGAAAAACTGGTCGTGGCGGCCACCCCGGTTCCCCACGCTGAAATCCTCGAGCTGATCAAGCCGACCCTGGCCAAAGAAGGCGTGGACCTGGAAATCAAGGTGTTCACCGACTACGTGCAGCCTAACGTGCAGGTCGATCAGAAGCGCCTGGACGCCAACTACTTCCAGACCCTGCCGTACCTGAAAAACTTCAACGAAGGCAAAGGCACCCACCTGGTTACCGTGATCGGTGTGCATGTCGAACCGTTCGGCGGTTACTCGAAGAAGGTCAAATCCCTGGCTGAACTGAAGAATGGCGCCACCGTTGCCATTCCAAACGAAGGCAGCAACAGCGGCCGCGCCTTGCTGCTGCTGCAGAAAGCCGGCCTGATCGAGCTGAAAGACCCGACCAACGCCCTGGCCACGCCGAAAGACATCGCCAAGAACCCGCACAACCTGAAGTTCAAGGAACTGGAATCGGCCATGCTGCCGCGGGTCCTGGACCAGGTTGACCTGGACATGATCAACACCAACTATGCCCTGGAAGCGGGCCTGAACCCGGCCAAGGACGCACTGATCATCGAAGGCAGCGACTCGCCATACGTCAACTTCCTGGTGGCCCGCCCGGACAACAAGGACAGCGAAGCCATCCAGAAACTGGCCAAGGCCCTGACCAGCCCGGAAGTCAAAGCCTTCATCGCCAAGAAGTACAGCGGCGCGGTGTTGCCGGCGTTCTGATCTCCACCCACATCCTTAATGTGGGAGATGTGGGAGATGTGGGAGATGTGGGAGATGTGGGAGATGTGGGAGATGTGGGAGCGGATTTATCCGCGAATGGAAGACGACGCGAAATGACTGAAAAACGCGGTGTCTGGATTCGCGGCGGTCCGGCGATCCGGTAAATCCGCTCCCACAGTTTGGTCAAGCAGGTAGATTGGGGGCTTTCAGCGGATTAGTACCACTACCTTGCCCACCGCCCGACGCTGCCCCAACGCATCGATCGCCTCACCCGTCCGCTCCAGCGGATAGGTCTGCGATACCAGCGGCTTCAATTTCCCTTCTGCATACCAGGCAAACAGCCGCTCGAAGTTCGCCGCATTGTCGGCCGGCTGGCGCTGGGCGAACGCGCCCCAGAACACCCCCACCACCGCCGCGCCCTTGAGCAGCGCCAGGTTCACGGCAAACTGCGGAATCTGCCCGCTGGCAAAGCCGATCACCAGCAACCGGCCATTCCAGGCCAGGCCACGGACGGCGTGGTCGAACAAGTCACCTCCGACCGGGTCGTAGATCACATCCACCCCATTGCCGCCGGTCAATCGCTTGATCTCGTCCTTCAGGCTGGCGCGGCTGTAGTTGATCAGCTCATCGGCACCCGCTGCCTTGGCGATGGCCAGCTTCTCATCGCTGCTGGCCGCCGCGATCACGCGGGCGCCGATGGCCTTGCCGATCTCCACCGCGGCCAACCCCACGCCGCCGGAGGCGCCCAGCACCAGCAGGGTTTCACCGGCCTTGAGCTGGCCGCGCTGGGTCAAGGCGTGCATCGAGGTGCCGTAGGTCATGCTGAAGGCTGCGGCGGTCTGGAAATCCATGTTCGCCGGCATCGGCAAGGCGTTATAGGCCGGCACCGCGACCTGCTCGGCAAAGCTGCCCCAGCCGGTCAGGGCCATGACCCGATCACCGACCTTCAGGTCTTTGACCTGGTCACCCACCGCCCGCACGACGCCAGCCGCTTCGCCACCCGGCGAAAACGGGAAGGGCGGCTTGAACTGGTATTTGCCTTCGATGATCAGCGTGTCGGGGAAGTTGACCCCCGCCGCGTGCACCTCCAACAGAATTTCATTGCTCTTGGCCCTGATGTCCGGGGCCTCCTCCAGAACCAGCGTTTCGGCTGGGCCATAGGCTTTGCACAAGACTGCTTTCATGGGGCTATTCCTTTGGGCGTGATGGCCGATAAGTGTAGGAGGGCGATGACGCGGGTCAACGAGCATGCCCGTGCCTGATGGTTTGCCATAGCCAGCGCCGCACTTGGGCGCAGCGCCCTGGATGGTTATGCTGGCGCCAATTGAAGAGGAGTGAAGTGTGAACGCCTGGATTGTGATGATGCTGGCCCTGACAATGCCAGCAGCGGCCATGGCCGAGGAGACCGAAGAGGCCGCGCCGAAAGTCGCGTATATCTCGCTCAGCCCGCCGCTGGTCGGCAACTACGCCCTGGACGGCGGCCCGAAGCTGCGCGTCTACAAGGCTGACGTCGCCCTGCGGGTGACCGGTGTGGAAGCCGCGAAAGCAGTCAAGTACAACGAGCCGCTTATTCGCAACCAGCTGGTGGCGCTGTTTTCCCAGCAGACCGTGGAGTCGCTGGGAAACGTCGACGCCAAGGAAAAGCTGCGCCAGGAAGCCTTGAAGCAGACCCAGCAGGTGCTCAACGACGAAACCGGTAAGCCGATTGTCGAAGACTTGCTGTTCAACAACCTGATCGTGCAGTAGTTCGACCGCTGTTCAGCGCAAGGCGAGCACGGCCACCCATTGCTCGGCCGTCACCGGCATGACCGACAGGCGGCTGCCTTTTTGCACCAGTGGCAGTTCCGCCAGCGCCGTTTGCTGTTTCAGATAGCCCAGGCCGAGCACTTTCTTGAAGGTCTCGACATGGCTGACATCGACCGCCGTCCAGGGGTTTTTCTCGGTACTGGCCTTGGCGTCGAAATAGTGGCTGTCCGGGTCCAGTGCGGTCGGGTCCGGGTAGCCGGCGGCCGTGATGCGGGCGATCCCGGCGATACCGGGTTCGGGGCAGCTGGAATGATAGAAAAAGAACTCGTCACCCTCTGCCATGCTGCGGATGAAGTTGCGTGCCTGGTAGTTGCGAACCCCATCCCAGCGGGTGTTTTTCAAGCGGGCAAGATCAGTGATCGACAACTCGTCGGGTTCGGATTTCATCAGCCAATAGGCCATCTGCGGCGCTCCTGCGAAGGGCTTGAAACACTCTGTTTCATGATTTCGACCTTTACCGACAATCGGTTGGCATCGGGGTTTGCGTGACGTCCGATGTTGTCGGAGAATGCGCGCATTTTAAGCTTGACGCTGCTGCACGGCCTATCACAAAAACCGTTGCTGACATCGTGCTTTGTTTGCCTGAAGGGGGGCAATCGGTGAATCGCAATCGCAAACCGGATTTACTGTGGGTTCTGGTGATTTTGTTTGGCCTGGGCGTCGTGACCACCGGCTATGCGCAGAGTTTATGGGACAGCAACACCTATGCCCCCGAAGTGACCCTGCAAACCCTTCAGCCGGTTCTACAGCCGCACCGCTGAAACCCGCTGCCCGTCATTCGCCGGGCAGAGGTGCTGCGAGATACCAGGTCTTGTCCGAGACCGTCCCCTGAAGCGCAACGTCCCAACTGGCCTGAGTCAGCCGCTCGACTTTCTGGCATTCATGGGCCAGGCCCAACAGCAGTGGCTTTTTCCAGGCCGTGCGGCGTGCCTGGTAGGCCAGGCTGCGGTCGTAGAAGCCCCCACCCATCCCCAAGCGCCCACCCTCCTCATCAAACCCCACCAATGGCAGCAAGATCAGGTCCAGCGCCCAGATCGGTCGTTGCCGTGCGCGGTTGATGTGCGGCTCGGGAATGCCAAAGCGGTTCGGGCGCAGCTTTTCGCCGTGCTCGATGCGCTGGAACACCATTTTGGTCCGCGGCCAGGCGCTGAGCACCGGCAGGTAGGTTTTCTTGCCGCGCATTTGAGCCTCGCGCAGCAGCAGGTGCGGGTCGATTTCACAATCGTTGGGCAGGTACAGGGCGATGTGGCGGGCGCGGCGGAACAGCGGATGTTGCGCCAATTGGCGATAGAGGCCGCAGGCGGCCTGGCGTTGCTCGGCCGGCGTCAGGGCACGGCGGGCATCACGCAAAAGGCGACGAAGTTGTGCGCGAGTCAGCGGCACGGATTCAGTCATGCGGACCACCTTAGAACGATGGCCGCAGCGGACGGCCCCGCGAAACCCGGCCGGCAAAGGGCAGGGCTGAAAATTTAGACTCCCCGACGAACCGCTGTCGGTGTAGCCCTTGAACCCGAAAGTTCAAGGTGGAGATTGCAGGAGGCGTTCAGGCTTTCCGTCAAGCGGACATGCACACCGGCCCCAACGTGCAACCCCCGTGGTTGTGCGTATCGGCTCAGGGACATGACCGACTGGCAAGCACTCCAGGGAGCGGCAGCGAGTATACCCAAAAAATCAGCGTTTGTTTGAATCTGTGTCAGGCAAAAGTGCCTGATCCACGCGTTCAAGTAGATCGCGAACCTGTTCACGGGTGGTGCCATCGCTGGAAAGGACCGGAGCATCCTGCTTGTGCAGCAGGTCGTGAGTGATGTTCAAGGCGGCCATGACCGCAATGCGATCGGCGCCGATGACCTTGCCGCTGCTGCGGATCTCGCGCATCTTGCTGTCCAGGTAGCGGGCGGCGCTGATCAGATTACCGCGCTCTCCGGGGGGGCAGATGATCGAATATTCTTTGTCGAGGATCTGAACGGTCACGCTATTGCTTGAACTCATGAGTCTTGCTCCAGGGCCTTGAGGCGAGAAATCATCGATTCGACCTTACGGCGGGCGATTTCGTTTTTTTCAATGAGGTGCGCGCGCTCCTCACGCCAGGATTTTTCCTGAGCGAGTAGGAGTCCGTTTTGCCGTTTTAGTTGCTCGACCCGATCGATCAACTGTTCGAGTCGGCCCATCAGCGCTTGAATCTCAGTCTCTTGCATTGGTTCCCACTCGATTCGTCTGAACGGCGATCCCGCAAGCAGAAGGCGGCGAATTGGCCAGGTGCATAGTCTTGGCGCGCCTGCCGGTGCTAGGATACAAGGCCTTCATTCTAGTCATTGCGCCGTCTGGCGCCTAGTTGCCCATGCCTATCCAGAATTCCCCGTATACCGCGTTCGCCACTCTGCTCAGCAGCAGCGGCCACCCTGTCTCTCCTGCCGAACTGCACGGCTTTTTGCTCGGTCGCAGCTGTGCCGGTGCAGGCTTTGACGCCGGCAGCTGGCTGATCGATGCCGCCGAGTTGCTTGAATCCGAGCCGCAGGACAACGTGCGCCAGGCCCTGATCGGCCTGCAAGAGATGGTCAAGGGCGAGCTGACCGGCGACGACATCACCGTCGTGCTGTTGCTGCCGGGCGACGATGCGCCTCTGACCGAGCGTGCTGCCGCACTGGGCCAGTGGTGCCAGGGCTTCCTGGCCGGTTTCGGCCTGACCGCCGGTGACACCGCGCTGAGCGCCGAGGCCATGGAAGTATTGCAGGACCTTGCTGCAATTGCCCAGGTTCAGGACGCCCTTGAAGAGTCCGATGACGGCGAAAGCGACTATATGGAAGTGATGGAATATTTGCGCGTGGCGCCGCTGCTGCTCTTTACCGAGCTGAACAAGCCGGCCGCCCCTGCCGCGAAACCCTCCCTGCACTGATAAGGACCGCGCCTGCATGATGCACATCCCGAAGTCGGAATACGCCCGTCGCCGCAAGGCCCTGATGGCGCAGATGGTGCCCAACAGCATCGCCATCCTGCCCGCCGCCGCGGTGGCCATCCGTAACCGTGACGTCGAGCATGTGTATCGTCAGGACAGCGATTTTCAGTACCTGAGCGGGTTTCCCGAGCCCGAAGCAGTCATTGCGCTGATCCCCGGCCGCGAGCACGGCGAGTACGTGTTGTTTTGCCGCGAACGCAACCCCGAGCGCGAGCTGTGGGACGGCTTGCGCGCTGGTCAGGAAGGCGCCGTGCGTGATTTCGGCGCTGACGATGCATTCCCTGTCACCGACATCGACGACATCCTGCCGGGCCTGATCGAAGGCCGTGAGCGTGTCTATTCGGCGATGGGCAGCAACCCCGAGTTCGACCGGCACCTGATGGATTGGATCAACGTGATCCGCTCCAAGGCGCGGCTGGGCGCGCAGCCGCCCAACGAATTCGTCGCCCTGGACCATTTGCTGCACGACATGCGCCTGTACAAGTCGGCCGCCGAAGTGAAAGTGATGCGCGAAGCCGCGGCCATATCCTCGCGCGCCCACGTGCGGGCCATGCAGGCCTGCCGCGCCGGGCTGCACGAATTCAGCCTGGAAGCGGAGCTGGACTACGAGTTTCGCAAGAGTGGCGCCAAGATGCCGGCCTATGGCTCCATCGTCGCGGCCGGTCGCAATGCCTGCATCCTGCATTACCAGGAGAACGACGCCGTGCTCAAGGACGGCGACCTGGTGCTGATCGATGCGGGCTGTGAAATCGACTGCTATGCCAGCGACATCACCCGCACCTTCCCGGTCAGCGGGCTTTTTTCGCCGGAACAGAAAGCCATTTACGAGCTGGTGCTCAAGTCCCAGGAAGCCGCGTTTGCCGCCATTGGCCCGGACAAACACTGGAACCAGGCGCATGAAGCCACGGTTCAGGTCATCACCGAAGGCCTGGTGGAGCTTGGGCTGCTGCAGGGCAGCGTCCCCGAGCTGATCGCCAGCGAAGCCTACCGCGCGTTCTACATGCACCGCGCCGGGCACTGGCTGGGCATGGACGTGCATGATGTCGGTGACTACAAGGTTGGCGGCGAATGGCGGGTGCTCGAGCCCGGCATGACCCTTACCGTCGAACCGGGCATCTATATTTCCCCCGATAACCACAATGTTGCCAAAAAATGGCGCGGTATCGGCGTGCGCATCGAGGACGACGTGGTGGTCACCAAGACCGGTTGTGAGATCTTGACCCATGGCGTACCCAAGACCGTCGCCGAGATCGAAGCCCTGATGGCCGCGGCCAAGGCCCAGGCAGCATGAATCGGGTCAATATTGCGATCATCGGCGGCGGCCTGGTCGGTGCCAGCCTGGCGCTGACCCTGCAGGCCGACGCCAAGGCGCGTGGCTGGAAGATCATGCTGATCGAGCCGTTCGCACCTGGCGACAGCTGGCAGCCCAGTTACGATGCCCGCTCTTCGGCGCTGTCGTTCGGTACGCGGCAAATCTACGAGCGCCTCGGCATCTGGCAGCAGATCAGCCGGCGTGCCGAGCCGATCCGGCAAATCCAGGTGTCCGACCGCGGCCGTTTTGGCGCGACCCGCCTGACGGCGCTGGAAGAGGGCGTTCCGGCGCTCGGTTACGTGGCGGAAAACGCCTGGCTGGGGCAGTGCCTGTGGCATGCGCTGGACCACGAGGTGGTGAGCTGGCGTTGTCCGGCGCAAGTCATCCGCATGCAGCCGCTCGAAGACGGCTACCGGCTGTCGCTCAACGATGACACCACGCTCGATTGCGACTTGGCCGTTTTGGCCGATGGTGGCCGCTCCGACCTGCGCGAGCAGTTGGGCATCCATGTCAGCCATCGCCCGTACCATCAAAGCGCGCTGATCGCCAATATCACCCCAAGTGCATCCCACTGCGGCCAGGCCTTCGAACGCTTCACCGACGACGGTCCGATGGCTTTGCTGCCGCTTCCGGAAAACCGCTGCGCGCTGATCTGGACCCGCACCGGCATGGACGCCAAGCGTCTGGTGGACGTGGATGAGCGCAGCTTCCTGGCCGAGCTTCAGGGGGTATTTGGCTATCGCCTGGGCGCCTTGCAGCAGGTGGGTGTGCGGCACCTGTACCCGCTGGCGCTGATCGAAGCCCGGGAGCAGGTTCGCCCGCACCTGGTGGTGCTGGGCAATGCCGCGCACAGCTTGCACCCGATCGCCGGGCAAGGTTTCAACCTTTCATTGCGAGACGTGCAGTCGCTGGCCGAAGCCCTGCTCAAGGGCCCGCAAACTCCCGGCGACTTCACTACTCTTCAGGCTTATCGCGAGCGCCAGCGTCTGGATCAGAAGCTGACGGTCGGCTTTTCCGATCAGGTCACCCGCTTGTTCGGCTCGTCACAACCGCTGCTGGCCGCCGGGCGCAATCTGGGCCTGCTGGGCCTGGACCTGCTGCCGCCGGCCAAACGCTGGTTCGCCCGCCAGGCCATGGGCCTGGGCGCCCGCCCGGATCTTTGACCGTGCACGTCCAAATCACCCTTTACAGGCGGCCCGCGCCGCCAGAGAGACAGGCTTAAAGCATGGAGATGCGCGCAGATCTGTTGATTGTCGGTGCCGGTATGGTCGGCAGCACCCTGGCACTGGCCCTGCAGCACAGTGGCCTGGAAATACTGCTGCTCGACGGCAGCCCGCTGGCGGTCAAATTCTTCGAGGCCCAGGCACCGTTCGAGCCGCGCGTCAGTGCGTTGTCCGCGGCCAGCCAACGGGTGCTGGAGCGGCTTGGCGCCTGGGACGGCATGCTCGCCCGGCGCGTCAGCCCTTATGCCCAGATGCATGTGTGGGATGGCAGCGGCACCGGCCAAATCCACTTTTCGGCCTCCAGCGTGCATGCCGAGGTGCTCGGGCATATCGTCGAGAACCGGGTGATCCAGGACGCCTTGCTTGAGCGTCTGCTCGACAGCGAAATCGGCCTGCTCGCCAATGCACGCCTGGAGCAGATGCGCCGCTCCGGCGATGAGTGGCTGCTGACCCTGGCCGATGGCCGCACCTTGCGTGCGCCGCTGGTGATCGCCGCCGATGGCGGCAATTCCGCCGTGCGCCGCCTGACCGGCACGCAAACCCGCGAATGGGATTACCTGCACCACGCTATCGTCACCAGCGTGCAATGCAGCGCGCCCCATGAAGGCACCGCCTGGCAGCGCTTTACCGATGATGGTCCGCTGGCGTTTCTGCCGCTGTTGCGCGATGGCGGCCAGGACTGGTGCTCGATCGTCTGGTCCATCACGCCGGCAGAAGCCGAGCGGGCCATGGCGCTGGACGACGAGGCCTTCTGCGCCGCGCTGGAGCGTGCCTTCGAAGGCCGCCTGGGCAAGGTAATGCACGCTGACCCGCGAGTCTGCGTGCCGCTGCGCCAGCGACATGCCAAGCGCTATGTGTCCGAAGGCCTGGCCCTGATCGGCGATGCCGCGCACACCATCCATCCGCTGGCCGGGCAGGGCGTCAACCTCGGTTTTCTGGACGCGGCGGTGTTGGCCGAGGAACTGGAACACGCCGTCGGGCGCGGCGAGCGACTGGCCGATGTGCGGGTCCTGAGTCGCTATGAGCGTCGGCGCATGCCCCACAACCTGGCGTTGATGGCGGCAATGGAAGGCTTCGAACGGCTGTTTCAGGCCGATCCGCTGCCCCTGCGCTGGCTGCGCAACAGCGGCCTGAAATGGGTCGAGGACCTGCCGCACGCCAAGGCTCTGTTTGTGCGCCAGGCCCTTGGGTTGAGCGGTGATTTGCCCGAATTGGCGCGCCCTTGAAACCTGGCAACATTTCGTAACGCCTTGCGCCCGAGTTCGATTGAGAAGCGAAATCCGATTCACTACCATTTCGCTCTCAATCGACTATCGAGGACTGCACCCATGTTGGCACGCAAGCACATCCTGGCGGCTCTGGCGCTCACACTGCTGGGCGGCACCGCCCAGGCAGCGGACGAGGTGGTGGTGTATTCCTCGCGTATCGACGAGCTGATCAAGCCGGTGTTCGATGCCTACACCAAGGAAACCGGGGTGAAGATCAAGTTCATCACCGACAAGGAAGCACCGCTGATGGAGCGGATCAAGGCCGAAGGTGAAAATACCAGCGCCGACCTGCTGCTCACCGTCGACGCCGGCAACCTCTGGCAGGCCGAGCAGAAGGGCATCCTGCAGCCGATCAAGTCCCCGGTGATCGATGCCAACATCCCGCCGCAATACCGCGCATCTTCCCATGAGTGGACCGGCCTGAGCCTGCGCGCGCGGACCATCGCCTACTCCACCGACCGGGTCAAACCCGGCGAGCTGACCACCTACGAAGCCCTGGCTGACAAACAGTGGGAAGGCCGCCTGTGCCTGCGTTCGGCCAAGAAGGTCTACAACCAGTCGTTGACCGCGACCCTGATCGAAACCCATGGCGCCGAGAAAACCGAGCAAATCATCAAGGGCTGGGTCAACAACCTCTCCACCGATGTGTTCTCCGACGACGTGGCGGTGCTCGAAGCCATCAACGCCGGCCAGTGCGACGTCGGTATCGTCAACACCTACTACTATGGCCGTCTGCACAAGCAGAAGCCTGAGCTGCCGGTAAAATTGTTCTGGCCGAACCAGGGCGACCGCGGCGTACACGTCAACCTGTCCGGCATTGGCCTGACCAAGCATGCGCCGCATCCGGAAGCAGCGAAGAAACTGGTCGAGTGGATGACCGGCGAGCAAGCGCAGAAGCTGTTCGCAGACATCAACCAGGAATTCCCGGCCAACCCGAAGGTTGCACCGTCAGACGAAGTGGCTGCCTGGGGGCCGTTCAAACCTGACGCCATCGCCGTGGAACTGGCCGGCAAGCGCCAGGCCGAAGCCATCCGCCTGATGGACCGCGCTGGCTGGAATTGACCGAGCCACTCGCTGCAATACCTGTAGGAGCGGACCTGGCCGCGATGGGCCGCGCAGCGGCCCCTTGGGTCTGTGACATCTGCGAATCAGCTGCGATTGCCGGCGGTTTCAGAATCGCCGGGGCCGCTTCGCAGCCCATCGCGGCCAGGTCCGCTCCTACAGGATTGCAGTTTCGCAATTCATTGCGCCAAGATACCCGCTTTTTCGAGACGCTCACTTCGTGGCCCACCCCGCCCAGCGCCGCTGGTACCCCCTGGTTTTCCTCATTGCCTGCCTGGTGCTGCTCCCACTGAGCGTGCTGCTGCTGTCCTGGCAAACCATCGACCTGCAGATCTGGAGCCACCTGTGGGACACCCAGATGACCCGCCTGCTCGGCAACACCCTGACGCTGATTATCGGCGTCGGCGTGGGGGTGACGGTCCTGGGCGTGAGCCTGGCCTGGCTGACCAGCCTGTGCGAATTCCCCGGCCGGCGCTGGCTGGACTGGGCGCTGATGCTGCCCTTTGCCATCCCCGCTTATGTGCTGGCCTTTGTCTTCGTCGGCCTTCTGGATTTCTCCGGCCCCGTGCAGACCCTGCTGCGTGAATGGTTCGGGCCCTTGCGCCTGCCGCGGGTGCGCTCCACCGGCGGGGTCATCACAGTGCTGGTTCTGGTGTTCTACCCCTACGTCTACCTGCTGGCGCGTACCGCCTTCCTGGCCCAGGGCAAGGGCCTGATGGAAGCGGCGCGGGTTCTTGGGCAATCACCGCTGCAAGCCTTCTGGCGGGTTGCCTTGCCGATGGCACGGCCAGCCATTGGCGCCGGCGTTGCCTTGGCGCTGATGGAAACCCTGGCAGATTTCGGTGCCGTGTCGGTGTTCAATTTCGATACCTTTACCACCGCCATCTACAAGACCTGGTACGGCTTCTTCAGCCTCTCCAGCGCCGCGCAACTGGCCAGCCTGCTGCTGTTGGCGGTGATGCTGGTGTTGTACGGCGAACGGCGCGCGCGTGGCGCCCTGCGCACCACCAATGAGCGACCACGAGGCGAAGCCTTGTATCACCTGCATGGGCTCAAGGCGCTGGCGGCCAGTGGGTGGTGCCTGCTGGTGTTCGCCTGCGCCTTCGTGATTCCGCTGCTGCAGTTGCTGGTCTGGTTCTGGCAGCGTGGCCGCTTCGATCTTGATGAGCGCTACGCCGGGCTGATCCTGCATACCCTCTACCTGGGCGCCATGGCGGCGCTGATCACCGTCAGTGTCGCCCTGTTGCTGGCTTTTGCCCGTCGCCTGGCGCCGACCACCGGGATCAACGCCGGCGTGGGCCTGGCCAACCTGGGCTACGCCTTGCCGGGCTCGGTGCTGGCGGTGTCGATCATGCTGGCGTTCAGTTACCTGGACCGTGAAGTGGTCATTCCGCTGTCCGGCTGGTTGGGCGGCGCAGCCAAGCCGATGCTGCTCGGCAGCCTCGCTGCGCTGCTGCTGGCCTATCTGGTGCGCTTTATTGCCGTGGCGTACGGCCCACTGGAGAACAGCCTGGCGCGAATTCGTCCGTCGTTACCCGAGGCGGCCCGCAGCCTGGGCAGCAGTGGTCCGCATTTGTTTTTCAAAGTGTATCTGCCATTGCTGGTGCCGGGCGCCTTGAGCGCGGCGCTGTTGGTGTTTGTCGATGTGCTCAAGGAAATGCCCGCCACCTTGCTGATGCGCCCGTTCGGCTGGGACACGCTGGCAGTCCGGGTGTTCGAGATGACCAGCGAAGGTGAGTGGTCGCGGGCCTCCTTGCCGGCATTGACGCTGGTCGCGGTGGGGTTGTTGCCGGTCATCGGCCTGATACGACGATCGGCACGCCATGTCGGTCAAACGCGATGACGCCTCAGCATAGGTGCCAGTCCTTCCCCTTGCGGCTACAATGCGCGGCATTCGGTGCGGTCGGTCTTCACGACCCGGTAGCGGGAAGCTCACAGGCCGTTGTTTTCAGGGCCTGTAGCTGATGTTGCCGTTATCCGCACCTTCGCCACGCCCGGAAGGAGAAACCCATGGGACAGCGTACGCCTCTGTATGACCTGCACCTCGCGCTCGGCGCGAAGATGGTCGATTTTGGCGGTTGGGACATGCCCCTGCATTACGGATCGCAGGTCGAAGAGCACCACCAGGTGCGCAGGGACTGCGGCGTTTTCGATGTGTCGCACATGACCGTTATCGACATTCTCGGCAACCAGGCCATGGCCTGGCTGCGACGGCTGCTCGCCAATGATGTCGAGCGTTTGCCGGGCACCGGGAGTGCCTTGTACAGCACCATGCTCAACCTTGAGGGCGGCATCGTCGACGACATGATCGTCTATCGCCTTGAAGAGGGCTATCGGCTGGTGGTCAACGCCGCTACCCGTGCCAAGGTCATGGCCTGGCTTGAGAAACAGCAGCCCGGTTTCGACGTTCAACTGCACGAGCGTCCGGAACTGGCCATGCTCGCCATCCAGGGCCCGCATGCTCGCAAGCAAGTCGCTGAACTGGTGAGTCAGTCCCGCGCAGCGCTTATCGACCACCTCAAACCCTTCGAAGGTCATGCCGACGGCGACTGGTTTATCGCGCGCACCGGCTATACCGGTGAAGATGGCCTTGAAATCGTCCTGCCGGCCGTCCAGGCCCCGGCCTTTTTCAACGACCTGGTCGGCGCCGGTATTGCACCCAGCGGGCTTGGCGCCCGCGACACCCTGCGTCTTGAAGCCGGCATGAACCTCTACGGCCAGGACATCGACGAAGCGCATTCGCCGCTGGCCTCGAACCTGGCCTGGACCATTGCCTGGAAACCCAAGGATCGCGACTTTATTGGCCGCGCCGCGCTGGAAAGCGAAAAAGCCGCGGGCATCGGGGAGAAACTGGTCGGCCTGGTGCTCGAAGAGCGTGGCGTATTGCGCGCCCATCAAGTGGTGCGTGTCGCCGAAGTTGGCGAAGGAGAGATCACCAGTGGTAGTTTCTCTCCTACGCTGAGCAAGTCCATTGCCCTGGCGCGTGTTCCCGCTGCCACTGCCGACCGGGCTGAAGTTGAAATTCGCGGTAAATGGTACCCGGTTCGTGTGGTCAAGCCGACGTTCGTGCGTCATGGCAAGATCTTGATCTGAATTTTTCTGGCGGGCCTACCGCTGACCCTGTTGAGGACAAAAAGATGAGCGATATCCCTGCCGAATTGCGTTTTGCCGAAAGTCACGAGTGGGCACGCCTGGAAGCCGACGGCACCGTCACCGTCGGCATCAGCGACCACGCCCAGGAAGCCCTGGGTGATGTGGTGTTTGTCGAGCTGACCGAAGTCGGCAGTGTGTTTGGTGCAGGCGATCAGGCCGGTGTGGTCGAGTCGGTCAAGGCGGCTTCGGACATCTACGCACCTGTCGCTGGTGAAGTCATCGCCGTGAACGACGAACTGTCCGACAGCCCTGAGTCGCTGAACAGCGACCCGTACGGCGCCTGGATCTTCAAACTGAAGCCAAGTAACCCGAGCGATCTGGAAAAGCTGCTGGACGCCGCAGGCTACAAAGCCGCCATCGGCGAATAGTTTTCCGCACAAACGGCAATCCCTTTCTAGACTCAATAAGCCTCGACCCGTCGAGGCTTTAGTTTCTGGAAGAGAGAGCCGTCATGTCCCAGTTGCCGTCCCTGAGCCAACTGCAAGACCCGAATGCCTTCCTGCGGCGCCACCTTGGCCCCGATGCCGATGAACAGCAGGCCATGCTCGCCGCACTGGGCCTGATCAGCCGGGTCGAGCTGATCGAACAGACGGTGCCGCCAGGCATCCGCCTCAATCGACCCCTGGATCTGCCGCCAGCACTGGACGAGCAGGCCGCCCTGGCCAGGCTTCAAGGCTACGCGCAGCAAAATCAAGTCTGGACCAGCCTGATTGGCATGGGTTATCACGGCACCCTGACGCCAACGGTCATCCTGCGCAACGTGCTGGAAAATCCCGGCTGGTACACCGCCTATACCCCGTATCAACCGGAAATCGCCCAAGGCCGGCTCGAGGCGCTGCTCAACTTCCAGCAAATGACCATCGACCTGACCGGGTTGGCGTTGGCCAATGCGTCCCTGCTGGATGAAGCCACCGCGGCTGCCGAAGCCATGGCCCTGGCCAAGCGGGTGGCCAAGTCGCGCAGCAACCTGTTTTTCGTCGACGTTCACTGTCACCCGCAAACCCTGTCGGTGGTGCAAACCCGCGCCGAAGGTTTTGGCTTTGACCTGGTGGTCGATGCAGCGGAAAACCTCGGCAATTACCAGGTATTCGGTGCATTGCTGCAATACCCTGACACTCATGGTGAGGTGCGCGACCTGCGCCCGCTGATCGAGCTGTTGCACAAACAGCAGGCACTGGCTTGCGTCGCGGCTGACCTGCTGAGCCTGGTGCTGTTGACCCCGCCAGGCGAGATGGGCGCGGATGTGGTGTTCGGCAGTTCCCAGCGCTTCGGCGTACCAATGGGCTATGGCGGGCCGCATGCGGCGTATTTTGCTTGTCGGGATGAGTTCAAGCGGGCGATTCCGGGGCGCATCATCGGCGTCTCCAAGGATGCTCGTGGCAACCTGGCGCTGCGTATGGCCCTGCAAACCCGCGAGCAACATATCCGCCGGGAAAAGGCCAACTCGAACATCTGCACAGCCCAAGTCCTGCTCGCCAATATTGCGGCGTTCTATGCCGTCTACCATGGCCCCCAAGGCCTCAAGCGCATCGCTCAGCGGGTTCACCGGCTGACCGCCATCCTCGCTGCCGGGCTGGCCGATAAAGGCATCCAGCGGACCAATCAGCACTTCTTCGACACCCTGACCCTGGAAGTCGGCGGCAGCCAGACGGCAATCATCGAATCGGCCAAGGCGGCGCAGATCAACCTGCGCATACTCGGTCGTGGCCAGTTGGGCATCAGCCTGGACGAGACCTGCGATGAAGCGACGCTGGGGCGCCTGTTCGATGTGTTCCTCGGCGCCGACCATGGGCTGGAGGTCGAGGCGCTGGATGCCCAGCCGCTGGCGGCCGGCATTCCCGACGCGCTGCTGCGCCAGTCGGCGATCCTGGCGCACCCGGTGTTCAACCTGCACCACAGCGAAACCGAGATGCTGCGCTACCTCAAGCAGCTGGAGAACAAGGACCTGGCCCTCAACCAGTCGATGATTCCGCTGGGCTCCTGCACCATGAAGCTCAACGCGACCAGTGAAATGATCCCCATCACCTGGCCGGGGTTTGCCAACCTGCACCCCTTTGCACCGGTCGAGCAGGCTCAAGGCTACAAGGCCATGATCGACGAGCTGGAGCAGTGGCTGTGCGCGATCACCGGTTTCGATGCCATCTGCATGCAGCCCAACTCTGGCGCTCAAGGCGAATACGCGGGGTTGTTGGCGATCCGCAAATACCATGAGAGTCGCAAGCAGGGCCAGCGCAACGTCTGCCTGATTCCCGCCTCGGCCCACGGCACCAACCCGGCCTCGGCACAAATGGCCGGTATGCAGGTGGTGATTGTCGAGTGCGATGACCACGGCAATGTCGACCTTGGCGACCTCAAGGCCAAGGCGCAAGCGGCGGGCAATGCCTTGTCGTGTCTGATGGCGACCTATCCCTCCACCCATGGTGTGTACGAGGAGGGCATCAGCGAGATCTGTGAGGTCATCCACAGCCACGGTGGCCAGGTCTATATGGATGGCGCCAACCTCAATGCCCAGGTGGGCCTGACTCGCCCTGCCGACATTGGCGCCGACGTGTCGCACATGAACCTGCACAAGACCTTTTGCATTCCCCATGGCGGCGGCGGCCCGGGCATGGGCCCGATTGGCGTGCGTGCTCATCTGGCGCCGTTTGTGGCCAACCATCCGGTGATCGAGTTATCGGGCCCCAATGTGCTCAACGGCGCCGTCAGTGCCGCGCCCTGGGGCAGCGCCAGCATCCTGCCGATCAGCTGGATGTACATCGCCATGATGGGCCCGCAGCTGGCGGATGCCAGTGAAGTGGCCATCCTCTCGGCCAACTATGTGGCTCAGCAGTTGGGCGGGGCGTTCCCGGTGCTGTACCGCGGCCGCAACGAGCGGGTGGCCCATGAATGCATTCTCGACCTGCGACCGTTGAAGGCGCAGACCGGCATCAGCGAGGAGGATGTTGCCAAGCGCCTGATGGATTACGGCTTTCATGCGCCGACCATGTCGTTTCCGGTACCGGGTACCTTGATGGTGGAACCGACCGAAAGCGAATCCAAGGCAGAGCTGGACCGGTTTGTCGAAGCGATGCTGGCCATTCGTGCCGAGATTGCCCGGGTGCAAAACGGCGACTGGACGGCAGATGACAACCCTCTCAAGCGAGCGCCACATACGCTGGCGGACTTGACCGGAGTGTGGGAACGCTCTTACAGCATTGTCGAGGCGGTGATACCGACTGCGCATACGCGGATGCACAAGTACTGGCCGGCCGTGAACCGGGTAGACAACGTGTATGGGGATCGGAATCTGTTTTGTGCGTGTGTGCCGGTGGATGAGTATCGGTAGCTTGAGTCGGTAGTGACTCGAACCCCTCACCCTAGCCCTCCCCAGAGGGAGAGGGTTAGGGTGAGGGAAGAGGCCCACACCGATCTTACTGCTCAGCCACCACCGCATTCTTGGCCAGGATCGCATTCGCCAGATCCATATCGCTGGCCTTCAGATCCGGGTTTTCCGCCCGCACCTTGCGCATTGCCGCTTCCAGGTAAGGCCCGCGAATCTGGCCTTCGCTGGCCACAAAGCTGCCCGCGTCATCCTGCGCGGCGACGACCATCTTGTGGTCCCTGGAGGTCAGGTAGCTAGAGCCGGTGGTGGCACCAGAGGTGATCACATTGCGCCAAAAGGTATCATCAGCCATGGCAGAGCCAACGGGGAGAGACAGCAGCGCGATGGCTGCAACAGCAAACTTGAACCGCATCAGGGGGTGCTCCGCACTGGATTAATCTGCGCGATATGATCGCCAAACCCCGGTTCAGTTCCGTGCCCCTCATTCAGCTTTTTCAACCAGCAGAACAGCGCCTTCCTGGCCCACCACCCGTGCCTGCGCGCCCATCGGCATGTCCGGCCCTTTGACGATCCACACGCTGTCACCCACCTTGATCTTGCCGCGCCCGCCGATGATGGATTCCTGCACCACAAACACCTGGCCGATCAGCTCCTGACCGTGCATGTTCAGCCCGGATGGGTCGCTCGGGATGCCATTGCCGCGGTGACGGCGCCACCAGAACACCGTCGTGAACACCGACAACAGGCCGAACAACAAGTATTGAATGGTCCAGTCCAGCGTCGGAATCACAAAGGTGAACACGCCAACGCCTGCCGCCGCGATACCGATCCAGAGCAGATAACCACCTGCCCCAAACATCTCCAGAATCAGCAGGAATGTCCCCAGGGCCAGCCAATCCCAGTACGACAAGTGTTGAAGGTATCGCCACATGCTGAGTCCTCGGCTTGCCGATCGAACCAGTGAGAGAACTCAAAGCTTGGCACGCGTTTGGCGAAAGCGGCCACCTCTACTTCATTTCATTTCTTGGCGTCACCCGCAGCACTTCTTCCAGGGTTGTCAGCCCGGCAGCGACTTTCTGCGCGCCAGACAGGCGCAGGCTGCGCATCCCTTCGATATACGCCTGGCGCTTGAGCACGATCAGGTCGGTATCGGCGTTGATCAGTGCCTTGAGGCCATCGGTCAATTGCATGATTTCGTACACGCCCGAGCGGCCCCGATAACCGGTGTCGCGGCATTCCAGGCAGCCGATGGCGCGTTGGGCGTTTTGCGGCACCGGCGCTTGCCAGGGCCGTGTCAGCTCCTGCCAATCCTCTTCTGCCGGAGCCTGCAGGGCCTTGCAATGTGGGCACAGGGTTCGCACCAGACGCTGGGCCATAACCCCCAACACCGTGGCCCGGATCAGGTAATGGGGGATCCCCAGCTCCAGCAGGCGGCTGATGGCACTTGGTGCGTCGTTGGTGTGCAGGGTCGACAGCACGAGGTGACCGGTAAGCGCGGCCTGGATTGCCATTTCGGCGGTCTCCAGGTCGCGAATTTCGCCGATCATGATGATATCCGGGTCCTGTCGCATCAGCGCCCGCACGCCGCTGGCAAAGGTCAGGTCAATGTTGTGCTGGACCTGCATCTGGTTGAAGCTCGACTCGACCATCTCGATCGGGTCTTCAATGGTGCAGAGGTTGACCTGGGGCGTCGCGAGCTTTTTCAGGGTGGTGTAGAGGGTGGTGGTCTTGCCCGAACCGGTCGGCCCGGTCACCAGAATGATGCCGTTGGGTTGGCGCGTCATGTCTTGCCAGCGGCGCAGGTCTTCGGCGCAAAAGCCCAGTTCGTTGAAGTCCTTGAGCAGCACCTGTGGGTCGAAGATCCGCATGACCATTTTTTCGCCAAAGGCGGTCGGCAGGGTCGAGAGCCGTAACTCGACTTCACCACCGTCCGGGGTCTTGGTCTTGACCCGGCCATCCTGCGGTTTGCGCTTTTCCGCGACGTTCATGCGGCCCAGGCTTTTGAGCCGGCTGACGATGGCCATGGTGACCTGGGGCGGGAACTGGTAGACGTTATGCAGCACCCCATCGATGCGAAAGCGCACGCTGCCTTGCTCCCGTCGCGGCTCGATATGGATATCGCTGGCGCGCTGCTGGAAGGCGTACTGGAACAGCCAGTCGACGATATTGACGATGTGCGCATCATTGGCGTCGGGTTCCTGGTCGCTGGCGCCCAGGTTAAGCAACTGTTCGAAATTGCCCAGGTTGCCGGTTTTGTGATCGGTGCTGTTGGCGCCGCTGACCGACTTGGCCAGGCGAAAGAACTCCACCGAGAAGCGCTGGATATCGGCAGGGTTGGCGACCACCCGCTTGATCGGCAGCTTGAGCACATGCCGCAGGTCCGCTTCCCAGCCGTGTACATAAGGCTGTGCGCTGGCCACGGTGACGCCATCGTTATCAATGGCGACGGCGAGGATGCGGTGGCGCTGGGCAAAGGCGTAGGACATCAGCGGCGTGATCGCGGCAACGTCGATCTTCAGCGGGTCGATACGCAAGTAAGGCTGGCCCGCTTGCTGGGCCAGCCACAGGGTCAGGCTCTCCAGGTCCAGTGCCTTGCCGGGCCGGCTCTGATCGTCCAGCTGCTGGGCGGCAATGAACTCCAGCGGGTGCAATTGACTATTGCGTGCGCTTTGGCGATTGGTCAGGGCCTGTTCAGCGGCGTCCTGACTGATGAATCCCTGGGCGAGCAACTCGCGCATCAGGTCGTTCAGGTCCAGCCAGCGGTCCTGGTGGGCGGCGACAAGGGACATGCGGGCTCCTCGACTTGCATACACATTTTGCTGACAAACCTCTTGCAGGAGCTGGCTTTAGCCGCGAAGGCCTGCACGGCAGGCCCATCGATTGGGGCCGCTACGCGACCCTTCGCGGCTAAAGCCGGCTCCTACAGTCGCATCCAACCAGTAGATTTGGAGTTTGTCAGCCTCAAACAGCAAGAGTAGACCGAGGGTCGCCGGGGGAGTTGCGGGTGGTCCAGGGAAAGGTTGCGAATAATTGCCGAACGGTAAAGCACCGCTGTCAGGCCGAGGCGAGCTGGGGAGCCGGCTCGGCCAGCTCAAGCTCAACGCTGTGTACATCCACCAGGTTGCGCATTTTTTGAGCAATCACCTCGGCGCGGTGCCAGGTCAGGCCGTCGAGCTCCATCTGAACGTGCAGCGTGTCGTCTTGCCGGCTGCTGTGGACCTCTTCGGGGGTCAGGTACTGCATGGCAAACAGGTTGAGCAAACGGCACAGGCTGCCCGGCTCCGCGTCGATGACGACGTTAAGGCACACACGGGCGTGGGGGTTGGCGACGTTCCAGACGTCGCTGCGCAGTGGGGCGGCGGAAGCGGGCATGAGCATTCTCCGAGAATCGATGGGGAAATATTTACATGCCTGAAGCGGTATTTCTTACCTAATATGAGCGATATAGGTGAATACGCAGCTTATTCATTTCAAAAATTGTCATGGAAAGAATTATTTATGCCGGTGAGCTGGACATCGAAGCCTACGAACGGTTTTTCTTCGAAAAGCTGTCGATGGTGCCGGGGATTCAAGAGGTCAACTCGATAGTGGCCTTGTCGGAGATCAAGTCCACTACCAGTTTGCCGGTGTTGCCTTGACGCTTACTTGCGCAGCAACTGCTTCCAGCCCTGATTCTGGCTGACGGTCAGGGCCTGCTGAACGCGCGCGTGCAGGACGTCGTCGCTGATCGACAGATTGGCCAGTTGCTGCAGCTTGTTCAGCTCGCCATAGAGGCGGTCAAGGTCCGGCGCTTCGACGACGTCACGGGCGTGGTGCAGCCAGACTTGCAGGCGCTCGATGCGCGGCAGCTGCTCGGCCAGGTCTTCCGGTTGCAGCTGGTAGCGGGCCAGTTGCAGGGCAGCGCACTCTTCATTGAAGAAGTGTGCCAGCCAGCTGGCCAGCGGCGCGTTACCCTGACGGTCGCCACGCTTGTTGCGCTCTACCGTCCAGGCGCGGCCCAGCAGCCAGCGCGAGGCATTCAGGGAGAACTCGCCCCAACGGGTGTCAAGCAGCTCCTCAGCGAATTGCTCCGGTGCGGCCTTGCGCACGTCTTCGTCTTCCTGGCCGGCCTGCAGCAGCGGGCGCCAGTCTTCCAGCAAGGCATCCAGGCGCACGCGCATGTCGTGGGTGGTGGTGCGAGGAGCGGCTTGGCCGAGGCTGCCCAGTACGGCGCGCAGCTCGACCAATTGCTCGACCCAGCTTTGCAGCAGGCGCCAGTGGCCGTTGAATCGATACTGTTCGGCCAGCCGTTGGCTGCTGGCGAGCAGGTGCCAGGCCAGCGCGCTGAAGGCATCGTCCAGCGGCATCTCGGCCTCGAACGCCGGGCTTGGCAGGCTCAGGGAATAGCTGCTGGCGTCGAACAGGCGATAACCACGCTCGGCCTTGCTGATATCGCACGG
Source organism: Pseudomonas sp. R5(2019) (assembly GCF_009905435.1). Taxonomy (GTDB): domain Bacteria; phylum Pseudomonadota; class Gammaproteobacteria; order Pseudomonadales; family Pseudomonadaceae; genus Aquipseudomonas. The sequence goes on from NZ_JAAAMT010000035.1 coordinate 28,157, forward strand.
CATCAGCGGCAGGGTGGCGGCCAGCTCAGCGGCCAGCTCCAGCAGGGCGCCGGCTTCGCCTTCGCGCAGTTCCAGCTCCAGTTCGCAGATTTCTTCGCGTTGTTTGCCGGCGACCACTTCACCGAGGTCCAGCGCGGCTTCGATCACGACTTTGGCTTTGCCGCGGCCCCAGGCAATTTCAGCGCGTTCGCGGACAAAATCGGTGGTAAAGGCCGGTTTGATGGTTTTTTTGTCGAGGTCGGCCAATTGCGCCGGCCAGCACTCGCCATCGAGCTTTTTCAGGTCCAGCTTGGCCTTGGGCAGATGCCATTCGTGCTCGATGCGCTCGGACAGGCCGGCCACGCTTTGCCCACGCGCCTTCAGCGTCTGGATGATCGCGTCGCCATCACGGCGCAGGCGCAGGGCGACCTTGGCCGTTGCCAGCTCGCGGTCCGGGGTGTCGAAATACTGGTTGAACAGTTCGCTGCGCTCCCAGCCGCTTTTGTTGCGCTTCTTCAGCAATGGGTGATCGCGCAGCGCAGCGAGGGTTTCGCGGCTGACGCGCAGTTTGATTTCTGTTTCTTTGTGCATGCTGGAGAATCCAAGCTCGGCTAGCGAGAGCATCTGAGAGGGGTGTCGATAGGTTGCGAGTGTACAGCAGTGGCGCCATGACGGTTTATTCATGGTGCCGGATGGCCCTATGATGAGGCTCGCCCAGGGAGAATTCGCATGCCGTTGCCGTCGATGAAAGACCAGTTCGCCGCCCTGATTGCAACCCCGTCGGTGAGTTGTACCCAGCCTGGGCTGGACCAGTCCAACCGCGCGGTGATCGACCTGTTGGCCGGCTGGCTCGGGGATCTGGGCTTTGCTTGTGATATCCAGCAGGTCTCGCCGGGCAAGTTCAACCTGCTGGCGAGCTTCGGCAGCGGCCCCGGTGGGCTGGTGCTGGCCGGGCATAGTGACACCGTGCCGTACGACCCGCAGTTGTGGAAAACCGACCCGCTCAAACTCACCGAAGTGGATGGGCGCTGGGTCGGTCTGGGCAGCTGCGACATGAAAGGCTTCTTTGCGTTGGTCATCGAGGCGGTGCGCCCGCTGCTCGACCAACCCTTCCGTCAACCGCTGCTGATTCTTGCCACCTGCGACGAGGAAAGCTCCATGGCCGGCGCCCGAGCCCTGGCCGAAGCGGGCCGGCCGCTGGGCCGTGCGGCGGTGATCGGCGAGCCAACCGGGCTCAAGCCGATCCGCCTGCACAAGGGCGTAATGATGGAGCGCATCGACATTCTGGGGCGCAGCGGCCATTCGTCGGATCCAAGCCTGGGCCATAGCGCGCTGGAGGCCATGTACGACGTCATCGGTCAGCTCAAGCTGCTGCGCCAGCAATGGCAGAAAGCATTCAATAACCCGCAATTCGGTGTGCCGCAGCCAACGCTCAACTTCGGTTGTATCCATGGTGGCGACAACCCCAATCGCATCTGTGGCCAGTGTTCGCTGGAGTTCGACCTGCGCCCCCTGCCGGGCATGGATCCGCAGGCCCTGCGCGCGGCGATCCGGCAGAAGCTGCAGCCGCTGGCCGAGCAGCATCAGGTGCAGATCGATTACGCGCCGCTGTTTCCGGAAGTGCCGCCTTTTGAACAATCGGCCGATGCGGAGCTGGTGAAGGTTGCCGAGCGTCTGACAGGTCACAAGGCCGAAGCAGTAGCCTTTGGCACCGAAGCGCCTTATCTTCAGCGCCTGGGCTGCGAAACCCTGGTGCTGGGGCCTGGCGACATCGCCTGTGCCCATCAGCCGGGCGAGTACCTGGAAATGTCACGTCTGGAGCCGACCGTGCGTCTATTGCGTGACCTGATCCAACATTATTGTCTGAGCCCGGTAATTGCCCGCTGAGCCGGACCGTTCACCCTCTGAAGGAGAATGCGCGTGACGCCAAGCCTGTTCCGACGATAACCCTTCGAGCGCTGTGTGCCTTCACGTTCCGTCCCATTTTTACAGGCTCTTTTGGTTATGCCCGATTACGTCAACTGGTTGCGTCATGCTTCGCCTTACATCAATGCCCACCGCGACTGCACCTTCGTCGTCATGCTGCCCGGCGACGGGGTGGTGCATCCGAACTTCGGCAATATCGTCCACGACCTGGTGCTGTTGCACAGCCTGGGGGTGCGCCTGGTGCTGGTCCATGGCTCGCGCCCGCAGATCGAGAGCCGCCTGGCGGCCCGTGGGCTGGCGCCGCACTACCATCGCGGCTTGCGGATTACCGACGCCGCCACCCTTGAGTGCGTGATCGATGCGGTCGGCCAGCTGCGGATCGCCATCGAATCGCGGTTGTCGATGGACATGGCGTCCTCGCCCATGCAGGGCTCGCGCCTGCGGGTCGCCTCGGGCAACCTGGTCACCGCGCGGCCGATCGGCGTGGTTGAAGGGGTGGACTATCACCACACCGGCGAAGTCCGCCGGGTCGACCGCAAAGGCATCAGCCGCCTGCTCGATGAGCGCTCCATCGTTCTCTTGTCGCCGCTGGGCTATTCGCCGACGGGTGAGATCTTCAACCTGGCCTGCGAAGACGTCGCGACTCGTGCGGCCATTGAACTGCGGGCCGACAAGCTGTTGCTGTTCGGCGCCGAGCCGGGCTTGCTTGACGAAAGCGGCCGATTGGTGCGCGAACTGCGTCCCCAGCAAGTGCCTGCCCACCTGCTGCGTCTGGGCAATGACTATCAGGGTGAGTTGCTCGATGCGGCGGCCGAGGCCTGTCGGGGCGGCGTGGCGCGTAGCCATATCGTCAGTTACGTCGAAGACGGCGCGCTGCTCACCGAGCTGTTCACCCGTGGCGGTGGCGGTACGCTGGTGGCCCAGGAGCAATTCGAGAAAGTCCGCGAGGCAGCGATCGAAGACGTCGGTGGCTTGCTCGACCTGATCAGCCCGCTGGAAGAGCAAGGCATTCTGGTACGGCGTTCACGCGAGGTGCTGGAGCGCGAGATCGAGCAGTTCAGTGTGGTCGAGCGGGAAGGGATGATCATTGCCTGCGCAGCGCTGTACCCGATTGCCGATTCGGACGCCGGTGAGCTGGCCTGTCTGGCCGTGAACCCGGAATACCGCCATGGCGGGCGTGGCGATGAACTGCTGGAGCGCATTGAAGTGCGGGCGCGGGAGCTGGGTTTGAAGACGCTGTTCGTGCTGACGACGCGTACCGCGCACTGGTTCCGCGAGCGCGGCTTTATCCCCAGCGGCGTCGAGCGCCTGCCGGCGGCGCGGGCGTCGCTGTACAACTACCAGCGTAATTCGAAGATCTTCGAGAAGGCGTTGTAAACGGCCCCATTCACGGTCCCCAGGCTGCTCAAAAACTGGGATTAGGCCAACCCACCTGATGTGGGAGTGGATTTATCCGCGAATTGCTTCACTGCGGCTCGCCTGACACACCGTGGTGACTCTATTCGCGGATAAATCCGCTCCCACAAGATCGAAATCCTACTGGGAGAATTGACCAGGGTTAGTTACTGATCCCCAGAATGCTCGCCTGATACGCCCCGACAAACACATCGAAATCGCCCACTTCATTGCGCTCCAGCTCAGCCTGTTGCTCCAGCGAAGTGCGCGCCATCGCTTCGAATTCTGCTTGCTCTTCAACGCTCAGGCTTTCGCTGCGGAAGTAATGGGCGTGGGCCAGGCTCTGACGCAGGGAGAAACGGCTGAAGCCTTCCTTGTGCTCGGACATGCTCGCCAGCACGTGGGCCGAAGGGGTCAGTGAGGCATCGTCAACCTTATCCTGTTGCAGCGCCAGCGCTTCGGTATGCTCACCATGGCCCAGGCTTGTGTCGAGCAACTGCGCCAATGGCTTGATCTTCTTCAGCAACTCGCTGGCCCAGACTTTCAGTTCTACCGCCTCGCCGTCGCGTTGCAGTTCCAGGCCCGGCCGACGGCCTTCCTTGACCACGGTCAGGAAGTTGCTGGTGCAGTTGCCGCACTCGGTGCTTCGCAGCAGCGGGCTTTCTTCCAGCGCGCAGAACAGCAGGAAGGCGTCCAGGAAGCGCGCTTGTGGCAGGTCGATACCGGTCGGCAGGAACGGGTTGATGTCCAGGCAGCGGACCTCGACGTACTGCACGCCTCGCGACATCAAGGCCTGGATCGGCCGTTCGCCGGTGTAGGTGACACGCTTGGGGCGGATGTTGGAGTAATACTCGTTTTCGATCTGCAGGATGTTGGTGTTCAGCTGAACCCACTCGCCATCCTTGTGGGTGCCGATCTCGACATATTGCGGGTAGGGCGTGGCCACGGCACTACGCAAGCTGTTGGTGTAGCTGGTCAGGTCGTTGTAGCAGGGCGTAAGGCCCGCCTGGGCGTTGCTCTGGTAACCCAGGTCGCTCATGCGCAGGCTGGTGGCATAGGGCAGGTACAGCGTGTCGGCATCCCACTTCCACTGTTCAAGCTGATGAGGGCGGCCGCGCAGGAAGCCGGTATCCAGCGCCGGCGAGGCGCCGAACAGGTACATGAGCAGCCAGCTGTAGCGGCGGAAGTTGCGGATCAGGGCGATATAGGCGGCCGACTGGTAGTCGCGCTCGCTGCCCTCGACGCCTTCAGCCTGCTTGAGCAGCGGCCAGAGTTGTTCAGACAGGGAGAAATTGTAATGAATCCCGGCAATGCACTGCATGGTGCGGCCATAGCGCAAGGACAGGCCCTGGCGGTACACATACTTGAGCTTGCCGATGTTCGAGGTGCCGTAATACGCGATCGGGATGTCTTCCTCGGCCGGCAGCGCGCACGGCATCGAAGGGCTCCACAGGTACTCGTCACCCAGCTTGGTGTAGGCAAAGCGGTGGATCTTGTCCAGGCTCGCCAGCATTTGCGCAGGATCGGCCAGGGCAGGAGTGATGAACTCCAGCAGCGACTCCGAATAATCGGTCGTGATCTGTTCGTGAGTCAGCGCCGCACCCAGCGCCTCGGGGTGCGGCGTTTGCGCCAGACGGGCATCAGGGGTCACGCGCAGGCATTCGCGCTCGATGCCGTGCAGGCATTTTTCGAGCAGAGAGAGGTTGGCGCGCTCGCCAAGCAGGGTCAGGCGGCGGTTGAGAAGTTCGCTCAAGATGGATTCCTTCACGCATCAGTCGCCCCAATATGGGGGTAGATTTGATGGTCTACAAGGGTGCAGAAAGGGAACCGGCGTTGTCGCCTGGTTTCTGTCGTGGGTGGCGCCGGGGTTCGCCCAAGCGGGCCAGGGCCTGGCGGCAATTTCGGCTTTGCACTGTTGCTAGCGAAATTACCCCAGAACCCGGCGTTGGGCTAGAGGACCGCGAAGGTCCCCTGCGCTTTTGAGATCAGTTTGTCGCCCTGAAGCACGCTGGCTTCGACCACCAGCGTACGCCGACCGGCATGCACCACGTTGGCGATGCACAGCACTTCACCTTCGCTGACCGCGCGCAGGTAGTTGATCTTGCATTCGATGGTCACGCTCTGCTGGTCAAAGCCATGGGAGCTGGAACAGGCCAGCCCCATGGCAATATCGACCAGGCTGAACAGCGCCCCGCCGTGCAGCTTGCCGCCGCGGTTGCGCAGTTCGGGCGCCAGGTCCATGGCCACTTCGGCCACGCCCTCGTCCAGACGCTGCAAACGGCAACCCAGCAGCTGGCTGAACGCGCTTTGCACCAACCCTTCGGGAATGTCCATCAACGCTTCTTCAACTGTTTGGCGTTGGCGAACAGCGAGGCCATGGCGTTATTGGCCGGGGCTGCGGTTTCCTTGGCCTTGGCGGGTGCCTGCTGGCGCGGTGCCGAGCCCGGGCGGCTGCCACGGGCGCCGTCGACTTTCTCGCCCGGGGTGTCGCTCATGCGCATGGACAGGCCGACGCGTTTGCGCGGGATGTCCACTTCCATGACCTTGACCTTGACCACATCACCGGCCTTGACCGCTTCACGCGGGTCTTTGATGAACTTCTCCGACAGCGCGGAAATATGCACCAGGCCGTCCTGATGGACACCGATGTCGACGAAAGCACCAAAATTGGTCACGTTGGTGACCACGCCCTCGAGGATCATGCCCGGTTGCAGGTCCTTGAGGTCTTCGACGCCTTCCTGGAACTCGGCGGTCTTGAACTCAGGGCGCGGGTCGCGGCCGGGTTTGTCCAGTTCCTGAAGAATGTCGGTGACGGTCGGCAGGCCGAAGGTTTCGTCAGTGAACTTTTTCGGGTCCAGGCGCTTGAGGAAGCTGCTGTCGCCGATCAGCGAGCGAATGTCGCGGTCGGTTTCGGCGGCGATGCGCTGCACCAGCGGGTAGGCTTCCGGGTGGACCGCCGAAGCGTCCAGCGGGTTGTCGCCGTTCATCACGCGCAGGAAACCAGCGGCCTGTTCGAAGGTTTTTTCACCCAGGCGGCTGACTTTCTTCAGGGCCGCGCGGGTCTTGAAGGCACCGTTGGCGTCGCGGTGGGCGACGATGTTCTGGGCCAGCGTGGCGTTCAGGCCGGAGATGCGCGCCAGCAGGGCCACCGAGGCGGTGTTGACGTCGACGCCGACGGCGTTCACGCAGTCCTCGACCACGGCGTCCAGGCCGCGTGCCAGCTTGAGCTGCGACACGTCATGCTGGTACTGGCCGACGCCGATGGATTTCGGATCGATTTTCACCAGTTCTGCCAGCGGGTCCTGCAGGCGGCGGGCGATGGAGACCGCACCGCGAATCGACACGTCCAGGTCGGGAAATTCCTTGGCGGCCAGTTCCGAAGCCGAGTACACCGAAGCGCCGGCTTCGGAGACCATCACCTTGGTCATTTTCAAACCTGGGTATTTCTTGATCAGTTCGGCCGCCAGCTTGTCGGTTTCGCGGCTGGCGGTGCCGTTACCGATGGCGATCAGGTCAACCGAGTGCTTGGCGCACAGCGCGGCCAGTACGGCGATGGTCTGGTCCCACTGGTTTTTCGGAACGTGCGGATACACCGTGGCGGTGTCGAGCAGTTTGCCGGTGGCATCGACCACGGCGACCTTGCAACCGGTGCGCAGGCCCGGGTCCAGGCCCAGGGTGGCACGCGGGCCGGCCGGGGCGGCCAGCAGCAGGTCGTGCAGGTTATGGGCAAAAACGTTGATCGCCTCGCTTTCGGCGTTGTCGCGCAGCTCGCCCAGCAGGTCGGTTTCCAGATGGGTGTAAAGCTTGACCTTCCAGGTCCAGCGCACCACTTCGCCGAACCACTTGTCGGCCGGGCGGTTCTGGTTTTTCAGGTCGAAATGCTCGCCGATCATCATCTCGCACGGGTGCAGGGTGCCCGGCAGGTCCTCGCCAACCTTCAGGGTCGAGCCGAGAATGCCTTCGTTGCGACCGCGGAAAATTGCCAGGGCGCGGTGCGACGGCACGCTTTTGACCGGCTCGTCGTGTTCGAAGTAGTCGCGGAATTTCGCGCCTTCTTCTTCCTTGCCAGGGATGACCCGGGCGCTCAGGGTCGCTTCCTGCTTGAGGAAGCTGCGCAGCTTGTCGAGCAGGCGGGCGTCTTCGGCGAAGCGCTCCATCAGGATGTATTTGGCGCCTTCAAGCACCGCCTTGACGTCAGCGAAGCCTTTCTCGGCATCGACGAAACGGGCGGCTTCGGTTTCAGGCGTCAGCTGCGGATCGGCCAGCAGGCCGTCGGCCAGTTCGCCCAGGCCGGCTTCCAGAGCGATCTGGCCCTTGGTGCGGCGCTTCTGTTTATACGGCAGGTAAAGGTCTTCAAGGCGGGTCTTGGTGTCGGCCAACTTGATCTCGCGGGCCAGCTCCGGGGTCAGTTTGCCTTGCTCTTCGATACTGGCCAGGATGCTGGCGCGGCGCTCGTCGAGTTCGCGCAGGTAGCGCAGGCGTTCTTCCAGGTGACGCAGCTGGGTGTCGTCCAGGCTGCCGGTCACTTCTTTACGGTAACGGGCGATAAAAGGCACTGTCGAGCCTTCATCAAGCAGGGCCACGGCCGCTTCGACCTGTTGGGGACGGACACCGAGTTCCTCGGCGATGCGGCTGTTGATGCTGTCCATAAAACCACCTGACAAATTGAGAATGCAGTGCCGCCGGCCGCTGGCTGGCGAGTAATCCGATCAGGCAGGCCTGACGTCAAAACGTCGCATTATAACCAGCGATCTCGGCTTGGGGGTGATATCAGGAGGCCACGGGCGCATCGTTTGCGCTGGCGAACGAGGAAAAATCTGCTAACAATGCACACGTCACGTCCTTGGGCAGCTGGTCCATAATGCGTGCCGTGATTACAGGAGCAAACCATGAGCAGCACTGCCGCAAACGCCGAAGGCGAAAAAATCCTCATCGTCGATGACGACCCAGGCCTGAGCAGCCTGCTGGAGCGTTTTTTCACCAGCAAGGGCTACCGTGCTCGTGCGGTCCCGAATGTCGAGCAGATGGATCGCCTGCTGGGCCGCGAAGTTTTCAACCTGGTCGTGCTCGACCTGATGCTGCCTGGCGAAGATGGCCTGTCCGCCTGCCGCCGCCTGCGCACCGCAAACAATCAGATCCCCATCATCATGCTCACCGCCAAGGGCGACGAGCTCAGCCGCATCAAGGGCCTGGAACTGGGCGCCGACGATTACCTGGCAAAACCCTTCAACCCTGATGAACTGGTAGCCCGCGTCAAGGCGGTGCTGCGTCGTCAGTCCGCGCCGGTGCCAGGTGCGCCGGGCAGCGAAGACGAAACCGTCACCTTCGGTGATTACGAGTTGTCCCTGGCCACGCGCGAACTCAAGCGTGGCGAAGAAGTGCACATGCTGACCACCGGCGAGTTCGCCGTGCTCAAGGCGCTGGTCATGCATGCCCGCGAACCGCTGACCCGCGACAAGCTGATGAACCTGGCCCGCGGTCGTGAATGGGATGCGCTGGAGCGCTCCATCGATGTACAGATTTCCCGTCTGCGGCGCATGATCGAGCCCGATCCGTCCAAGCCGCGCTATATCCAGACCGTATGGGGTGTGGGTTATGTTTTCGTACCGGACGGCAACGCCGGCAAATGATGAAGGGTATGTAGGAGCGAGTCGCTCTGGGCGGGGCTGCCGAAGGGCATGCTCCGCAGCCGGTCGCTCGCGCTCCGCAATGTCTGCGAGCCGTGCTCGTTCCTGCAACGTATGTAGTCACTCATGAAAACCCCGCTGTGGTTCCCACAAAGCTTTTTCGCGCGCACGCTTTGGCTGGTGCTCATCGTCGTCCTGTTCTCCAAGGCCTTGACCCTGGTGTACCTGCTGATGAACGAGGATGTGCTGGTCGATCGCCAGTACAGCCACGGTGTCGCCCTGACCCTGCGCGCCTATTGGGCAGCGGACGAAGATGACCGTGACAAGGTTGCCGAGGCGGCAGGGCTCATTCGGGTGGTCGGTACCGGCGTGCCGGAAGGCGAGCAACACTGGCCCTACAGCGAGATCTACCAGCGGCAGATGCAGTCCGAGCTGGGCGCCGACACCGAAGTCCGCTTGCGCGTGCACGCGCCTCCCGCGCTCTGGGTGCGCGCGCCCAGTCTGGGCGATGGCTGGATGAAAGTCCCTTTGTACCCGCACCCGCTGCGTGGCCAGAAAATCTGGAGCGTGTTGGGGTGGTTCCTGGCCATTGGCTTGCTATCCACGGCGTCGGCCTGGATTTTCGTGCGTCAACTCAACCAGCCACTCAAGCGGCTGGTTTTTGCTGCCCGCCAGTTGGGCCAGGGCCGCAGCGTGCGGTTGCCGGTCAGCGATACACCGAGCGAGATGACCGAGGTGTACCGCGCCTTCAACCAGATGGCCGAAGACGTCGAGCAGGCGGGGCGCGAGCGGGAACTGATGCTAGCCGGTGTGTCCCATGACTTGCGCACGCCCCTGACCCGTTTGCGCCTGTCGCTCGAATTGATGAGCACCGACAACGAAATGACCGATGACATGGTCCGTGACATCGAAGATATGGACGCCATCCTCGATCAGTTCCTGGCGTTTATCCGCGATGGCCGCGACGAATCGATCGAAGAGGTCGACCTGAACGACCTGGTGCAGGAAGTGGTCATGCCCTTCAACCAGCCGCAAGAGCGGGTGCGCCTGTGCATGGAGCCGATTCCACCGTTCCCGCTGCGGCGGGTGTCGATCAAGCGGCTGCTGAACAACCTGATAGGCAACGCGCTACACCATGCCGGCAGCGGCGTTGAAGTGGCGGCCTATGTGTCGGGCGACACCAGCGCGCCCTACGTGGTGCTGAGTGTGCTGGACCGTGGTGCCGGTATCGACCCGGATGAGCTTGAAGCGATCTTCAATCCCTTCACCCGGGGTGACAAGGCCCGTAGTGGCAAGGGCACCGGGCTGGGGCTGGCGATCGTCAAACGCATCGCCGCGATGCACGGCGGCAATGTTGAACTGCGCAATCGCTCTGGTGGTGGCCTGGAAGCGAGGGTACGGCTGCCGTTAGGCCTGATGTTGCCCAGGGATGCGGTTTAGGCCTTGCGCCACACACTCGCCAACCAGGGCTGCTGCTCACGCGGCAGCCCGGCAGGGCGGTAATAGTGCTCCAACTCCTCAAAGCCCGCAGCCTGCAGCAGCGATTGCCAGGTCTCCAGGTCATGCCAGGCGCCATAGCGCCCACCCCTGAATCCTTCCTGATTGTCCCCCCGTGGATTGGAACTGAACAACACCCCGCCCGGCTTCAGCGTGGCATGCAACTCGCGCAGGACGCGGGGCAACTCCTGACTCGGTACGTGGAACAGCACGGCATTGGCGAAGATGCCATCAAAGCGTTCGACCGGTAGCTCCAGTGCCAGCAAGTCCTGTTGCCAGACTTCGCAGCCACTGTCGGCGCGCGCCATCTCGACGAACCGCTCGGCCCCGTCCAGGCCCACGGCCGTGTGGCCCATGGCGCTGAACGTCTTCAAGTCGCGGCCAGGGCCACAACCCAGGTCGAGAATCTGCAGGGGCGGTTCGCTGCGCAGATGACGCAGCAGGGCTTGGATGTTCTGGCTCACATCATGATCGCGCGTGCCCTCGCGAAAGGACTCGGCTGTGTCGTTGTAATGGCCCAGCGTGGTGGAGCTGATCTGTTTGAGTTGATCGGGTTGGAGTGTCATCGCAGGAGCAGCTCATCAGGTTCGATCCTGCGACTATCACCTTATGGCCTATTCGCGGGCAAGCCCTAAGACGCAACACTCGCGATGAACAATGACGCCTATCTCCTGAAAAACCGCGGCGCCTTCATCGCGGGCTAGCCCCAATGCCGGTCGGTTAAGCAACTGAACGACGCAACACCTAATGTAGGAGCGGACCTGGCCGCGATGGGCTGCGAAGCGGCCCCGGCGATTCTGAAACCGCCGGCACTCGCAAGCTGATCGCAGATATCACAGGCCAAAGGGGCCGCTGCGCGGCCCATCGCGGCCAGGTCCGCTCCTACATGGACGATGTCGCTCCATCAAGCCGCGAATAGCTTCAGCGCTTGTTGAGCCCTTTCGCCAACCGATCCCCGCCAAACTGGATAAATGCCACCAACACCACCAGCAACACAATCACCGTCAGCATGATCTGGCTATCAAACCGCTGGTAACCATAGCGGTAGGCAATATCGCCCAGGCCGCCGGCACCAATGGCGCCGGCCATGGCCGAGGAGTTGATCATGGTCACCAGGGTGATGGTGAAGCCGCCGACGATGCCCGGCAGCGCCTCGGGCAATAGCACGTGCCAGACGATATGCCAGCGCCGGCAGCCCATGGCCTGGGCCGCTTCGATCAGCCCGTGATCGACCTCGCGCAGGCTGACTTCGGCAATGCGCGCGAAGAACGGTGTGGCGGCGATGGTCAACGGCACGACTGCCGCCCAGACCCCGTAAGTGGTGCCGACGATCAAGCGCGTGAAGGGGATCAACGCCACCATCAGAATCAGAAACGGGATCGAGCGGAACAGGTTCACGAACGCCCCCAGCACACGGTTCAGCGCGGGCGCTTCGTAGATCCCGCCCTTGCTGCTGGTGACCAGAATTACCGCCAGCGGGATGCCCGCCAGCAACGCGATCAGCGATGACACGCCGACCATCAGGAAGGTGTCGATGGCGCCTTGCAACAAGCGATCAAACCACATAGCCGAGCACCTCCACGTGTGGCGTCCATTGCCTGGCGCGCTTGACCAGGGTGTCGGTGTCGTGGGGGGAATCCGACACCGACACCACCAACTGCCCCAGCGGGCGGCCTTGAATGCGTTCTATCCCGCCTTGCAACAGACTGACCCGCCCGCCCAGCACATTGAACAACGCCGACAGGTCCGGCGCCTGCTCGTCGCTGCCAGTCACCCGCAGGGCCAGCACCAGGCTGGCGCGCGGGCTGACTGGTATCGGCTGCAAGCGCACGCGCAACTCCGCAGGCACACTGGTTTGCAGTGGTGTCAGCAAGGTCTTGCTGACGTCATGGGTCGGGGCGCCAAACACCTGCCAGACCGGCCCCTGCTCGACAATCCGGCCGCGTTCGAGCACCACGACGCGGTCGCAGATATCGCGGATCACCGCCATCTCGTGGGTGATCAGAATGATGGTCAACCCGAGGCGCTGGTTGATCGCCTGCAAGAGGGAGAGGATCGATTCGGTGGTTTCCGGGTCCAGCGCCGAGGTGGCTTCGTCGCAAAGCAGAATGTCAGGGTCATGCACCAGCGCGCGAGCGATGCCCACGCGTTGCTTCTGCCCGCCGGACAGTTGTGCCGGATACGCCCGGTGCTTGTCGGCCAGGCCCACCAGCTCCAGCAGTTCGCTGACCTTGCGATGGCGTTGGGCTTGCGGCACGCCGGCCACTTTCAGCGCCAGCTCGACGTTCTGCCAGACCGTCTTGGCCGACATCAGGTTGAAGTGCTGGAAGATCATGCCGATGCGGCGGCGCAGCGCCACCAGCTGGTCCTCGTCGAACCCGCCGATGTCGATCTGATCAATCAGAATGCGCCCGCTGCTGGGTTGCTCCAGGCGGTTGATGGTCCGAATCAGCGACGACTTGCCGGCACCGCTGCGGCCAATGATGCCGAAAATCTCGCCACGCTGGATGGCCAGGTCAATGCCCTCCAGGGCCACGATCGGCCCCTGGGCACCTTCATAGGTTTTGCTGACGCCGATAAAGCGCACCTGAGCGTTGTTCAGCTCCGGGTGCAGCACGCTTTGTTCGGCGCTGCGCGGCGCCAGTGCGTCCAACCGCTGCGGGTTGTGCAGGGCACTCATGTCAGCCTTCCCAGCCGGCTTGGTAGAGCTTGCCGTGAGCCTTGTCCAGCGCGGCGCGAACCACCGGTGAGTGCTGGTAGATGTCGACGAACCTGGCGATGCGCGCATCGTTTCTATTCTGTGGCTTGATCACGAACTGGATGACGTATTCCTTGTGGTCGAGGCCGTCGAACAGCAGTGCGGAGCCGGCATCGAAGGTCTTGGCCAGGCGAATGTAGGCCGGGTAGCCCTGCACCAGGTCGGCGTCGTCGTAGGCGCGCACCAGCTGCACGGCCTCGACCTGAAGAATCTTCAGCTGTTTCGGGTTGGCGACGATATCGTCCTCGGCGGCCTTGTAGCCGACGCCCGGCTTGAGGGTAATCAGACCGGCCCTGGCCAGCAGTTGCAGGCCGCGTCCGCTGTTGATCGGGTCGTTGGCGATGGCCACGGTCGCGCCCGTGGGCAGTTCATCGAAGCTTTTGTATTTTTTCGAGTAGAGGCCGACGTTGTTGATGATGCCGGGTGCATAAGGCACCAGGTCAAAGCCGGCGGCCGCCTTGGCGTTTTCCAGGAAGGGGATGTGCTGGAAGTAGTTCACGTCGATATCGCCGCTGGCGAGGCTGACATTCGGGGCGATCCAGTCGCTGAACTCCACCAGCTCCACTTTCAGGCCCTGTTTGCCCGCTTCGCTGACCGCCTCTTCCAGTGGGATGGCGAAGGCGGCAGTGGTGCCGATTTTCAAGGGGGCGTCGGCGGCGTGGGCAATCCCGCCAGCCAGGCCAACCGCGAGCGCCAGTGCTTGAACCGGCCGGGAAAAGATTTGTTTGAACATGGGCAATACTCCAGTCGGTCAGAGGGCCGCGGCCGTCGGGCGTTGGCGGTAGCTGGCGCCGGTATGGCGGGGAGGCAAGTGCGCCTGTTCGGTCTGAAACAGCTTCTGGCGCAGGCTGCCGGTGTCATAGGCGGTCTTGTAGGAGCCGCGGCGTTGCAACTCGGGAATGACCAGGTCGATGAAGTCGACATAGCTTTCCGGGGTCACGGTGCGGGTCAGGTTGAACCCGTCCAGACCGGTTTCGGCGATCCAGCTTTCCAGCTCGTCGGCGACTTGCTCGGGCGAGCCGATCAGGGTGATATAGCGCCCGCCCAAAGCGTGCTGATCGAGCAGCTTGCGGCGAGTCCAGTCGTTGTTCTTCAGGTGCTGGGTGGCGGACTGGATGGCGTTGCTTTTGACGTACTGAATCGGCTCATCCAGTGCGTACTGGGCGAAGTCGATACCGGTGGAACTGGCGAAATGCGCCACGCCGGCCTCGGCGCTGGCATAGCGCAGGTACTCGGCGTGTTTCTCCCGGGCCTTGGCCTCGGTGTCGGCGACGATCACGCTGATGCCCATGAACACCTTGACCTGCAAGGCATCGCGCCCAGCCGTCACGGCGCTGGCGCGAACCTTGTCGACCTGGGCTTTGGTGGCCGCCTTGTGCTGGCCGCTGATAAACACGCATTCGGCGTGCTGCCCGGCGAACACCAGGCCACGGGCGGAGCTGCCGGCCTGAAACAGGACCGGTGTGCGCTGCGGCGAAGGCTCGCACAGGTGGTAGCCCTCGACCTGATAGAACTCGCCTTGGTGGCGAACCTTGTGGACCTTGTCCGGCTGGGCGTAGATCCGCTGTTGCGGGTCGTTGAGCACCGCGTCGTCTTCCCAGCTGCCCTCCCAGAGTTTGTAGAGCACTTGCAGGTATTCGTCGGCCTGGTCATAGCGTCGGTCGTGCTCGGCCTGGGCTTGCAGGCCCATGGCCTTGGCGGCGCTGTCCAGGTAACCGGTGACAATGTTCCAGCCGACCCGGCCACGGGTCAGGTGGTCCAGGGTCGACATGCGCCGGGCGAACAGGTACGGCGCTTCATAGGTGAGGTTGGCGGTCAGGCCGAAGCCCAGGTGCCGGGTCATGGCGGCCATGGCCGAAACCAGCAGCAGGGGATCGTTGACCGGCAGTTGGATCGATTCCTTCAGCGGCACGTCCACCGCGTTCTGGTAGACGTCGTAGACCCCGACGATATCGGCGATGAACAGCCCGTCGAACAGCCCGCGTTCCAGCAGTTGTGCAAGCTCGGTCCAGTATTCAAGGGTCTTGTACTGGGTCGAGGTGTCACGCGGGTGGGTCCACAGGCCATGGTTGATATGGCCGATGCAGTTCATGTTGAAGGCGTTGAGGAGGATCTTTTTCTTCGCCATCAAATGGTCCCCCGCAGCGGTGGGTTTGCATCGTTGAGGTAGTAGTTGCCGATGGCGTGGTACTTCCAGCGGACCGGGTCGTGCAGGGTGTGAGTGCGGGCGTTGCGCCAGTGGCGGTCCAGGCCGTGCTCGGCCAAGGTCGCCTGGCTGCCGGCCAGTTCGAACAGGGTGCTGCCGGCGGCCAGCGAGACTTCAGTGCTGATGGCGCGGGCTTCGGCCACGGCGATGGAGGCCGCTGCCACGGATTGCGCGGTGGTTTCGGTCTGGGCGCGATCGAGGAATTCGCCGGCACGCTCCAGCAGGGCTTCGGCGGCCTTCAGGCGAATGCCAAGTTGCCCGAGTGTCTTGAGGGTCAGCGGATCTTCACTGGCCTTGTCGAAACCCGAATCGATCCACGGCCGGGTGCGGGTGCGGACGAAGTGCAGGGTGTCCTCATAGGCTGCCCGGGCGATGCCGGTGTCGATGGCTGCATGAAGGATTTGCGCCAGCGGGCCGACCGGCGTCGGTCGCTCGAACGCCGCTTGAAACGGCACGACATCGACGGCGGCCACCAGGACGTTGTCGAACACCACCGAACCGCTGCCGGTGGTGCGCTGGCCGAAGCCGCTCCAGTCATCGATCACGCTGACGCCCGGGATGTTGGCCGCTACAAAGGCCAGTTGCTGGACGCCCAGCTCATCAATCACCGAGGTCGGGATGCGCTGGGCATAGATCGCGCCGGTGGCGTAGAACTTGCGACCGTTGATGCGGTAATGGTCGCCGTCGCGGGTCAGGCGCGTGGTGCGGTCATGGGCGGTTGCCGTGCCCAGTTCGGCCAGGGCATTGCCGAAGCGCTGGCCCGCCAATACTTCGGCAAACAGGCGCTGCTGCTGGGCCGGGTCGCCGTTGACCCGCAGCACTTCCAGTGCATAGAAATGGTTCTGTGGAATCTGCCCGATCGAGGCGTCGGCCTGGGCGATCAGGCGGATGACCTGGGCCAGGGTGACGTTGGAGACCCCCGCGCCACCGAAGCGCTTGGGCACGCTGATGCCCCACAGGCCGGAGTGGGAAAACACCTCCAGCTCAGGGTGTGGCAAGCGGCGTTCGCGGTCGCGCAGGACGCAGTCCTGACGCAGGTACACAGCCAGCTGGCGGGCGACATCCAGGGCCTGGGCGTCGGTCTGGATGACCGCGACGGGTTCGTGCGGTTGCGGCAAAAAGCTCATATGTTCTCCAGAGGACTGGTCAAATCCAGGAATGCCGGGCAGGCAACGTACCGTTCAAGTAAAAGGCGCCGACGGCGTGGTATTTCCAGCGCACCGGGTCATGGAGGGTGTGCACGCGGGCGTTGCGCCAATGCCGGTCGAGGTTGAATTCGGCCAGGGTGGCGCGGCTGCCGGCCAGCTCGAACAGTTTTTCGCTGGCCAGCAGCGCGATTTCGGTGGTCAGCGCCTTGGCCTCGGCGACGGCGATCGAGGCGCGTGCGGCAGACTCGGCGTCGATCGGTGCGGCGTTGACGCTGTCGAGCACAACACCGGCCTTGCGCAACAGTGCCTGGGCGGCGTGCAGTTCCAGTTTCAAGCGGCCGATATCAGCGATCACGTAAGGGTCGTCGCTGTTGCGCTCGACCTTGGCATCGATCCACGGCCGCGAGCGGGTACGGATAAATTCGATGGCGTCGTCGATGGCGCCTTCGGCGATCCCGGCGTCGATGGCGGCCTGGATCAGCTGCGAGACGGCGCCCTGGATGTTCGGTGTTTCGGCCAGGCGCCAGTTGTCCACGACCTGGTCGGCGTCCACCCGCACCTGGTCCAGCAAGACCGTGCCGCTGGCGGTGGTGCGCTGGCCGAAGCCGGACCAGTCATCGACGATACGCAGCCCGGGCGTGCCGCGCCGCACGAAGGCCATGACCTGGCGGCCGTCGTCATTGATGGCCTTGACCGCCACCCAATGGGCGAACAGCGCGCCGGTGGAGTAGAACTTCTGGCCACTGATAACAAAGCCGTCGCCGCTGCGGGTGATCCGCGCTTTCAGTTCCAGGGTGTTTTTGCTGCCGCGTTCGGGGCCGGCATTGCCGATTCGCCAGCCATCCAGCACCGAGGCGAACAGGCGCTGCTTCTGCTGCTCATTGGCGCTGCCGAGCAGCAACTGCAGGATGCCGAACTGGTTCTGCGGGATCTGCCCAAGCGCAGGGTCCGCGGCGGAGATGATGCGGAACACGTCGGCCACGGTCACGAATGAAACGTGCGGGCCGCCGTATTGGCGCGGGATGGAAATACTGCCCAGGCCGCTGCGGGTGAACTGCTCGATCTCGGCCCAGGGCAGCTTGCGCTGCTGGTCACGGCGGGCGGCTTGCAGGCGGGCGCTGGCGGCCAGTTCACGGGCAGCCTGCAAGGCCTCGGCGTCATTGCGCAGGACCTTGGCGGGCAAGAGTAATGGGGCGTGGTCCAGATCGCTCTGGACCTTCGAATCGGCCAGACTGGACATCAGTACTGCTCCTTGGCTGCACTCAATGCCCTGGCGTTAGCCACTGGGGTGATTGTGTTCCTGACCATACCGTCCTCACGTCATAGAAGCGCCGCAGGTGGCGGCGATTACAAAAAATGCGCTGGTCCGGTGGTCCGGTTAATATACCCTAATAGTGTATAAACATTAAATAAACTAACTTTTAGGAATAACAATAGAAGGCCCGCGTTAACCGTCTAGAACACCCTGACGGTGCGGGGCGGCGCCCAATGTGAATTGTTGCCGACCCGGTCGAGGATGCAGTAACTCACCTCCAGGTGAGGGTCGATTCCGGCGTCTCGAATCACCGCCAGTGGCACGCGACCGCAGACCGCAGCGCCGACCTGCAAGGCCTGAAGGGGCGGCAGGTCAAGTCGTGCGTCGCCCCAGCGCAGGGTGATTGCATCGTCCACGGCCATGTTCGGGTAAGGCTCGATCGTGAACGGCACACCGCGATTCAACCGCTGGCTGTCGACCCCGCGCTTGCGCACCGAGTCGGGCAGGACCAGCGGTTTCAGGGCCTGGTTTTCATCATCGTCCAGGCTCAACGGCGGGCCGCCCGGGCAATCGAGCTTGACCTCGGCGAGCAGCGTGGCGGAGCGGCGCGGGCAGCAGCCGACTTTCATGAATCGATAATGGATGCGCGCCGCACCGGGCACGATCAGCCGCTCGGGCACCTTGAAGAACACTGGGCTCGCCGCGCTGGCCAAGGTGTGGGCGGCGACATAGCGGTTGTTCCAGAACAGCTCCAGCAGATCGCCAGGGTCGTGCTCGGGCGGTGGGTCGACCCGAATCGACAACCGCGCTGCGGCATGGGTGCCGATGCGGTTGTGAAGGCTGTGGGGGAGGGAAGGCGGTGGCAGTTCAGATCCTTTGAACGCGGTGGGCATGGCAACTTCTCCAGTGGCAGGGGATTAACCT
Source organism: Pseudomonas sp. R5(2019) (assembly GCF_009905435.1). GTDB lineage: Bacteria > Pseudomonadota > Gammaproteobacteria > Pseudomonadales > Pseudomonadaceae > Aquipseudomonas. The sequence continues at coordinate 46,872 of NZ_JAAAMT010000035.1, forward strand.
CTGCGACCTACATAAGTTTTGCCCACCAGACCGTCAAGCCAACTCGTTTCAGCTGAATCACTCTTTTCACGGTTCAGACTGGTCCTACGAGTGGCACTCGGGTTTTCAGCCGGTGGAAAGAAACTTACTGAGAAATTGCCGGGTGCGCTCTTCGCGCGGGTTGGCAAACAACGCCTTGGCTTCGCCCTGCTCGACGATCACGCCCTTGTCGAAAAACACCACCCGGTTCGCCACGTCTCGGGCAAAGCCCATTTCGTGGGTGACGATCACCATGGTGCGCTTTTCTTCGGCCAGGCCGCGGATGGCTGCCAGCACTTCACCGACCAGTTCGGGGTCGAGTGCCGAGGTGGGTTCGTCAAAAAGGATGACTTCCGGCTCCATGGCCAGAGCCCGGGCAATCGCCACCCGCTGTTGCTGACCCCCAGACAGTCGCCTGGGGTAGGCGTCTTCCTTGCCGGCCAGGCCGACCTTGGCCAGCAGTTTTCGGCCCAGCGCGAGGGCTTCTGCGCGTGGGGTTTTCTTCACCACCAGCGGGCCTTCGATCACGTTCTCAAGGGCGGTGCGATGGGGGAACAGGTTGAAGTTCTGAAACACGAAGCCGACCTGCTGGCGCAATCGGCGGATCAGGCTGGTTTGCTGGCTGAGCGGGCGGCTGCCATCGATTTCGATGCTGCCCATGCGGATACGGCCGCTGTCGGGTACTTCAAGCAGGTTCAGGCAGCGCAAAAAGGTGGTTTTCCCCGAGCCGCTGGGGCCGATGATGGCGACGACTTCGCCGGCCTCGACGGTCATGTCGATGCCATCGAGGACCTTGTGCCCGTTGAATTGCTTGGTGAGTTTTTCAACCACAATCATGAGGTCAAGGCTCCAGGTCGTGCCGATTGACCCGCGCTTCCAGGCGGTGCTGCAAGTGCGCGAGCACGCTGGCCAGCACCCAGTAGATCAGCGCGGCGGCCAGATACATGGTGAAAATTTCGAAGGTTCGGGCGGTGATCAACTGCGCCTGGCGGAACAGTTCGGGCACCTGAATGGTGGCGGCCAGGGCGGTGTCCTTGACCAGCGAAATAAAGCTGTTGCCCAGCGGTGGCAAGGCGGTGCGCGCTGCCTGCGGCAGGATCGCCCGACGCAAGGCCTGGCCCCGGGTCATGCCGATGCTGGCGGCGGCTTCCCACTGGCCACGGTCGATGGAGCTGATGGCCGCGCGCAGGATTTCACAGGCATAGGCCGCCATGTTCAGCGAGAAGCCGATCAGCGCCGCCGGCAACGGGTCCAGTTCCAGGCCCAATTGCGGCAGCCCGTAATAGATCACGAACAACTGGACCAACAGCGGCGTGCCGCGAAAGAACGACACGTAGATGCGGGCAATCCAACTGAGCAGCTTGAATCTCGAAAGCCGCATCAGCGCCAGGCCAAAGCCCAGCACCAATCCGAAGAACATCCCGCCCAGGCTCAGGATGACGGTGTAGTACGCGCCCTTGAGCAGAAAGGGCGCGGAATCCAGCGCGAGCTGAAGGCTGTCTTCGATCATTGAGTGATGTCAGCGTTAAAGTACTTTTCCGACAGTTTTTTCAGGGTGCCGTCGGCGCGCAGCTTGTCGATGGCCTTGTTGATTGCGGCCAGCAGCTCGGGTTCGCCCTTGCGCAGTGCGATACCGGCTTCCTGGCGAGAGAAGGCTTCGCCGGACACGGCGGTGTCCTTGGCCTTGCTGACCAGCTCAAGTGCGGCCAAGCGGTCGACCAGAATGGCGTCGATGCGGCCCACGCGCAGGTCCTGGTATTTGGTCGGGTCATCGTCGTAGGTCTTGATGATGGCTTTGGGTACGTTGTCCTTGAGCCATTGCTCATAGTTGGTGCCCAGGCCCACGCCAACTTTCTTGCCCGCCAGGTCGGCGGCGGTCTTGATGGTGCCCTCGTTCTTTTTAAGCGTCAGCGCCTGAATGCCGGAGACGGTGTACGGCTGGGAAAAGTCGTACTTGTTCTTGCGCTCTTCGGAGATGGTCACCTGGTTGATCACCGCATCCAGGCGCTTGGATTCCAGTGCCGCGAGAATGCCGTCCCACTTGGTCGGCTGCAGCTTGGCCTTGACTCCCAGCTCCTTGGCCAGGGCTTCGGAAAACTCCACCTCGAAGCCGGCCAGCTTGCCGTCGGCATCGACAAAACTGAAAGGCGGGTAGGTGCCTTCCAGCCCCACGTTGATCACGCCTTTGTCCTTGATTTGCTGCAGCTGCTCGCCGGCCACGGCCTGGCCCAGCAGACCACTGCCGAGCGCCACGCCCAGGCTTGCGAAAAGGAATTTTTTGCCGAATGCAGAAATGCTCATGACAAGCCCCGCTTTTGTTGTGATGGATGGCAACCACGTAATGCGACGGCACGACTATAGGGAATCTTTTCTATAGCTAAAAATACTGAAAACTACTTTAAATATTTCATTTGGTTATTTTGTCCAGATCTCCGGATAGGCAAACAACGCCGGTGCGCCACCGGTATGCAGGAAGATTAGCGGGCCTTCGCCGAAGCGTTGGCGACCCAGGCCATCGAGCAAGCCGGCCATGGCCTTGCCGGTGTAGACCGGGTCCAGCAGCAAGCCTTCCTGGCTTGCCAGCAACTTGATCGCCGCCAGCGTCCCGGCATTGGGCTCGCCATAGCGAGGGGCGAAATAGTCGTCCCACAACTCGACCCGAAACGCTGCCGGCAGCGGCACACCCAGCAGGTCGGCAGTGCGCTGGGCCAGGCCCTCGACTTTGGGGCGTTGGTCGGCATCGGTGCGCGAGACGGTGACGCCGATCACGGGCAGTTGCGCCAGCACCTCGCTCAAGGCCAGGCCCAGGCCACTGTGAGTGCCGGCACTGCCCGAGGCCAGCACCACGGCGGCAAAGTCCAGCCCGGTGGCCTTGATCTGTTCGGCCAGCTCCAGCCCGGCCCGTACGTACCCCAGCGCTCCGAGCGGGTTGGAGCCACCGATCGGTACCCGGTAAGGTTTTTTGCCCTGTGCCTGCAGCCGGGCGGCGAGGGCCTGCAATTGTTCATCGGCGTTGTCGAGGTTCGCGACCCGCTCGACGTGTGCGCCGAACAGGTCGAGCAGCAGGCGGTTGCCATTGCTCAGGTAGTTGCCTTGATCGGTACCGATCGGGTTTTCCAGCAGCGCCACACAGCCCAGCCCCAGCTTGGCGGCGAGGGCGGCGGTCTGGCGGACATGGTTGGATTGGATTGCCCCGGCAGTGATCAGCGTGTCGCAGCCTTGCGCGAGGGCGTCGGCGGCCAGGTATTCGAGCTTGCGCAATTTGTTGCCGCCCATGGCCAGCGGGGTCAGGTCGTCGCGTTTGACGTAGATGTCGCGACCGAGCCAGACACTCAGGCGTTCGAGTTTTTCCAGGGGCGTTGGCACGCCAAGCAAGTCGAGACGTTTAAAGCGGGCGAGCGTTTGCTTGATCATGGGAATTTTGCTTCAGGAAAAGACTCGACTATAGGCAGGCAACCCAAGGGCGGCAAATTGGCGGTTATGCCACCGCGATTGGCAGCGGCATGAATCGGTTATTTTTTCGGGCCCGATTTTTGCCGTAGAGTGGACGCCGATAGGCGGCCGTTTTTCATGCCGCCCCTCTCGAATGTTTCAGGCGAATGTGTCAGGAGTTAACCGTGAGCGAAAAAGCGCAAGGGCGTTGGCAGTTGCAGTCCATTGTTGGCCAATTGCGGAGCGCCCGTGACGAATGGCGCCGTACCAACGGTCGCAGCAGTGGCGAACAGGGCGGTCGTGAGCTGCCTTCGCGCGAAGCCATGAAGGGCATCCTCGAGCATTTGTGCGGCGCGATGTTTCCCATGCGCCTGGGGCCGGTGGATCTGCGCGAGGAAAGCGAAGACTTCTACGTCGGCCACACCCTCGACTCGGCGCTCAATGCACTGTTCGGGCAGGCACGCCTGGAGTTGCGTTACATCGCTCGCAAGGGCAAATGCGACGAGGCTCAGGTCGATGCCAAGGCCGAGCGGCTGATCCAGGATTTCGCCGCGGCGTTGCCGGGCTTGCGCGTGCTGCTGGACACCGACGTGCTGGCCGCCTACCACGGCGACCCCGCAGCGCGCAGCGTCGATGAAGTGCTGCTCTGCTACCCGGGGATTCTGGCGGTGATTCACCATCGCCTGGCGCACCATCTGTACCGTGCTGGCCTGCCTTTGCTGGCGCGGATCAGCTCGGAACTGGCCCACTCTGCCACCGGCATCGACATTCACCCCGGCGCGCAGATTGGCCCGAGCTTCTTTATCGACCATGGCACCGGCGTGGTCATCGGTGAAACCGCGATCATTGGCGAACGGGTGCGGATTTACCAGGCCGTGACCTTGGGGGCCAAGCGCTTTCCGTCCGATGAGTCCGGGCAATTGCAAAAGGGCCAGCCGCGCCACCCGATCGTCGAGGACGACGTGGTGATCTATGCCGGTGCGACTATTCTGGGACGCATCACCATCGGCAAAGGCTCGACCATTGGCGGTAATGTCTGGCTGACCCGCAGCGTGCCGGCGGGCAGCAACCTGACCCAGGCGAACCTGCAACACGATGACGGAACCCAGAAATAAGGGAGGCCAAACCCCCTCCTGAAGCCCGGCCGGATTGGTCCTGAGCGGCCATTCATGTTTAACTTGAACGTTCATTCAAGTTAAAACGGTGGTTCGCTGCCGGCGTTCAACAGGAGGGTACCCTTTGCTGAACCCGCTCTATTCAGCCCTTTCCCGACCTCGCGAGGTGCACCGCGCATGAGTGCACCCTCTTCAGCTTCCAGCGGCAAAGTCCGCATGAACCCGCCCGTGTTCTACTTCGCGGCCAGCTTTATCCTGTTGTTTGGCCTGGTGGTCATCGCCATGCCCGAACAAGCCGGCCGGTGGCTGCTGGCGGCGCAAAACTGGGCTGCCAACACCGTTGGCTGGTATTACATGCTGGCGATGACGCTGTATCTGGTCTTCGTGGTGGTCACCGCCTTGTCTGGCTATGGCAAGATCAAGCTCGGCGCCGACCACGACGAGCCCGAATTCAGCTACTTGTCCTGGGCCGGCATGCTGTTCGCCGCCGGCATCAGCATCACCCTGTTCTTCTTCTGCGTGTCCGAACCTCTGACCCACATGCTCCAGCCGCCACAAGGCGAGGCGGGCGGTGAAGCGGCTGCGCGCCAGGCCATGCAGTTGCTGTTCCTGCACTGGGGCCTGCACGGTTGGGGGGTGTTCGCCTTTGTCGGCATGGCCCTGGCCTATTTCGCCTATCGACACAATTTGCCGCTGGCCCTGCGTTCGGCGCTGTACCCGCTGATCGGCAAGCGCATCAACGGCCCCATCGGCTATGCCGTCGATGGTTTCGGGATTATCGCCACCGTGTTCGGCCTGGGTGCCGACATGGGTTTTGGCGTGCTGCACCTCAATGCCGGCCTGGATTATCTGTTTGGCCTCTCCCACAGCCAATGGGTGCAGGTGGCCCTGATCACGCTGATGATGGGCGCGGCGATCATCGTGGCCGTGGCCGGGGTCGACAAGGGCGTGCGGGTGATGTCCGACATCAACATGCTGCTGGCCTGCGCGCTGCTGTTATTCGTACTGTTCGCCGGCCCCACTCAGCACCTGCTCAACACGCTGATCCAGAACCTGGGCGACTACCTGGGCGCGCTGCCGACCAAGAGCTTTGACCTTTACGCGTACGACGAATCCAGCAGCTGGCTGGGCGACTGGACCATCTTCTATTGGGCCTGGTGGATTGCCTGGGCGCCGTTCGTGGGCCTGTTTATCGCGCGGATTTCCCGTGGTCGGACCATCCGTGAATTTGTCTTTGGCGTGCTGCTGATTCCACTGGGCTTCACCCTGGCGTGGATGTCGATCTTCGGCAACAGCGCCATCGAGCAAGTGCTGGGCCATGGCATGAGCGCGCTGGGGCAATCGGCGCTGGATGATCCGTCGATGACGCTGTACCTGCTGCTGGAAACCTACCCGTTCAGCAAAACCGTGATCGCCGTCACTGTGTTTATCAGCTTCGTGTTCTTCGTCACCTCGGCCGACTCCGGCACCGTGGTGCTTTCGACCCTCTCGGCGCGTGGCGGCAACCCGGATGAAGACGGGCCGAACTGGCTGCGGGTGTTCTGGGGCGCGATGACCGCACTGGTGACCAGCGGGCTGTTGTTCGCCGGCAGCATCGATTCGCTCAAGTCTGCCGTGGTGCTGACCTCGCTGCCGTTCTCGTTGATTCTGTTGGCCATGATGTGGGGGCTGCACAAGGCGTTTTACCTGGAGTCGCAACGTCAAATTGCCCAGATGTATTCGCTCGCGCCTGTGTCTACCTCACGGCGCAGCAGTTGGCGTCAGCGTTTGAGCCAGGCCGTGCACTTCCCGTCGCGCGACGAGGTGTACCGGTTCATGGACACCCACGTACGGCCAGCCATCGCCGAGGTCACTGCGGTGTTCGCCGAGAAGGGCCTGAAAGTCAGCACCGCCGAAGACCCGGGCCACGACAGCGTCAGCCTGGAAATCGGCCACGGTGAAGAGCGACCGTTCGTCTATCAGGTGCAGATGCGCGGCTACTTCACGCCGTCCTTCGCCCGTGGCGGCATGGGCAGCCACGATCTGAAGAACCGTCGCTACTACCGCGCCGAAGTGCACCTGAGCGAAGGCAGCCAAGGCTATGACCTGGTCGGCTACAGCAAGGAGCAGATCATCAACGACGTTCTCGACCAGTACGAACGCCACATGCAGTTCCTGCACCTGGTGCGCTGACGTCAGACCAGCCCGCCGTTGGCGCGCAGGATCTGCCCGTTGATCCAGCCGCCATCGGCGCCCACCAGAAAGGCCACCACAGCGCTGATGTCCTCCAGTTGCCCCAGGCGCTGCAGCGGCGGCATGTTGGCGAACTGCTGGATCTGCTCTTCACTCTTGCCGTTCAGGAACAGCTCGGTGGCAACCGGCCCCGGGGCTACCGCGTTGACCGTGATCCGGCGGCTCCTGGGCATCCCACGCGCCACCCTGACCCACAGCATGAACCAGTTCGAGGCCTGGCTTGGTACGCACCTGCTTGAGCGCAGCACTCGCCGGGTGCGTCCGACGCTGGATGGCGAAGCCTATTACCGGCGTTGCGTGCAGCTGCTCGCCGAGCTGGAAGATGCCGAGCTGGCCTTCCGCTCGGTGGCACCCAAGGGCCGCTTGCGGGTCGACTGCAGGGCACTCTGGCAAAGCACTTCGTGATACCCGCGCTGCCGGCGTTTCTGGAGCGCTACCCGGACATCGAACTGTCGATCAGTGAGGCGGATCGTTTTGTCGACCTGATCGCCGAAGGCGTGGATTGTGTGTTGCGGGCGGGCACGTTGGGGGATTCGTCGCTGATCGGTCGGCGCGTGGCCACGCTTGAGCAAGTGACCTGTGCCAGCCCCGCGTACCTGCGCAAATACGGTGAACCGCGGATGCTGAGTGATCTGAGTCAGCATCGGGTGGTCAACTACGTGTCCAGCGCCACGGGTAAGCATTTTCCGTTCGAGTTCGTGCAGCGCTGCCAGGTACAAGAAATTCAAATCGAGGGGGCCGTGGCGGTGTACGGTGCCGAAACCTACACCGCCTGTGGCATTGCCGGACTCGGGCTGATTCAGGTGCCATATTACCGAGTGGCGACGCAGATCTCACAAGGCTTGCTCAAGGTAGTGCTGCCCCATAGCCCACCCCACCGATGCCGGTGTCGGTGCTGTACCCGCAGAACCGGCAGATGTCGCCCAGGGTGAGGGTATACGTGGACTGGCTGGCTGAGATCTTCGCCACGGCGTCCGGCCCTCCGTCATCACTCCAGACTTGAGTGGACTCTGTGGCAAAGCTTGCTCGCGATGCCGGCGCCGCGGTGTATCAGATACACCGCGGTGATGCCATCGCAGGCAAGCCTTGCTCCCACAAAACCAAAAGCACCGCAGTTTCGGCAATTATGTAGATCGGTGTGGGAGCAAAGCTTGCTCGCGATGCAGGCAACGCGGTGTATCAGATACACCGCGGTGATGCCATCGCGGCCAGGTCCGCTCCTACATGGGTTCCATGTGGTGCTTACTGGCGGGTTTGGCGCTGTTGCAGCAACAGGTTGCTGAAGCCGCTGCCTGCCAGTTGCTTCTGGGCGGTGGTCAGCTGCTCGCGGTTGCTGAACGGGCCGACCAGCACGCGGTACCAGATCTCGTCCTTGACCGTGCCGGATTCAACCTGCACCGACTGCCCCAGCAGAATGATCTGCGCCCGCACCTTGTCCGCTTCGGTCTGCTTGCGGAACGAGCCCGCCTGCAGGAAGAACTGCGTGGTCGCTGCCGGCTTGATCACCGGTGGCGCCGGGGGCGGGGTCTGACCGCTCAGGGCGGCGACCGCACGGGCGGTGTCGATCTTCGCCGCTTCTGCCGGCGTCACCGGCGCCTGGGCCGGTACCGGCGGGGTTTTCTCCGGCACGGCTTCGGGCGGCACGATCACTTCCGATTCCGGCAGCAAGGTGTAGAAGTCGTACTTGGGCTTCACCGGTTGCTGTGGGCTGGGCGGCGTCTTGTTGGCCTCGGCGATTTTCGCCGCCTTGGCGTCCTCGGCCTTGACGCGCTTGACCTCATCGCGACCCGGTTCGAGCTTCATCAGAAACACGATAAAGGCGCCGACGGTGAGGCCGATCGCCATCCACATCCAGCCCGGGACCGGCTTCTTTGCAGGGGCTTGATAACGGCTGGCGCCACGCTTGGGTGCAGGTTTTTTCTTGGCAGCCAACTTACATACGCTCCAGGGTTTCCAGACCCAGCAGCTCCAGGCCTTGCTTGAGAGTGCGACCGGTCAGGGCCGCCAGGCGCAGGCGGCTCTGCTGTTGTTCCGGGGTGTCGGCCGCGAGGATCGGGCAGTTCTCGTAGAAGCTGGAGAACAGGCCGGCCACATCGTACAGGTAGGTGCAGAGAATGTGCGGGGTGCCTTTTTCCGCGACGTTGTTCAGCACTTCGCCGAACTGCGCCAGGCGTGCCGCCAACTCTTGTTCCTGCGGCGCGGCCAGCTGAATCTGACCCTCGACTTCGCTGAAGTCCTTGCCCAGCTTGCGGAACACACCGGCCACGCGGGTGTAGGCGTAGAGCAGGTAAGGGGCGGTGTTGCCTTCGAAGTTCAGCATCAGGTCGAAGTTGAAGCTGTAGTCGCTGGTGCGGTGCTTGGACAGGTCGGCGTATTTGACCGCGCCGATGCCGACCACCTTGGCGATGTTGCGCAGGTCAGCCTCTGGCAGTTCCGGGTTCTTTTCCTTGACCAGGGCGTAGGCGCGCTCTTGGGCTTCGTCGAGCAGGTCGATCAGTTTGACCGTGCCGCCGTCGCGGGTCTTGAACGGGCGGCCATCGGCGCCGTTCATGGTGCCAAAGCCCATGTGTTCCATTTGCATGTCGTTGCTCACGAAGCCGGCGCGGCGCGCCACTTCGAATACTTGCTGGAAGTGCAGGGCCTGGCGCTGGTCGACGAAGTACAAGGCACGGTTGGCCTTGAGCACGTTGCTGCGGTAGCGCACCGCTGCCAGATCAGTGGTGGCATATAGATAGCCGCCACCGGCCTTTTGCACGATCACCGGCAGCGGTGTGCCTTCGGCGGTCTTGAATTCTTCCAGGAACACGCACTGGGCGCCATTGCTCTCGACCAGCAGGCCCTTGGCCTTGAGGTCAGTGACGACATTGGCCAGGTCATCGTTGTAGGCGCTTTCGCCCTTGACGTCGGCCGGGGTCAACTTGACGTTGAGGCGGTCGTAGGTCTTCTGGCAGTGCGACAGGGAAATCTCGTTGAAGCGCTGCCACAGCGCCAGGCACTCGGCGTCGCCGGCTTGCAGCTTGACCACCAGGCCACGGGCGCGGTCGGCGAACTCTTCGGACTCGTCGAAGCGTTGCTTGGCGGCGCGGTAGAAGTTTTCCAGGTCCGACAGCTCATCGCTGGTGGCGGGTTTTTCCTGCAGGTATGCCAGCAGCATACCGAACTGGGTACCCCAGTCGCCGACGTGGTTCTGACGGATCACGTCGTCACCCAGGAACTCGAGTACGCGGGCAACGCCGTCACCGATGATGGTCGAGCGCAGATGGCCAACGTGCATTTCCTTGGCCAGGTTAGGTGCCGACAGGTCGACTACCACGCGTTGCTGCGCACCGGCCTTGGCCACGCCCAGCTTCGGGTCGGCCAGGGCGGCGTCCAGGCGCGCGGCCAGGGCGTCGGTGTTCTGGAAGAAGTTCAGAAAGCCGGGGCCTGCGATTTCCACCTTGCTGATCTGCGGATCGGCGGGCAGCGCGGCGATGATTTTGTCGGCCAGGTCGCGCGGTTTCATACCGGCAGGCTTGGCCAGCATCATCGCGATATTGCTGGCGAAGTCGCCGTGGGTCTTGTCCCGGGCGTTTTCCACCTGGATCGCCGGCGTCAGCCCTTCAGGCAGTACGCCCTCATTGACGAGTTGGTTCAGGGCGTTCTGGATCAGCTGGCGAATGGTGTCTTTCATGGGATTCTCTTTCGACCGCAAGCGCGGTGGCGCTTAGGTGCGCAGGTGGAAAAACTGAACATTATCCGTTTCTGGTACGAACTTGCCAACCTTTGGGCTTCTTGTAGCAGCTTCGGGCCTCTTCGCGGGCAAGCCTTGCTCCCCACAGAAGTGTGGAGCAAGGCTTGCCCGCGAAGCTTTTAGCTCAATAGAGGTCAACCGGGTCCACATCCAGCGACCAGCGCACCGCCCGGCCAGCCGGCATTTGCTCCAGCACCAGCAACCACGCACTGATCAACCGGTGCAGCGGTGCCCGGGCGTTCGCCTGCAAGAGTAACTGAGCGCGGTAGCGTCCGGCGCGACGTTCCATCGGTGCCGGGACTGGCCCAAGCAATTCGATACCGCCCAGTGCCTGCTCGGCGACGATGCGTTCGGCCTCGCTGCAGGCTTCATCGAGAAACGCCTCGGCCTGGCCGGGCTTGTGCGCTTCGGCGCGCAGCAGGGCCAGGTGTGCAAAGGGCGGCAGGCCAGCGGCGCGGCGCTCGCTCAAGGCCTGCTCAGCAAAGGCGAAGTAGCCCTGTTCGGTGAGCTGCACCAGCAGCGGGTGATCGGCCAGGTGGGTCTGGATAATGACCTTGCCCGGCTCTTCGGCCCGCCCGGCGCGCCCGGCGACCTGGACAATCAGCTGCGCCATGCGCTCGCTGGCGCGGAAGTCGCCGGAAAACAGCCCGCCGTCGGCATCCAGGATCGACACCAGCGTCACCCGGGGAAAATGATGACCTTTGGCGAGCATCTGGGTACCGACCAGGATGCACGGCTGACCGCGCTGGATCGTGGCGAACAGCTGGTTCATTGCGTCCTTGCGCGAGGTGCTGTCGCGGTCGACCCGCAACACCGGGTAATCCGGGAACAGGATGCTCAGGCGTTCTTCTGCCCGCTCAGTGCCGGCGCCTACCGGGCGCAGGTCGACCTTGTTGCACTGCGGGCACTGGCGCGGCACCCGTTCGTCGTAGCCACAGTGGTGGCAGCGCAACTCATTGGAGCGCTGGTGCACGGTCATGCGCGCGTCGCAGCGCGGGCATTCGGAGAGCCAGCCGCAATCGTGGCAGAGCAGGGTCGGGGCAAAGCCGCGGCGGTTGAGGAACACCAGCACCTGCTGGCCGGCCGCCAGGGTCTGGCCGATGGCTTGTTGCATCGGTCCGCTGATGCCGCTGTCCAGTGGCCGGCTTTTCACGTCCAGGCGCAGAAAGCGCGGCGGTTGGGCGCCACCGGCTCGATGCTTGAGGTACAGCAGACCGTAGCGGCCGGTGTGGGCGTTGTGCAGGCTTTCCAGCGACGGGGTGGCCGAGCCCAGCAGAATCGGAATGTTTTCCTGGTGGGCACGCACCAGCGCCAGGTCGCGGGCGTGGTAGCGCAGGCCTTCCTGCTGTTTATAGGAGCCGTCGTGTTCTTCGTCGATGATGATCAGGCCAGGGTTTTTCATCGGCGTGAACAAGGCCGAGCGGGTGCCGATAATAATGTCGGCTTCACCGTCACGCGCCGCCAGCCAGGCGTCCAGCCGCTCGCGGTCATTGACCGCCGAATGCAGCAGGGCGATGCGGGCGTTGAAGCGCTGCTCGAAGCGGGCCAGGGTCTGGGGGCCCAGGTTGATCTCGGGAATCAGGATCAGCGCTTGCTTGCCGGCTTCCAGGGTTTCGCGGATCAGCTGCAGGTACACCTCGGTCTTGCCGCTGCCGGTCACCCCGGCCAGCAGAAACGCATGAAACTTGCCGAAACCGGCCCGCACGGCATTGAACGCGGCTTTCTGTTCATCATTGAGCGGCAGCTCAGGCTGCGCCAGCCAACGCTCATGGCGTTCGGTCGAGGCCTGTCGGCGCACCTCGACGGTCACTAAACCCTTGGCCAGCAGCAGGTCGAGGCTGTCCTTGCTCAGGCCCAGCTTGCCGAGCACTGGATGCGCAACCCCGTGGGGGTGCTGGCCAAGTGTGGCGAGGGCTTCGCGCTGGCGTGGGGCGCGGGCGATGCGCGGGTCGTCCAGGCGCGCATCGGCGGCGATTTGCCAGAAGCGCTCCTGGCGTGCCTCGGCGGCTTCGCCCTGACGCAGCAGTACCGGCAAGGCCCAGCTCAAGGTGTCGCCCAGGCTGTGCTGATAATATTGTGCGGTCCACAGGCAAAGCTTGAACAACGCCGGTGGCAGCGGCGACACCGGGTCGAGCAGTTCAAGCGCAGGCTTGAGTTTGTCGGCCGGCACTTCGCTGCGGTCGGCGACCTCGACCAGCACGCCGATCATTTCGCGGCGGCCAAAGGGCACCCGCAGGCGCATGCCCGGGCTCAACATGGCTTTGGTGATGCCGCGCGGCGCCCGGTAGTCGAACAGGCGTCTCAGCGGCGAGGGCAGGGCGAGGCGCAAGATGACATCGGACACGCGTAGATTCTCTGCAGACGGTAGGACGCAGCGCAGCCTAGCAGACGACAACCGGTGCAAGCGACAACTTGCGTCAGCGCCGTGCTCTGGTATTATCCCCCGCCTAATTACGTGCGGTATTCAACAATGGTGTTGGGTGGCGGCACGCAGTCGAGGAAATGACCATGAAAGCCGATATTCATCCCCATTACGTTGCCATCGAAGTTACCTGCAGCTGCGGTAACAAGTTCGAAACCAAATCGACCCACGGTAAAGCTCTGCCAATCGACGTGTGCAACGAATGCCACCCGTTCTACACCGGCAAGCAGAAGACCCTGGACACTGGCGGCCGCGTTCAGCGCTTCGCCGATCGTTTCGGTGCTTTCGGTGCCAAGAAGGCTTGAGCATGAACCTGACCCGACAGGGTTTGGCAGTGCTGAAAAAGGCGTCCCTCGCGGGCGCCTTTTTTGTGGGCGCCGTTTGGCTCGCGCCTGCCCAGGCTTACTGCCCAATGCCCGACAATCTGCAGCAAGTCCAGGTCCGACAAGTGGTCGATGGCGACACCCTGCGCCTGCAGGATGGCCGCTCTGTGCGACTGATCGGCGTCAATGCGCCAGAAATCGGCCGCAAGGGTCGCACCACCGAACCTTTTGCCGAAGCCGCTCGTCAGCGCTTGCAAGCGTTGGTCGATGCCAGCAACGGCCGAATCGGCCTGATGCCGGGTGCCGAAGCCAAGGATCACTACGGTCGTACGCTGGCCCATGCGTTTGGCAGCAATGGCGACAATTTCGAGTCGCGCCTGCTGGCGGATGGTCTGGGCTACCTGGTGGCCGTGGCGCCCAATGTTGACTTGGTCAACTGTCAGCAACAGGCCGAACAGTCGGCGCGCCAGGCGGGCGTCGGTTTGTGGCGCAACCCGCAGGTCATGGAGGCAGGGCAGGTAAAGCAATCGGGTTTTGCGCTGATCAGCGGCCGGGTAAGCGATATCCAGCGTAATCGTGGCGGTATCTGGATTGAACTGGATGGTTCGTTGGTGCTGCGGGTTGCACCTCAGTTAAGCGGCAAATTCGCTGATCTACCCCTGGATCGACTCAAGGGCCAACGTGTCGAGGCCCGTGGCTGGATAGTTGATCGCTCCAAACGCGGTGGCTCGAAGAACGGCCAGGTGCGCTGGATGTTGCCGCTCACGGATCCCGCGATGCTGGTACAGCGATAAGTAAAAATTGTGGACAATTTTAAAGTCGATTGTGAGCAGATGAGGCCTTGGCGGCTGCGGGTCTTGGCAGAAAGTCGTAGGTTAAAGCCCTTGACACTAGTGACCGGCCAGTCTTGTCGGCCTCAGGCTTCTTGCGTATCCTCGGCGGTCCGTCAGAACAGTAAATAGCGGAAATTGCCCACATGTCAGACTTGAAAACCGCCGCGCTCGAGTACCATGCCCAGCCACGTCCTGGGAAGCTGAGTGTAGAACTCACCAAACCTACCGCCACTGCCCGCGACCTGTCCCTGGCCTACAGCCCGGGTGTTGCCGAGCCAGTACGCGAAATCGCCCGTGATCCCGAATTGGCCTACAAGTACACCGGTAAGGGCAACCTGGTGGCGGTCATCTCGGATGGCACCGCGATCCTCGGCCTGGGTGACCTGGGCCCACTGGCCTCCAAGCCAGTGATGGAAGGCAAGGGCGTTCTGTTCAAGCGTTTCGCCGGTATCGACGTGTTCGACATCGAAGTCGATTCCGAGAGCCCGCAAGCCTTCATCGACACCGTCAAGCGTATCTCCATCACCTTCGGTGGCATCAACCTGGAAGACATCAAGGCACCTGAATGCTTTGAGATCGAACGCGCTCTGATCGAGCAGTGCGACATTCCAGTGTTCCACGATGACCAGCACGGCACCGCGATCGTGACCGCGGCCGGCATGATCAACGCCCTGGAAATCGCAGGCAAAACCCTCGCAGACGCCAAGATCGTCTGCCTGGGCGCCGGCGCTGCCGCCATCTCCTGCATGAAGTTGCTGGTGAGCATGGGTGCCACGATCGAAAACATCTTCATGGTTGACCGTACTGGCGTGATCCACGCTGGCCGTGACGACCTGAACCAGTACAAGGCGGTCTTCGCTCACGCCACCGACAAGCGCACCCTGGCTGATGCCCTGGAAGGCGCTGACGTGTTCGTTGGTCTGTCCGGCCCGAACCTGCTGAGCGCAGAAGGCCTGAAATCGATGGCGGCCAACCCGATCGTCTTCGCCTGCTCCAACCCGGACCCTGAAATCGCGCCAGAGCTGGCGCACGCCACCCGTGACGACGTGATCATGGCCACCGGTCGTTCGGACTACCCGAACCAGGTCAACAACGTACTGGGTTTCCCGTTCATCTTCCGTGGTGCCCTGGACGTTCGCGCCAAGCGCATCAACGAAGAAATGAAAATCGCTGCCGCCAACGCCCTGCGCGAACTGGCCAAGCTGCCGGTACCGAAGGAAGTCTGCGACGCCTACGGTGGCATCTCCCTGGAATTCGGCCGTGAGTACATCATTCCGAAACCAATGGACGCCCGCCTGATCACCGTGATCTCCGACGCTGTTGCAAAAGCGGCAATCGAGACCGGTGTGGCGACCCTGCCATACCCGAAAAACTACCCGCTCAAAAGCGTGGATGACGTGTTCAACGGCTAATCCGTTGTCATAGCGTCAAACCCCATCGCGGCGGTCCGGATATCCGGACCGCCGCGATTTTTTTGGGCGCGAAAATAATCGTCTAATGTAGGAGCCAGGCTTGCCTGCGATGGGGCGCGCAGCGGCCCTAGGGTCTGCTTCGCAGCCCATCGCAGGCAAGCCTCAATGCCGGTCAGTTAAGGATCGGAACACAGACGTCCATGTAGGAGCGGACCTGGCCGCGATGGGCTGCGAAGCGGCCCCGGCGACTCTGAAACCACCCGCACTCCCAAGGCTTGTCGTTGATATCACCGGCCTC
>NZ_JAAAMT010000036.1 GCF_009905435.1 Pseudomonas sp. R5(2019)
CGCGATGGGCTGCGAAGCGGCCCCCTGCGATGGTGAAAACTATCTCTTCCGCTGGCTGCGTAGCAGATGTCAATGGCGTCTGGGGCCGCTTCGCGGCCCATCGCGGCCAGGTCCGCTCCTACATTCGATCATCTAACTCAGGCCAGCGCCTGCATTCTTCTGATGTATTTTTGTGCCCCGATCTCCGTCAACTGCCGGTTCATGAACGGCCCCTCAAGGGTGTTTCCCGCGTGCTGAAGTAGAACAGGCCGTTGATCAAGCTGATGCGGTCGCTGCGAAAATGCGTAGTGGGTCTCGGATCCTGAGCGCGTTTGCCGTACATGGCGATCTCCACGGAGGGGCGGTGTTCTCGAGCGTAATAGCTCTTTTCAGCCCCATGGGTTTGCCCGATCAGCGACAGCCACACAATTTCCCCTGGATCTGCACCATAACTGTGCCTGTGAGTGCACCCGCCTGGGCAGTACACTGCAGCTTCCCCCTGCCACAGGGTTATCGAGGCTGGTATGCATATTTCATCAGGACGCTGGGCTTTCGGTTTTTCATTGGCCCTGTTAACCGCCGTGCTATGGGGCGTCCTGCCGATCCAGCTCAAGCAGGTGCTGCAAGCCATGGACCCGGTGACCGTCACCTGGTTTCGCCTGGTGGGCGCCGGTGGGGTGCTGGTGATCTACCTGACCGTGATGAGGCGCCTGCCGGATTTCCGCGCGCTGGGCCGCAAGGGCATTGCGCTGGTGGCGGTGTCGGTGGCCGGGCTGGTGGGCAACTACGTGCTTTATCTGTTTGGCCTGCGCCTGCTCAGCCCGGGCACTGCCCAGCTGGTGATCCAGATGGGGCCGATCCTGTTGCTGCTCGGTAGCCTGTTTGTGTTCAAGGAGCGCTTCAGCCTGGGGCAGGGCCTGGGGCTTGCCGTGTTGCTGGTGGGCTTCGGGTTGTTTTTCAACCAGCGCCTGGACGAGTTGCTGGGCTCCTTGAGCCAGTACACCGCCGGGGTATTGATGACCCTCCTGGCCGCCGGGGTCTGGACTTTTTATGCGCTGGGCCAGAAGCAACTGCTGACGGTGTGGAATTCAGTGCAGGTGATGATGGTGATCTACCTGCTGTGTGCCTTGCTGCTGACACCCTGGGCGCATCCGTTGGAAGCACTGCAGCTGAGCCCGTTGCAGGGCTGGCTGCTGCTGGCGTGCTGCCTGAACACGCTGGTGGCCTATGGCGCGTTCGCAGAAGCGCTGGCCCATTGGGAGGCCTCGCGGGTCAGTGCGACGCTGGCGATTACGCCGTTGATTACCTTTATCGCCGTCGCTGTTTCGGCCTGGCTCTGGCCTGACTACGTGCAGGCCGAAGAGATCAATGGCTGGGGGTATCTGGGGGCGGTGCTGGTGGTAGCGGGCTCGGCGTTGACGGCGCTGGCGCCGTCGTTGTTGGCCAGTTGGCGGGCGCGGCAAGGCGCAACGGCGGCGGTGTGATTGAAAGGCGGTCCTGCGGCCCGCATCGCGGCCAGGTCCGCTCCTACAAACTGATGTAGGAGCGGACCTGGCCGCGATGGGCCGTGAAACGGCCCCAAAATCTCAACTCAGAGCATATTCTGCGGCTGCACCCACTCATCGAACTGCTCATCCGTCAGATACCCCAGCGCCAGCGCCGCCTCGCGCAGGGTGCTGTTTTCCGCATAGGCTTTCTTGGCAATTTCGGCAGCCTTGTCATAGCCGATATGCGGATTGAGCGCCGTCACCAACATCAACCCACGCTCCAGATGCGCGGCCATTTGCACAGGGTCGGGCTCAAGCTCGGCAATGCAGTGCTGCTGGAAGTTGCTGCAACCGTCCGCCAGTAGCCCGATCGACTGCAGCAGGTTGTGGATGATCACCGGCTTGAACACGTTCAGCTGCAGGTGCCCTTGGCTGGCGGCTATGCCGATCGCCACGTCGTTGCCCATCACCTGGCAGGCGAGCATCGACAGCGCTTCGCACTGGGTCGGGTTGACCTTGCCGGGCATGATCGAGCTGCCCGGCTCGTTGGCCGGCAAGCGCACTTCGGCGAGCCCACCGCGCGGGCCAGAACTGAGCAAACGCAGGTCGTTGGCAATTTTCATCAGGGCCACGGCCAGGGTTCTCAGCGCACCGGCCAGGGTGGTCAGCGGTTCATGGCCGGCGAGGGCGGCAAACTTGTTCGGCGCGGTCACAAAGGGCAAGCCGGACAACGCCGCCAATTCCCCGGCAATCGCCTCGCCAAAGCCCTTCGGTGCATTCAGCCCGGTGCCCACCGCCGTGCCGCCCTGGGCCAGCTCGCAGACCGCCGGCAACGCCGCCTTGATCGCCCGCTGGGCGTAGTCCAGCTGCGCCACGAAGGCCGAGACTTCCTGGCCGAAGGTGATCGGCGTGGCGTCCATCATATGGGTGCGACCGGTCTTGACCAGCGCCATATTGCGCGCCGCCAGCTCCGCCAGGCCTTCCGACAATTCGGCGATGGCCGGCAGCAGATCCTGATGAACGGCCTTGGCCGCGGCGATGTGCATGGCGGTCGGGAAGCAGTCGTTGGAGCTCTGGCAGCGGTTGACGTGATCGTTGGGGTGCACCGGGACCTTGCCGCCACGGCCCTTGCCCGCCAGCTCGTTGGCGCGCCCGGCAATCACCTCGTTGACGTTCATGTTGCTCTGGGTGCCACTGCCGGTCTGCCAGACGACCAACGGAAACTGGTCATCATGCTGGCCGGTCAGCACTTCATCGGCGGCCTGTTCGATCAATCGCGCGACGTCGGCCGGCAGGTCTCCATTGCGGTCGTTGACGCGTGAAGCGGCTTTTTTGATCAGCGCCAAGGCATGCAAGACCGCCAGCGGCATCCGTTCATTACCGATCGCAAAGTTGATCAGTGAGCGCTGCGTCTGGGCCCCCCAATAAGCCTTGTCAGGAACTTCGACCTGCCCGAGGCTGTCAGTTTCGATACGGCTCATGCTGCTCTCACTCCTTTGTGGTCTGAATCCGCAGTTTAGGTCGTGATTCGGCACACAGGATCCCTCGAACCTCGATTGCCGCTTCACGCCGCCCCTGTACGGGCTTGAGCCGTGCGCCCGACTGGGCGCAGAATGACAATCCCTGGGGTTCACGCCTCGCCTGTTCTATAAGGAAACTCGATGACTCGTCTTCGCGCCCTCTTTACCGCGGCCGCCCTGGTTTGCGCCAGCGGCCAGGTGTTTGCTGACACCGCCAGCCACAACGCCAGTGCCGAAGCCTTCCTGATGATGGCGCACGCCGATAAACTCGGAACCCCGGTCTACATGCAAGTGCAGCAGATGTTTGCCCAGCGCTTCGAGCAAACCAAGGCCCCGGCTTCGAAAAAGACCGTGCTTGACAGCTACCAGGCCAAGGCCAACGCCGCGCTGGATTCGGCCATTGGCTGGAACAAGCTCAAGCCGGACATGATCAAGCTGTACACCACCAACTTCACCGAAACCGAGCTCAAGGACCTGGTCGCGTTCTACAAATCGCCACTGGGCCGCAAAGTCCTGGAAAAAATGCCGGTCGTCACCCAGCAGTCCGCTCAGCTGACCCAGCAAAAACTCGAAAGCGCGGTGCCGGTGGTCAACAAACTGCTGGCCGACATGACCAACGAGCTTGACCCGGCCGCTGCCAAGGCAGCTGCTGGCGCTGCGAAAAAACCATAAGGCGCAGCCACCATGTCCATGCAACAGAAAATCGAGCAGACCCTGGCAGCCCTGGCCCCCGAGCACCTGCAAGTGCTCGACGAAAGCCACATGCACAGCCGTGGCCTGGAAACCCACTACAAGGCGATTCTGGTCAGCGAGCAGTTCGCCGGCCTCAACAGCGTCAAGCGCCATCAGAAGGTCTACGCCACCCTTGGCGAGCTGATGGGGCAATTTCATGCGCTGGCGCTGCACACCTACACCCCCGAGGAGTGGGCGAAAATCGGCGTGGCCCCGGCATCGCCGACCTGCGCCGGTGGCAGCAAGCACTGATTCCTCTTCAGGATTTTGTTAGAATCCGCAACGCGCCGCCTGTCGGCGCGTTTTTTTTGCATCCGGTTCGCCCTTTACGAGGGCAGCCACCTGGAGATTTCCCATGACACAACCGATTGTCGTGGCGGCCTTGTACAAGTTCGTCACCCTTGATGATTACGTCGAAATGCGCGAGCCGCTGCTGGCCGCCATGGTTGAGAACGGCATCAAAGGCACCTTGCTGATCGCCGAGGAAGGCATCAACGGCACCGTTTCCGGCAGCCGCGAAGGCATCGATGGCCTGCTCGCCTGGCTGCGCAGCGACGCGCGCATGGTCGATATCGACCACAAGGAATCCTACTGCGACGAGCAGCCGTTCTACCGCACCAAGGTCAAGCTCAAGAAAGAGATCGTGACCCTGGGCGTGCCGGGCGTCGACCCGAACCACAACGTCGGCACCTACGTCGACCCGCAAGACTGGAACGCCCTAATCAGCGACCCTGAAGTGCTGCTGATCGATACCCGCAACGACTACGAGGTTTCGATCGGTACCTTCGAAGGCGCCATCGACCCGAAGACCACCAGCTTTCGCGAGTTCCCCGACTACATCAAGGCCAACTTCGACCCGGCCAGACACAAGAAAGTCGCGATGTTCTGCACCGGCGGCATCCGCTGCGAAAAAGCTTCCAGCTATATGCTCGGTGAAGGCTTCGAGGAGGTCTATCATCTCAAGGGAGGCATCCTCAAATACCTTGAAGAGGTGCCGCAGCAGGAGAGCCGCTGGCAGGGCGACTGCTTCGTGTTCGACAACCGCGTCACGGTCCGTCACGACCTGACCGAAGGCGACTACGACCAGTGCCACGCCTGCCGCACGCCGATCAGTGTGCAAGACCGCGAGTCCGAGCATTATTCGCCCGGTATCAGCTGCCCGCATTGCTGGGGCAGCCTGAGCGAAAAGACCCGCCGCAGCGCTATCGACCGGCAAAAGCAGATCGAGTTGGCCAAGGCCCGCAACCTGCCACACCCGATCGGCCACAATTACCGGAAAGCCGCAGAGGTCTGATCGATGGCCGCACGCCTGCTGTATGTGATGGATCCGATGTGTTCGTGGTGCTGGGGGTTTGCGCCGGTGGCGCAGGCCTTGATCGAGCAGGCGCGCGAAGCGGGTGTTGCGGTGCATCTGGTGATGGGCGGGCTGCGCACCGGCAGCAGCGCCCTCGACGCGTCGACCCGGCGCTACATTCTTGAACACTGGCAGGCCGTGACCGAAGCCACCGGGCAGCCCTTCACGTTTGAAGGCGCCTTGCCGGAGGGCTTTGTCTACAACACCGAGCCTGCCTGTCGGGCCGTGGTGGTGGCGCGCAGCCTCGATCCGGCCTGCGCCTGGCCGCTGGTGCAACTGATCCAGCGGGCCTTTTATGTCGAAGGCCGTGACGTTGGCCGCGCGGCGGTACTGGTCGAGCTGGCCGAGCAGGCCGGCCTGCCGCGCGCGGAGTTCGCGGCGGCCTTCGACAGCGCTGAACAGCAGCTCGCCACCGCCTCCGATTTCAGTTGGGTCCAGGACTTGGGGATTGCCGGGTTCCCGACCTTGCTGGCCGAGCGCAATGGCCAGCTGGCGCTTTTGACCAACGGCTACCAGCCCCTCGACCAGCTATCGCCGCTGCTCGCGCGTTGGCTGGAGCGCGCGGCCTATGCTTGATGTGTCCGGCTCACCGGAGCTGCCGCCGGTCAAAGAGTCGTCACACACGGACCGATTGAGTTGGGCGCAAATCAGACGCCTGGCCCTGCACCATAAAAAAGCCCTGTGGATCGCCAACGGCGTGGCCGTGCTGGCGGCCTTCTGCAGTGTGCCGATTCCCTTGCTGTTGCCACTGCTGGTCGACGAAGTGTTGCTCGGCCATGGCGACGCCGCGCTCCAGTGGATGAACCACCTGCTGCCGGACCGCTGGCAGGCGGCCGCCGGCTATATCGGCCTGATGCTGCTGATGACCTTGACCCTGCGTCTGGGTGCGCTGGCCTTCAACGTGATGCAGGCGCGCTTGTTCGCAGGCCTGGCCAAGGACATCGTCTATCGCTTGCGCCTGCGCCTGATCGAACGCCTCAAGCGTATTTCCCTGAGTGAATACGAAAGCCTGGGCAGCGGCACGGTCACCACTCACCTGGTCACCGACCTGGACACGCTGGACAAATTCGTCGGCGAAACCCTCAGCCGTTTCCTGGTCGCCATGCTGACCCTGACTGGCACCGCCGGCATCCTGATGTGGATGCACTGGAAGCTGGCGCTGCTGATATTGCTGTTCAACCCGCTGGTGATCTTTGCCACGGTGCAGCTGGGCAAGCGGGTCAAGCACCTGAAAAAACTCGAAAACGACAGCACCTCGCGCTTTACCCAGGCCTTGAGCGAAACCCTGGAAGCCATTCAGGAAGTCCGCGCTGGCAACCGCCAGGGCTTTTTCCTGGGGCGCCTTGGCCTGCGGGCCCAGGAAGTGCGGGACTACGCCGTGGCCTCGCAATGGAAAAGCGACGCGTCCGGGCGGGCCAGTGGCCTGTTGTTCCAGTTCGGTATCGACATCTTCCGCGCCGCGGCGATGCTGACGGTGCTGTTTTCTGATCTGTCCATCGGCCAGATGCTGGCGGTGTTCAGCTACCTGTGGTTCATGATCGGGCCGGTTGAACAGCTGCTGAACCTGCAATACGCCTATTACGCCGCCGGCGGTGCGCTGACCCGCATCAACGAGCTGCTGGCGCGGGCCGACGAGCCGCAGTACGTCGGCAACGTCAACCCGTTCAAGGGCCGCGAGACGGTCGGCATCGAGGTCCGCGGCCTGCGCTTCGCCTATGGCGAGGAACCGGTGCTCGACCAGTTGAACCTGTCGATTGCACCGGGCGAAAAGGTCGCGATTGTCGGCGCCAGCGGTGGCGGCAAAAGCACCCTGGTGCAGTTGCTGTTGGGGCTGTACAGCGCCCAGGCCGGCAGCATCCGGTTTGGCGACTCGACCTTGCAGGAAATCGGCCTGGAGACGGTGCGCGATAATGTGGCGGTGGTGCTTCAGCATCCATCGCTGTTCAACGACAGCGTGCGCGCCAACCTGACCATGGGCCGCGAGCGCTCCGATGATGCCTGCTGGCGCGCGCTGGAAATCGCCCAGCTGGACGCCACCATTGCCGCGCTGCCCCAGGGCCTGGACAGCATTGTCGGCCGCTCCGGCGTGCGCCTGTCCGGCGGCCAGCGCCAGCGCCTGGCCATTGCCCGGATGGTGTTGGCCGAGCCCAAGGTGGTCATTCTCGATGAGGCCACCTCGGCTCTGGATGCCGCCACCGAATACAACCTGCACCATGCCCTGACGCGTTTTCTCAGCGCGCGGACTACGCTGATCATTGCTCACCGATTGTCAGCGGTGAAACAGGCCGACCGAGTGCTGGTGTTCGATGGAGGGCGCGTGGCCGAAGACGGGGGGCATCAACAGTTGATTGCCGAAGGCGGCTTGTACGCCAAGTTGTATGGGCACTTGCAACAAATTTAAGTGTTTTTTGCGTATCAGTTCTTCCGTGCGCGGGCGGCTTTTCGCCTAGGCTGAGCAAGGGTAGGTGACGATTGGCCTTTGTTGCCATGGATCAAGGGACCTCATGAAGTCAAAACGGACGCTGAAAACGCCAAGGTTACTGGGCATCATCTGGCCCTTTATCGCTGTCGTGCTGTTTCAGGCCCTGTTGGGTTGCCTGAGCCTGTATGCCTTGTCTGCGGTCAGGGCGTATGTGGGTGGGGAAAGCCTGTGGTCGAAAAGCCAGAAAGACGCGATCTATTACCTCAACCTGTATGCCGATACCCGTAGCCAGGCGGTGTTCGAGCGCTACCGGCGGGCGATTGCCGTGCCCGAGGGCGACCATGCCATGCGCGTGGCACTGGACCGACCGGTGCCGGACATCGAAGCCGCGCGCCAGGGGATTCTGCAAGGCGGCAACCACACCGAAGACGTCGACAGCCTGATCTGGCTGTATCTCAATTTCCGCCATTTCAGCTACCTGGAAAAGGCCATCGAGCTGTGGATGGTCGGCGATGCCTATTTGCAGCAACTCGACGATGTCGCCCGGCAGATGCACGCCAGCGTGAGCAACGGTCAAGTCAGCTCGGCGGATGTCGCTCGCTGGAAGCAGCAAATCAACGACATCGACGATGACGTCACCCCCGCGGCCAAGGCCTTCAGCGACGCGCTGGGCGCGGGCTCGCGGGCACTGTTGCGGGTGCTGATCGTGGTTAACCTGACCACAGCGCTGTTTCTGATTGCGCTGGCGGTGTGGCGCACGCACAAGCTGCTGACCCAGCGCCAAGCCTTCGCCACCGCCCTGGAGGCCGAGAAGGAGCGGGCGCAGATCACCTTGCAGTCGATTGGCGACGGGGTGATCACCACCGATGTGGATGGCTCGATTGCCTACATGAACCCGGCCGCCGAGCAGTTGACCCACTGGAACGCCGAGCAGGCCCAGGGCCTGCCGCTGTCTGCGTTGTTCAATGTGGTGGATGAATCGGCCGAGCACGACCGCTTTACCTTGATCGAATACATTCTGGCGGGCCGCCTGAAAAGCGGCAGCGAGCAGGCCAAGCTGATCCAGCGCCTGGATGGCAGCACGGTGTCGGTGACCCTGGTGGGTGCCGCCATCGAGAACGCCGGCACCTTGAGTGGTGCCGTGCTGGTGTTGCATGACATGACCCAGGAGCGCCAGTACATCGCCAACCTGTCCTGGCAGGCGACCCACGATGCCCTGACGGGCCTGGCCAACCGCCGCGAGTTCGAATACCGCCTGGAGCAGGCCCTGGCCGGCGTGGCCCGGCAAGCCGGCCGGCACTCGTTGATGTTCCTGGACCTTGACCAGTTCAAGCTGGTCAACGACACCTGCGGGCACGCCGCCGGCGATGAGCTGCTGCGGCATATCTGCACCCTCCTGCAGGCCGGCCTGCGCGACGGCGATACCCTGGCGCGCCTCGGCGGCGACGAGTTCGGCGTGCTGCTGGAGAACTGCCCGCAAGACATGGCCGAGAAAATTGCCGAGCAGCTGCGCCAGACCGTGCAAAACCTGCACTTTGTCTGGAAGGGGCGGCCGTTCGTGACCTCGGTCAGCATTGGCCTGGTGCACATCACCCACGTGCCGACCACCCTTGAAGCCTCGCTGCGCGCTGCCGATATGGCCTGCTACATGGCCAAGGAGAAGGGCCGCAACCGGGTGCAGGTCTACCATGCCGACGACACCGAGCTGTCCATGCTTTTCGGTGAGATGGCCTGGATTCAGCGCCTGCACGTGGCGCTCGACGAAAACCGCTTCTGCCTGTATGCGCAGGAGATCGCTTCGCTCGGGGTGCCGTTGCACAGTGCCGGCCATGTCGAGATCCTGCTGCGCCTGCAGGACGAAAATGGCCGCCTGATCCTGCCCGACAGTTTTATCCCGGCCGCCGAGCGCTATGGCCTGGTGGCCTCCCTGGATCGCTGGGTGGTTCAGCATGTGTTCAAGGTGATCCGCGAGGGCCTGGACAACGGCGTCGAGGGGCCGCTGGCGATGTGTGCGATCAATCTGTCCGGGGTCAGCATCGGCGATGAGGACTTCCTGGACTACCTCAAGGCCCAATTCCGGATGTTTGATATTCCTCCGGAATTAATTTGTTTTGAAATCACTGAAACCAGCGCAATCGCCAACCTGGGCAGTGCGATTCGATTCATCAACGAATTGAAAAGCTTGGGTTGTCACTTCTCTTTGGATGACTTTTGCGCCGGGATGTCGTCATTTGCATACCTCAAGCATTTGCCTGTAGATTTCCTGAAGATCGATGGCAGCTTCGTCAAAGACATGCTCGATGACCCGATAAACCGTGCGATGGTCGAGGTTATCAACCATATCGGCCATGTGATGGGCAAACGCACCATTGCCGAATTCGTCGAAACGCCATTGATCGAACAGGCTTTGCTGGAAATTGGCGTGGATTACGCTCAGGGCTACCTGATCGAGCGACCACAACCCTTCACCATTGAAAGCCTTCAGCGCCGGGAACCAAGGATGCGGCCGTTGCTGTTCAAGGCGCCGGGGACCTTTCGCTGAGTGGCTAGCCAGTTACACATCACACACACAAGGAGGCGAACGTGATTGATTCGTTCAACCGCACGGGCCCGCTGATGGAAGCCACCAGCTACCCCTTGTGGGCACAGCTGCTGATACAAGCCTGCGCGCCGAGCAAGGCCCGGGTAGTCGAACACGAGATTTACCAGCGCATGCGCGATGGCAAGCTGTCGCCCCAGACCCTGCGCCAATACCTGATTGGCGGCTGGACGGTGGTAGAGCAGTTTTCGCTGTACATGGCCCAGAACCTCACCAAGACCCGCTTCGCCCGCCACCCCGGCGAAGACATGGCGCGGCGCTGGCTGATGCGCAATATCCGTGTTGAACTCAACCATGCCGACTACTGGCTGGACTGGAGCCAGGCCAATGGCGTCAGCCTGCAGGACCTTCAGGCCCAGGAGGTGCCGGTAGCGCTGCAAGCCTTGGGGCACTGGTGCTGGCAGACCAGCACATCACACCCGCTGGTCGTCGCGATTGCCGCGACCAACTACGCCATTGAAGGAGCGACAGGGGAATGGTCGGCGCTGGTGTGCTCCGACGGCACCTATGCCGAAACCTTTGCGCCAGCGGAACGAAAGCGGGCGATGCGCTGGCTGAAAATGCATGCCCAGTACGACGATACCCACCCGTGGGAAGCGCTGGAAATTATCTGCACCCTGGCCGGCAACAACCCGGCCGAAGCCCTTCAGGCCGAGCTGCGGCGGGCCATCTGCAAAAGTTACGACTACATGTTTGTGTTTCTGGAGCACTGCCTGGCGCTTGAGCAGCGCCAGTCCGGCCGCAGTCGCATGGCGCTGGTGCAAGGCGGCTAACCCGCTCTTCACGGAGGCAGCAAATCCCTTGTAGGAGCGGACCTGGCCGCGATGGGCCGCACAGCGGCCCCTGAGGCCATTGACATCAGCGATACAGCTTGCGGGCCAGGTAGGTTTCAGAATCGCTGGGGGCCGCTGCGCGGCCCATCGCGGCCAGGTCCGCTCCTACAACACGTCAGCGTTCACACTCGTTTACTGGGCGTTGAACGCCTGGCCATTGATGCCGGTGCTGTCCGGGCCCATCAGGTACAGGTAGACCGGCATGATCTGTTCGGGCGTCGGGTTGTCCTGCGGGTTTTCGCCAGGGTAGGCCTGGGCGCGCATGCTGGTGCGGGTGGCACCGGGGTTGATGCTGTTGGCGCGCACGGCGGCGACGCCATCGACTTCGTCGGCCAGGGTCTGCATCAGCCCCTCGGTGGCGAACTTCGACACCCCGTATGCACCCCAGTAGGCCCGGCCTTTGCGCCCGACGCTGCTGGAGGTGAAGATCACTGACGCATCTTCGGACAACTTGAGCAGCGGCAGCAGCGTGCTGGTGAGCATGAAGGTGGCGTTGACGTTGATCTGCATCACCCGCATGAAGTTGTCGCCCGAGAGCTGCTCCAGCGGTGTGCGCGGGCCGATGATCGAAGCGTTGTGCAGCAGCCCGTCGAGGCGGCCGAACTCGGTTTCGATCATCGCGGCCAGCTCGTCGTACTGGTGCGGCAGGGCGGTTTCCAGGTTGAACGGAATGACCGCCGGCTGCGGGTATCCGGCCGCTTCGATGCGGTCGTAGAGCTCGGTCAGGTTGGCTTCGGTCTTGCCCAGCAACAGCACGGTGGCGCCGTGAGCGGCGTAGGTCATGGCGGCGGCGGCACCGATGCCGCGGCCGGCGCCGGTCACGAGAATGACCCGGTCTTTGAGCAGGTTGGGGCGGGCAGAGTAGTCGAACATGGGGGTTGCCTCGTTGTCAGGGTGGGATCAGCAGCTACAGAGCGCGTGATCCAGCACCTTCCTCAGTTCCAGCGGATGATCCACCACCACGTCCGCGCCCCAGTGATCCGGATTGTCATTCGGGTGGATATAGCCAAAGCGCACCGCCGCCGTTTTGGTACCGGCATCGCGCCCGGATTCGATATCGCGCAGGTCATCGCCCACGAACAGCACGCTGGCCGGATCCAGGTCGAGCATCTTGCACGCCAGGATCAGCGGCTCCGGGTCAGGCTTGCTGTTTTTCACGTGGTCCGGGCAAATCAGCAGGGCAGAGCGCTCGGCCAGCCCCAGTCGCTGCATGATCGGCTCGGCAAAGCGCACCGGCTTGTTGGTCACCACACCCCAGACCAGGTTGGCCTTCTCGATGTCGGCCAAAAGCTCTGCCATGCCGTCGAACAGCTTGCTGTGCACCGCGCAATCGATCTGGTAGCGCTCCAGGAACTCAAGGCGCAGCGGCTCGAACTCGGGGGCTTCGGGGTCCATGTCGAAAGCGGCGGCCACCATGGCCTTGGCACCACCGGAAATCACATCACGGATCAGCTTGTCGGCCACCTGCGGGCGACCGCGGTCTGCCAGCATGCTCTGGCAGATGGCAATAAAGTCCGGCGCCGTGTCGAGCAGGGTGCCGTCCATGTCGAAAAGAACTGCTCTTAAACGCATTGATTATTCCTCGCGCAGCGTCTGGATCATGTAGTTGACGTCGACGTCAGCGGCCAATTTATAGTGCTTGGTCAGCGGGTTGTAGGTCAGGCCGATGATGTCCTTGACCGTCAGGCCCGCGGCGCGGCTCCAGGCACCCAGCTCGGAAGGGCGGATGAATTTCTTGAAGTCATGGGTGCCGCGTGGCAGCAGCTTCATGATGTACTCGGCGCCGATGATGGCGAACAGGTAAGCCTTGGGGTTGCGGTTGATGGTGGAGAAAAACACCTGGCCGCCCGGCTTGACCATGCGAAAGCACGCGCGGATCACCGACGAGGGATCGGGTACGTGCTCGAGCATTTCCAGACAGGTCACCACGTCGAACTGCTCGGGCATTTCCTCGGCCAGGGCTTCGGCGGTGATCTGCCGGTAATCCACTTCTACGCCGGATTCCAGCTGGTGCAGCTGGGCAACCGCCAGCGGCGCTTCGCCCATGTCGATGCCGGTGACGGTCGCACCGCGCAAGGCCATGGCCTCGCTGAGGATGCCGCCGCCGCAGCCGACGTCGAGGACTTTCTTGCCGGCCAGTTTGACCCGCTCGTCAATCCAGTTCACCCGCAGCGGGTTGATGTCGTGCAGGGGCTTGAATTCACTTTCGCGGTCCCACCAGCGATGAGCCAGTGCCTCGAATTTTGCGATTTCGGCGTGATCGACGTTGCTCATGGACAATCCTCTGAAGCTTGAAAATACGGGGTTCCTGATGCCAGGCGATGGCTGCCCGGCAGAAATTATTCGCTAAGGCCGCTGATGCGTTTGCCCCATTGGGTGGCGGTGGCATGCAGCGCTTGTTCGTCAAAATGGGTCAGGCGGCGGTCGGCAACCAGCTGTTTGCCGCCGACCCAGACGTCCTTGACGCACTCGCGACCGGTGGCATAAATCAGCTGCGACACCGGGTCATAAATCGGTTGCTGGGCCAGCCCCGACAAATCGAAGGCCACAAGGTCCGCGGCCTTGCCCAGCTCCAGCGAGCCGGTCTGCTCGTCCAGGCCCAGCGCCCGGGCACCGTTGAGGGTGGCCATGCGCAAGGCGCTGTGGGCATCCAGGGCGGTGGCGGAGCCGGCCACGGCCTTGGCCAGCAGGGCTGCGGTGCGGGTTTCACCGAGCAGGTCGAGGTCATTGTTGCTGGCCGCGCCATCGGTGCCGACCGCCACATTGACCCCGGCTTGCCACAGGCGTTCGACCGGGCAAAAACCGCTGGCCAGTTTCAGGTTCGATTCGGGGCAGTGGATCACGCTGGTATTGCTTTCTACCAGCAAGGCCAGGTCGTCATCGCTGATCTGGGTCATGTGCACGGCCTGAAAGCGCGGCCCCAGCAGGCCCAGGCGCGCCAGGCGGGCCAGTGGCCGCTCGCCGCGCTGTTCGATGGACTGCTGAACCTCGAAGGCGGCTTCGTGGGCGTGCATGTGAATCGCGGCGTCCAGCTCTTCGGCCAGCACGCGGATTTTCTCGAGGTTTTCATCGCCCACGGTGTAGGGCGCGTGCGGGCCGAAGGCGACGCTGATGCGCGGGTGGTACCTGAGGTCGTTGAACAGCTCGATGCTCTGGTGCAGGGCTTCATCGGCGTTGCGCGCGCCGGGGATCGGGAAGTCCAGCACCGGGATGGTGATTTGCGCGCGAATGCCGCTGTTGTGCACGCACTCGCCGGCGACCTTCGGAAAGAAATACATGTCCGAGAAGCAGGTGATACCGCCCTTGAGCTGCTCGGCGATGGCAAGGTCGGTGCCGTCGCGCACGAAGTCTTCCGTGACCCAGCGACCCTCGGCCGGCCAGATGTGCTCTTCGAGCCAGGTCATCAGCGGCAGATCGTCGGCCAGGCCGCGGAACAGGGTCATGGCGGCGTGGCCATGGGCGTTGATCAGCCCAGGGGCCAGCAGGCAGCCCGGCAGTTCGCGTACTTCGGTGGCGGCAAGCTTGAGCGCATCGCTGCGCGGGCCGATAAATGCGATGTGCCCATCGCGCAGCCCCAGTGCATGCTCGGTGAGTACCACGCCAGCCGGTTCGACCGGCACCAGCCAGGTCGGCAGGAGCAACAGGTCGAGTGGGGTACTGGCGTTGGGCATGGGCAATTTCCGATACATTTGAGCGAAGAGGGCGAGTATACCCGAGCGTCTTCGTCGGGGGATCGCTATAATCGACCGCTTTTGATGTCTGAGTACGGGGTGAGGCATGCGCGATCGACTGTTGGCTGCGGAGAAGGTAAAGGCCATCGATTGGCGAGACGGTGCCCTTTACCTGATCGATCAGCGTGTCCTGCCGTTTCAGGAAACCTGGCTGAGCTACACCGATGCGGCCGGGGTGGCCGAGGCAATCCGCTTGATGGTAGTGCGCGGCGCGCCGGCGATCGGCATCAGCGCGGCCTATGGCGTGGTGCTTGGCGCACGCCAGCGCCTGGCAGCGGGTGGTGACTGGCGCGCTGCGCTGGAGCAGGACTTCGCCCTGCTGGCCAATTCGCGGCCCACGGCGGTCAACCTTTTCTGGGCGCTGAATCGCATGCGTGATCGCCTGGACCGTCTGAAAAACAGCGATGACCCATTGCCCGCCCTGGAAGCCGAAGCGCTGGCGATCCACGAGAGCGATCGTGAAGCCAACCTGACCATGGCGCAACTGGGTGTCGACCTGATCCGCCGACACCAGGGCAACGAACAGACCTTGCTGACCCACTGCAATACCGGTGCCTTGGCCACGGGCGGGTTCGGTACTGCCCTGGGTGTGATTCGCGGCGCGTTTCTGGAGGGCATGGTTGAGCGCGTTTACGCCGATGAAACCCGCCCTTGGCTGCAAGGCTCGCGCCTGACGGCCTGGGAGCTGGCGAACGAAGGCATCCCGGTCACCCTTAATGCGGACTCTGCCGCGGCGCACCTGATGAAGACCAAGGGCATCACTTGGGTCATCGTAGGCGCCGACCGCATCACCGCCAATGGTGATGTGGCGAACAAGATCGGCACCTACCAACTGGCGGTGAACGCCATGCATCACGGTGTGCGCTTCATGGTGGTGGCGCCAAGCTCGACCATCGACATGAGCCTGGCCAGTGGCGAGGACATCCCGATCGAAGAGCGCGCCGGCAGCGAACTGCTCGAAGTGGGCGGCCAGAGAGTCGGCGCGGACGTCGATGCCTTTAACCCGGTCTTCGACGTGACGCCTGCCGACCTGATCGATGCGATAGTGACCGAGAAGGGCATTGTAGAGCGGCCTGATACCGCCAAGATGGCGCAATTGATGTGTCGCAAGCGGTTGCATTGATCCTGCCGCACCGCAATCGTGTAGGAGCGGACCTGGCCGCGATGGGCCGCGCAGCGGCCCCTTGGGCCTGTGACATCTGCGAATAGCTTGCGAGTGCCGGCGGTTTCAGAATCGCCGGGGCCGCTTCGCAGCCCATCGCGGCCGGGCCGGGTCGCCGGACCGCCGCTCCTACAGGGGTGCAGGCTGTCTTGTAATACCAAACCGCGCCCACCCCCGCCATTTCACCTTGTCGCCATCCACACGACGAATGTCGCTCCCACACCCCCGTTTGTGATAACATCCGGCGGTTTCCAAGGCCGCTCGATGAAGCGGTCTTTACTGCGCAGATCCATGGCTTAACTCGTTGATTTGTCGTAAGTCGTCGCTGGGCAAACCTCGCGGCGGCGAGCTTCGTGCGTCCCATATGGATGTGACGAGGTTTCACCAGAAAAAGGAATCAGGCTTCTCATGGGCGAACTGGCCAAAGAAATCCTCCCGGTCAATATCGAAGACGAACTGAGACAGTCCTACCTCGACTACGCGATGAGCGTCATTGTCGGGCGTGCACTGCCCGATGCGCGTGATGGCTTGAAGCCCGTGCATCGCCGCGTTCTGTATGCGATGAGTGAACTGGGTAACGACTGGAACAAACCGTACAAGAAATCGGCCCGTGTGGTCGGTGACGTAATCGGTAAGTACCACCCGCACGGCGATACTGCGGTCTACGACACCATCGTGCGTATGGCCCAGCCGTTCTCCCTGCGTTACCTGCTGGTCGACGGCCAGGGCAACTTCGGTTCGGTCGACGGCGACAACGCCGCGGCCATGCGATACACCGAAGTGCGCATGACCAAGCTGGCGCACGAGCTGCTGGCCGACCTGCACAAGGAAACCGTCGACTGGGTGCCCAACTACGACGGCACCGAGCTGATCCCGGCGGTCATGCCGACCAAGATCCCCAACCTGTTGGTCAACGGCTCCAGCGGCATCGCCGTGGGCATGGCGACCAACATCCCGCCGCACAACCTCGGTGAAGTCATCGACGGTTGCCTGGCGCTGATCGACAACGCCGATATCACGGTTGATGAGCTCATGGAGTTCATCCCGGGTCCGGACTTCCCGACCGCTGCCATCATCAATGGCCGTGCCGGTATCATCGAAGCCTATCGCACCGGTCGTGGCCGCATTTATATGCGTGCCCGCTCCATGGTCGAAGACATCGACAAGGTCGGTGGCCGCCAGCAGATCGTCGTCACCGAGCTGCCTTACCAGTTGAACAAGGCGCGCTTGATCGAAAAGATCGCCGAGCTGGTAAAAGAGAAGAAACTCGAAGGCATCACCGAGCTGCGTGACGAGTCCGACAAGGACGGCATGCGCATCGTGATCGAGCTGCGTCGTGGCGAAGTGCCGGAGGTTATCCTCAACAACCTCTACGCCCAGACCCAGCTGCAAAGCGTCTTCGGCATCAACATCGTCGCCCTGATCGATGGCCGTCCGCGCATCCTCAACCTCAAGGACCTGCTCGAAGCCTTCGTGCGTCACCGCCGTGAAGTGGTGACCCGTCGTACCGTGTTCGAGTTGCGCAAGGCGCGTGAGCGCGGCCACATCCTTGAAGGCCAGGCGGTTGCGCTGTCCAACATCGACCCGGTGATCGCCCTGATCAAGGCCTCGCCGACGCCGTCGGAAGCCAAGGAAGCGCTGATCAGCACGCCGTGGGAATCCAGCGCCGTGATGACCATGGTCGAGCGCGCCGGTGCCGACGCCTGCCGTCCCGAGAACCTCGACCCGCAATTCGGCATGCGTGATGGCAAGTACTTCCTGTCGCCAGAACAGGCGCAAGCCATTCTCGACCTGCGCCTGCACCGCCTGACCGGCCTGGAGCACGAGAAGCTGCTGGCCGAGTACCAGGAAATTCTCAATCAGATCGGCGAGCTGATCCGAATCCTCAGCAGCGCCGAGCGCCTGATGGAAGTGATCCGCGAAGAGCTCGAACTGATCCGTTCCGAGTACGGCGATGTGCGTCGCACCGAAATTCTTGATGCGCGTCTGGATCTGACCCTGGGTGACATGATCCCGGAAGAAGACCGTGTGGTGACCATTTCCCACAGCGGTTACGCCAAGACCCAGCCGCTGGCGGCCTATCAGGCCCAGCGTCGCGGTGGTAAAGGCAAGTCGGCTACAGGCGTCAAGGACGAGGACTACATTTCTCACCTGTTGGTCGCCAACAGCCACACCACGCTGCTGCTGTTCTCCAGCAAGGGCAAGGTGTACTGGCTCAAGACCTACGAGATCCCGGAAGCCTCCCGTGCTGCCCGCGGTCGGCCGCTGGTGAACCTGCTGCCGCTCGATGAGGGTGAGCAGATCACCACCATGCTGCCGGTGGAGGAGTACACCGAAGGTCACTTCATCTTCATGGCCACCGCCAACGGTACCGTGAAGAAGACCCCGCTGGAGCAGTTCAGCCGTCAGCGCAGCGTTGGCCTGATCGCGCTGGAGCTGGACGAAGGCGACATCCTGATTTCGGCCTCCATCACCGATGGCGAGCGTGAAGTCATGCTGTTCTCCGACGCCGGCAAGGTCACCCGTTTCAAGGAATCCGACGTCCGTGCCATGGGCCGTACCGCCCGTGGCGTGCGTGGCATGCGCCTGGCCGAAGGCCAGAAACTGATCTCCATGATCATTCCGGAAGAGGGCAGCCAGATCCTGACCGCTTCCGAGCGCGGCTACGGCAAGCGCACCGCCATCAGCGAGTTCCCGGAGTACAAGCGTGGCGGCCAGGGCGTTATCGCCATGGTCAGCAACGAGCGTAACGGTCGCCTGGTAGGCGCTGTGCAGGTGCTCGACGGCGAGGAAATCATGCTGATTTCCGACCAGGGTACCCTGGTGCGGACCCGTGTCGGTGAAGTGTCGAGCCTGGGCCGTAACACCCAGGGCGTGACGCTGATCAAGCTGGCCAGTGACGAAACCCTGGTAGGCCTTGAGCGCGTGCAGGAGCCTTCGGATGAAGGCGACGAGCTGGACGGTGAAGAGTCTGAAGGTGAGTTCGCGGTCGACGCTGACGTGGTTGCCGGCGAAGAGCCGCAACCGGACGCCGGCGCAGACGAAGAAACACCGCAGGAATAAAGTAATAGCGCAATGCCCGTGGCCGCTGCGGCCGCGGGCTTGAGAACATGAGCAGAGCGAGAGTGGATGTGAGCAAACGAGCCTTTAACTTCTGCGCAGGCCCTGCTGCGCTTCCCGAAGCCGTTCTGGCGCGTGCCCAGGCTGAAATGCTGGATTGGCATGGCAAGGGCTTGTCGGTCATGGAGATGAGCCACCGCAGCGACGAATACGTGGCCATTGCTGAAAAGGCCGAGCAGGACCTGCGTGACCTGCTGTCTGTTCCGTCCAACTATAAAGTCTTGTTCCTGCAGGGTGGCGCGAGCCAGCAGTTCGCCGAGATCCCGCTGAACCTGCTGCCTGAAGAAGGCACCGCCGACTATATCGAAACCGGTATCTGGTCGAAAAAGGCCATCGAGGAAGCCCGTCGCTTCGGCAACGTCAATGTGGCTGCCTCCGCCAAGCCTTATGATTACCTGGCTATCCCTGGCCAGAATGAGTGGAACCTGACTCAAGGTGCTGCTTACGTTCATTACGCCTCCAACGAAACCATCGGTGGCCTGGAGTTCGACTGGGTTCCACAGACCGGTGATGTTCCGCTGGTGGTCGACATGTCTTCCGATATTCTCTCGCGCCCGATCGATGTGTCGCAGTACGGCCTGATCTATGCCGGCGCGCAGAAAAACATCGGCCCGAGCGGCCTGGTGGTGGTGATCGTTCGTGAAGACCTGCTGGGCCGTGCCCGCAGCAACTGCCCGACCATGCTCAATTACAAGGTCGCGGCCGACAACGGCTCGATGTACAACACCCCGGCGACCTACTCCTGGTACCTGTCGGGCCTGGTGTTCGAGTGGCTCAAGGAGCAGGGCGGTGTCGAGGCCATGGAGCAGCGCAACCGCGCCAAGAAGGATCGCCTGTACGGTTTCATCGACAGCAGCGCCTTCTACAGCAACCCGATCGCGCCAAACGCCCGTTCGTGGATGAACGTACCGTTCCGTCTGGCTGACGAGCGCCTGGACAAGGCCTTCCTCGCCGGTGCCGACGCCCGTGGCCTGCTGAACCTCAAGGGCCACCGTTCGGTCGGCGGCATGCGCGCCTCCATCTACAATGCCCTGGGCCTGGATGCGGTCGAGGCGCTGGTGGCCTACATGGCCGAGTTCGAGAAGGAACATGCCTGATGTCTGAACAAGAGCTCAAGGCGCTGCGGGTTCGCATCGACAGTCTGGATGAAAAGATCCTCGAGTTGATCAGCGACCGTGCCCGCTGCGCGCAGGAAGTGGCCCGGGTGAAGATGGCTTCCCTGGCCGAAGGCGAAGTCCCGGTGTTCTACCGCCCCGAGCGTGAAGCGCAGGTACTCAAGCGGGTCATGGAGCGCAACCCGGGGCCACTGGGCAACGAAGAGATGGCACGGTTGTTCCGTGAAATCATGTCGTCGTGCCTGGCCCTGGAGCAGCCGCTGAAAGTCGCCTACCTGGGCCCTGAGGGGACGTTCACCCAGGCCGCTGCGATGAAGCATTTCGGCCACGCCGTGATCAGCAAGCCGATGGCGGCGATCGACGAAGTGTTCCGTGAGGTGGCAGCCGGTGCGGTCAACTTCGGCGTGGTGCCGGTGGAGAACTCCACCGAGGGTGCGGTCAACCACACCCTGGACAGCTTCCTTGAGCACGACATGGTGATCTGTGGCGAAGTCGAGCTGCGGATTCACCATCACCTGTTGGTCGGTGAAAACACCAAGACCGACAGCATCACCCGTATTTACTCCCACGCCCAGTCGCTGGCGCAATGCCGCAAGTGGCTGGATGCGCATTACCCGAACGTCGAGCGTGTCGCGGTTTCCAGCAACGCCGAGGCGGCCAAGCGGGTCAAGGGCGAATGGAACTCCGCCGCGATTGCCGGCGACATGGCGGCCGGGCTGTATGGCCTGACCCGTCTGGCCGAGAAAATCGAAGACCGCCCGGACAACTCCACGCGCTTCTTGATGATCGGCAACCAGGAAGTACCACCGACGGGCGACGACAAGACCTCGATCATCGTCTCCATGAGCAACAAGCCAGGTGCCTTGCACGAGCTGTTGGTGCCATTCCACGACAACGGCATCGACCTGACCCGCATCGAGACCCGGCCTTCACGAAGCGGTAAATGGACCTACGTATTCTTCATTGATTTCATGGGGCACCACCGCGATCCGCTGATCAAGGCCGTGCTCGAGAAAATCAGTCAGGAAGCCGTGGCACTCAAGGTGCTGGGGTCCTACCCGAAAGCGGTTCTCTGAGGCGATTATCAATGAGCGACTTTTGTGCTTGATGTGATTCCGGTAGAGCCCGTCGTAGGGCGTCTGGTTGTTGTGGGCCTGGGCCTGATTGGCGGTTCGTTCGCCAAGGGTCTGCGTGAAAGTGGTCTGTGCCGTGAGGTGGTGGGTGTCGATCTGGATGCCCAGTCGCGCAAGCTGGCGGTCGAGCTGGGTGTGGTCGACCGCTGCGAAGCGGACCTGGCGGCGGCCTGTGTCGGGGCGGATGTGATTCAGCTCGCGGTGCCGATCCTGGCCATGGAAAAGTTGTTGGCCAAACTGGCCGCGCTTGACCTGGGCTCGGCGGTGCTCACGGATGTCGGCAGCGCCAAGGGCAATGTGGTGCGTGCGGCGCGTGAAGCGTTTGCCGGCCGGTTGTCGCACTTCGTTCCGGGCCATCCGATTGCTGGCTCCGAGCAGAGCGGGGTGGAGGCCTCCAATGCTGCCCTGTTCCGCCATCACAAGGTCATTCTGACGCCGCTGGCCGAAACCGATCCCGCTGCGCTGGCAGTGGTTGACCGGATGTGGCGCACGCTCGGCGCCGACGTCGAGCACATGCAGGTCGAGCGTCATGACGAGGTGCTGGCGGCGACCAGTCACCTGCCGCATCTGTTGGCGTTCGGGCTGGTGGATTCGCTGGCCAAGCGCAATGAAAACCTCGATATCTTCCGTTATGCCGCGGGTGGTTTCCGGGATTTCACCCGTATTGCCGGCAGTGATCCGGTGATGTGGCACGATATCTTTCTGGCCAACCGCGAAGCGGTGCTGCGCACCCTCGATACCTTCCGCAGTGACCTGGACGCCTTGCGCGAAGCGGTCGATGCCGGAGACGGGCATCAACTGCTGGGTGTGTTCACCCGGGCGCGGGTGGCGCGTGAGCATTTTGGCAAGATTCTGGCGCGTCGGGCGTACATGAATGCCAAGGGCTCCAGTGATTTGGTGTTCGTGGCCCAGCCTGGCGGGCAGCTGTCCGGTCGCGTTCGCGTGCCGGGCGACAAATCCATTTCCCACCGTGCAATCATGCTGGGTTCGCTGGCCGAGGGCACGACCGAGGTCGAAGGCTTCCTCGAGGGCGAAGATGCCCTGGCAACCCTGCAGGCCTTTCGCGACATGGGCGTGGTCATCGAGGGCCCGCACCATGGTCGGCTGACCATTCACGGGGTAGGGCTGCAAGGCTTGAAGCCGGCGCCGGGGCCGATTTACCTGGGCAATTCCGGCACCTCGATGCGCTTGCTGGCGGGCGTGTTGGCGGCGCAACCCTTCGACAGCGTGCTCAGTGGTGATGCGTCGCTGTCCCGGCGGCCGATGGGCCGGGTCGCAGCTCCGCTGCGCGAGATGGGCGCTGTGATCGAGACGGCCGCTGAGGGTCGCCCGCCATTGACCATTCGCGGTGGCCAGACGCTGAAAGGCATCGACTATGAATTGCCGATGGCCAGCGCCCAGGTCAAATCCAGTGTGCTGCTTGCCGGGCTTTATGCTCAAGGCGCTACGCGCGTGACCGAACCTGCGCCGACCCGTGATCATACCGAGCGCATGTTGCGTGGCTTCGGTTGCCCGGTAACAGTCGATGGCGCCAGGGTTTCGCTGGCATCCGGGAAGGCGCTCGTCGCATCCCGTATCGAAGTACCCGCCGATATCTCCTCGGCGGCGTTTTTCCTGGTGGCGGCCTCGATCGCCGAGGGCTCGGAGCTGGTGCTCGAGCACGTTGGCGTCAACCCTACGCGCACCGGTGTCATCGACATCCTGCGTTTGATGGGGGCCGACATTACCCTTGAAAACCCGCGTCAAGTGGGTGGCGAGCCGGTCGCCGACCTGCGGGTGCGCGCAGCGAAGCTGCACGGCATCGACATCCCCGAGGCGCTGGTGCCGCTGGCCATCGATGAGTTCCCGGTGCTGTTCGTCGCTGCGGCCTGTGCCCAGGGGCGCACCGTGCTGCGAGGTGCGCAGGAGCTTCGCGTCAAGGAATCGGACCGTATTCAGGTCATGGCGGACGGTTTGCAAGTAGTGGGCATTAACTGCCAGCCGACCCCGGACGGTATCATCATCGAAGGTGGTAAGCTCGGCGGCGGCGAAGTTCATGGGCATGGCGATCACCGTATTGCCATGGCCTTCAGTGTCGCGGCCCTGCGGGCGTCGGCGCCGATTCGTATCCATGACTGCGCCAACGTCGCTACCTCCTTCCCCAACTTCCTGGCGCTGTGCGCCGAAGTGGGACTTCGTGTTGCAGAAGAGGGCAAGTCGTGAAAGAACAAGCGCCGGTCATCGCGATCGACGGACCAAGCGGTTCGGGCAAAGGTACCATCGCAGGCATGCTGGCCAAGCGTCTGGGCTGGAGCCTGCTGGACTCAGGGGCTCTCTACCGATTGCTGGCATTCGCCGCCCGCAACCATGGGGTCGATCTGACCAATGAAGAATTGCTCAAGGCACTTGCCGCTCATCTGGATGTGCAGTTCATCGCCGCCCACGGCAAGGATCCGCAGCGGATCATTCTGGAGGGCGATGATGTCACCAACGACATTCGTAACGAAAGCATCGGTGCCGGTGCCTCCCAGGTTGCCGCACTGCCGGCGGTCCGCGATGCCTTGCTGCAGCGCCAGCGCGCCTTTCAAGAGGCGCCCGGCCTGGTAGCCGACGGCCGCGACATGGGTACCGTGGTGTTCCCGGATGCCCCGTTGAAGATTTTCCTCACGGCCAGCCCTGAGGAGCGAGCACGTCGCCGATACTTGCAGTTGAAGGCCAAAGGCGATGATGTTAGTCTGTCGAGTCTGCTAGATGAGATACGTGCACGCGATGAGCGTGACACCCAGCGAGCCGTCGCACCGCTGAAGCCGGCGCCCGACGCCATTCAGCTGGATTCCACGGAGCTGTCCATCGAGCAGGTGCTGCAACGCATCGAGAGCGAGATCGCCCTGCGCGACATCGCCGGATGAACAAGAAGCTCGCAGGGGACCAGTCATAGTCCTGCGGTTTTCTTTTATATGAACGTAACCCACGTCGTCTGGGATGTGGAGATGGGCGTATTCTTCGCCCTCATCGACAGGAATTAAAATGAGCGAAAGCTTTGCGGAACTCTTTGAAGAAAGCCTAAAAACCCTGAACCTTCAGGCAGGCTCCATCATCACCGGTATTATCGTTGATATCGATTACCAGGCTCGCTGGGTAACCGTTCACGCTGGCCTGAAGTCCGAAGCACTGATCCCGCTTGAGCAGTTCTACAACGACGCTGGCGAGCTGGCTATCAACGTCGGTGACGAAGTTCACGTTGCGCTGGACTCGGTTGAAGACGGCTTTGGCGAAACCAAGCTGTCCCGTGAAAAAGCCAAGCGCGCTGAATGCTGGATTGTTCTGGAAGCTGCCTTCGCAGCCGAAGAAGTGGTCAAGGGCGTTATCAACGGTAAGGTTAAGGGCGGCTTCACTGTCGACGTTAACGGCATCCGTGCGTTCCTGCCTGGTTCTCTGGTTGACGTCCGTCCAGTGCGCGACACCACGCACCTGGAAGGCAAAGAGCTGGAATTCAAGGTCATCAAGCTGGACCAGAAGCGCAACAACGTTGTCGTTTCCCGTCGCAGCGTCCTGGAAGCCGAAAACAGCGCCGAGCGCGAAGCTCTGCTGGAATCCCTGCAGGAAGGCCAGCAAGTCAAAGGTATCGTCAAGAACCTCACCGACTACGGCGCATTCGTTGATCTGGGCGGCGTTGATGGCCTGCTGCACATCACCGACATGGCTTGGAAGCGTATCAAGCATCCTTCCGAAATCGTCAACGTTGGCGACGAGATCGATGTCAAGGTACTGAAATACGATCGCGAGCGTAACCGCGTATCGCTGGGCCTGAAGCAGCTGGGCGAAGACCCGTGGGTTGCTATCAAGGCACGTTACCCAGAAAGCACTCGCGTCATGGCGCGCGTCACCAACCTGACCGACTACGGCTGCTTCGCAGAGCTGGAAGAAGGCGTGGAAGGCCTGGTACACGTTTCCGAAATGGACTGGACCAACAAGAACATCCACCCTTCGAAAGTCGT
The DNA here is from genome assembly GCF_009905435.1 of Pseudomonas sp. R5(2019). Classification (GTDB taxonomy): domain Bacteria; phylum Pseudomonadota; class Gammaproteobacteria; order Pseudomonadales; family Pseudomonadaceae; genus Aquipseudomonas. The sequence goes on from NZ_JAAAMT010000036.1 coordinate 25,165, forward strand.
TCAAGTGGGCGACGAAGTGGAAGTCATGGTTCTGGACATCGACGAAGAGCGTCGTCGTATCTCCCTGGGCATCAAGCAGTGCAAGTCCAACCCATGGGAAGACTTCTCTGGCCAGTTCAACAAGGGCGACAAGATCTCCGGCACCATCAAGTCGATCACCGATTTCGGTATCTTCATTGGTCTGGACGGCGGCATCGACGGTCTGGTTCACCTGTCCGACATCTCCTGGAACGAAGTGGGCGAAGAAGCCGTACGTCGCTTCAAGAAGGGCGACGAGCTGGACACCGTGATCCTGTCGGTTGATCCAGAGCGTGAGCGCATCTCCCTGGGCATCAAGCAGCTGGAAGACGATCCGTTCTCCAACTACGTTGCTGTCAACGACAAAGGCGCTATCGTTACCGGTACCGTTAAAGAAGTTGACGCCAAGGGCGCTGTCATCACCCTGGCTGACGACATCGAAGCGACTCTGAAAGCCTCCGAAATCAGCCGTGACCGCGTTGAAGACGCGCGTAACGTCCTGAAAGTTGGCGAGCAAGTAGAAGCCAAGATCATCAGCGTTGACCGCAAGTCCCGCGTTATCAGCCTCTCCATCAAGTCGAAAGACGACGCTGAAGAGAAAGAAGCTATCCAGAGCCTGAAATCCGCTCCGGAAGCTGCTGCTGCCGATACCACCATGGCTGCACTGCTGCGCGAAGCAATGGCCAAACAGAACTAAGTTCTGCTTGATCATGAAAAAGGGCGACTTCGGTCGCCCTTTTTTGTGCCTGCGATTTTTCGCCCCGATAGGCGGTTGCGCCGACTGGCCGCGCCCTGGCGTCAATCAGGTATCCGCGCCCAACGCCTTGAATGCTCAACGCGCCGATATTCGCCCTGTTCAAATCCTTCTTCTCATGCTAAAACCATGAGAGCGCTTATCTAGCTGCTTGATAAAGAAGGGAAAAATATGACGAAGTCGGAACTGATCGAACGTATTGTCACCCATCAAGGGCTGCTCTCATCCAAGGATGTGGAGTTGGCCATCAAGACCATGCTTGAGCAAATGTCCCAGTGCCTGGCCACTGGTGATCGAATTGAAATCCGTGGTTTTGGTAGCTTTTCGCTGCATTACCGGGCACCGAGGGTGGGGCGTAATCCCAAGACTGGGCAGTCTGTCAGCCTCGATGGCAAGTTCGTTCCTCACTTCAAGCCGGGGAAGGAGCTGCGGGATCGGGTGAATGAGGATGATGAGTCGGTTTAACCGAGCAGTCTCAGGAGAAATGTTGTGCGCGGAGTAAAGAAGTTGTTGTTGCTTCTGGTCGTTTTGCTGGCATCAGCGGTTACCGTGCTATTTTCGCTGGAAAATCAACAGCCGGTTACTTTGTCGTTTGTTGGTTGGTCTGCCCCGCAATGGCCAGTGTCGGTTTACATTTTGGGGGCATTGTTGTCGGGGTTGGTGGTCGGACCTCTGTTGAGCTTAGTCATTTCCCGACGTCATAAGCCAAGTCTTGGCAAGTAGGCGGGTGACCGGGATCTGAAAGTGTCTCTGACGGCTTCGTCTGATGAACGCTGGATTTGGCTGTGAATAAAAGCCCGGCGCAGCGCGCCGGACCAGGCTGGCATCTAGCCGCGCAGCTCCATTGCTTCAATCATGGCGGTGTTCACTCGATGTACATCATACTTTTGCTCCGCCATTTCGCGACTTGTACGGCCCATTCGCTCACGCAGCTCACTAGAGCCTGCCAAGCGTCCCATCGCTGTAGCCAAGTCGACCGAGTCACGCGGCCTGACAAGAAATCCGTTAACCCCGTCCTGAACCGTTTCACGACAGCCAGGTGCATCAGTGGTCACAATCGCTCGCCCGCTTGACATGGCTTCAAGCACTGAGCGCGGTGTTCCCTCGCGGTACGAGGGCAGCACAAATATACTGCAGGCGGCGAGGTAGGGTTTCACATCGCTGACTGCGCCGTGGTACTGGACGATCCCTTCTTTTTCCCAGCCTGAAACAATATCTGCGTTAATGCCCGAGGGATTGGAGTCCAGCGGTCCGAGCAGATGGAATGTGGCTTGTGGGAAGGTGAGCTTCAGTGCGCGAGCGGCTTCTACATACTCGATCACTCCCTTGTCTCGCAGCAATCTGCCCACGAACAGAAAGCTTGGCTGTGCTGGCAAGGGAGCTACCGGGAAGCTGTCGGTGTCGACCCCGGATCCATTGACGATCCATGTCTTCAGCTTCGCGTTGAACAGTCCATTGTTCTTGAAAAGCTGTCGGTCATCCGGGTTCTGAAAGAACACACCATCGGCAAAGCGTAGGCCGAATCGATACAGGCCCGAAGCGACGCGATGTACAAGGCCTCGACTGAAGCTTTTTTCTACGTCTGTAAACGCATAGCCAAGCCCGGTAATCAGCGCGTAGCGCCGCCTGACACGCGCAAGACGCGCAGCAGGCAGGCCATAAACAACGGGCTTTATGGTATAGGCAAGTACTACATCGGGCTTGATTCTTCGCAGGCATCCGCAAAGTCGAAGCAGGTAGCGCAGATCGGCGAAGGGGTTTAGTCCGGCACGTGCCATCGGCACAACATGGTATTCGATCCCTTTCTCGGCGAGTCGTTTGCGTACCGAATCGTCTTCTTCCGGTGCAATGGCGACGACTTCATGGCCATTAGCCCTCATTGCATCCAGAAGATCCCCGCGAAATCGGATGAGCGATTCGGCCAGCCCGGCGATGACGGCAATCTTAGACATGCTTGCCTACATGAGTTGTGTAATAGGTTGCCGAGTCCTTCAGTCCGGCAGCAATACGATGTGTAGGTGCGTACCCGAGCAGTGTTTGCGCCTTGCTAATGTCCGCTTGGGAGTGGCGCACGTCTGCGGCTCTGAAATCACGGTATACCGGGGCCACATCCTTGAGCTCAGGCTTGGTTGCGCAGGCAAGATCACGGATATTGGTGAACAGCTCATTCAGCGTGGTGCGATCACCTACAGCGACGTTGAATACCTGATTCACAGCTTCGGTTTCTTGCGTCGTGGCCGCTAGCAGATTGGCTTGGACGGCATTGGCGACGAAGCAGAAGTCACGGCTGGTTTCACCGTCGCCGTTGATATGAATGGGTTCATCGCGGAGCAGAGCGCCAAACCATTTTGGGATAACGGCTGCGTACGCTCCATCAGGGTCCTGCCTGGGACCGAACACGTTGAAATACCGCAGGCCTATGGTCTGAAGTCCATAGCAACGTGCAAACACGTCCGCGTACAACTCGTTAACGTACTTGGTGACGGCATAGGGCGACAGTGGTCGGCCGATCCGATCTTCGACCTTGGGCAGGCCCGGGTGATCACCGTACGTGGAGCTTGAAGCGGCATAGACGAAGCGTTTGACACCTGCGTCTCGGCTGGCGACGAGCATGTTCAGGAAGCCGTCGATGTTCGTGCTGTTGGTTCGTATAGGGTCTTCCAGCGAGCGGGGTACGCTGCCCAATGCTGCCTGGTGAAGGACGTAGTCGACACCGTCTTCCAGTGACCGCTGGCAGTCTTCCAGTTTTCGGATATCACCTTGTACAAACTTGAACTGGGCCCAGGCTTTCTCGGAGACAGCCCGCTGAACCAGATCAAGGTTGCGTTGGTGACCGGTTTCGAAGTTGTCCAGGCCGATGACGCGCTGATTCAATTGAAGCAGAGCCTCAAGCAAATTCGAACCGATGAAGCCGGCCACGCCGGTGACGAGCCAGGTGCGAGGTGAAGTCGCTAGCTCTTGGCGCAATGTTTCGTAAGTAGTCATGCTGTTCTCCATTAAAGGCGCCAGAAGCGCGCTCCAGCACGTTCCAGCGCGGGACCATCGCAAACACCTTTGACATCGATGACGACGGGGCCGTTGTGCATGAGTTTCAGATATTCGTCGTTTGTCCACCGTGCATAAGCATCATGTGCAACGGCGACCACAACGGCAGCGGCAGGCTGGAGCTCGTCCAGTTTGAGCAGCGAGACGCCATATTCGTGCAGCGCTTCTGTAGGTTCGGCTTCTGGGTCGAAGACTTGTACCTTGACACCGAACTCTTCAAGCTCACGAATGATATCGATGACACGAGAGTTGCGCAGATCCGGACAGTTCTCTTTGAACGTCAGGCCAAGGACTGTAACCACGGCACCCGCAATAGGGTGGCCGGCATGGATCATCTGCTTGATCGTCTGTTGGGCGATAAAAGCGCCCATGCTGTCGTTGATGCGACGGCCAGCCAGAATGACCTGAGGGATATAGCCGAGTTTTTCAGCTTTGTGCGTCAGGTAGTAAGGGTCCACGCCGATGCAGTGCCCGCCTACCAGGCCGGGCTTGAACTTCAGGAAGTTCCACTTGGTCCCGGCTGCTTCGAGAACGTCGAGGGTATCAATGCCCATGCGGTCGAAGATCAACGCCAGTTCATTCATCAAGGCGATGTTCAGGTCGCGCTGGGTATTTTCGATCACCTTGGCGGCTTCGGCCACTTTGATGGATGCGGCTTTATAAACGCCGGCAGTAACGACGGAGCTATAGACGTCAGCGACAATCTCAAGGGTGGTGGCATCCTGTCCGGATACCACTTTTTTGATCTTGGTGAACGTATGCTCTTTGTCGCCCGGGTTAATACGCTCCGGGCTGTAACCTACGGTGAAGTCGGTGCCGCATTTGAGGCCGGACAGGCGTTCAAGAATTGGAACGCAGATGTCCTCCGTGACACCAGGGTAGACAGTAGACTCATAGACAACAATGTCCCCCTGTTTGAGGGCTTTACCAACGGTTTCGGATGCCTTCACTACCGGCGTCAGGTCTGGCTGATGAGCGTCGTCGATCGGCGTTGGGACCGCTACGATATGGAAGTCGGCTTGAGCAAGCACCTCTGTCTTGCTGGTGAATTCGATTTGCGTCTGCGCCAGCTCATCGCTGCTGACCTCATTGGTGCGGTCTTGTCCCGCACGCAGTTCTTGCAGACGGCTTTCATTAATGTCGAAGCCAATGACAGGTCCGTGCTTGCCGAACGCTACAGCCACGGGCAAGCCAACATAGCCCAGCCCGACCACTGATATCTTTCTCAGATACATGGATTTTCCTCTAATAATGGAATCTTTTTAGTCAGATGGTTCGTTTTCGATCGAGCCATGCCTGGAACATCAGCACAGGCCAAAGCTGGTGCTGGTAGTTTCCTTGTCCGCGAAGGTGCCTTTCCCAGACGGCGCGGACAGGGCCAGGAACGAAATATCCTTCGCTTGCCAATCGTTGTGGATCCAGCAGTGATTCAGCCCAGTCGCGCAAAGGGCCTCGGAGCCATTCGTGCAGCGGGATACCGAAGCCCATCTTGGGGCGTTCGATGAGTTCCCGAGGCACATAGCGATAGAGTAGTTGGCGCAGGATCCACTTGGTGCTGCCATTGCGGATTTTGAGTGACATCGGCAAAGCCGACGCGAACTCTACGATTCGATGGTCGAGGAAAGGTACGCGGGTTTCCAGGCTGACCGCCATTGCCGCGCGATCAACTTTGGCCAGAATGTCGTCCGGCAGGTAGGTTTGTGTGTCCTGGCGCATCATCCACGAGGCGAAATCACTGTCCCCGACAGCAGCCAGTTCGGGAAAGGCACGCGCCCCAATTACCACGTCGGTTGCATTTTGCCACTGCGATACCACGCGATTGTACATTTGGCTGGGTGAGTCGTGCCGCATGACGCTGGCCAGTTTGTGAAGTTTTTCTCCGGGCAGGCGAACTCGCAGGCCCGCGGGAATAATAGGGTTCAATCCATTGGCGATGGAGTCCCAGCGATTGGGTGAGGCGGACTCGATCATGCGGGCGACCAGCTTGCGTGCAGGTCCCGGTATGCGACTGAGTTTGCTCCATACGTTGGGCAAGAACTGATAGCGATTGTATCCGCCAAATAGCTCATCGCCCGCGTCGCCAGACAGGCTTACTGTGACTTGGCTGCGTGCCAATTGAGAAACCAGGTACGTCGGTATCTGTGATGAATCGGCGAAGGGCTCGCCATAAATCTCAGGTAGCTTCGGCACAACGCTCAGTGCGTCAGCGCCTGACACATAGAGTTCAGTATGGTCAGTGCCAAGATGGCGGGCCACGGCTTTTGCGTGCTCAGCTTCGTTGTAGCCGGGGTCGTCGAAACCGATGGTATAAGTCTTGACCTGTTGCGGCGATAGCGATTGCATCAAGCTGACGATCAGCGTTGAGTCAATGCCGCCGGAAAGGAAAGCGCCGAGGGGAACATCGGCCACCATTTGCTCGCTTATCGTAGTGCGCATCAGCTCATGCAGCTGGTCGATAGCCTCAGCGTCGGAAAGCGACGGGGTGCTTGCGGTGTGTGCGCTGGGCAGCTCCCAATAGGCTTGTGGCGTTGCCTTCGTGCCACTCGCCAAGGCGGCCCGGTCGAATTCGATCCACGTGCCGGCGGGCAACTTGTGAATGCCTTCATAAATGGAGTGTGGTGACGGCACATACGCATATTTGAGCAGCAGGGCCAGGCTGTCGCGTGATACATGCGCGTCAAAGCCGGGATGGGCATCAAGTGCCTGTAATTCCGATGCGAACAGTAACGCGCCTTTTTGCAGGCCGTAATAGAGGGGTTTTTCCCCAATGCGGTCGCGTGCAAGTGTGAGCGTTTCGCGGGTGCGGTCCCACACTGCCAGCGCGAACATGCCGACCAGCCTGCGCAGGGTGTCAATGATGCCCCAATGTTCGAATGCCGCCAGCATTACCTCGGTGTCGGAATGACCGCGCCAAGGCAGGGGATTCTGCTGCGCTGAATCGAGCGCCTTGCGCAGTGCCTGGAAATTGTAGATTTCACCATTGAAAACAATGACATACCGGCCGGTTGGCGATGCCATTGGCTGGTGTCCTGCTGAAGACAGGTCGACGATCGCAAGCCGGCGGTGGCCAAGAAAAAGGCCAGCGCCATCGTCCCAGGCGCCAGCATCATCAGGACCTCGATGAACAATGGCGTTAGTCATGCGAGTGAGGGCGGCTGGCCCGTCATACATGCTTTGGCTGTTAGGGTGCCAGAACCCAGCAATACCGCACATGGAACAATCTCGTTGTAATCAGATGGGTTGAGGCTTCTCGCGCGCGACAGTAAAGCTGCCCTTCTTGATCGCCAGTGCGCAAATAATCATGTAAAGACTAAATACGGGCTGTCGGAGCATGAAGTGAGCCGCAGAGAAAACCATCAGCACGATGAGTACCGCTAGCGAGTAAGGGTCTCGTGCTTGATACGCCTTGACGAGAAGCCACAGATACAAGGCAGCGAACAGCAACACGCCTGCGATGCCGACCTGGGTGAGCATGTCGAAGCCAAGGTTATGTGCCTCCTCCTTCTTGGCTGGATCTTCAAGGTAGGAAAACGCGCCTGGACCATGCCCGATAATGGGGGACAGCAACCATGCTTCAGATGCATGGATCCATAGCGTTTTACGCACGCCAGTCTTGTTCTGGTCGAAGCCGACGCCAATCATGGAGTCCGATTTGCCGGGAGCTGACGCTCGATGGATTTTTTTCGGGCGGGTTTCGCCTGCAGTTGGAGTGAATATCGAGGAGACGGTATTGATAATAGCGTTCTCGGCCGCAATGAGCTTTTCCCGGCCTGGTCCGTCGATCATGTACTTGAATGAACCGAAAGCCAGTACGAAGGCGGCCAGCATCGTTACAAACATTTTCCAGTTGATTCGTTTTAACCAGAGAGATGCCACGAATGTCAGCAGGGGCAAACCAATACACCAGGCAAGCAACAGTGCATCACTGCGCACGCATATGCCAAGGAAGAAAAAGGCCCAGAGAAGCAAGAAGTTACGTAGCCAGCGTGCGCCTTGCCAGTTGGAGTCACGGTAGACCGCCATCAGCCAGATTGGAATAGGCAGCAGGAATACCGCAAGCTGGTTGGGGTTGGTGGACCAGGCGGAAAGGCGTGAAGGGTAGTCGGTATTGATCCCGAATAACTCCGAAAGCTCGTAGGAATCAGTCAAGAAGCAGAGAAACGGAATAGCCAGCAATACAACCGGAACGATGCCCAGAGCCCTGATAAAACTGTTGAATTCCTCTTGTGAAGCTTTATCTATGCAGGCCAGTGCCATGAGCGAGAAGCACGCCGTATACACATAAGCAGCAGCGGTGTGGACGGTGCTGGCGCCCGTAAGAGGGCTGAAAAACGCTGCTACTCCTGCAATCGTGATAAAGCCTATCCAGAAGAGCATGATCGGGTGCGTCAGGTAGCCCAGTGCCTGCCTGTAGCGCAAGGCCCACAGAAAAAGCAGGATCACAGCCAGCTCGCCGATTCCAATTGGCAGTTTTCCGAAGCGCAGCGCTGTCGCCACGGAGGCAAAAACAATCAGGGCGGCGCCGATCGAGATGTAGTTTACCTTGCGCATTTTACTTGCCTTAGGTTACGCAAACGCTTCGCCAGAATGGCGAGGCTGCTCATAAAAACAGCAAGCAGGAGCAGTGAAGTCACTGTGCCTTCCATGCCGTGGATTGAAGTCGTTATGAAAACCCCGATACCTACCCCGAGCCAAGGCAGCAGCCCGATCACTGATTTACGGAGTGAGGAAGACAAAAGTATACCGTTACGAATGTCGACAATTATGACCGCCAACAATTGAGAGACGAACCATGCCCATCCGATTTCGCTGGTTGCTTCACCGTAGAAAGCGAATAGGGTCGCGGCACCCGCACCCAGTGAAAGCAGATTGATCAGAAGTGCAGCGCCTGCATCTTTCTGTGCCTGCAAAAACTCATACCCGAGTCGAACATGCCCAGACATGCAGATCCCGGCAAGCAGGCCTGCAGCGAAGGGGGCGGCATCCCCGAGCGCCGGAATCCAGTGAACCATGAGTGGGTAGATGGCCAGGCCCGCGAGCGTGAGCGCGCCATAAACCAGCGCGCTTCCCAAGTTCAGGTAAGGCATCATGTTCTGAAGCCACGCCTTTTTGTTTGTGTCGGCCAACCACTCGCAAATTTTTGGGTACACCAAAACCGGATAGAGCGTCGCAACAAACCAGATCTTGTTCAGTACGTCGTAGACAGATCTGTACTTGCCCAGTGTTTCAGCGCCATAGGCGTGGCTGACATAGATAGAGATGAACTCGGTCGCGAGCACCAGCAGCAGCGCGACTCCGATGATCGGTGCTGCCTGTCGATAGAGAGTGGTTACCACAGGCCAGGCGACCGGGGTGGTGGGTTCGGACTCTTGTTTGCGCCAGAACAGCCACAGAATCAGATAGTCGGGGATCTTTCTGAGTACAACCGCGGCAAGCACCCACTCGATCTGCTGTGTCGTGGCAGCGACGATCACCACCGCAAGAAAACGACTTAGCTGGATGCACAATTGATATTGCGCATAGGCAAAGTGACGAGCCCGTAGCACGTTCAGCATCTGGAAATATTGACCCGGCAAGGCCAGGACGTATTCAATCGCTGCAGCGGCGCCAATCCAGTAGGCCAGGTTCAGTTGTTCGCTGTAGAGCGGAAACAGGACCGAGACACCCTTGGCAATCATAGGGGTGGCCAGCAGCAGCGCAATTCCCGCAATGATGTAAGCCGCTCGTGAGGAGCTGACGAGCTGAGCGCGTTGCTCTTCCTTTGCCGAGTAAATGGCGTTTACCGCAGACTTGGATAATGCCGAGTCGAGGAACAGCAAGGTGCTCGAGAGAATGATATAGACGGAATAGAATCCATAGCCTTGAAAGCCGATGTAGTAAACAAGGATAGGGATAATCACAATGTTCAGCAGGAAATTCAGGCCATTGGCTGAATACAGCGCGAGGGATTTTTTCAGCCAGCTATTCAAGCGCATCTCCCTATGCCGAATACGTAAAGTTCTCAACGTTCCGGTTTCCATCGGGTAATGGCCTGGATCGCAAAGCATGGTGTGATCTATGGAGTATCAGAAGCAGTTCCTGGCCAGCCTTTTTCTTTATATGTGAGTAGCTGAAGGTCGTGCCGGGCTTCGAGCCAGGGAGGATGCAAGCGAGGTTGCGGCCCGGGGCTGGAAGGTACGGAATGATACTGGATAGGGCGGCTCTGGCAAGTGGCTTTAGTCGATGACAGACTCGCAGGCCGCACGCCAAGAGGCTGGCCGAATTTCAATCGGCGCAGTGACCTGCGCGCAGGTGAGCCTCCGGCGTGCTGCTGGAGCTGCGATTCGATGTCTGCGTCAGAGTCCGTGGTTAGGTTGGCTCAATGTCGACGGGCGAGGAGGTGAGCTTTTCTTTCAGGAACAATAGGGGAATTCGGGCTGCGCTATTCATTGCTTGACGACTGAAATCAGGGTTGTCAAAATTTTTCGCTTTTGGTGGCAGCATTCCGATTCATCGGGGTGAGCGGTGAAGGACAGGATGCAACGATCCCGCAATGGGTAACGGCGGTGTTGGCGCCTGGGGTCTCAAAAGGCGGAAGTTTGCGAATTATCCGGTCAATTTCTATCCTTTATCGAGACATCTGCAAGAAGGGTCGTCATCCATCATTATGTCCTCTTCAGGTTCCAGGCGCCCATGGCCTTTGTTTTGCCGCTATTGATGGTTGTCAATGTCTATTCAACAAGCCTCATGCGAAAGCTGTAACCTGATCGCTCAATGGAAAGACTCCAGTCGCAGGCAGGAGCAGCATTGAGGATGTGCACTCCTCCAATCCATATTCGAGTCAACACATGTACAAACGGTTCATCGACATCAGTGCTTCATTGTGCGCTCTCATACTCCTGGCTCCGGTGATGGCTATCGTCGCCTGGAATATCCGAAAAAAACTCGGCTCTCCGGTTCTCTTCAGGCAGGTTCGCCCTGGCCGCGATGGGAAACCGTTCGAAATGGTGAAGTTTCGAACGATGCGCGATGCGGTGGATTCCAACGGCAACCCTCTGGCGGATTCGGAGCGGATGACGCCTTTCGGCAGCTTCCTTCGCGCCAGTAGCCTGGACGAGTTGCCGGAGTTGTGGAACGTCCTCAAGGGAGACATGAGTCTGGTGGGGCCACGTCCGTTACTGATGGAGTACCTCCCCTTGTACAGTCTTGAACAGAACCGCCGTCACGAGGTTCGTCCAGGCGTTACCGGGTGGGCTCAGGTCAATGGCCGCAATGCGTTGAGTTGGGATGAAAAATTCAAAATGGACGTCTGGTATGTGGACAATCGATCGTTTGTACTCGATATGAAGATCATTTTCATGACCGTGAAGAAAGTGGTTGTCAAAGAGGGCATCAGCGCGGACGGCGAAGTCACCATGTCTAAATTTACCGGTAACAAGCGATGAGAAAACTGGCGGTTCTCGGGGCCAGCGGTCATGGGAAAGTCGTGGCTGATACTGCGCAATGCTGCGGTTGGGATCAGGTAGATTTTTACGATGATGCCTGGCCCGGACTCACGCGTAATGGCAATTGGTTCGTGGGAGGGGATTGGGCGGCAATGGTCGCTCGGCTCCAGGATTACCAAGGTGTCATTGTGGCAATCGGCAATAATACCGTTCGACATGTGAAACTGGCCGCTCTGATCGGTGTCGCGGCACCTGTTGTGTCTGTGATTCATCCCCAGGCGGTCATTAGCCAATACGCCTCCATCGGTACCGGGTCCGTCGTGTTTGCAGGGGTGGTGGTCAACGCCGACGCAAAAATTGGCTCAGGAGCAATCCTCAACACCGGTTGCAGTGTCGACCATGATTGCGTGTTAGGGGACACTGTACATATCAGCCCAGGCGCCAGACTGGCCGGAGCTGTAAACGTTGGTGAGCGCAGCTGGATCGGAATCGGTGCCAGCGTGAGGCAACTGATCAGAATCGGTAGCGATGTTGTTGTAGGGGCCGGCGCGTCTGTGGTGAGCGATGTGTCTGATGGCGCAGTGGTTGTTGGCGTCCCCGCCAAGGTCATTTCAACAGCTTGAGCAGACATCGACTACGCTGGAGACACGGGTCGAGCTGGATGTAAACGAGTGATTTTTCTGAATTTTCGTCTTGATATCAATGGGTATGGGCTGTGCTGAACTCTCCTTTTTCTCCTTGGCCTTCTTTTTCCGAAGAAGAAGCCAACGCGGTACGTGACGTCATTCTTTCCAACAAAGTCAACTACTGGACCGGCCAGGAGTGCCGTGAGTTCGAGAAAGAGTTCGCCGCCTGGAGCGGAACCCACCATGCTGTCGCACTGGCTAACGGCACTGTGGCGCTGGATCTCGCATTCAAGGCATTGGGCATCGGGGCGGGGGACGAGGTCATTGTGACCCCCCGAACGTTCCTTGCATCTGTGTCCAGCATCGTGAATGCCGGTGCGATCCCCGTTTTTGCCGATGTAGACCCTGACTCGCAAAACATTACGGCGGACACTATTGCTGCTGTGCTGACTTCGCGTACTCGGGCGATCGTCTGTGTTCATCTGGCGGGTTGGCCTTGCGACATGGACCCGATCATGGCACTGGCACATGAGCATGATCTAAAAGTGATCGAGGATTGCGCCCAGGCCCACGGTGCAAAATATAAAGGGCGTCCGGTCGGGTCTATTGGTCATGTTGGTGCATGGTCGTTCTGTCAGGACAAGATAATGACCACCGGTGGCGAAGGCGGAATGGTCACGACAAATGATCGCGACCTGTGGTCGGCCATGTGGTCCTACAAGGATCATGGCAAGAGCTGGGAAGCCATCTATGAGCGAGAGCATGCGCCCGGTTTTCGGTGGTTGCATGAAAGTTTTGGTACTAATTGGCGGATGCTGGAAGCGCAAGGCGTGTTGGGGCGTATCCAGCTGGGACGAATGGCTCAATGGCACGAAGCGCGATTGTCCAATGCCCGCAGAATCTGGGCTGCTGCTGATCAATTGACCGGTTTGAGGGTGCCTGCCATCTCGGAGGAATACCTGCATGCCGCTTATAAGTGCTATGTATTCGTCGAGCCCAAGTCATTGAAAGCCGATTGGAGTCGGGACCGAATTCTCAATGAAATTGTTGCACGCGGAGTTCCCTGCTTCTCGGGCTCGTGTTCTGAGGTATATCTGGAAAAGGCATTCGACAAAACGCAATGGCGTCCTCGGGAGCGTCTGCCAGTTGCCAGGCAGCTGGGTGACACTAGCTTGATGTTCATGGTGCACCCGACGCTGACTTCCTCGGAAATCGACAAGACGTGTCAAGTCTTGTGCGACGTTATGCAAGAAGCGTCGGCTGATTAGTATGGGCTCGCGGCAGCCGTAATTTAAATAGAGGCTGAACCGCAATGGCATCCCTTTGACCTCTGAGCTGAGGGTCTATGGTGGCTGCTATTGGGTTCTCGAACGGTCCAGGTTTGACGAGGGAGTTATGGGAAAAGCACGAGCCTATTTGCTAGGGTTATCGCGAAGGAAAAAGCGGCTGATCCAAGTGATCTGCGACGTTTTGCTAGTCTGGCTTGCTCTATGGATGGCATTTGTCGTGCGCCTCGGCATCGATGAGCTTATCAACCCTCTGGAAGGTTATCGCTGGCTGTTTATCAGTGCCCCGATTGTAGCAATACCCTTGTTCATTCGTTTCGGCATGTACCGTGCCGTCATGCGCTATTTTGGCAACGATGCGCTGATCGCTATCATCAAGGCCGTCAGCCTCGCTTCGCTTTTGCTTGCAGTCATCGTTTATTGGTACAGCAACCATGAGGCGGTCGTCCCTCGTTCGATCATTTTCAACTATTGGTGGTTGAGCCTGGTGTTGATCGGTGGCCTGCGTCTGGCGATGCGCCAGTACTTTTTGGGCGACTGGTTTGCAGCGGCTCAACATGTACCTTTCACCAGTCGAGATGATGGTTTGCCCAGAGTCGCAATTTACGGAGCCGGGTCGGCTGGCAATCAGTTGGCGGTGGCGTTGCGGATGGGGCGGCTTATGCGCCCGGTTGCGTTCATTGATGATGACCGCAGTATTGCAGACAGGGTTATTTTCGGGCTGCAGGTCTACACCCCCAAGCATATACAGGAGATGATCGACTCAACGGGCGCGCAGGAAATATTACTGGCCGTGCCCTCGGCAACCCGAGCCCGGCGTCGAGAAATACTTAATTTTCTCGAGGAGTTTCCTCTGCACGTGCGTAGCGTGCCCGGCTTTATGGACCTGGCCAGCGGGCGGGTAAAAGTGGACGATATTCAGGAGGTGGATATTGCCGACTTGCTGGGTCGTGACTCGGTGCCGGCGCAGGAGGATTTACTCTCACGCTGTATCGAAGATCAATGCGTTCTGGTGACGGGGGCAGGCGGTTCCATCGGGTCAGAGCTTTGTCGTCAGATTCTGGGGGCTCAGCCAAAAACGTTACTGCTTTTCGAACACAGCGAATTTAATCTTTACAGCATTCTGTCCGAACTGGAGCGGCGCATCAGCCGTGAATCGTTGTCGGTCAAGCTACTGCCAATATTAGGGTCGGTACAGCACGAGGCAAAACTACTGGATGTGATGAAAACCTGGCATGTCGATACGGTTTACCATGCTGCGGCTTACAAACACGTCCCAATGGTCGAGCACAATATTGCCGAAGGTGTTCTCAACAACGTGATTGGTACGCTTAATACAGCTCAGGCCGCCTTGCAGGCCGGTGTGTCGAATTTCGTGCTGATCTCCACCGACAAGGCCGTGCGTCCAACCAACGTCATGGGCAGTACCAAACGGTTGGCTGAAATGACATTGCAAGCGCTCAGTCGCGAAGCAGCCCCAGTCCTTTTCGGTGACACCAGCAACGTTTCACAGGTCAATAAAACACGTTTCACCATGGTGCGCTTTGGCAACGTTCTGGGCTCTTCGGGTTCGGTCATTCCCTTGTTCCACCAACAGATCAAGTCGGGTGGTCCGCTGACCGTTACTCACCCGAAAATCACCCGTTACTTCATGACCATCCCTGAAGCTGCACAATTGGTGATCCAGGCAGGTTCCATGGGGCAGGGCGGTGATGTATTTGTGCTCGACATGGGCGAGCCTGTGAAGATTGTCGAGCTGGCCGAAAAGATGATCCACTTGTCCGGCTTGAGCATACGTTCGGAGCGCAACCCGCATGGTGATATCGCCATTGAATTCAGCGGCTTGCGCCCAGGTGAGAAATTGTATGAAGAGTTGTTGATCGGCGATAACGTCGTTGCCACTCAACATCCGATGATCATGAGTGCCAATGAGGATTTGCTGCCCTGGGATGTATTGAAAGAAAAACTAACAGAACTCCTGGCGGCGATTTCCAGCGACGATTACAGCCGCGTTCGCCAGCTTTTACGCGAGACTGTCAGTGGTTACGCGCCTGACGGCGAGATAGTCGACTGGATTTATCAGCAACGCCGAATGGATCCGTAACATTCAGCTGTTTTACAGCAAAGCGAAGTCGGCTAGGTTAGAGGGGCAGCTTAGGAAAAGCTGCCTCGTTACTTACCGATGGAGCGTTATCATGCGTAAAGCCTTCCTCTCGTCTGTTCTGTTTGCCCTTTTCACTTCCTTTGCACTTCCAGCCGCTGCTGTCACTCCTCAGGCGATGCAGGAGCCCGAGGTGATGATAGTGGATACGGCCAAGGTGGCAGCGGTCGACCTGAACTCCGCCGACGCACAGACACTGCAAAAGGAATTGGCGGGTATTGGGCGAACAAAAGCCGAGGCAATCGTGGCATACCGCGAAAGCCAGGGGAAATTCGAGTCAGTGGATGAGCTGTTGGAAGTCAAGGGCATCGGTAAAGCACTGCTGGACAGAAATCGTGACAAGCTGACGCTGAACTAAGCCCACAAGAAGTCATAAGCCTCTTTAAAAAGGGGCTTATGATCAGTCATAGGGTTGATCACGTTGTAATCACCGATCCTTCGCCTCTTTAGCATCCATCTCCGCATTCCGCTCACGCACCCGTTTCAACTGTTCCTCCGTGAGCGGCACTTTCTTCGCTGTCTCGCGCAGCATCATCAAGCCACCGACAATAGAACCGATGGCGATCAGCAGGATTAGCCAGGCATACCAGGGCATTTTGCTTCTCCTCAAGAACCTGCCCGGGCCGAGGTCGGTGTGGGGCGGTCTTTCCATTTTTGAGTGAAATTGTTGACCAGTGATTCCATTATAGGTCTGCCCGGCCCATTGCACCGCAGCGACTAAAACCCGCGCCGTCCGGTTTTTGATGATCGGCGGGTCCCGTAGACCCCGCGCATCCGCTACAATGCGCGCCGATTTCGACTTGACCTGAGAGCCCGCCAATGTCCGCTTGCCAGACGCCTATCATCGTCGCCCTGGATTTTCCCACCCGTGAAGCCGCTTTGAACCTGGCTGATCAGTTGGACCCCAAGCTTTGCCGGGTCAAGGTCGGCAAGGAGCTGTTCACCAGCTGCGCATCCGACATTGTCGAAACCCTGCGCAAGAAGGGTTTTGAAGTCTTTCTGGATCTTAAATTCCACGATATCCCCAACACCACAGCCATGGCGGTAAAGGCTGCGGCGGAGATGGGGGTGTGGATGGTCAACGTGCATTGCTCCGGTGGCCTGCGGATGATGGCGGCCTGCCGTGACGTGCTGGACCAGCGCAGCGGTCCGAAGCCGTTGCTGATCGGCGTAACCGTGCTGACCAGCATGGAGCGTGAAGACCTGGCGGGCATCGGTCTGGATATCGAGCCGCAGGAGCAGGTGCTGCGCCTGGCGGCGCTGGCAGAGAAGGCCGGGATGGATGGCCTGGTCTGTTCGGCCCTGGAGGCTCCGGCCTTGAAAGCGGCGCACCCGTCGCTGCAGCTGGTGACGCCTGGCATTCGCCCGGCTGGCAGCGCGGTCGATGACCAGCGCCGCATTTTGACCCCGCGCCAGGCACTGGATGCCGGGTCTGATTACCTGGTGATTGGTCGTCCGATCAGCCAGGCGGCTGACCCGGCCAAGGCGCTGGCGGCGGTGGTGGCTGAGCTGGCCGGTTAAGCGGTCGCCTCCGGGGCCGTGTCACGGCCCATCGCGGCCAAGGCCGCTCCACATCATCCCCGGATGCAGGAGCCGGGCTTGCCCCAATGCCGGTCAGTTATGGCGAACTATGTGGGAGCGGATTTATCCGCGAATGAATGCAGCTCATTTTTCAGGCATTGCGCGTTGTCTTCATTCGCGGATAAATCCGCTCCCACAAGGTCTATGCCTTAACTCACGGGCATTGGGGCTTGCCGGATCGCCGGACCGCCGCGATGGGCTGTAAAGCAGCCCCAGGCCGTTGCCTCAGACCTTCAACACCAACTTGCCAAAGTTCTCCCCGCTGAACAGCTTCAGCAAGGTCTCGGGAAAGGTCTCCAGGCCTTCGACAATATCTTCCTTGCTCTTGAGTTTGCCGCTGGCGATCCAGCCGGCCATTTGCTGGCCAGCAGCGGCGAACTGCCCGGCGTAATCCATCACCACAAAGCCTTCCATGCGCGCACGGTTGACCAGCAGCGACAGGTAATTGGCCGGGCCTTTTACGGCGTCCTTGTTGTTGTATTGGCTGATCGCGCCACAAATCACCACCCGGGCCTTCAGGTTCAAGCGGCTGAGGACAGCGTCGAGGATGTCGCCACCCACGTTGTCGAAGTACACATCCACGCCTTTGGCGCATTCGCGTTTGAGGCCGGCGATGACGTCTTCGTTCTTGTAATCGATGACCCCGTCGAAGCCCAACTCCTCAACCAGGAACTGGCACTTGTCCTTGCCGCCGGCGATGCCCACCACCCGGCAACCCTTGAGCTTGGCAATCTGTCCGGCAATGCTCCCCACGGCGCCGGCAGCGCCGGAAATCACCACGGTTTCGCCGGCCTTTGGCGCGCCCACGTCGAGCAGGGCGAAATAGGCGGTCATGCCGGTCATGCCCAGCGCTGACAGGTAGCGCGGCAGCGGTGCCAGGCTCGGGTAGACTTTATAGAAACCGGCAGGTTCGCCCAAAAAGTAGTCCTGTACGCCCAATGCGCCGTTCACGTAATCGCCGACGGCGAATTTCGGGCTTTCCGAGGCGATGACTTTGCCGACACCCAACGCCCGCATGACCTGCCCGATAGCAACGGGCGCAATGTAGGACTTGCCCTCGTTCATCCAGCCGCGCATGGCCGGGTCCAGCGACAGGTACTCGTTTTTTACCAGGATCTGACCCGGTGCCGGGCTGCTGACGCGGGTTTCCCGGAAGTCGAAGTCATCCCGGGTCACGGCGCCGACCGGACGGCGGGCTAGCAGAAACTGGCGATTGGTCTGGGCAGTCATTGGAAGTACTCGTGTGTGGAATCAGTGCTTGTTGATAGTCGCTTGTTGCGCAACAGGCAAGGGAGCCCGGGTCTGCGAATGCGCGGTTATCGAAGGGGGTGATAGATGCCAGGCAAGTTCATCACTGCAATGCATGGATATTCAAGCCCGGCCGTGATCGACACCGATATGTTCCGACCTCGACCGTTCAGAAAGCGACGCGCCTGTAGCTTTTTGCCATTATCCCGACGGTGAAGACTTGTGCCCGAGGGGGCAGGGTTGCGACTCTGCCGCAAGGCCAGTTCGGCGATTGGCAACAGTGCAGAAAAAGGGGCGGTGCGCAATGAATTCGGCCACACGAGGACGTTTTGCCAATCAGGGGATGGCCAGGAAACTGGGGCTTGGTTTTGCCATGGTGTTGTCGTTGACAGCACTGGTGGCGGGGATTGGTGTGTGGTCGTTGGAGGTAATCAGCCAGCGCTCCGAAGCGCTGGCGCAGATGTCCATGCTTAACAGCGGCCTGTTGAAGGTGCGTTTGATGGAGCAGGATTTTGCCTTGCACGCCAATCCGAAAACGGTAGATGCCCTGCATGCCGGGGTCGATGAGCTACAAGCCCGGGCGGCCCACCTTAAAGTTCAAACTCCCGGCATAGCGCCAGTCATGGCTGACGTCGAGCAAGCGCTGGCAGCGTATCGCCAGGCGTTTGACCAGTTTGTCGAACTCAGCCAGTCCAAGGATCTGGCGCTGGACATGGCCAGTTGGTCGGTGTCCAGCGTGGCCAATAACCTGGACGTGCTGCAGGCCGGGCTGGCTGACGATGGCACTTACACCCTCAAGGACTCCCAAGGCCAACAAGGCGCGGAGTTTATTGAGCAATCGGCGGCGGTCAGCCAGGTTTCGCGGCTGATGTTGCAAGCCATGGACGAGGCCCGGGTGCGCCTTGAGCAAAGTCGCAAGGCGGACGCCGAGGGTGCCGACAAGGGCCAGATCGCCCAGGCCCAGCAGGCTTTGGTCATGGCCGAACAGCTCAAGGGCCAGATCAAGGACGCCGGTTACCAGAGTGTGCTGGGCGACGTGACCCACCATATCACCACCTTTGGTGAAAAACTGGCTGAATACACCGCGCTGTTGGGCCAGGAGCGGCAGGTGTATGAACAACTGCGTGAGCGTGCCGGGCAAGTGACGACCCGGGTGGATCAGGCCTCGGCCGAGCAGGGGCAGGCCCTGCAGGCACAAATTGAAAAAAGTACAGTGTTGATCATTGCGTCATCAATCGCCGCGCTGTTGTTCGGGATCATCGCTGCGATGGTGATCACTCGGCTGATTGTCGCTCCCCTGCGCGAGGTCATTGCCCATGCGCGGCAGATTGCCGCCGGTGACTTGAGCGGCGAAATAGCGGTGACACGCCGCGACGAAATCGGCCAATTGATGCAGGCCATGCAGCAGATGAATAGCGGGCTGAGCGGGATTGTCAGTGGTTTGCAAGCCGGCATCGAGCAGTTGGCCGGGTCCGCCCAATCGCTCTCGGCGGTCACCGAGCAGACCAATCTTGAGGTCAGTAGCCAGAAAGAGGAAACCGAGCAGGTGGCCGCCGCCATGAACCAGATGACCGCCACCGTGCATGACGTTGCGCGCAATGCCGAAGAGGCGGCGCTGGCGGCACAAACGGCGGATGACAAGGTCGACAGCGGCCAGGCCGTGGTTCGTCAAAGCATGCAGCGCATCGAACAGTTGGCCAGCTCCGCGGCGTCGGCCAGCCACAGCATCGAAAGCCTGAGCGCCGAAATCCAGACCATCGGCAGCGTGCTTGAGGTCATCAAGAGCGTTGCCGAGCAGACTAACCTGCTGGCGCTCAACGCTGCCATCGAGGCGGCCAGGGCAGGCGAGCAGGGGCGCGGGTTTGCGGTGGTGGCCGATGAGGTACGGGCGCTGGCGCGACGCACTCGGCAATCGACCGAAGAGATCGAGCGCCTGGTCAGCACCCTGCGCAGTAGCGCTCAGTCGTCGGTCGAGCAGATCCGCAACAGCGGTGAACTGGTGAAACTGGCGGTCAGCGATGCACTGCAAACCGAAAGTGCGTTGGGGAGCATTGCGGCGGCGGTCTCGCTGATTCAACAGATGAACCAGCAGATTGCCGCGGCAGCCGAGCAACAAAGCTCGGTGGCAGAGGAAATCAATCGCAGTGTCACCAGCATCCGCGCCAGTGCCGATCAATCGGCACTGGCCATGCACGGCAACGCCAGTTCAAGTATTGAACTGGCGCAGCTTGGGAATGAGCTGAAGGGGATGGTGGGGCATTTCCGACTTTGACGTCAGCGGCTCAGGCCTTGCGCCCGTTCAGGATCAGCAGGGTCAAGATGCCCGCAACGATGCCCCAGAATGCCGAGCCAATGGAAAACAGGGTAAAACCCGAGGCCGTCACCATAAAGGTGATCAATGCGGCCTCGCGCTCCTTGGGTTCGTTCATGGCCACGCTCAGGCCATTCATGATCGAGCCGAACAGGGCAAGCGCGGCAATCGACAGCACCAGCTCCTTGGGCAAGGCTGCAAACAGGGCCGCCAGCGTGGCGCCGAAAATACCGGCCACACCGTAGAAGATCCCGCACCACACCGCGGCCGTGTAGCGTTTGCCCTGGTCTTCATGGGCATGAGGACCGGTGCAGATGGCGGCGCTGATGGCGGCCAGGTTAATGCCATGGGAGCCAAAGGGGGCCAGCAGCAGCGAAGCGAACCCGGTCACAGAAATCAGCGGTGAAGCGGGCACGTTGTAGCCGTCGGCGCGCAGCACGGCAATGCCGGGCATGTTCTGCGAGGTCATGGCGACCACGAACAGAGGGATGCCAATGCTGATGGTCGCCGCCAGCGAGAAGGACGGCGTCGTCCACACCGGTGTGGCGACTTCCAGGTGGAATTCGCTGAAGTCCAGCAAGCCCAGCACCCCGGACAGCGCCGTGCCCACCAGCAGGGCCGCCAGCACCGCGTAACGCGCCGACACGCGCTTGGTCAGCAGGTAGGTGAAGAACATGCCCAACACCAGCACCGTGCGGTGTTGCGCCGCGACAAAGATCTCACTGCCGATCTTGAACAGAATGCCGGCCAGAAGGGCAGCCGCCAGGGAGGAGGGCAGGCGTTTGACCAGTCGCTCGAAACTGCCGGTCAGCCCGCAGATCACTACCAGCACCGCGCAGGTGATATAGGCCCCGATGGCTTCGCCATAGCTGACGCCGCCAAGGCTGGTGATCAACAGCGCCGCCCCCGGGGTGGACCAGGCCACAGTAATGGGTGTGCGATAGCGCAACGACAAGCCGATGCTGCACACCGCCATGCCGATCGACAGCGCCCAGATCCAGGATGATATTTGCGCGCTGGTCAGCCCGGCGGCTTGCCCGGCCTGAAACATCAACACCAGCGAGCTGGTGTAGCCGGTCATCATGGCAATGAAGCCTGCGACCACGGCAGAGGGTGAAGTGTCGGCCAGCGGGCGCAATTGCGCAGGGGCGGCGTTGCTCATCGGGCAATCCTTGTACGGGTTTCAGCAGCGTTTCAGGCTAACGCGAGAGCGCGGGGTTATTGCGATACAGCGATCTGCGCAATCTGCCGTACAGTCCGCACGCTGGTTGCTGCGCTGCCTTGGCATTTGCGGTTGCATTTTCGTATGCGGTCGTTCGCCGGCACGAGAGAGGGGGAAGGCATGTACAAAGTTAAAACAATCGCGGTATTTCAGGCATTGCGCGTCATCGTTCATCGCGGGCAAGCCCCAATGCCAGTCAGTTAAGGCGCAGAGCATGTGGGAGCGGATTTATCCGCGAATGTAGGCGCCGCGCAATGCCTGATAAACCGCGGTGTTTTCATTCGCGGATAAATCCGCTCCCACAGGGTTTGCGTCGTTCAATGCCTTAACTGACTGGCATTGGGGCAAGCCCGGCTCCTACAAATGCCACCCCACGGATGTGGAGCGGGACATGTGGCAGGGCTTGCCGGATCGCCGGACAGCCGCGAATGCTTTTGAATACTGTCAGGCAGCGAACCGCTTGTTCAGATAGTCGATGATCACCTTGGACTCATACATCCAGGTGGTCTGCCCGTTCTCTTCAATACGCAGGCACGGCACCTTGATCTTGCCGCCTTGTTCCAGCAGGGTCTGGCGATCCTGTGGGTTGTTCTTGGCGTCACGCAGTGCCACCGGCACATTCAGGCGGTGCAGGTTACGGCGGGTTTTTACGCAGAAGGGGCAGGCATGAAACTGGTACAGGGCCAGGCCCTTGGCCGCTTGCTCCACTTTCGCCTGATCGGCTGGCGAACGCTTTTGCTTGCGTGGGCGGGTGATCAGGTCGAGCAATACAATGAGCTGGCCCAGGCCAACGCGCAGCGCTTTGACGATCATGCTGTAAAAACCTCCGATAAAATAAAACCCGACCTTGAAGAGGCCGGGTTTTGGTGTGCTGCAAATTACTTGATCAGGCTGAGAAACTCGCTGCGGGTGGCCGCATTGTCGCGGAACGCGCCGAGCATCACCGAGGTGATCATCGTTGAATTCTGTTTCTCGACACCGCGCATCATCATGCACATGTGCTTGGCCTCGATGACCACGGCCACGCCCACGGCGCCGGTGACCTGCTGGACGGCCTCGGCGATCTCGCGGCTGAGGTTTTCCTGGATTTGCAGGCGGCGAGCGTACATATCGACGATACGCGCGACTTTCGACAGGCCCAGTACCTTACCGCTGGGAATGTAGGCAACGTGCGCTTTACCGATGAACGGCAGCATGTGGTGTTCGCACAGCGAGTAAAGCTCGATGTCCTTGACCAGCACCATTTCGCTGTTATCGGAGCTGAACAGGGCACCATTGGTGACCTGCTCCAGGGTTTGTTCATAACCGCGGCAAAGGTACTGCATGGCTTTGGCGGCACGTTTTGGCGTGTCGAGCAGGCCTTCGCGGGACACATCCTCGCCGAGCTGGCCGAGAATCGCGGTGTAGTTCTGTTCCAGGGACATGGATCTACCTGTGGTTTTTTTCGCAAACGCGAAGGTTACGGCGGCTGTGACTGCGCTGCAAGTACGGTGTTATTCGTCGCGACCTTCAAGCATGGTTCGCTTGAGCATCACGTAGACCGCGCCAGCCCCGCCGTGACGGGCCTGGCAGGAGCAAAAGCCGAGCACTTGCGGGTGTTGGCGCAGCCAGGTGTTGACGTGGCTTTTGATCAGCGGTCGCTTGCCATCCAGACGTACGGCCTTGCCGTGGGTCACGCGCACGCAGCGTACTTCAAAGCGGGTGGCCTCGGCCAGGAATGCCCAGAGCGTCTCGCGGGCTTTCTCGACGGTCATGCCGTGCAAATCAAGGCTGCCCTCGAAACCGATCTGCCCAAGCTTGAGCTTGCGCATCTGGCCTTCCTGCACACCATCGCGGGCCCAATGCAGTTCATCTTCCGGACCGACATCGATGACGAATTGGTCGGAGAGGCCGTCGACGGTGGTGGCATTGCTGCGAACGGTCGCCGCCTGGCGCAATGTCGCCAGCTGCTTGCGATCGCTCCGGGGTTTGCCGGTGTCAGCGCGATCATGCGTGATCGGCTTTACGCCGCGCATTTCGCTTTTGAACAGGGAAAAATCGTCGTCTTGCATGTAAGCCTCCGCCAGGGAGGGCTAGTTTACGCGACTCGTCCTGAAGGCTGGGCCGCTCAATCGTGTTTTTTCATCAAGTGGGGCGCCAGGTTCAGCTCGCGGCCGCGACGCATGCGCAGCCTGCAGACGCGCCACAGGCGGATTCCCACCCACAGCAGCACCAGGCCAAGGACCAGGATCAGCGCGGCGCCCATCGGGCTGGTGTTCAGCTCGCCCAAGGCGGGCGGACGGCCCAGCAGACTCGCCGCACCGGCCATGGCCAGCAGTACGCCCAGGGTCGCCAGCAGGGCGGAGAAGCCAGCGCCCAGTCGCATGCGCCAGTTGCTCGGTTCTTTGGCACGCAGGCGCCGAGCGTCGAAACCATCGGATAACTTCATTCCGATTTCCTCTATGGATATCGGGCCTTCGACCGTCTGGTGCCAAGGTGGTTCCGGCTGCCGGGCGTTTTCGCCAGCCCGGCGGGCTTTATCGGATAGGCGGCGTTAAATCAGGTCTTTGGTCAAGGCAACACTGGCGAAGTTATCCGCCATGATTGCCATTTCCGTGCGCTGCACTTGCGCCGCGGCAATCACTTCATCCTTGAAGGGCAGGTCGCGGGTGGCGCAAGCATCTTCCACCAGTGTACAACGATAACCGTAATCCTTGGCCGCGCGCACGGTGGTGCTGACGCTGGAGTGGCTCATGAAGCCGCAGACGATCACATCCAGATGCCCAAGGTCTTGCAGCAGTTTGTCCAGGCCAGTGCCGTTGAAGGCGTTGGGCAGGCGTTTTTCAATGATGCGCTCATCGCCCTGGGGTTTGAGCTCAGGAATGAATTCCCCACGATAGCCTTGTGGGTCAAACAGGCCGCCCACGGTTCCCAAGTGACGAATGTGGACAACCGGTCGTTTGCCGGTGCGTGCAGCGGCCAGCAACTGGGCAATGTTGGCCACGGCTTCGTCCATGCCAGACAGCGCCAGAGGCCCGCTCAGGTACTCTTTTTGCGCATCGATAATGACCAGTGTGGCATGGCTCAGTTGGGCCGGTGGATAACCTCGACCGCTGAGTTGAAACATCGTCTTTGGAACGGACATCGGGGGCTCCTGTGAGTAGGGCTTTTGGGACATTCTCCTCTGCTGGAGCACTTATGTGAACCGCTTCGCTTGCAAGCAGCGTCGTTACTGGCTTGCAGCCATCTGGAGGAAAGCCGAAAGCCGCTGCGCGGGGATCATTTGCGCGGTATCGCTGTTAGAATCGGCGGTCGTATTTCAAGGAGTCTGCCGTGATCACTTCTCGCCTGCGCACGTTGCGCGACCACATCCGTTGGGCTGTCAGCCGTTTCCACAAGGAAGATCTGTTTTTCGGGCATGGGACCGACAACGCCTGGGACGAGGCGAGGTTGCTGGTGCTGGGCGCCGTGCACCTGCCGTGGGAGATCGCCGACAGCTACCTCGATTGCCGCCTGGAAGATGACGAGCTGGTCAATATCCAGCGCTTGATCAAGCGCCGCATCGAGGAGCGCGTCCCGACCGCTTATCTGCTTGGTGAGGCGTGGTTCTGTGGCATGTCGTTCATCGTCGATGAGCGGGTGCTGATCCCGCGCTCGCCGATTGGCGAGTTGATCGAAAAACGCTTCGAGCCGTGGCTGGCCCAGGAGCCTGCGCGAATCCTGGACCTGTGCACCGGCTCGGGCTGCATCGGTATCGCCTGCGCCGACGTATTCCCGCACGCTGAAGTGGTGTTGGGTGATTTGTCCTTCGAAGCGTTGGAAGTCGCGAACCAGAACATTGAACGTCACGGCCAGGAAGAGCGCGTCTATGCCGTTCAGGGTGATGGCTTTGAAGGGTTGCCCGGCCAGCGCTTCGACCTGATCGTCTCCAACCCCCCGTATGTCGATGCCGAGGATTTCGCCGACATGCCGGAAGAATTCCATCACGAACCGGAGCTCGGTCTTGCCTGCGGCAACGACGGCCTGGACCTGGTGCGACGCATGCTGGCCGAAGCGGCAGACCATCTGAATGAGAAAGGGCTGTTGATCGTCGAAGTCGGTAACAGTCAGGTGCATGTGGAGCAGCTGTACCCTGAAGTGGACTTTGCCTGGCTTGAGTTCGAGCGGGGCGGGCATGGGGTGTTCATGTTGACGGCGGAGCAGTGCCGGCAGCATCAGGCGTTGTTTGCTTCCCGGGTTTAAAGCTTCGCGGGCGCTGCGGCGTGTCAGGCGCACCGTGGTGCCCGCGAATGGCCTCACCATGCATTCAGCGGTGCGTCGCAATCCAGATCAGCAACCCCGCCTGAAACACCGCAAACGCCACCAGGCAGGTAATGGTGAAGCGCAGGCCGCCGTCTTCACGGCGGTACTGGTTGATCCGTTCTTCCTGTTCGCGCAGCTTTACTTCCTGTTCCAGAAGGGTGTGATCGGCCTGCTGCAGCATGCTCGATGCGTCCAGAATCTCGACCACTTGCAGCCGTTCGCTGTTCCAGCCAGCGATCAATTCGCCGACCTGGGCATCGCCGTAGCTGCCTTTGAGGTGCTGCGCATCCGCGTACTCGACGGTCAGGCCCAGGCTATTCAACACATGGTCGCGGCGCAGGCGGGTGTCTTCGTTGAGGCCGTCCTTGCTCGGCAAGGCCGCGCCGTCGATGCGGTATTGGGGCCAGCGGCGCTGCGCCCAGAGAATCCCCTGAGCCAGCAGGAAACGCCCCAGCCCACGGTTGACCGGCTCAATCTGCAGGCCGGTTTGCGGGTCGAGATACACGCGGCGGGTGGCGTGATCGACCCACACATCCAGGTGGTTCTGCTCCTTGCGCACCCGTTGCCCCGGCAATTGGATATCCTGGCGCAGCAGGCTGCGTTCCTTGCTGTGGCGTTCGGCCCGGCCGTGCTGAACAAAGCGTAACGGCCGGGCGCCGCTGCTGCGGTCAATGGGCAGGGGCGCCAGGCGCAGCATCTGGAACTGTTCGGGCAACACATCCGCCCAGGGCAGCGTGACGCCTGCGGCGTCCGGCTCCTTGGCGAGGTCTTCGGGGTTTTCCCGGGTTGGGGCGTCAGTCATCACGGCGATCCTATTCTGCGCGGCGCGCCGACCGTATTTGCACAGCCAGCACCCGGCTTATCGGCCGATGCGCTCAGGACTGGAGCCCGGCGCGCCGCAAACCCCTCACTTTTTCGGCAGCGCCTCGATAAAGCTCACCAGGCTCTGGGCCAAGATGCTGGCCAGCGGCAGGTTGGGATTTTTGTAGGAGTCGAGCTGCGACTGCAGGTCCTCCGGCACGATGCGCAGGACATGGTTCATGCCATCGACCAGCACCAGCTGCGCATCCGGCTTGGCGGCCTTGAGTCGTTCGGCATCGTCGACGCTGACCTGGATGTCGTTGCGGCCCTGTACGATCAGTGCAGGCATTTGCAGGCGGGCGAAGGCGGCGGCGGGGTCCTGCCGGAACAGTGAGATCAGGTAAGGCTGCACACTGGGGCGGAAGATCACCTGCAAGTCGTCCGGGACGTGGGTGTCGACCCAGCCGGCCTTGAGGCTGTCGATCAGCTGTTCGCTGCGCTTGAGCAGCGGGTGCGGCAAGCGATCGTGCAGCTGTTCACGCAATACCGCATCGATGGGGCGCCCGGAGCCGGACAGCGAAATCACCGCTTGGGCGCCCGCCGATTCAGCCGCCAGGCTGGCAATCAGCGCACCTTCGCTGTGGCCCAGCAGAATCAGCGGGCCCAGGCGCGGGTCGGTGTGAAGCTTTTTGCCCCAGGCCACCGCGTCGGCCACATAACCCTCGACGCTCAGGAAGCGTTCATCCGGCCCGGCCGCGCGACTGGCGGCGATACCGCGCTTGTCATAGCGCACGCTGGCGATGCCGTTGTTGGCCAGCAACAAGGCCAGGCGCTTGAGGCTGTCATTGCGCCCGCCACCGAGCGCGTTGTTGCCGTCGCGGTCGGTGGGACCGGAACCGGCGATCAACAGCACCACCGGCACCGGTTTATCGCTGCGCGGCAACAGCAGCGTGCCAGCCAGCATGCCGCTGCCGGTGTCCAGCGTAATCGGGCGTTGCAGCACGCTGGGAGCGGCCTGAAGCAGGCTACTGCAGAACAAAAGCACAAGGGCGAAGAAACGCAACATCATCAAGCTACTATCGAGAAGGTGACGGTTGGACTCACCGATTCGCACAAGGTTCGCGCACGGAGGGATGAACTGGCCGGTTAGCCTGCGTATACTGGCGCCTTTGGTTTTTCAGGCTGATTTTTCGGAGCGTCCTGCATGTCCGGCAATACCTACGGCAAGCTGTTCACAGTCACCACCGCTGGCGAAAGCCATGGCCCGGCGTTGGTCGCCATTGTCGACGGCTGCCCGCCAGGACTGGAACTGTCGCTGCAGGACCTGCAGCACGACCTGGACCGGCGCAAGCCTGGCACCAGCCGCCACACCACCCAGCGCCAGGAAGCCGACGAGGTCGAAATCCTTTCCGGCGTCTTTGAAGGCCGCACCACCGGCTGCGCCATTGGCCTGCTGATCCGCAATACCGACCAGAAGTCCAAGGACTACTCGGCGATCAAAGACCTGTTCCGCCCGGCCCATGCCGACTACACCTACCACCACAAGTACGGTGAGCGCGATTACCGTGGCGGTGGCCGCAGCTCCGCGCGGGAAACCGCCATGCGCGTCGCCGCTGGCGCCATTGCCAAGAAATACCTGGCCAGCCAGGGCATCACCATCCGTGGCTACATGAGCCAGCTGGGGCCGATCGAGATTCCGTTCAAGACCTGGGAGTCGGTCGAGCAAAATGCCTTCTTCAGCCCTGATCCGGACAAAGTCCCGGAGCTGGAGGCCTACATGGACCAGCTGCGTCGCGATCAGGATTCGGTCGGCGCCAGGATCACCGTTGTGGCCGAAGGCGTGATGCCGGGCCTCGGCGAGCCGATCTTCGACCGTCTGGATGCCGAGCTGGCCCACGCCCTGATGAGCATCAACGCGGTCAAGGGTGTCGAGATCGGTGCCGGTTTCGCCAGCGTCGCCCAGCGCGGCACCGAGCACCGTGACGAACTGACCCCGGAAGGCTTCCTGAGCAACAACGCCGGCGGCATTCTTGGCGGTATTTCGTCCGGCCAGCCGATTGTCGCGCACCTGGCGCTCAAACCGACTTCCAGCATCACCACCCCGGGCCGCTCCATCGATGTCGATGGCAACCCGGTCGAGGTCATCACCAAGGGCCGTCATGACCCATGCGTCGGCATTCGGGCCACGCCAATCGCTGAAGCGATGATGGCGATCGTGTTGATGGACCACCTGCTGCGCCATCGCGGCCAGAACGCCGATGTGCGAGTGAACACGCCGGTACTGGGCCAGCTTTGATGCACGACTGCGTTATCCGCGCCACGGTGGCCTGACCGCCGTGGCGATTCCCTACTGGCGCCTGTCCAGCTTCTACCTCTTCTATTTCGCCTTGCTCGGTTCGACGGCGCCTTTTCTGGCGCTGTACTTCGATCACCTGGGTTTCTCCAGCGCGAGAATTGGTGAGCTGGTGGCCATTCCCATGCTAATGCGCTGCGTGGCGCCCAACCTGTGGGGCTGGCTGGGCGACTACACCGGGCGACGCCTGGCGATCGTGCGCTTTGGCGCGGTCTGCACGCTGTTTACCTTTTCTTTGATTTTTGTCAGCAAGAGCTACGCCTGGCTGGCGATGGTCATGGCCCTGCATGCGTTCTTCTGGCATGCGGTGTTGCCGCAATTTGAAGTGATTACCCTGGCCCATCTGCAGGGGCAAACCTCGCGCTACAGCCAGATCCGGCTGTGGGGCTCCATCGGTTTTATCCTCACCGTGGTGGGCCTGGGCCGGCTGTTCGAATGGCTTAGCCTGGATATCTATCCGCTGGCGCTGGTGGCCGTCATGGCCGGGATCGTGGTCAGCAGCCTCTGGGTCCCGAATGCCCAACCCCCCGCGCAGGGCGACCGGCCGGCGGGCGAGGGCTTTTTGCGGCAACTGGCCAGCCCCGGGGTGCTGGCTTTCTATGGCTGTGTGGCGCTGATGCAGCTCAGCCATGGGCCGTATTACACCTTTTTGACCCTGCACCTGGAACACCTGGGCTACAGCCGTGGCGTGATCGGCATGCTCTGGGCGCTGGGAGTGGTGGCGGAAGTGCTGATGTTTCTGGCCATGAGCTGGATTCTGGCGCGGCTCTCGGTGCGGCGGGTGTTGCTGTACAGCTTCCTGCTGGCGGCATTGCGCTGGGCCTTGTTGGGCACGCTTGCCGAGCATCTCTGGGTGCTGCTGTTTGCCCAGGTGCTGCACGCGGCGACCTTTGGCAGTTTTCATGCGGCGGCCATCCAGTTCGTGCAGCGTAGTTTCGGCTCTCGCCAGCAAGGTCAGGGGCAGGCGTTGTACGCAGCATTGGCGGGCACTGGCGGGGCTTTGGGCGCGCTGTACTCGGGCTACAGCTGGAACACGCTGGGCCCCACGGTAACCTTTAGTATTGCTGCCATCGCAGCATTGGCTGCAGCCGTTATGATTGCGACCCGAATGAAGGAGAAAACCTGATGAGCAGCCTGAGCGTATATCACCTGTCGACCCCGGATATCCCCAACAAGGTCCTGACTCATGTCGAGGACATTGCCTCGACATTGGCCGAGCACGGCGTGCGTTTCGAGCGTTGGCAGGCGACGACACCGATCAAGCCCGGTGCCAGCCAGCAAGAGGTGATCGCAGCCTATCAGGGGCAGATTGATCAATGGATGACTGAGGGTGGCTACAGAAACGTGGAGGTCATCAGCGTCCATGGCGAGCAGCCGCAAAAGGCCGAGCTGCGCGCCGAACATCTGGAAGAGCAGCGCCATGGCAAAGACGAAATACGTTTATTCGTGGCGGGCCGCGGGCTGCTCAACCTGCACATCGAGGATTACGTCTACGCCGTGTTGTGCGAGAAACACGATCTGATCTCGGTACCGGCTGGCACTGTGCATTGGTTGGATGTGGGTGAGGATCCGCGTGTTGTCGTCATTCGCTTGTTCAACGACGCTGAGGGTGGGGTGGAAAACTTCACCAGCGAAGACATCGCCAGCCGCTTCCCGGGCCTCGATGACTGACCTTTCGTCACACTGCAATTTTAGGTGGGAGCTTTATGTGGGAGCGGATTTATCCGCGAATAGCCGCACCCGACAGACGGTGGTGAGTCAATTCGCGGATAAAACCGCACCCACAATTCCCTCTCGGCTTTTGAGAGTGCCGCGGAATTAGTGATACGTCGGCAACGCAAAGCGGTTCTGGCTTTGCAGCATCGAAATCGCTGGCAGTTCGCTGGCCTGCTCGGCCAAGTCGCGGCGAATGGCGTTGATGGCCCAGGACAGCTGTTCGGAGGAGTGCAGCTGATTATGGGAAATCGAGCGCTTGATCTGTTTGCCTTCGGTGCTGCGAAGGGTCAGCAGGATGCCGCCGTCAGGGCGAGCCAGGGTGGTGACCTCATAGGCGGAAAACACCGACGCGAATTTTTGCTGGATCAGGTCCATATCAGCTCCTTAGCTCTTGTGGTTAAGCGTAAGGAAGCAGTTGCAGCGATTGTGCCAGCCTGGATTTTTTAAAAACTATTTATAAATCAACTATTTAAAAAAATAGCAACGGTAGCGGGTCGTGCATTTTGCATGAGTCGCTTTAGCCAGCCCTGCATTTTGCAGGATCATACCCGGCGATTTCGCAGCGCCTATTCTATTGAACCGCCCTTGCCCAATTAATTCCGTTGCGATTGCCTCATAGCGTCTGGCTGTTGACCCCGGTATCAGTGCCTGCGCAGACTTCATTCTTTGCACAGCCGCAGGAGCAGCCCATGTCAAACGACCAGCCACAGCAAATGAACGCAGACGAAGCCGCTGAATTTGCCGAGCAGGTGTTCAATGTCGCCCGCAGTGGCGATGCCGACATGCTCGAGCGTCTGCTGGAAAAGGGCTTGCCGCCCAACTTGCGCAACCACAAGGGCGACACCCTGTTGATGCTCGCCGCCTACCATGGTCATGCGGACGCCGTGCGGGTGCTGCTCCAATACAAGGCCGACGCGACCCTTCTCAATGACAAAAACCAGAGCCCGCTGGCGGGCGCTGCGTTCAAGGGCGATTTGCCGGTCGTGAAGCTGCTGGTCGAAGCGAGCAACGACGTCAATGGCGCCGGGCCCGACGGCCGTACCGCCTTGATGATGGCGGCGATGTTCAACCGCATCGAGATTGTCGACTACCTGCTGAGCAAGGGTGCCGACCCGCAGCGCCAGGACGCCCAAGGCATCACTGCCCTGGGAGCGGCCAAAGCCATGGGCGCAGTAGACACCGCAGCCCGGCTCGAGCGCTTGATCGGTTAACCCAAAAGACCGGATTGCGGCTATCCTTTGCGCCCTTTTTAGCTTTGTTGCAGGCGGCACGCATGAAAAACCAACTGGTCGAACTCATTGGCAAAATCAGCTCGGGCTGCCTGCGTGACGAAGACATCGAACGGATCGCCGACGAAGCCGCCCAGGCCTATGCCGATCCGCAGGCCTTTCTTGCGGCCAACCCGGATATCAACTACGACGACACGTTCCCGATCCCGCTGGGAGAGTGGCTGGTGGTCGGCAGCCTGCCCGATACCGTGCTGTTCCAGGCTGACACCTACGCTGATCTGCTGCAGCAGATCATCGATTCGTTCGGCAAGGACATCAGCTTCAACATCAAGCCCAAGCAACTGAACAAGGTCGAGGCGCTGACGGCGCTGAATCGTATTCAGGTACAAATGAGCAGCATGAGCAAGGACCGGGGTGGCTACCAACTGGTCAACTTCAGCCAGTTGCTCGATGACGAACTGCAAATGGTGCTGGTCTTTGGCGATGACCTGCCACGCGTCCTGGAGCTGAGCGCCGAAGTTGGCATCGCCGCCGCGCCTGCCCTGGAAGCGCTGAAGGTCGCCATCCACGTTTAACCCGGCTGCTTGCGTAACCGGCTATCCTGATCTGGCGTGCCATCATTCAGGAGTGTCACATGGGTTCAACGTTCAATAGCCTGGTTGGCCTGATCATTCTTGTCCTCGATATCTGGGCCATCATCAATGTGTTCAAAAGCAGTGCCGACACCGGCATCAAGATTCTATGGGTGCTGTTGATTTTGCTGCTGCCGGTATTAGGCCTGATCATCTGGGCCATCGCGGGTCCCAGGGGGGACGTGCGCCTGTGATCACTTGCCCGGCGAGCCTGGGCAAGCACTTCGCTGCCTACGGTATTGTTACTCGCCATTACCACGAAAAAGTCCACAGGCCGGGAAACGACTGAACCTTGCACTGAGTTGACACTGCAAGGAGCCATGAGCTGCCTTGCCGTGGCGGTTGTTACAACGAAATTTTCACACGCTATTGCCCAGAATCCCCGCGCGCTTTTTTCTTCCCCACAAATGGCTGGGCAGCGCCCCGGCGATGGTGCACCATCTGTCGCTTCGCTTGAAACACGCCACTTCAACTTGTCCAACGGATCTTCTAACCCCATGGCTAATACGGACGCCTTGAGTCAGCAGCGGGCCTCGTCGCGCTTGCTGCAACCGACTCTCAAATCGCACCTGGCCTACACGCTGCTCAGTGGCCTGGTCATCATGCTGATGCTCAGCCTGCTGCGCCTGGCCCTGCTGATCTATAACCGCGAGATGATCGGCGCCACCCCGGCGATGACCTTTGTCGAGGCCTTCATCAATGGCTTGCGCTTCGACCTGCGGCTGGTGGTCTACCTCAGCGTGCCGCTGCTGCTGGCCATCTTCAGTGCTCGCGCCATGGCCGCGCGTGGCCTGTTCCGCTTCTGGTTGACCATTACCTCCAGCATCGCGCTGTTCCTCGGCCTGATGGAGATGGACTTCTATCGCGAGTTCCACCAGCGCCTCAACGGCCTGGTCTTCCAGTACGTCAAGGAAGACCCGAAGACCGTGCTGAGCATGCTCTGGCACGGCTTCCCGGTGGTTCGCTACCTGCTGGCGTGGGCGTTCGTGACCTGGCTGCTGAGCCTGGTGTTCAAGGGTATCGACCGCCTGACCCGGCCTCGCAGCCCGTATGGTGCGTCGATTGCCGGTGCCCGCGCGGTTGCACCGTGGTACGTGCGTGGCGGCGTATTCGTGCTGTGCCTGCTGATTGCCGTGGTCTCCGCTCGTGGCACCCTGCGCCAGGGCCCGCCGCTGCGTTGGGGTGATGCCTACACCACTGATTCGAACTTCGCCAACCAGCTCGGCCTCAATGGCACCCTGAGCTTGATCGGTGCCGCCAAGAGCCGTATCTCCGAAGAGCGCGACAATATCTGGAAGGCCACCTTGCCGCAGCCAGAGGCGCAACAGACCGTCCGCGACCTGCTGCTGACCCCGAATGACACGCTGGTAGACGCCGAAAGCGCCGCCGTGCGCCGTGACTTCCTGCCGCCCCAACAGAACACCCTGCCGATTCGCAACGTGGTGGTGATTCTGATGGAGAGCTTTGCCGGCCACTCCGTCGGCGCGCTGGGCAGCAATGCCAACATCACGCCGTACTTCGACAAGCTGAGCAAAGAAGGCCTGCTGTTCGACCATTTCTTCTCCAACGGTACCCACACCCACCAGGGCATGTTCGCCACCATGGCGTGCTTCCCGAACCTGCCGGGCTTCGAGTACCTGATGCAAACGCCGGAAGGCAGCCACAAGCTGTCGGGCCTGCCGGAGCTGTTGAGTGCACGGAAATACGACGACGTGTATATCTATAACGGCGATTTCGCCTGGGACAATCAGTCGGGCTTCTTCAGCAACCAGGGCATGACCACGTTCATTGGCCGCAATGACTTCGTCAACCCGGTGTTCTCGGACTCGACCTGGGGCGTTTCCGACCAGGACATGTTCGACCGTGCGGCCCAGGAGCTGGAGCATAACTACGGCAAGAAGCCGTTCTATGCCTTGCTACAAACTCTGTCGAACCACACCCCGTACGCACTGCCCAAAGAGCTGCCGGTGGCGCCGGTCACCGACCAGGGCACGCTCAACCAGCACCTGACGGCCATGCGCTACTCCGACTGGGCACTCGGTCAGTTCTTCGAGAAGGCCCGCAAGGCGCCGTACTTCAAGGACACGCTGTTCGTGGTTGTCGGCGACCACGGTTTCGGCAACAGCCAACAGATCACCGAAATGGACCTGGGCCGTTTCCACGTGCCGTTGCTGTTGATCGGGCCTGGCATCCAGGAGAAATTCGGCGAGCGTAACCACACCGTGGGCATGCAGGTCGATATCGTGCCGACCATCATGGGTCGCCTGGGTGGCGAAACCCGTCACCAGTGCTGGGGCCGTGACCTGCTCAACCTGCCGGAAGGCGACAAGGGCTTTGCCGTGATCAAACCGTCGGGCAGCGACCAGACGGTAGCGATCATCACCGGCGATCGTCTGTTGGTCGAACCCAAGGAAATGCCGCCACGGGTCTATCGCTACGAGCTGGGCGCGCAACCCAATGGCGAGTTGATCCAGAGCGCTCATGATGAAACCGATCTTCAGCGCAAGCTGGAGTCCTTCATCCAGACCGCGACCAAGAGCCTGATGGACAACACCGCCGGGGTGGTTGACGGCACGCCGAACTGACCGATTACCTCATGTAGGAGCGGACCTGGCCGCGATGGGCTGCGCAGCAGCCCCGGCGATCCTGAAATCACCCGCACTCGCTGGCTGAGTCGCAGATCTTACTGGCCTCAGGGGCTGCTGCGCAGCCCATC
>NZ_JAAAMT010000037.1 GCF_009905435.1 Pseudomonas sp. R5(2019)
GATGGGCCGCGCAGCGGCCCCGGAGGCCAGTCATATCTGTGATGTAGCTTGCGGTTGTGGTGGTTATGGAATCGCCGGGGCCGCTGCGCAGCCCATCGCGGCCAGGTCCGCTCCTACATCAGCTCTGCATTGGCATCGAAGGCTGGAGCACTCAGTGAGATAGAAAGTTTTCCTACGAAGTGGAGGCGTAATTTCTTACCAAGCAGGTTTGAAATTCTCTAGCCCCAATCATCTTTCCAGAAATATCCTACGCAGCTTGTCGCCTCTCGTGAGCTTGTCCCCTGGAAGCCTTCTCCTTAGGCTTTCTCGGTCGCTGCAGATGCAGCGACCGGGTTTAGCAGCTCGTCCCAGACCAAGGAGCCTCCATACATTCTAGGAGTTGCACCTTATGAAGTTCGCCACAAACTCAACACCCTCACGTCCCGGCACCATTCTTCAAACCGCCCAATCCCCCTTCTGTTCCTGCCACAACGCCCACGAATCACTTTTCCAAGTAAACAGCGGCATCATCGCCGAAGACGCGCTGATCCACATATCCCGCCATCTGCAAACCGCCTTTGAAACCGCCACCCGCATCTACAATGTCACGCCCATGCTCGACACCGGTCTGCACTGGTCCACGGTGTGGGCTGTTGATGCGGCCCGGACTTTGATCGAGGCGTTGTTGAGTGGTGCAGACGATGTGGTGATGCCGCCCAAGGAGGCTGTGGGGCTGTTCGTCCCCGGCACCATTCGCAAGACGGCTGAAAAGCCGTTCGGGCATTTTGGGGCCTGTGATTTGCCGATGTTCAGTGCGCGCGGCGGAGTGCTGGCGGAGGATGTGCTGGTGCATGTTTCGCTGTATCTGCAAGCGGCATATGCGACCGCCAATCAGG
Source organism: Pseudomonas sp. R5(2019) (assembly GCF_009905435.1). GTDB lineage: Bacteria > Pseudomonadota > Gammaproteobacteria > Pseudomonadales > Pseudomonadaceae > Aquipseudomonas. The sequence continues at coordinate 876 of NZ_JAAAMT010000037.1, forward strand.
TGTGCGGGTTGACGCCGCAATCAGAGAAAGGGCTGCATTGGGCGACGTTGCATGCCATTGAAGCGGCGCTGGCATTGACTGAAGCGCTGATGGATGGCTCGGACGCGGTTTAGCCTTGAGTGAGCCTCAATTCATAGGCCTCAGCCAAATAGACTGGATGTGGAATGCGATGGGTGTGGGAGCCAAGCTTGCTCGCGATGACGTCAGTGCAGTCGACAGAAATCCCGGCAGTGTAGACGCAGCTGTTCGCGGAAAATGCTGAACCCGAGGTGGTGCCATCGCGGGCAAGCCTTGCTCCCACACCGATCTCCATTCACGCCGATATTGAGCAGCGGGCTTTTGACCTTGTGGGAGCCGAGCTTGCTCGCGATGCAGACGCCGCGGTGCGTCAGGACCACCGCGGCGTCTGCATCGCGAGCAAGCTCGGCTCCTACAGCAGAGTTGCGTTGGCCTCGAAGGCTACTGAGTGGGGGCGTGCCGCTCACCCTGCTCCCGGCGCAACGCCAGCTTGTCGACCTTGTTCGAGGCATTGGTCGGCAGGCTTTCGTAAAACACCACTTGCCGCGGCACCTTGTAGTTGGCCATGCGCTCACGACTCCACGCGATCAGCTCGGCAGCGACGAGCCTGTGGCCGGGGCGGACCACCACGCAGGCGCAGCCCACCTCGCCCATGCGCGCATCGGGCAAGCCGATCACGGCGACCTGGGCGATAGCCGGGTGAGCACTCAGGGCCGCTTCGATTTCAGCCGGGTAGCAGTTGAAACCGCCCACGATAAACATGTCCTTGAGCCGGTCGGTAATGCGCAGGTTGCCCGCCGCATCCAGGCTGCCGACGTCGCCGGTGTGCAACCAGCCTTCGGCATCGAGGGTTTCGGCGCTGGCTTCGGGGTTGTTGAAGTAGCCCTGCATCACATGAAAACCGCGCAGGCAGATTTCGCCGGTTTCTCCCTTGCCCAACACCCGCCCCTGTTCATCCTGAATGCTGACTTCAGTGCCCGGAATCGGCTTGCCGCTGGTGCCGGCAATGATTTCAGGTGAGTCGTTGGGATCACAGATAGTCGCCAGCCCACCGCATTCGGTCAGGCCATAGGCGGTGGTGACCACCGCGCATCCGAGGTCGCGGCGGATACGTTCGATCAAGATCGGTGGGATGGACGATGAGCCGGTGACGGCCACCCGCAAGCTGGAGAGATCGCTCTCGGCCAGCTTGGGGTGGTCCAGCAGCGACAGGTACAAGGTCGGTGGCCCTGGCATGACGGTGATGCGCTCGGCGGCCAGACGCTCGAAAATCTGTTCGGCGTCGAACACCGCGTGGGGCAGGATGGTCGCCCCGGCGAGCAGGCAGGTCAGCCAGCCGGCCTTGTAGCCAAAGGCATGGAAGAACGGGTTGACGATCAGGTAGCGATCACCAGGGCGCAGGCCGATGATTCGGCCGTATTCGGTGAATGCGCGCAGGCTCTGGGCGTGGGCGCACATCACGCCCTTCGGCTTGCCGGTGGTGCCGGAAGTGAAGAGCAAGTCGCACAGATCGTCGGGCTTGACCTGCAAGGCCCGCTCGCGGGCCGCTTCCTCGCTCACTTCGGCGCCGGCGGCCAGGAAGCCTTCGAATTCGGGAGCGTCCAGCTGCACCATGTGCTCAAGGCTGGCCGGTCGGTGTGGGGCGAGCATGGCGCGGTAGTCGTTGCCCAGGAACAGGCCCTGCATGAACAACACTCGAGCGCCACTGCGCGCGAGGATGTCGGCCGCTTCGGTACCCTTCATGCGGGTATTGAGCGGTACCAGCACCGCGCCGGCGCATTGCAGGCCGAGGGCCAACAGCACCCACTCGATGCGGTTCGGTGCCCAGATCGCCACCCGGTCGCCGGGATTGATGCCCATGGCCATCAGGCTGCGTGTAACGGCCAGCACCCGGTGGGGCAGCTGGGCGTAGTCGATCAACTGCCCTTCGCCTTCAAGGGCGGTGCGCCCGGCATGTTGGTGGGCTGCCGCGAACAGCAGGCGGCCGATGGTGTTCGGGTAGGCGTCAGTGCTCATCAAAGCTCTCTCCAGCATCAATCGGGAAAACGCAGGTGCACATGGCTGCTGCTGGCCACGGCCTGGCAGGCCAGGGTCCAGCCTTCACGCAGTTCCTGGGCGTCCAGTGCCTGGTTGGCCAGCAGCTCCACCTCGCCGGACACCAGGGTGCACATGCACGTAGCGCAGGAGCCCACCAGGCAGGAATGCGGTGGCTGCAGGCCGTCGCGGCGCATGGCGCTGAGCAGCAGCTCGCCAGGGGCGCAGTCGATCTCGCGGGTTTCGCCGTCCAGTTCGACGGTCAATCGGGTGGCGACTGTCGAGGTGCTTTCAGGCACGGGTGCCAGATCACCCTCCCCCGGCAACGACACAAAGCGCTCCACATGCACGGCCGTGCGCGGCAGACCGGCCTGGTTCAGGGCCGTGACGCTGGCGTCCATGAACGGCCCCGGGCCGCAGATAAACGCCTCGGCCTGCTCGAAGCCCTGGGCAAAGGCCGCCAGTTGTTCAGGCACCGGATAGCCCTGCACGCTGTCGAGCCAGTGCACCACCTGCAGCCGTTGCGGGTGCGCGGCAGCCAACTCGCGCAAGCGCTCACGAAAGATCACCGACTGCTCGTCACGGTTGGCATAGATCAGCCGAATCCGCCCGCGACCACGGCGCAAGGCAGTACGCAGGATCGACAGCACCGGGGTGATGCCGCTGCCGCCTGCAAACAACAGAAAATCCCGATCCAGTTCGCGGGGCGTAAAGACCCCGGCCGGTGGCAGTACCTGCACGCTGTCGCCTTGGCGCAACTGATCGCACAGCCAGTTTGAACCACGCCCGTCGGCGACCCGCTTGATGGTGACGCGTAACGGTTCGTCTTCGGCGGGCGAGCTTGAGAGCGAGTAACAACGTGGCAGCCAGCCGTCAGCATGGGGCACACGCAAGGTCAGAAACTGGCCAGGTCGATAGTCGAAGCACGCTGCCAACGCTGCTGGCACGTTAAACACCAGCGAGCAGCTGTCGTGGGTTTCAGCCACGACAGCGGCGACCTGCAAGGTGATGTAGTCAGGAGCGCTCATGGTCAGATACTCATGACGAACTGTCCGCTGTCCACGCGCAGCTCGATGCCGTTCACCGCCCGCGCTTCGTCCGAGGCCAGGTACAGGATCGCATCGGCGACATCGGAGGGCAGGCAGGAACGGTTCATTGGATCGTGGTCGATGGTCAGGCGCGCCGGGTCTACGCCTTGCGGGTAGGTGGCGCGGGTCATGGCCGTGAGGATGCCGTCGGGGTGCACCGAGTTGCAGCGAATGCGGTATTTGTTCAGACGGCAGTGCGCGGCCACGCTGCGGGTCAACGCCGCCACCGCCCCCTTGCTGGCGCTGTAGGCCAGGTAGTCGTGCTTGGCAGCGATGGCGGCCACTGACGACATGTTGATGATCGAGCCGCCTGCGCCGATTTTCATCAACGCCAGCGCGGTCTGGCAGCCCAGAAATACGCTCTCGGCATTGACGCGCATCAGCCGTTGCCAATCGGCCAGGCTCGCGTCCTCGACCGAGCCTTTGAGCAAGATCCCGGCGTTGTTGACCAGCACATCAAGGCGCTGAAAGCGTGCCTTGATCAGCTCGGCCAGTTGCTCCCAGCCCTCGGGCTGGCTGACATCCTGGGCCATGAACAGCGCCTTGCCGGACAGTTCCTCGGCCAGTTGCTCGCCGGCCTGGACATTGAGATCGGTAAACACCACCCGCGCGCCTTCGGCAACGAAGCGGCGTACCGTGGCCTCACCGACGCCACTGGCACCGCCGGTGATCACGGCGACCTTGTCGTTCAATCGTGCACTCATATCAGTCTCCTCAGGCGACGCCGGCCAAGTGGCGGGCGGCGATGTAACCGAAGGTCATGGCCGGGCCGAGCGTGGCGCCGGCACCCGGGTAGGTGCTGCCCATCACCGAAGCCGAGGCGTTGCCAATGGCGTACAAGCCTTTGATGGGCTCGCCGCTGTTGCGCAGTACCTGGGCCTTGGCGTTGGTCAACAACCCACCCTTGGTGCCGATGTCACCGGCGTTCATGCGCATGGCATAGAACGGCCCTTTGGCAACGGGTGCCAGGCAGGGGTTGGGCTGGATATTGGAGTCGCCGTAGTAGCGGTCGAAAATATTGCCGCCACGGCCGAATTCCTCGTCCACGCCAGTCACCGCGTAGTGGTTCATCCGCTCGACGGTCTGGGCAAGGTTGCCCGCATCAACGCCGATCTGCCCGGCCAACTCATCCAGGGTCTCAGCCTTCCAGTACAGGGAGCCGAGCCAGGCCTTGCGCAGGCGGCTGTCGGGCATGATCTGCGCCGGCATCAGCGGGCCCATCGCATAGTTGAAGCGGAACTTGCTGTCGAAGATCACCCAGCACGGCACGCTGGCGCCGCCACTTTGCTGGTTGTCGCGATACATGGCGTCGACGAATTCCAGATACGGCGCCGCTTCGTTGACAAAGCGCTGGCCTCGGCCGTTGACCACCATGGCGCCAGGGAACGCGCGCTCGGCGAAGACCCCGCGGGATTTGTCCTCGCCCGGGATCTGCAGGGTTGGCGCCCACCAGGCCCAGTCCATCAGATCAGTGGCGGCGCCCAGTTGCTGCGCAGCCTCAAGGGCCGCCCCGGTGTTGGCGCCGGGCGGTGTGGCGCTCCAGGCGACCTGGGAAGGCTGCGGCAAATACTTCTCGCGCAGGCGCTGATTCTGCTCGAAGCCGCCGGAACCGAGGATCACGCCCTTGCGCGCACGAATCGCCAGCGATTGTCCGTCTTGAGTGACGCGCAGGCCGATCACCCGGCCGCCCTCTTCGATCAGCTCGTTGAAATCGGTGTTCAGCCACATCCCCACGTTGCGGTCCAGCAACGAAGCGCGCAGGCTTGCGATCAATGCGTTACCCAACGCGGTGCGGCGGTCGCGCGTGCTATTGGTCTTGCGCCGCCACGACACGTCAAGCTTGTAGCGCAGCATCAGCCACATCACCAGCAAGCGCCAGCCGCGCGTCCTGGCCATGGCCTTGTGGGCATGCCGGGCGGTCCAGGCGATCTTGCCCATCAGCATGTTGCCCGGCGCGGCTTCGCGCAGGCCGGGCAGTTCGTCACCCAGTTGGCTCAGGTCGAACAGTTCCGGGTCAAGGGTTCGCCCGCCGGGCAAGGCGCCGGGCAGGTGCGGGTAGTAATCGGGGTATTTGTCGGCGACGGCATAACGTACCCGGGACTTGTCTTCCAGATAGCGGATCATCTTCGGCGCTTCGGCGAGGTAGGCCTCCAGCCGCGCGGGGTCAACCTGATCGCCGATCGCCGCCTTGAGATAGGCGCGGGCCTTGTCCAGGCTGTCGTTGCCGCCGATGGCCTTGAAGTAATGGTTGTTGGGAATCCAGATGCCGCCGCCGGAAAGCGCCGAAGTGCCGCCGTACTGGGCAGCCTTTTCGACCACCAGCACCGTCAGCCCTTGGTCAGCGGCGACCAGCGCCGAAGTCATGGCGCCGGCGCCGGACCCGACCACTACCACATCAAAAACGGCTGCGTATTCATTGTTGTTATCGTGCATATCCAGGCTCGCTTGGCTCAGAAAAAGTCGCCCGCCGACCTAGGTGGCGGGCAGCGGCTTATACGTACGGATCGGGGTTGGGCAGCCCCAGTTGTACCGCGCCGAACGACCGGCCGTAGGCCGCCACGTTGTTGGCGATATGCCCGCGCGCCTGATGCAGATCGCGGAACAGGCGCGCGACCGGATTGCTGTTGTACAAGCCGGAGGCGGCCATGCAGCGCAGCAAGGTGTTGACCTTTTCGGCGCAAATGTTGGTGACATAAGCCGACTGGTAGCGGTACAGCAGACGCGTCTTGACGTCGGGGAAAGCGCCTTGCGTAGCGGTGTCGAGCAGAGCGTCGTAGTTGCGCTCGAGCACCAGCTTGAGCATGTCCAACGTCAGCACGGCATCGGCCACAGCGTCCTGGGCCACCGGGTCTTCGGCGGTCTTGGCGCCGTGCTTGCCGATGTGCCGGGCTGCGTTGTCGCTGAACTCATTGATGGCCGCTTGCAGCGCACCGATCGCCGAGGTGGACACCGCGCGGGAAAACACCTGAGCGAAAGGAATGGCATACAGCGGATTGGTATTGATCTGGCGGCCCGGCGTCGCCTCGATGGCGGTGTTGTTGGTGCGCTGGACCCGATGGGCCGGCACGAATACATCTTCGACGACAATGTCGTGGCTGCCGGTACCGCGCAGGCCCAATACCTCCCAATTACGCTCGATGCGGTAGTCGCTGCGCGGCAACAGGAAAGTCCCGTGTTCGGCGCCCTGGCCGTTTTCATCAGCCGGTATCACGCCGCCGAGCAGGCACCATTGGCAATGCTCGCTACCGCTGGAGAAACCCCAGCGACCGCTGACGCGGTAGCCACCTTCGACCGGCGTGACCTTGGCCACCGGCATGTAGGTCGATGACACCAGGGTCGAACTGTCCTGGCCCCAGACATCCTGCTGGGCCTGCTCCGGGTAGCGCGCCAGCTGCCATGGGTGCACGCCCATCACGCCATAGATCCAGGCGGTGGACATACAGCCCTCGGCGAGGGTCATCTGGATCTCGAAGAAGGTCCGCAGGTCCACCTCGAAGCCGCCGAAGCGCTCGGGTTGCAGCGCCCGGAACAGACCGGCTTCCTGCATATCTGCGATGGTTTCGTCGGGAATCTTCAACGCAAGATCGGCTTGCGCGGCCCGGGCCTTGAGGCTCGGTATCAGGGCGCGCGCGCGCTCGATCAGGTCGGTCTCTAGGCGGGTTTTCTCGCGAGTGGCTGCCACCGTGGCGTCCTCCAAAGGCAGCGCGGCTGGAATGCGCGCAGTGGGGAGGATTATGGAAAGGTGGCGGGGGTTGATCATCGTCAAAGCGGACTAGCACGGGCATTGTGGTAAACCTATTCGCGGATAAATCCGCTCCCACATGTGGGAGCGGATTTATCCGCGAAGCTTTTTGCCTTCAACACAAATCAGCGGCTGACCTGGCTTTGCATCGCCGCAACAAAATGCTCGCCATACGGCGGCAACACCCCCCACTCACGACGCGGATCATGCGCCGGGCTCTGGAACACCGTGCGGGCATGGCTGAACTCGATAAAGCCTTCGCGACCATGGTAATGACCCATCCCCGACGCCCCGACGCCACCAAATGGCGCATCTTCCATGGCCGCATGCATCAACGCATCGTTCAGCGTCACCCCACCCGACAGGGTGTGATCCAGCACATAAGCCTGCTCCTGCAGATCATCGCCAAAGTAGTACAACGCCAACGGCCGCTCACCGGCATTGATATGGGCCACTACCTGTTCGATGTCGCGGTAACTGAGCAGCACCAGCGCCGGGCCAAAGATTTCTTCCTGCATGATTCGCGATTGCGCGGGCGGGTCGATCACCAGGCTCAACGGCCGCTTGCGGCTATGGCGCTGGGGCGCTTCAGCCGGACAATGAATGATCCGCGCGCCCTGCTCTGCCGCATCATCGAGCAGTGCGTCGATGCGCTGCAGATGCCGGTCGTTGATCACTGAGACAAGGTCCGGATTGCCTTCGGCATTGGGCCACAGTTCGCTCCACGCCGCGCTGAATGCGGCAATGAAAGCCTGTTGCTGATCCTGCGGCACGTAGAGCAGATCCGGAGAGATGCAGATTTGCCCGCCGTTGGTGCCCTTGGCTATCGCCAGGCGCCGCGCCGCTTCTGCCATATCCAGCGAGCTCCCCAGAATGGCCGGCGATTTGCCGCCCAGTTCCAGCGTCACCGGCACCAGGTGCTCGGCAGCGCAGCGCATGATGACCTTGCCCACCGCCGTGCTGCCGGTGAACACCAGGTGATCGAAGGCTTGGCTGGCAAAGCCCTGGGCCACGTCCGCACCACCGGTAATGACCGCCAGCTCCAGTGGGTCGAAGCGCTCGGCAATGGCCGCTGCCAGTACCTCGGCGGTGTGGCTGCTGACTTCAGAGGGCTTGAGCACCGCCCGGTTGCCGGCCGCAAAGGCCGAGGCCAGCGGGCTGAACAAGGTAAACAGCGGCGCATTCCAGGTGCCTAGGATGCCGATGCTGCCTTTGGGCTGGTAGCGCACCCAGGCTTTGGCACCCAGTTGGTCATAAGGCGCGAAGGGTTGACGCGGCGAATCCGGCAACCATTCGGCCAGATGATCGCGCGCGTACTTGAGTGAGGTCAGCGAACCGAGTACGTCTTGCATCAGACCGAAGCCCGGATGCCGACCGCCAAAATCACGGTCCATGGCTTCGGCCAGCGGCTGGCTGTAATCGACCAGCAAATCGATCGCCGCTTGCAGGCGGCGCTGGCGTACCTCGAGGCTGACCAAGCCCTGATGATCGGTGGCAACACGTTGGGCGGCCAGCACGGTTTCAAGCTGGGCCACGGACTGCAGGCGAGCGTTCATGGGGGCGATCCTTTTCGCCGCTGGGCGGCTGTTGTGCTTTTTAGGGAAAAAGCAGATTAGCCGAGCCCTTTCTCGCCCCTCATCGTCTGAACGGACCAGCCATTGGGCTGGGCTTGCCGGGATGCCGGACCGCCCGGCTCCTACTCCATAAAGACGATGAGTGAAGGCTCGTAGCTGCCGATACTGGCTATCACGACAGACCCGATTCACGAGGCAGACCATGACTGCTCCAGGCAGCTTCAACCCGCAGGCGTTCCGCAGTGCGCTGAGTACCTTCACCACTGGTGTCACCATCATCACCACACGCACGCCAGACGGCGAGTCGGTGGGCATTACCGCCAACAGCTTCAACTCCGTGTCGCTCAACCCGCCGCTGGTGCTCTGGAGCCTGGCCAAGTCGGCGCTGAGCCTGGCCGCCTTTGCCGAAAATCGCCACTGGAATGTGCACGTGCTGTCCCACGAGCAAGAAGTCCTCTCGGGCCGTTTTGCCTCGCGCGGCGAAGACAAGTTCGCCGGGGTCGACCTGGACAGCGGCATCAACGACATCCCCTTGCTGCACGACTGCACGGCGCGCTTCCAGTGCCGCACGGCATCCATGTACGAAGGCGGCGACCATGTGATTTTCGTCGGCGAGGTGCTGGCCTTCGACAAGAGCGAGCGCGCGCCGCTGGCGTTCCAGAGCGGCCAATATGCACTCGCCGCGCGCAAGCCGCACAACGGCGCGCGCCTGGCAGCCGAGCCGCCACCGGAGTGCAGCTACACCGAAGATCTGCTCGGTTACCTGGTGGGCCGCGCCCACTACCAACTGCTGGATGAACTGCGGCGCCTGCTGCACAGCCAGAAGATTGATGAACATGGGTTTTTCGTGCTCTCGGTGTTGTGCATCCGCGACAACCTGAACCTCACCGAGATCAACAATTATGTCGCCTACACCGGCAAGGAAGTCTCGCAGTCGATGTTGCTGTTCCTGGAGAAACAGGGCTACATCGCCATCGAAGAGCGCTCGGGCGAGCAACGCTTTGTGCTCACCGCCGCCGGGCGCGAGGTTTCCCTTGAGCAGATCGCGCTGGCCAAGGCCGTCGAGCAACAGGTGACCGAGAAGCTCGGGATCGGCGACGCCCAGGCCCTGAAAATCCTGCTCAAGCGCCTGATCCAGATTTCCGACCCCGGCCTGCCCGATCTGTGGGCCCCGGCCCCGCAGCTCGCGGCCAGGCTCGGTTGACACTTCCCTTTGGCACTCTCGCAAGGAGCCTGTATGAATCTGCTCGATCGCTTTACCCTGCATGACCGCGTCGCCATCGTTACCGGTGCCGGTCGAGGCATCGGTCGCGCCATTGCCCTGGCCTACGCCCAGGCTGGGGCGCAGGTAGTGTGCGCCGCCCGGACCCTGGCGGACGTGGAACAGGTCGCGGCGCAGATCCGCGCCGACGGCGGCCAGGCCATTGCCGTGCGCTGTGACGTCAACGACGCCGAGCAGCGCGAGGCCCTGGTGGCCGCCGCGCACGAAGCCTTCGGCAAAATCACCCACCTGGTCAACAACGCCGGGGGCGCTGGCCCCAACAACCCGCTCGAACTGCCCTTCGAGGCCTTCCAGCAAACCCTGGCCTTCAACGTCACCAGCGCCTATCACCTGACCCAGCTGTGCGTGCCGCACATGCAACAGGCCGGTGGCGGCAACATCATCAACATCACCTCCGGCGCCGCCCGCTACGTGCAAAAGCAGTTCAGCGCCTACGGTGCGGCCAAGGCTGCACTGAGCCACATGACCCGGCTGCTGTCCCAGGATTTCGCGCCATTGGTGCGCGTCAACGGCATCGCGCCCGGGCCGATTCTGACCGATGCGCTGAACAGAGTCATGCCGGCGAGCATGCGCGAGGCGATGGAGAAAAACACGCCGCTGGCGCGCCTGGGTGAGGTCGAAGACATCGCCATCGCCGCGCTTTACCTGGCCACCCCGGCGTCGAGCTGGGTCACCGGCAAGATCCTCGAGATCGACGGCGGCGCTGACTCCAGCGTCTGGCCCGGCTAACCAAGGAAATCTTCGTATGCTCGACCAAGACCTGATCGTCGCCCTGGGCGATGAGCTCTACCACGCGCTGCAATCGCGCACCCCGGTCACCCCGCTGACCTCGCGCCTGGATTTGACCGTCGAGGAGGCCTATCGCATCTCGCTGCAATTTTTGAAGCGCCGTGAAGCCCTCGGCGAGCAGGTGATCGGCAAGAAAATCGGCGTCACCAGCAAGGCCGTGCAGGACATGCTCAATGTCCACCAGCCCGACTTCGGCTTTCTCACCGACCGTATGCAAGTGGCCAATGGCAGTGCCGTAAGCCTGCGCGAGCAGCCGATGATCCAGCCACGGGCCGAGGGCGAGATCGCCTTTATCCTGGCCGCCGACCTGATCGGCCCCGGCGTCACCGCCGATGATGTACTGGCCGCCACCGAGTCGGTGACCTGCTGTTTCGAGATCGTCGACTCACGCATCCAGGACTGGAAGATCGCGATCCAGGACACCGTCGCCGACAACGCCTCGTGCGGCGTGTTCGTGCTCGGTGAGCAGCGCGTCGACCCGCGCAGCCTGGACCTGGCCAGCGTCGAGCTGAACATGCAGCTCAACGGCCAACCGGCCGGCCATGGCTTTGGCAGCGCGGTGCAGGGCCACCCCTGCGAAGCGGTCGCCTGGCTGGCCAACACCCTCGGCCGCCTGGGCATTCCCCTGCGCCGTGGCGAGGTGATTCTCTCCGGTGCCCTGGCGCCGCTGGTGCCGGTCGGCCCGGGCGATCACATCGAAATGACCATCAGTGGCCTGGGCGCCGCCAGCCTGCGCTTTATCGACTGACCTGACGCGACGGAGCATCCCATGAGCAAAAAGATCCGCTGTGCCCTGATCGGGCCAGGCAATATCGGCACCGACCTGTTGTACAAACTGCAACGCAGCGAGGTGCTGGAACCGGTCTGGATGGTCGGCATCGACCCTGAATCGGACGGCCTCAAGCGCGCCGAAGCGATGGGGCTCAAGACCACCGCCGAGGGCGTGGACGGCCTGTTGCCGCATATCAAGGCCGACGATATCCGCATCGCCTTCGACGCCACCTCTGCCTATGTGCATGCCGAAAACAGCCGCAAGCTCAATGAGTTGGGTGTGCTGATGATCGACTTGACCCCGGCGGCCATTGGCCCCTACTGCGTACCGCCGGTCAACCTGGCCGCCAACCTCAAGGCCGGCGCCCTGAACGTCAATATGGTCACCTGCGGCGGTCAGGCGACCATTCCGCTGGTGGCCGCCGTCTCGCAGGTGCAGCCGGTGGAGTACGCCGAGATCATCGCCACCGCGGCCTCAAAATCCGTCGGCCCCGGCACGCGCAAGAACATCGACGAATTCACTCGCACCACCGCCGCCGCCGTGGAGCAGGTGGGCGGTGCGAAAAAGGGCAAGGCGATCATTGTCATCAACCCGGCCGAGCCGCCGCTGATCATGCGTGACACCGTGCACTGCCTGACCGAAACCGCGCCGGATGAAGCGGCCATTACCGCCTCGATCCTCGCCATGATCGAACAAGTGCAGCAGTACGTGCCCGGCTACAAGCTGGTCAACGGTCCGGTGTTCGACGGCAACCGGGTGTCGATTTTCATGGAGGTCGAAGGCCTGGGCGACTACCTGCCCAAATACGCCGGCAACCTGGACATCATGACCGCCGCCGCCGCGCGCACGGCGCAGATGTTCGCCGAAGAACTTCTCAAGCAGACCGACGTTTAAGGAGCGGGCCATGGACCTCAAAGGCAAGAAAATCACCGTGCATGACATGTGCCTGCGCGACGGCATGCACCCCAAGCGCCACCAGATCAGTCTCGAGCAGATGACCTCCATCGCCCAGGGGCTGGATGCGGCTGGCGTACCGCTGATCGAAGTGACCCACGGCGATGGCCTGGGCGGCAGTTCCGTCAACTATGGGTTTCCGGCGCACACCGATCAAGAGTACCTGTCGACCGTTATCCCGCTGATGAAACAGGCCAAGGTCTCGGCCCTGCTGTTGCCGGGTATCGGCACGGTCGATCATCTGAAAATGGCGCAGGAGCTGGGCGTCCACACCCTGCGGGTGGCCACCCACTGCACCGAAGCGGACGTCAGCGAGCAGCACATTTCCCTGGCGCGCAAGCTGGGCATGGACACCGTCGGTTTTCTGATGATGGCGCACATGAACAGCCCCGAAGGCTTGTCCGCCCAGGGCCGGCTGATGGAAAGCTACGGCGCCAACTGCGTGTACATCACCGACTCGGCCGGCTACCTCTTGCCTCACGACGTCAAGGCGCGAGTCCAGGCCTTGCGTGACACGCTGCAACCGGGCACCGAGATCGGCTTTCACGGCCATCACAACCTGGCCATGGGCGTTGCCAACTCGATCGCCGCCATCGAAGCCGGCGCCACCCGCATCGACGCGGCGTGCGCAGGTTTGGGCGCCGGCGCCGGCAACACGCCGATGGAAGTGCTGGTGGCGGTCTGCGCGCGCATGGGCATCGAGACCGGCGTCGACGTCTTCGGCATTCAAGATGTCGCTGAAGACCTGGTGGTGCCGATCATGGACTTCCCGATCCGCAGCGACCGCGACGCACTGACCATGGGTTATGCCGGGGTGTATGGCTCATTCCTGCTGTTCGCCAAGCGCGCGGAGAAAAAGTACGGCGTATCGGCCCGGGAAATCCTGGTCGAGATGGGTCGTCGCGGCATGGTCGGCGGCCAGGAAGACATGATCGAAGACACCGCCCTGACCTTGCTCAAACAACGCCAGGCCAAAGCCTGAAACCCGGGAAACCATCGATGACCGTGCCTGCCTGCGAACGTGATACCCGGCTGGGCACGAATGCCCACCGCCTGCTGCTGCTGATCATGCTGGGTTACGCCGGAACATTTCTGGGCCGGCAGATCATGTCGGTGATGATCGAGCCGATCAAACGCGAGTTCGCCGCCAGCGACGCGCAGATGGGGCTGATCTCGGGCCTGGCGTTCGCGCTGGTCTATGCCTTCGCCGGGCTGCCGGCCGGGCGCTTGGCCGACAGCCGGTCGCGGGTACGGTTGTTGCTGGTGAGCATGCTGCTGTGGGCGCTGGCGACCTTGCTCAGCGGGGTCGCCAGCGGCTTTGCCGTGCTGGTGCTGGCGCGCATGCTGACGGCGGTGGCCGAAGCGCCCGTGACCCCGGCTTCGCTGTCGTTGATCGCCGACCTCTACCCGCCGCGCAATCGCTCGCTGGCCATCAGTTGCTTCACCGGCGCCCCGACCTTGTCGGCGGTGCTGGGCCTGAGCGTCGGCGCCTGGATCGTCGAACAGTACGGCTGGCGCAGCGGCTTTCTGGCGATCACCGCACCGGTATTGCTGGTGACCCTGGGCCTGCACCTGTTTGGCCGCGAACCGGCACGCGGTCGCTGGGACATTGCCGTGGGCACGCCCTCGCCGATCGAATCACTGACCCAGGCCGCGCTCAGCCTGATGCGCAACCGCCCTTACCTGCTGCTGATGCTGGCCAATGCCCTGGCCACCTTCAGCGCCTTTGCCCTTTCGATGTGGAACACCAGTTTTCTGATGCGCTCTCATGACCTGCCCTTGCAGCACGCCGGGATCCTGGCCGGCGTGGTCGGTGGTTGCAGTGCAGCGTTGGGTGGGCTGGTCAGTGGCTGGCTGAGCGATCGGCTGGGCAATGGTCAGCGCCTCTGGCTGCTGCGCGTGCCGCTGCTCGGGCATGCACTGGGGCTGGGATGCCTGCTGGCTTATCTGCTCTGGCCGGCGGGTGTCCTGTTCGAGGTCGGCGGTGTGCCGGTCCCCTCTGCGATGCTCTGGGGCGCCCTGGCCGGGTTCTTCGGGATGTGGTGGATTGGCGCGTCGTACAACCTGCTGACCCAGCTGGTCAACCCTTGGCAGCGGGCCACGGCGGTGGCGCTGCAAACGGTGTTTTCTACATTGTGTGGCGCCGGGTTGGGGCCGCTGGTGACCGGGCTGCTCAGTGATTGGCTGGTGCCGGGGTTTGGCGAGGAGTCGTTGAGGTATGCGCTGGCGCTGGTGAGCTTGAGTTTGCTGGTGCCGATGGGGTTGTTGGTGGCGGTGTATATATCGCAGCGGTCGATTCCCTCAATTCGCGGATAAATCCGCTCCCACAAATTTCTCTCACGTTATGTGAAAGGGCTGTTGTGGGAGCGGATTTATCCGCGAATAAGCCCTAAAGCCTCAGAACCGATCCGGCCGCATCCGCGCATCCATCCCGCCATCGGCAAATACCACGCTGCCGTGCATGAAGCTGGCCTGCTCGGACAACAAGAAGACAATCACCGCCGCCAATTCATCCGGCTGGCTGCCACGCCCCAGCGGCGCAACAAACTTGCGGGTGGATTCGCCGTAGACCGGGTCGTCCTTGGAGGCCTGGAACAACGGTGTCTCCACGGCGCCTGGCGCAACCACGTTCAAACGCACCCCCTGCTCCGCCCAGGTCTCTACCTGGCGGCGAACATGAAGGGTGACCGCGAATTTGGAGCTGGCATACGCCATGTGCGGGGCCGCTGCATCGGCGTCTGCCCTGGCGACTTGCTCGTCACCGGCCAGCATGGCCTGAACCATGGTCGAACTGTCAGCGCCCGGTTGTACCGAGGCCACGGACCCGACGACCACCGCCGACGGCGACTGGCCTTTGGCCAAGGCCGGCAGCAAGCCGTCAAGCACCTGAGTGACGCCAAAGTAATTGACCGCAACCATCAGGCCCCCGCTGCTGGTACCGACGCCGACCCCGGCGCAGCAAACCAGGCCATCGAGCACCCCGCCGCAGCGCTCCAGCGTTTGCTCGACCGCAAGCGCGCGCCCGGCCGGGGTGGACAGATCGGCCAGCACCTCGGCGTTGGCGCGATCGATCGCGATCACGCTGTGCCCTTGGGCCTGGAGTTGGTGTTTGAGGGCAGCGCCGATGCCGGAACCGGCGCCGGTGATGGCAATGACAGACATGGGGAATCTCCATAATGATGAGCAGATCGAGCCCGCAGCCGTGGGCTGCGGGCGACCTGCTCATTGTTGTGGTTCTGCGCGTGGCTGCATCGTCCGGCAGGACTAGCGCAGGGTGATCAACCCTTGGCGGGCGATGCGGGTGAGCTGGCGGATCACTTCATCGGCGGTGGCGCTGGAAGGGGCCTGGACCACGGCGAGGTCGAAGCGATCATCGGCGTACTGGGCCAGGGCCGCGACTTCGTCGACGAACTGGACAAGAAATGCCGTGGCCTTGCCCTTGCGCCGGGGCCAGCCATCGAGGTGACGCAGCAAGGTAGGTTGGTGGTGACCACCGAGGAGAATTCGGGGGATGCGTGAAGCCGGGCTATGGGTCAAGGGCGCCAGACAGACACTCGTACGCGGACAACTCATGATGATTTTTCTCCGCCTCCTGTTCCCGCCGGGCAGGTGGGAGGCGTCACCGAACCAGCGCTTTAGCGGTATTTCGGGGCCATTGAAGTCCTCCGGCGCCCCGCAAGTAGCTGTTTAAATCGGCGCATGCAGAGCATCCTAAGAAGCGCATCGGGGGATGTCAATTGCTCATGTAAGAAAAATCGCGGTGCATTCATTCGCGGATAAATCCGCTCCCACATTAGGTCATTGTGGGAGCGGATTTATCCGCGAAGCTTTTGAAGCCTGGATCAGGGCTGGGTAATCGCCGCATCCACCGAAAGCTTGCCCGCCCCTTCAAACAGGACCGCGATGGTGCCGCCCAACAGGGCCAGGGCAAATTCATAACCGTTGTTGGCCATGAACAGGCCGTTGTTGATGTGCACCGCGAAGATCGCTACCAGCAGTGTCGCCGCCAGTGCCACCGCCGCAGGCCGGACCAGCAGACCGATGATCAGCGCCAGGCCACCAAAGAATTCGGCACCGCCGGACATCGCCGCCATCAGAGTGCCCGGTGCCAGACCGATGCTTTCCATCCACTGGGCGGTGCCGGCCAACCCGTGGCCGCCGAACAGGCCGAACAGCTTCTGGGCGCCGTGGGCGACGAAGATGATACCGACCGGAATGCGCAATACGGTCAACCCGAAGCCTGCACGGGTGCTCAGTACTTTGTGGAGTTGGGTGTTCATCGTGAAGTCCTTTGCTGGAGAGGTGTGGGATGGCCACGATCCTAATCATATTTACAAATATTAAAATCGCAAATATCAGCACTTACAGATTAACAAATTCGATTATTTCCGTGAGGCAACCTTGCGCCCCGCCGGTTCCAGCGATTCCCGTTCACGGTCGAAGGCCAAGTAGTATTTGTTGACGCTACTAACATAGCTGACGACCGACATCCCCACTTGTTCCATGGCGATACGCTCGACCTGGAAGAACCACTGGTTGGGGTTCAGGCCGCGCCGCCGCGCTTCGGCGCGCATGCCCTGCACCCGCTCCGGGCCCATGTTGTAGGCCGCCAACACAAAGGCCATGCGTTCGCGTTCATTGAACTGGTTGCCGGCAAAAAACGTGCGCCGGATCATCGACAGGTAACGGGCACCGGCCTGGACGTTGCTATCGACTTGATTGATATTACCAACTCCCACTCGCTGCGCCGCCGCCGGGGTGATTTGCAGCAGGCCCGTGGCACCGCCGCTGCCGCGCGCCTGGGGGTTGAGCGAGGACTCCTTGAACGCCAGCGCGGCCAGGTTCAGCCAGTCAAGATTTTGCGCGATGGCGTGGCGCTGCAACACCGGGCGCAGTTTTTCCAGGCGCTGGCGGTCGGCGTGGGCCAGGGGGTAATGAACGCGGTAAAGCCGGCGATACACCCGCACAAAGGCGGCATCCTGGTCCGCCGGCACACGGTAGCCCTTGAGGAAGCGGTCGACGCTGGCCAGCAGCATCGAGGCGTCGCGGCGCACGTACCAGTGCATCTGTTCGGGCGGGCTGATGTGTACCTGAGGGTCAAGGCGCAGTTTGGGCATCACTTTGGCCCAGCGCTCGGCTATCGGCTGCTCGACCACGGTCAGGTGAAAGATCCCGGCCTGCACCATCTCCAGCACGTCTTCAACGGCCAGGCTTGGGTCAACCCATTCAATCTTGATCGGCGAGCGCTTGCGCAGCGCCAGCTTCTGGTTGATGTCATGCACCGAATCGCTGGCCGCACTGCCGGTGGGCAAGGCCAGCGTTTTGCCGGACAGCTGCTCGATACCGGTGTAACGGCGTTCGCCCTTGCGCCCGACCAGCATCAGCCGCACGTCGCCACCCATGGCACCACTGGCGCTGACGGCATGGGTCGGCGCCAGGTCGATCAGTTCTCCCGGCGCCACCAGATCGCCCTCGCCACGCTGCAAGGCGCCGAGCAATTGATCCTTGGCCCTGGGGATGATTTTCAGCTGGATTTCATGTCCGTCACGGGCGCGGCCGTTGAGGTATTGCTCGAAGGCGCGCAGGCGGTGGTATTCGACACCGATGGATTCACCCTGCACTTCACCGGAGCTGTTGCGGCTCTGGTTGACCAGGACGCGCAGCACCCGACTGCTGCGAATCTCGGCCAGGTCCCGGGCCTTGCTGGTCTGCACCACCTCCTGTGGACCTGACAGGCGCGCGGCCGCCGGCCACGACGCGAGCAGCCCCAGGCACAGCACAATCAGCAAGGAGGATCGCGTCATCCACTCTCCCGGAAAAGACACCAACGCTATAATTCACCGCAGCAGACAGTCACAACCCTTTGAAGTTCTTGGTTTTATTTATTTTTATTCAGCTCTGGTAAGCTTTTCGGCCCTGAAAACGATGTGGCACCGAGGTGGCAACATGCAACTCATCGACATTGGCGTCAATCTGACCCACGCAAGTTTTGCCTCGCAACTGGACGCGGTACTGGAGCGTGCCTACAGCGCTGGGGTGTGCCAGATGATCCTGACCGGCACCAGTGTCGAAGGTAGCGAACAGTCCCTGGAGTTGTGCCGCCAGCTGGATGAAAGTGGCCAGCGGTTGTTCGCCACCGCCGGCGTTCACCCCCACAGTGCCAGCGATTGGAACGCCGATACCGCCCGGCGCCTGCGTGCCCTGCTGGCTGAGCGCGGCGTGCAGGCAGTGGGTGAGTGCGGGCTGGATTTCAATCGCGATTTCTCGCCCCGCCCGCAACAGGAAAAGGTCCTGGAAGAGCATCTGGCGCTGGCGGTCGAGCTGCAAATGCCGGTGTTCCTGCATGAGCGCGACGCCAGCGTGCGCTTGCTGGAGATTCTCCGGGACTACCGGGATCGCCTGCCTGCCGCCGTGGTGCATTGTTTTACCGGTGAGAAAGCCGCGCTGTTCGGCTACCTGGACCAGGACCTGCATATCGGTATCACCGGCTGGATCTGCGATGAACGCCGGGGCACCCACCTGCACCCGCTGGTGCGCAATATCCCTCAGGGCCGCCTGATGCTCGAGAGCGACGCGCCCTACCTGCTGCCGCGCAGCTTGCGCCCCAAGCCGAAAAACGGCCGCAATGAGCCGGCCTACCTGCCCGAGGTACTGCGCGAAGTGGCCCTGCACCGAGGCGAAAGCATCGAAACCCTGGCCGTCCACAGCAGCGCCTGCGCCCGCGCCTTCTTCAATTTGCCGAGCATTGCTTGAGCCCGATCAACAATTGAGTGAGCGGCCGCACGGCAGGCGCGATTCGCCTGACCTTTGGGGCCGCGCTATGCTTTGGGTGTGCGGGACCGCCGCGACGGAGACCCACCACCGCCCAAGGAGCCCCCAAATGAAACGCTTGCCCAACCTCCCCTCCTGGCAATGGCGGGGCTATCACCACAACCATCGCAACCCGACCAACCTGGTGTTGCATCTGATCGCCGTGCCACTGTTCATTCTCGCGGCGCTGTTGATTCTGTCCGGGATTTTCGGCCTGGATTTCGCCTCCTTTGCCGTCGGCATCATCGGCCTGTTCGCCGCCCTTGGCCTGCAACGCCAGGGCCACCGGCTGGAAGCCGAGCAACCGGAGCCCTTCAGTGATCGCCACGACGCGCTGAAACGACTCTTGGTCGAGCAGTTCATCACCTTCCCCCGCTTCGTCTTGAGCGGGGGCTGGTGGCGAGCCTGGCGCGAGCGCCATCGGCGACATTAAGCGAATACGGTCACCGTCTGCCGGCTGAGGGCCAGCAGTTTGCCCTCGGCGGTCCACACCCCGGCGGCGGTATGGCCGTAGCCATCGCGGGCATGCTCGACTTCGGCGCAATAGCGCACCCAGTCATGGGTGCTGAACGCCGGCATGGGCTGGACGAACTCGATGGTCCAGGTCAGGGTGCTGCCCGCTGCAGGCCGGCTCAAGTACGGCAACACCGCTGGCGGCCAGGCGTCTACCAGCGCCAGCAGGTGCGCTTCGGTAGCCGGCTCTTTCTGCACATCCCCGCGAAGCCGCATCCAGCCGCCCATCTGGCGCGACGGCGTGTTGGTGAACGGCAGCGCGCCCACGCCCCAGCGCATCGCCAGGAATCGAATGTATTCCGGCGTCATGCCCTCGACGTAGTGCAGTTCATCCGATTCCTCTAACGACTTCATTTCGACAGCCGGCAGGCTGGGCACATCAATAGCCGAGTCGCGGAACGCCCCAAAGCTGCCCTGAATCAAGGTCACCACGGCCCCCTTCTGCACCGCGCGCCCCAGCAGCGAAACCACCGCCTTGCCTTCACGCAGGACGTCCACCTCAAAGCTGATCGGCACTTGCGGCTCGGCGGGGGCCACGAAGGTGATCGCCAGCGACCGTACCGGACGCTCGGCGCTGACCCTGGCGCACATGGCTTCGTACAGCAGCGCGGCCATCAACCCGCCAAAGCAGGCACGGCCTTGTGACCATTGATTGGGAATGCTGACCGCCTGGGGGTTGGCACGCACGGCAGCCAAGAGCTGGGATAACGGCATGGGAACCTCGGCACGTAATAGGTGCCGTGATAGTAACCAGCCAGCGTGTGGAGTACAGCGCGTGTTTATGCCAATTTAGCGGCCTGGCAGGCGTCCAGCAGCTTCTCGAGCACGCCGTCGGCACGCTCCTCGGCGTTGTGCATGGCGGCCGACCAGCGGGCAATGCAGGGCGAGAGGTCGGCCTCGGTATCGGCCTGCAACAACCACTGGAAGTGGTCGTGCCAGTCGCCCAACGCCGCTTGGGCGCGCTTCAGACTGCGGGTCAGCGCCGGCGTCGCCCGGTCCAGCTGCGGGTAGGCCTCCGCGGCATAGCGCACCCGCTTGATCAGCAGGCGCAAGCGATGACGGTCATGGGCCGGGTCTTGCAGGGCCGCCACCAACTGCTTCCACTGTTTGGCCAGGCGCTTCTCCAGCCGTGGGTGCAGCTTGCGCAGCAACCGTTGGCGCTGGGCGACGCGCAGGAACCCGGGAAAAGCATCCAGCACGTTCAGCAGTTGCTGCAGTTCGGCACTGGCGGCCACAGCAGGAAACACCCCGGCCATTTCTCCGAGCCGGCGCTGCGCCGGCTCCACCTGCCCCATCTTCAACAGTTGCGCGGCCAACACCTCTTTGTCCCGCAGCGGCGTGGTCAGATCGCCCACGGCCTTGGCCGCAGCTTCCAGTTGCTCGATACCCGGGCGCTCGCGCAGCGGGCGCAACAGGCTGCGCAAGCGCCGCACACTGGTGCGCAGATCATGCAGGGCTTCGCTGTCGGTCTGCGCCGCCAGGCGGGCCTGGCAGGCCAACAGGCGAACCTGGGCGGTGATGACCCGTGCAACGACATGATCGACCAGTGCGGACATCGAAAAACCCCCTTCAGGAAACGGTCACCGCCCGGCGCGTGACTCACGAATGTAGAACCGTGCTTTCTCGGCCTTCCTGGTACAGCCCTCGAAGCCCTCGAATTGCTGCTGGGTCTTGGCGCCGGTCAGCAGTGACAGCGCCTTGGAATAACTCACAGTGCCGGCAAAGCCTTCCGCCTTGGCGATGTCCAGCTCTCGCCAGGCCGCGTCCAGCTGGTTGCCACAGCTGTCGCGGTAGGCAGTCTTGCCCGCGCAACCGGCCAACGCCAGGGCCATCAACGGCAAACAGATCCAGGCTTTCATGGGTGACACCTCATACGTCAGGATTGATGCGAAATCAGACGGCAACATCGACAAAAAGTGCCCGGGCTCGCTACTGACAAGGGTAGCGTAGCGCGTCTGGAGAACGAAGCATCGCCAACGGTGATTGTAGGCTGGCGTGCATTGGGTGCATTGTTAGCACACTGCCTTGTGAACTCCACCAGGAGCCCGATCATGAAGAAACGCGTCGCATTGGTTTTGGGGTCGGGAGGCGCTCGTGGCTATGCCCACATCGGTGTCATTGAAGAAATCGAACGCCGCGGTTATGACATTGGCTGTATTGCCGGCTGTTCCATGGGCGCGGTGGTCGGCGGCATCTATGCGGCCGGCAAGCTGGACGAGTACCGCCAGTGGATCGAAAGCCTGGACTACCTCGATGTGCTGCGCCTGGTAGACGTGAGCTTTCGCCTGGGGGCCATGCGTGGCGATAAAGTCTTCGGGCAGATCCGCAAGATTGTCGGCGAGCTGAACATCGAAGACTTGCGTATTCCCTACACCGCGGTAGCCACCGACCTTACCAACCAGCAGGAAATCTGGTTCCAGGAAGGCTGCCTGCATCAGGCCATGCGCGCCTCGGCGGCGATTCCCAGCCTGTTTACCCCAGTCATGCAAGGCAATCGCATGTTGGTCGATGGCGGTATCCTCAACCCCTTGCCGATCGTGCCGGTGGTCTCCAGCCACTGCGATCTGATCATTGCCGTCAACCTCAACTCCACCAACCAGAAACATTACCAACTGCCGGTGATCGAGCGCCCGGCGGCCTTCAAGGCGCGCTTCAACAGCCTGATCAACTCGCTGGGCTCGCACATGCCGTTCAAACGCAAGCCGGCCGAGGCGCTGCTGCGCCTGGAACAGGAGGCCCTCAGACCCAGCGCCGCGGTTCTTGGCAGCAATCCCTGGCTGGACGCCGCCGACCCCAGCGCGCAACAGCCGGCGGCGGCACCGGAGACCGAAGGCGCACCCAGCTCGGCCACCGGTTCCGTCATCATCGACAACGTCGGGCCTGCCTCGCTGCTGGACTTGATCAACCAGAGCTTCGAGGTGATGCAAACCTCACTGGCGCAGTACAAGATCGCTGGCTACCCGCCGGATGTGTTGATCAACGTGCCCAAGCGCGTGTGTCGGTTCTTCGAGTTCTACAAGGCGCCGGAGCTGATAGCACTGGGCAGGGAAATTGCCCGGGACACCCTGGACAACTATGAGAATGAACGGCGATAGCGGTAACAGTGCAGAATTAACACCCTGCTTGTTGAATTTTCCTACGCGGCGGCACCTCTCGACCGACATCTTACGACATGACCTGCCCCTAGAATCGGCGCGCACTTACATTCTTGGCGGCGTGATTACCCGCCGTCGCAGGTTCATTCCTCATGCGCCACACCCTCGTCATCGCCGATGACCACCCTGCCATGGCGTGGGCCGCCGGTCAGTTGCTCAACCAACAGACGGCCCCTGCGTTCGAAGTTGTCGCCAAGGTCCACAGTACCGATGAGCTGCATCGACAACTCGCGATCCAACCCTGCGATCTATTACTCACCGACTTCTGCATGCCCCGCGGCCAACAGCCGGATGGCCTGGCGATGGTCGGCTGGCTGCGAAGACGCTACCCGAACATGGCGATAGTGGTTATGACCATGCTCAACACCCCGTCCACCTTGCGCGCCCTGCACAAGCTCGGCGTACAGGGATTGTTCGATAAACACGCGCGACTGGAAACGCTGGCACAGGCCATGTGCAGCGTGGCGCGGGGCCGCTTTTACCTGAGCGAGGGCTTTGCTCGCGTGCTGGAGACCGATGCCCGGCCGCTGAAATGGGAACAGGCCGAGTTGTCGCCCCGCGAGCAGGAGGTCATGCGCCTGATCGGCCAAGGGTTGTCCGGCCGGGACATCGCCCGAAAACTCAATCGCAGCGAAAAAACCATCAGCCGCCACAAACGCACAGCCATGGACAAGCTGGGTGACGCCTACCCTTCCAGCGCGTCACACAAGCGATAGCCAACCCCGGGCTCGGTCAGGATAAAGCGTGGCGCCGCGGGATCGTCCTGAAGTTTCTGGCGCAAGTGGCCGATGACGATGCGCAAATAGTGGGTGTCGTGAAGATGGGTCGGCCCCCAGATGTCCTTGAGCAAGTGTTGCTGGGTGATGACCCGTCCCGGGTACAGCGCCAGCTGCGACAGCACCGCGTATTCCTTGCGGGTCAAGGCCACCTCGCTGCCGCCCAGGGTCACCCGCCGCAGCGCAAGGTCGATGGTCAACCCGCCAAGGCTGAATAACGCTGGCTGCGCTTGCCCCTGCGGGGCTTGTCGCAACAACGCCCGCACCCGGGCGAGAAACTCCTGAATACCGAAGGGCTTGGTCACATAGTCGTTGGCGCCGCCATCCAGTGCCTGGACCTTCTGCGCTTCGCTGGCGCGCACCGACAAGACCAACACCGGCAGCTGCGACCATTCGCGGACCTGCTGCAACACGTGCTGGCCGTCCATGTCCGGCAAGCCCAGGTCCAGCACCAACAAATCAGGACGCGCCAGCGCCGCCTGCGCCAACCCTTCGCTACCGGTGGCCGCCTCAATCACCTTGTAGCCCTGGGAGACCAGGCTGATACGCAGAAACTTGCGAATTTGCGGTTCGTCGTCGATGACGAGAATAGTCGCAGTCTGGCTCATGGTCAGGCTTCACTCTCAGGCGCGGGTTGGGCAGGCAGTGGCAGACAAAGGGTGATGCAGGTGCCCGCGCCCTCGATTCCCTCGGCCACCTCGATATGGCCGCCATGAGCGCCAATCATACCCTGGCAGATCGCCAGGCCAAGCCCGGTGCCCTGCCCACCGCGATCGCCACGGGCAGCGGTGTAGAACATGTCGAAGATCTTGTCGCGATCCTGGGGCGCGATGCCGGGGCCCTGATCGCTGACGGAAAACTGAATCTGCTCATCTTTGACCCTCACGCCCAATTCCAGCCGCCCGTTTGCCGGGGAAAAGCGCACGGCGTTTTCCAGCACATTGACCAGCGCCTGCTCGATCAACGCGGGATGCACATGCAAAAGCGGCAGCTGCGCAGCGATGTCGACATGCACTTGCAGCGGCGCCAGCAATACCCGCAGGCGCTGGCGGGCGCTGGACACAATGTCCTCAGGCGCCACCCAGTCCCGCGAAAGCTTGAGCGCACCATGGCCCAGGCGGGTCATGTCGAGCAGGTTCTGGATGTAGCGATCCAGCCGTTCGGCTTCATCACGGGTGCCTTCGAGCAACTCCTGGCGATCCTCGCGGCTGATCGCCTCGCCCAGCGCCAACAGGCTGTCGATGCCGCCGCGCATGCTGGTCAATGGCGTGCGCAAGTCATGCGATACCGACGCCAGCAAGGCGCTGCGCAGCTGCTCGGTTTCGCCGTGCAGGCGCGCCGCTTCCAGCTCTTCGGTCAAGCGCGCTCGCGCCAGCGCCTGGGCCAGCGGCTGGCCCAGGGCCGTCAGCCGCCGCCGTTGTTCGGCACTGATCGATTGGCCGCCATCAGGACAGGCGCCGAGCAAGGCCAACGGCCCCTCCTCCAGCGACAGCGGCCACCACCACCATTGCCCGCTGGGCAAGGTCGCCGTGCCGTGGCCCGCCGCCTGGTCATGTTGCCAGGCCCAACTGGCAGCGGCGCGCTCATTCTCGCTGAGGGAAAGCGGGGTGCTGTCTGCGGTCTTCCAGCCCTGGCTGCCATCGGGTTCCAGAAGGCAAAGCTTCAGGTTTTTCCAGCCTTCCAGATGCTGCATCGCGGCACTGAGCACCGCCTGTCGGTCGGTGGCGGCGGTCAGCTTGCGCGACAGGTCGAGCAGCTCGCGGGTCTGCGCCTGGGTCTCTCGCAGCGCTTGCAGTTGACGTCGCTGGCGCGCCGCCAGGTTGCCGGTGAGCGCTGCCATCAGTAGAAAGAACACCAGGGTCAGCACATCCTCCTCACGCTGGATGCTCAAGGAGAAGCTCGGCGGGATAAATAGAAAGTCGTACGCCAGGAACGACGACACCGCACAGACCAGCGCGGGCCCCAGGCTGCTGCGCACGGCCACCAGCAACACGGCGGCAAGAAACACCAGCGAGATGTTCGGCAACGCCAGCACACTGGACACACCCCACGCCAGCGCGCTGGCACCGACGGTCGCGACCAGCGCCAGCAGGTAATCACGCCAATGCCCCTCCCGGCTTAGCGCCGGGCGCGCTGCCTGGGGGCCGGGGTCGCGATCCAGCACGTTGATTTCCAGGCCGTGGCTGTCGCGCAACAGCCGAGTGGCCACCCCGGCCCCCAACCAGCGCCGCCGCCAGCGGTCGCGGGACTGACCGACCAGCAGCAGACTGGCACGGCGTTCGGCGGCATGCTGGATCAGCGTGCGTGCCACTTCACCGGCGCGCAGCACCACCACTTCACCGCCCAGGCGCTCAGCCAGTTGCTGGGCGCCTTGCAGATACTGGCGTGACGTTTCATCACGCACCGCGCCGTGATCGACATGCACCAGGCTCCAGGGCAGATGCCGCCGCTGCGCCACCCGGCTGGCGTGCCGCACCAGCCGTTCGGCCTGGGCGTCAGCGTCGATTCCGACCAGCATCCGCCCGCGCACGGCCGGCGCGGACTGGCCCATCCGGCGATAGCCCTGGGCCAGGTCGGCATCGACCTGCGCTGCCGCCGTCTGCATCGCCAGCTCGCGCAAGGCGGTCAGGTTGGTCGGGCTGAAAAACGCATCGATGGCGGCCCGCGCCTGCTCGGGCACATAGACCTTGCCCTCGCGCAAACGCTCGAGCAGTTCACGGGGCGGCAGGTCGATCAACACCAGCTCGAAGGCCTCTTGCAGCACCCAGTCGGGCAAGGTCTCGCGCACCTGCACGCCAGTGATGCCGCGCACCTGGTCATTGAGGCTTTCCAGGTGCTGGACATTGATCGTGGTGTAGACGTCGACCCCGGCCGCGATCAGTTCCTGCACATCCTGCCAGCGTTTGGCGTGGCGACTGCCCGGCACGTTACTGTGGGCCAGCTCGTCCACCAGTGCCAGTTGCGGTTTGGCCGCCAGCACCGCGTCCAGGTCCATCTCCTCGAGGGTCATGCCACGGTAGTCACGGCGCACCAGCGAGCACTGCGTCAGGCCCGCCAGCAGCACTTCGGTTTCGCTGCGGCCGTGGGTTTCAACCACGGCCGCCAGCACCTGCACGCCTTGACGTTGCTGCGCATGGGCGGCCTGCAGCATGGCGTAGGTTTTACCCACCCCCGGCGCTGCACCGAGAAACACCTTGAGACGGCCACGACCGTTACGGGGGAGTTGCGCCAACAGGGCGTCGGCGCGGTCAGAATCACTCATGCAGCACTCTCGACATTACGGGGTGGGTGCCGCCAGGCGGGCCAAGGCGTTGTTCAAGGCCAGGACGTTGACCACCGGCGGACCGATCAAGGGGTGCAGAGTGGACTGCTCGATCAGGGGTTGCAAGTCCGTTACCGCAACGGATCGGGCGGCGGCCACCCGGGCCAGTTGATAGTCGATCGCCGCGGGCGGCAAATGCGGGTCCAGGCCGCTGCCGGAGGTGGTCAGCAAGGCCAGCGGCACTGGCCCTTGCCCGGGCACATAGAGCTGATTGGCGGCCTCGATGATGCGCTTGGCCAGCGCCGGGTTGCTCGACGCCAGGTTGCTGGCACTGCTCGACAAGGTAGCGAAATCCCCCGCCGAGGGACGCGGGTGGAACCACTCCGGGCCCTTGAACTCCTGGGCGATCAGCAACGAGCCACGGACCTTGCCGTCGGCATCGCGCAGCAAGCTGCCTCCGGCCTGCCCAGGGAAGGCAACATGGGCCACAGCCGTCACCAGCAGCGGGTAAGCCACGCCAGTAATCAATGTCATCAACAGCAAAAGGCTCAGGGCCGGGCGTATGAATGCAGACATCAGCGGATCCTCTATTCAGAACGCGCCACACTGATCTGTGGCGCAAGGCAGTTACACCAGGTTCAAGGCGTTGAGCAGCAGGTCGATCAGCTTGATCCCCAGAAACGGCACGACGATCCCACCCACCCCATAGATCAGCAGATTGCGCCGCAACAGTTGCGCGGCACTGGCGGCCTGCACCCGCACGCCGCGCAAGGCCAGCGGGATCAGCACCACGATGATCAGGGCATTGAAGACAATGGCCGAGAGGATCGCGCTTTGCGGGCTGGCCAGCTGCATGATGTTGAGCACGCCCAGTTGCGGGTAGATCGAGGCAAACAAGGCCGGCAGCACAGCAAAGTACTTGGCCACGTCGTTGGCGATGGAAAAGGTGGTCAAGGCACCGCGGGTCACCAGCAATTCCTTGCCGACTTGCACCACGTCCAGCAACTTGGTCGGGTCACTGTCCAGGTCGACCATGTTGGCGGCTTCCCGGGCGGCCTGGGTGCCATCGTTCATCGCCATGCCAACGTCGGCCTGGGCCAGCGCCGGGGCATCGTTGGCACCGTCGCCGCACATCGCAACCAGGCGCCCTGCCTCCTGTTCCTGGCGAATGCGCTCGAGTTTTTTCTGTGGCGTGGCTTCGGCCAGTACATCGTCCACACCGGCTTCGGCGGCGATGGCGGCGGCGGTCAGCGGGTTGTCGCCAGTGACCATCACGGTACGAATACCCAGCAAGCGCAATTGCTCAAAGCGCTCGCGGATGCCCGGCTTGACCACGTCCTTCAAATGAATGGCGCCCAGCAACCGCTGGTCCATACACACCAGCAAGGGCGTGCCGCCGCTTTGCGCGATCCTGTCGACTTCTCGCGCCAGCGCCGCGGGCATCTCCAGCCGTTCAAAGCCAACAAAGGCCAGCACCGAATCCACGGCGCCCTTGCGGTAGCGCCGAGCGCCGGCATCGACGCCCGACAAGCGGGTCTGGGCGCTGAACGCCACCGGCACCAGCCCCTCTGCCGACGGTTCGCTGACACTGTGTTGCAAGCGAATGAAGTCAACGATGGACTTGCCCTCGGCCGTATCGTCGGCCAGGGAAGCCAGCAGCGCCGCCTCGGCCAGCTCCCGGGCGGTGATGCCCGGGGCAGCGTGCAGGGCGCTGCAGCGGCGGTTGCCGAAGGTGATGGTGCCGGTCTTGTCCAGCAGCAGCACTTGCACATCCCCCGCTGCCTCCACCGCGCGGCCGGACTTGGCGATCACATTCAGGCGCACCAGCCGGTCCATGCCGGCGATCCCGATGGCCGACAGCAGGCCACCGATGGTGGTGGGGATCAGCGTCACCAGCAGCGCCACCAGAAACACCAGCGGCAGGCTGCCACCGGCAAAATGGGCGAAGGGCTGCAAGGTCACCACGACCACCAGGAAAATCAGGGTCAGGCCGATCAACAGGATGTCGAGGGCAATCTCGTTCGGGGTTTTCTGGCGCCTGGCGCCTTCGACCAGTGCAATCATCCGGTCCAGGGTCGATTCACCGGGGTTGGCGCTGATACGCACCAGCAGCCAGTCCGAAACCAGCCGGGTATTGCCGGTGACGGCAGAACGATCACCGCCCGACTCGCGAATCACCGGCGCTGACTCACCGGTAATTGCCGCTTCGTTGACGGCGGCGATGCCTTCAATGACTTCGCCGTCGCCCGGGATCATCTCGCCGGCCTCGACCCGCACCACATCGCCCTTGCGCAAGCGGCTTGCCGGGACCTCTTCAAACCGGCCATCGATACCTCGCAGACGCGCCATCAGCCCTTGGCTGCCGGCCTTGAGGCTGTCGGCGCGGGCCTTGCCGCGCCCTTCGGCCAATGCTTCGGCAAAGTTGGCGAACAACACGGTGAACCACAGCCAGACGGCGATCTGCACGGCCACGCCAGTGGCGACGGCCGGGTCCGGCAGCAGGCACAACAGGGTGGTGAAGACTGCCGTCAAGGCGACCACCAGCATGACCGGCGAGCGCTTCAACTGGCGCGGATCGAGCTTGACGAAGCCCTGGACCAGCGCCGGCCGCCACAGCGCCGAGAAAGCCGTGGCTTTGCTCGCGGGCGCGGCCTCGGCGGGTTTCACTACAGGAATCGGCATGTTCATGATTCGCTCCTCAGAACCCCAGGCTCAGGTGTTCGGCAATCGGCCCCAGGGCCAGGGTCGGCAAAAAGGTCAGGCCACCGACCAACAAAATCGTGACGGTGAGCAGCGCAACAAACAGCGGTCCATGGGTAGGAAAACTGTCCAACCCGCTTGCGGCGCGACGTTTGAGTGCAAGGCTGCCGGCCAGCGCGAGCACCGGCAGGATGTAACCGAAGCGGCCGATCAACATGCCCAGTCCCAGCATCAGGTTGTGGAAGGTGGTGTTGGCACCGAAGCCCGCAAACGCTGAGCCGTTGTTGGCACTGGCCGAGGTGTAGGCGTACAGCAGTTGGCTGAAACCATGGGCACCGGGGTTACTGACAGCACCCGCCGGGCCTGGCAGGCTCGCGGCAACCGCGCCGAGCACCAGCACGCCCAGCGGCATGACCAATAAGGTTGCGACCAACCATTGAACTTCACGCGCCTGCAGCTTCTTGCCCAGGTATTCAGGCGTGCGCCCGATCATCAGCCCGGCCAGGAACACGGCGATCAACACGTTCAACAGCATCCCGTAGAGGCCCGCGCCGACGCCGCCGAAGATCACCTCGCCGAGCATCATGTTGACCATCGCCACCAGGCCGCTCAGGGGGTTGAGGCTGTCATGCATGGCGTTGACCGAGCCGTTCGAAGCCGCCGTGGTCGTGACCGACCAAAGCACCGACGCGGTGGTCCCGAAGCGGCTTTCCTTGCCTTCCAATGGCGCGGTCTGCTCGACGGTTGCCGCGTTCAGCGCGGGGTTAGGCTGGGATTCGGCCCACAGGGAAGTACCGCCGCCGATCAGAAACAGGGCCAGCATGCAGGCGATGATCGCCCGGCTCTGGCGCAGGTCCTTGACGTAATGGCCGAAAGTGAACACCAGGGCCACCGGAATCAGAATGATCGAGGCCAGCTCGAACAGATTGCTGAGGGCGGTGGGGTTCTCGAACGGGTGTGCGGAGTTGACCCCGAAAAAGCCCCCGCCGTTGGTGCCCAGCTGCTTGATCGCGATCTGGCTGGCCGCCGGCCCCAGCGGGATAACCTGATCCACGCCTTGCAAGGTGGTGGCCTGCACGTAGTCGCTGAAGGTTTGCGGAACACCCTGCCAGACCAGCACCAGCGCCAGCACCACGCACAGTGGCAACAGCCCGTACAAGGTGGCGCGGGTCATGTCGACCCAGAAGTTGCCCAGGGTACTGGTCGAGCGGCGCGAAATGCCCCGGCACAAGGCGACCAGCACGGACAGGCCGGTGGCGGCGCTGACAAAATTCTGCACGGTCAGGCCGACCATCTGGCTGAGGTAGCTCAGCGAGGTTTCACCGCTGTAGGCCTGCCAGTTGGTGTTGGTGACGAAGCTGACCGCCGTGTTGAAGGCCAGGCTCCATTCCTGCCCCGGCAGGTGTTGCGGGTTAAGCGGCAGATTGCCCTGTAACAGCAGCACCGCGAACAACAGTACAAAGCCCGCCAGGTTGAAAGCCAGTAGCGCGCAGGTATAACGCTGCCAGCTCTGCTCGCTGTGTGCATCGACGCCAGCGATTCGATAGCAGCCGCGTTCCAGCGGCCCGAGCAGCGGGCTGAGCCAGGTGCGCTGACCTTCCATCACCTTGTAGTAAAAGCGTCCAAGCCAGGGCGCGGGCAGCAGCACCAGCGCGAAAAAGGCCAGGATCAATGCGTAGTCATCACTGTGCATGGCCGCCCTGACTCCGATCCGCGCGCAACAGCGCCGCCAATAGATAAACGAACAGCCCCGTTGCCAGCAGCAACGACACCCCGTCCAGAATGCTCATGGGAAATCTCCGTGATACGGCATGTGCCGCTTGGAAGAATTGTCAGCAAACGGGGTGTAAAGGGACGAGAGGGGAGCGTGGCGGGATGCATAAAGAATGCGTAAAGAGTGCACGCTCTGGAGGTTGCGTCGGCGACGCGGAAGAAAAAAGGCTGGCAACTCCAAATTCACAGGCCATGGCACGTTGCAACAAATGTGGGAGCGGATTTATCCGCGAAGCGCCGCGCGGGCGGCGCTCGATCTCAAGAGCAATGGAAAAACCAGGGCAGACACCTCACACGTCTCATGCGATCTGCTGGCAGGCTCCCCCATCAGAATGAAGAGGGTTGCCTGAGGACCGTATCAAGGCTTCCAAGGGCTTGCCTTGGGTTTTCCGGCGTTGCCGAAATCGAGCGCCGCCCGCGCGGCGCATCGCGGATAAATCCGCTCCCACATTTGTTGCAACGTGCCATGGCCTGTGAGATTGGGGTTGTCAGCCTTGCTTGTAGGGCGGGAGATCGCGGTGGCGCAGGGGCATAGAAAAGAAAACTCTAATTCAGAACATCAACGCATCCTTATGATAAATAAAGGGAAAAATCGGAAAACCAGGGGCGCTAGCGCTGTATACCTGTCATTTCTGACAGGTGGCGGCGGGCCTCAGGCAGGATATAACTTCCCCCGTCGCCACCTCTTTGCGGACCATCACCGACTTCGACTTTGGGTTGTATCTCCCTGAGCAGTCGGCAGGTCCCTGTGTGCCCAATGACGGGAGAGTTCACCATGCACCCCCCCTACTCACCACGTAACAAAGCCTCCTCTACCCCCTACAGTCGATTCGCTGAAGCCCCCACTGCGGACCCGCAGGTTTGCCTGACGGCCAAAGAGCTCACCGCCCTGCGCTGGAGTGCATTGGGCAAAACCTCGGCGGAGATTGCGGTGATTTGCGGCTGTACCGAGTCGACCATCAATTTTCACTTCTGCAATATCCGCAAGAAATTCAACGTCAACTCGCGCCACCTCGCCGTGCTCAAAGCCCTTGAAAAGGCCTTGATCAGCCTGCAGTGAACCGGCCGCTCGCCCGCCAGATGGCGGCGGGCCGGTGCAAAGCAAAGGCTTTGTATCGAGGTCGGTACACGAACGACATGCCGCCGACAAACAGCCGCCCCACCCTTCTGGCCTGATCGTCGATGACGATGTCCCGATTCGCGAGCTACTGATCGACTACCTGGCCCGCTTCGACATCTTCGCCGCCGGCGTCAGCGATGGCACCGGCATGCGCCAGGCACTGAGCGAAGACAGTTACGACCTGGTGGTGCTGGACCTGATGCTGCCGGGCGAAGACGGCCTGTCGCTGTGCCGCTGGCTGCGCAGCGAATCGAGCATTCCGATCCTGATGTTGACCGCACGCTGCGAGCCCACCGACCGCATCATCGGCCTGGAACTGGGCGCTGATGACTACATGGCCAAACCGTTCGAGCCGCGCGAGTTGGTGGCGCGGATCCAGAGCATCCTGCGCCGGGTGCGCGACGACCGCAGTGAACAGCGTGGCAACGTGCGCTTCGACCAATGGCGGCTCAACAGCGTGCTGCGCCAACTGACGTCCGCCGATGGTCTGGTGGTGCCTTTGTCCAACGCTGAATTCCGTTTGCTGTGGGTGTTTCTGGAGCGTCCGCGCCGGGTACTCAGCCGCGAGCAATTTCTGGATGCCGCCCGCGGGCGCTCCATCGAGGCTTTTGATCGCAGCATTGACCTGCTGGTGTCGCGCCTGCGCCAGAAACTGGGTGATGACCCCAAGTCGCCGAACCTGATCAAGACCATTCGCGGTGAAGGCTACCTGTTCGACGCCCGGGACATCGGCTGATGCGCGGCGCCGATACGCTGTTCGCCCGCTTGTTCGGCGTGTCGTTGCTGGCCATTGTGCTGGCCCATGGTGCGCCTGCCCCGCGCCTGAAACGGTAATCGGCTCCCACAGTTTGTAGGAGCGGACCTGGCCGCGATGGGCCGCGCAGCGGCCCCTGAAGCCAGTGACCTCCCCGACACCACTTGCGAGTGCCGTCGGTTTTGGAATAGCAGGGGCCGCTTCGCAGCCCATCGCGGCCAGGCCGGGACGCCGGACCGCCGCTCCTACATCGCGATGAGGTCAGCACAGGCAATGGATTCGACACCTACGAACGAACAGTGCTCTTCGACCAGTCCAGCAACAGGCTGTAGGCCACCGCCAACAACGTCGGCCCAATAAACAAGCCGATGAACCCAAATGCCAATAACCCGCCAAACACCCCCAGCAGCACAATCACCAGCGGCAGGTTGCCGCCGCGGCTGATCAGGTAGGGCTTGAGCACGTTATCGACGCCGCTGATGATAAAGGTGCCCCAGATGCCCAGGAATATCGCCGTCCCGTAGTCTCCCTTCCAGGCCAGCCACGCCGTGGCCGGAATCCACACCAGCGGCGGCCCCATGGGGATCAGGCTGAGCAGGAAGGTGACGATGCCCAGCACCAGGGCGCCCGGGACTCCGGCGATCAAAAAGCCGATCAGAGCCAGTACCGCCTGTGCCGCCGCCGTGCCGATCACACCGTTGACCACCCGCTGCACGGTCCCTGCCACCAGTCCCAGGTAATACTCTGCGCGCTCACCGATCAGCCGCTCCAGCAACCGCTGGGTAAAGGCCGCCAACCGTGGACCATCGCGATAGAAGAAGAACACGAACACCAGGCTCAGGATCAACTCGAGGATGCCACCGCCGATCTGCGCGCTACGGGCCAGCAGCCAGTTACCGACCTGCCCCAGATACGGCTTGATGTTGGCCAGCAAGGCCGCGCCCTGCTCATCGATGGTGTTCCAGATGACCAGCAGCCGCTCGCCCACCAACGGAATGCCGCCCAGCCAGTGGGGCGCATCAGGCAGGCCATCGACCCGAACATCACGAATAAAGGCAGTGGCGTCACGGACGTGATCCGCCAGGTTGAACCCCAGCCACACCAGCGGCAAGGCGACCAGCAAAATCCATAGCGTGGTCAACAGCGCTGCCGCGAGTGTTTCCCGCCCGCCCAGCCAGCGCGTCAGCAGCCGCATCAGCGGCCAGCTGGCAAAGGCCAGGATCGCGCCCCAGAGCAACGCGGAGATAAACGGCGCCATCACCCACACACCGGCCCCGAGCAGGGCCAGCAGCAGGATTTGCACCAACAGACGATCGTTATTGATCATAGCGGTCTCAACGAATCCACTCGATATGCAGCCCTTTCACATCCTGCTTGCCGGCTTCCAGCCGGGATTCGCGCACGCCGCTGGCGATCAGCGCCTGGCGCCAGGCCTCGGCTTCAGCCCCGGCCAACGAAGCGCGCAAGGTGCTGTCCAGATTGAGGCTGCGTGCCAGCAGCTCGACCCAGGCCGGCTGTGGCGCACCGACCAGCGAAGGGTAGTCCAGCTCGCCGGTGTCACGCAGCTCACGCAACACCGTACCCGGTGTCGGCAGCAGATCACCGAGTGGTTCGGCGGCGACAAACTGTTCGGCATGCAACAAGGCCGTGCCCTTGCCCCGGGTGATGCTGTAGAGGGCGACCAGCGTGTCTTGTTGCGGCGGCGCCTTGCGCAGCAGCAGGAAGGCCTGGTCCTTGTCCGAGCCGAACAGGCGAGCGTTCTTGAAAATCTCGTTGGCCCACAGGCTGCTGTCGCCGCAGTCGCGAGCCTGGCACCAGAACAGCAAGTAAGCACCTTCGGCCTGCAAGGCCTCGCGCGCGGCGGTGAACTCATCCAGCGCCTTGCGCTCCGGTGGCAGCTGGTAGGTCAGCGAGCTGACCTCACCATGGCGGGTGATGCCGTCCATGCGCAGTTGGCCACTGATCCGGCGCAGCGGTGCCAGTGGATAGATACGCTCTTTTTCGGCGGCCGGGCTCTGGTCAATGACCTTGGCATCCTGCGGCACCGGTAACCCCGGCAGGCTCAGCTGATCATCGGCATGCGCCAGAGGCAGGAAAAACAAAAGGCCTGAAAAGGCCAGTAAGCAGGTTTTTTTCAACTCAGGCATTCGCGTTGTCCGCCGTGCCCGGTGTGTGTGAATCAATCATTAAGCTCTCCCTATCATCCCGCCAAGCCTCGGCAGTTGACCGCCGCAAGTCAAGGAATGGCAAAGAAGCGATTGAAACAGTCTGCAACAAGGCTCGCCCCGGATTCGTCATTCAGGTGCAGGTGGTGCTCGCCAGGCAGCTGTTCCCGGCTAAAGGGTAGACCCTCCAGCAACGCCGTGTGGCGTGCCAGCATGCCACCTTCGGCAACGACCAGCCGAGCTGGACAGGCAACGCGTTGAACGAAGCTCAACGCCTGGGCTTCGCTCAGGCGCACCGGCGACGACAGGGTCAGGCGGCTGTCGCTGCGCCAGGTGTAGCCGCCAGGCACCGGCATCAACCCGCGCTCGGCCAGCAGCTCGGCAGCTTCACGGCTGACCGCGACCGCGCCCTTCATCCGCGCTTCGACCGCTTGATCGAGCGTGGCGTAGACCGGCTTGCGCTTGTCGAACTGGCGCATCTGCGCAAGCAGGGCCGTGCCCATTCGTTCGGCCGCATCATCCGGGCCAAAAGTCGGTGGGATCACCCCATCGATCAACGCCAGGCGCTCGACCCGCTCGGGCAAGGCGCCAGCCAGCAGCACCGAAATGATCGCCCCCAGCGAGTGGCCCAGCAGCGAAAAGCGCTGCCATCCCAATTGTTCAGCCACCCACAGCACATCATGGACATAGTCCCACAGGGCGTAGCCGGCGCCGCGGGGACGGTGATCGGAAAAACCATGCCCCGCCAGGTCCAGGGCAACAATGCGCAACCCGCGCAGTTTTGGCGCCAGTCGGGCAAAGCTGTTGGCGTTGTCCAGCCAGCCGTGCAGTGCGATGACCGGGTGGCCGTCGGCTGGCCCGAACAAGTGGGCCGCCAACTCGATATGCGGCAGGCGCAGGCGAACTTCTTCGACATGGGCATTCATGGGCGGCACCCCGGCCGCGCCTGCCAGCGCTCGAACAGGCTGGTCAGTAGCCGTGCGGTGTCGTGCGGACGCTCCAGCGGGAACATGTGCCCGCCCTGCATGCGGTGGAATTCCCCGAAGGGCAGCCGGCGAGCCGCGCTGGCGTGGTGGCGCATGACAACCTCACTGTGCGTGCCGCCCACCAGCGCCAGCGGCAGTTGCAACTGGCGCAAGCGCCCAGGGCTCTGGTGGGGAACACTGCGGTAAATATTGATCTCGGTGGCTGCATTAAAGCTCAGGCGCAGCCCGCCGGCCTCCTCGCGCAATCCATGTTGCAGATACGCCTCGAGGCAATCGGGGTCGAAGCGGCTGAACAGGCGTTTGCCGGCAAAGTAGTCACGAGCACTCTGCAGATCGCTGAAGGCTTCGCGTCGCCCCAGGGTGCGCCCTGCCGGCGTCAGCCGATCGATGAAGCCCAGGCGCTTGGCCGCGCGGATGACCCATTGGTCGGTACGGGTCAGCAAGGGCGAATCGAGCATGACCAGGCCACGGTAGTACTGTGGGCAGCGCAGCGCCGCATGCAGGTGCAGCACACCGCCGAACGAATGCCCTACGCCCCAGACCGGTTGCGGTTGTTGCTCGAGGTGGTGAATGAGCTCGTCGACCAGGTTCAGCCAGTTGTCATCGACAGGAAAGCGCGGGTCGTGCCCGTGTTGCGGCAAATGGCTGACCGTGTAATCCGGACCCAGCGCGGCAAACAGTTTGCCGTAGGTCCCGGAAGGGAAACCGTTGGCATGGGCAAAAAAGATCGGTTGCGACATGACCGCACACTCAAGAACACAGTAGCGCGATTGTCCGCATGCCAGGCCGACTGGGCAATGATCGTAACTGCCATCGATCATGACACTTAGGACACAAAGGCCTAGACCTGGTCAAAGCAACGGTTCAGACAGGCCTGCAGATAGACCAGTTGATAGTCGAAGGCGTCCTTGATGTCCTGGCGCTCGCGCGGACTGATCGTCGCAACCCGCAAGCTCAGGCAGCTCGCTTGCAAGGTCTGCGCCGCCAGCTTCACCGACTCCTGCACCAAGCCAAACTCCCGGCGACCGTGATAACGGCGAATCAACGTATCGAGCCGAGTATCGGCCGCATCGCGCAAGACCTGAAACTCCGGAAAGGTCAGTGGTTGCCCCACCATGGCCTCATTGATCAGCTTGTACCACCTACCTGAACAGGCCAATTCCTTGCTCGACTCTTCCATCTGCGGCTTCCAAGTACGTGAGACCCGGTGTCACGCTAACAAGGTGCCAAGCCACGCCACAACTGTCATAAATGACAGGTGTGGCGCAGGCCAGAGCCTGCGCTGGACGCTTGGGTTCAACGTGCCGGAGGGTTTTCGCCGACCGGCACTACCGCCATGGTCAGGCGCGAGATACAGGTTGGCTTGCCTTCAGCGTTGCTCAGGCGAATGTCCCAGACGTGGGTGGTCCGACCGATGTGCACCGGTGTTGCCACCGCCGTCACCCGCCCGCTGCGCACTCCCCGCAGGTGGTTGGCATTGACCTCAAGGCCCACGCAATAGAATTTGTTCGTGTCGACGCACAGGTGACTGGCCATTGAGCCAACCGACTCCGCCAGGACCACCGACGCACCGCCGTGCAACAGGCCAAAGGGTTGATGGGTGCGCGGGTCGACGACCATGCTGGCCGTCAGGGACTGCTCATCAGCGCGCTCGAAACGGATATCAAGCACTTCGAGGATGGTGTTGTTGCGCATGCTGTTGAGCTGATCGATATCGGGAGCGGTACGCCAGAAGCTCATGGGGCAGATCCTTATGGTGGGTTCTGCCCCGAGCATCTCAGGGATGGCGCAGGCTGTGCAAGGTCATCAACCCGGCCACTGATACATCGCCCTCGAGTTCGGCCAGACTGGCCGTGCCCATGCTTCGCGTGGCCTGGTGGTGGCCTTCTTCAAGCAGGCTGAGCAACGTGCTGACCAGCGGCTGATGACTGATCAGCAACGCCGACTCCAGCCCCAGCTTGCTCAATTCGGTCAGCACCTGCTCCGGCCGGGTGTCGGGCCTCAGCCACGGCACGGTCTGCAACGCTTGTTCCAGGCCCAGGGATTGGCGCACCAGCTCCGCCGTCTGCTGGGCGCGAACATAAGGGCTGACCAGAATCGCCTGCAACGGCTGCCCCAGCAGGTGGCCGGCACTGCGCACGACCTGCTCGCGACCATGGGCCGTCAGCTCGCGCTCGGCATCGCTGCGCACTTGCGGCTCTGCCTCGCCGTGGCGCAGCACCCAGAGCTTCACAGCTTTGGCTCTTCGTCGCGCACCGGATGCGGTGCTGGCGGTATGGCGTGGGCGGCCTCACCTTCCGGTGCCCGTGGGATTGGCCAGTCGGCGAACGGCCAGGGTTTCTGATCGCTGTGGAAGCTGGCGAAGCGGCCGATCTGAGCCAGGAACTGGCTCAGGCTGTCGCCAAAGTTCATCAGGCTGGCGTTCGGTGCGCCGTAGATCAGGCGGTAAATCAGCTGCACCAGCACCAGGCCCGCCAGCAACAGCTCGGCCAATTGCCAGACCACCAGGAAAACCAGCATCCAGAGCACACGCAGCAGAATGGATTCACGCTGTGCCTGATTCGGGGATTCGTTCATGTACCGCTCCTGTATTCGCTCAGTTGAAACCGGTGGTTGAAATGAAATCGACATCGGTCTTGGGCTCGGCCCGCATCAGCAGCTCGATGACCTCGTTCAGCGTACGGCCCTCGAACAGAATCGCATGCAAGCCCGCCACCAGGGGCATGTAGACTTGAAGCTCCTCGGCACGGGTCTTGAGTACCTTGAGGGTATTGACGCCCTCGGCGACTTCGCCGAGGCGGGTGACCGCTTCTTCCAGGCTCAAGCCTTGGCCCAGCGCATGGCCGACCTGGTAATTACGGCTTTTGGGCGACGAACAGGTGACGATCAAGTCGCCGACTCCGGCCAGCCCAAGGAAGGTCATCGGGTTGGCGCCCTGGCTCACGGCAAAGCGGGTCATTTCCGCCAGGGCCCGGGTGATCAGCATGCTCTTGGTGTTTTCGCCCATGCCCAGGGCAACCGCCATGCCGGCCATGATCGCGTAGACGTTTTTCAGCGCTCCGCCCAACTCGACACCAAAGCGGTCGGCGCTGGCATAGACCCGGAACGTACGGCCGTGCAAGGCCGCCTGGACCCGCTGGCAGAGTTCTTCGTCTTCACTGGCGACCACGGTGGCGGTCAGCGCATGCTCGGCGATTTCACGGGCCAGATTCGGCCCGGAAAGCACGCCAATACGGGCTTGTGGGGCGATCTCTTCAAGAATCTGGCTCATCAGCTTGAAGGTCTGCGCCTCGATGCCCTTGGTCAGGCTGACCAAAAGTTTGCCGCCGAGCAACTCGGCATGCGGTACCAGCACCGCGCGCAGGGCGCTGGAGGGCAAGGCGACGAAAATCAGCTCGCACTCGCTCAAGGTCGCGAGCAGGTCGGTGACCGGTTCGACCGCGGCGTGCAGTTTGATGCCCTTGAGGTAGCGTGGATTTTCCCGCGCTGTGCGCATGGCCTCGGCCTGCTCGGGGTCGCGCATCCATTGCCGCACGCCAAGGCCGTTTTCGGCCAGGAGGTTCGCCACGGCGGTGCCGAAACTACCGCCTCCCAGAACTGCAACAGGCTGCTGTTCAGTCATATCCAATCCGTTAAAACCAAAAAAATGGCGATGGTTGCATTATACGGAGCGCTACTGTGTCGGCCAGCGTCGTTTTGCGATTGACCGGTCGATGGCTGGAAATGTTGCGCCACTCAGTTAACATGCGCGCCTTGCACAAGTGAACAAGGCAGTCCCGTGTACTTTGGCCATGCAGTCCATCGCCCCCTGTTTTTACTGACGGTCCTGGTCGGCGGCCAGGCAGTGGCCGACGACCTGTTCGTCGACAATCAGCCGCTGCCCGAGGTACTGACCGCTACCCGCCTCAAGCAATCCCCTGCCGCGGTGCCGGGCAGCATGACCGTGCTGGACAACGAACTGATCCGCGCCAGCGGCGCCCGCGACATTGCCGAGCTGTTGCGCCTGGTGCCAGGGATGATGGTCGGCTACGCCAGCGGCAACCAGCCCACCGTCAACTACCACGGCAGCAGCGCGCGGGATGCGCGCCGCATGCAGGTGCTGATCGACGGCCGCTCGGTTTATCGCCCGGGGCTTTCCACGGTCAACTGGAGCGACATTCCGGTGGCGCTCGAGGACATCGAACGCATCGAAGTCTTCCGTGGCCCCAACACCGTCAGCTATGGCGCCAACGCGCTGATGGCGGTGGTCAACATCCTCACCCGTGCGCCGGCCGACAGCCACGGCACCCGCCTGAAGGTGACTCGCGGCCAGCGCGGGATCAACGATTGGTACGCCAGCGAAGGCTTCGGCAGCGACGGCACAGACGTGCGGCTGTCGCTTTCCGGCCAGCAGGACGATGGCTTCGACAGCAACAGCCTCGGCCAGGACTACCGCGACAGCCGCCGCTTGAACCGTTTCAGCCTGGCGGCCAGCCATGAGCTGGTGGCCGGCCAGAGCCTGGAGTGGCAAGTGTCGGCCAAGGAAGGCACCAACCAACGGCCGTATACCTACAAGCCAGTGTTCAGCAATATCACCGCAGCGGGCGACAACTCCGACGTCACGGCCAAGAACTATTCCGCCTCGCTGCGCTGGAACCTTGACCTGAACCCGGACCACAGCCTCTACGTGCAGGGCTCGGCGCAACACTGGGACACCCAGCAGGTCTGGCGGGTCTGCGATGCCGAGGTGTCGTTCAGCCCGCAACTGGCCCAGCTCTGGCAACTGAACCCGGTATTTACCGAGCAGTTCGCCCGCAACCTCAGTGCCGGCATCCCGGCCGGCACCGCCCAGGAGCGGGCGCTGGCCCTGCAGGTATTGAATCAACTGCGCAACGGTGCAACGCGCACCGTCTGCGGCGATATCGACCAGAGCATTCGTGAATCGCGCTACGACCTGGAGCTGCAGGACACCCTCAGCCTGTCCGACAGCCTGCGGTTGGTCAGCGGCCTCAATTACCGCTACGACCGCACCGATTCGCAAACCTTCTTCAATGGCAAGATCGATGACACCACGCTGCGCCTGTTCGGCCACCTGGAGTGGCGCGCCAGCGAGCACTGGATTCTCCAGGGCGGCAGTACCTTCGAAAAGTCGCGCCTGACCAGCAGTTCAATGACGCCGAGGCTGGCGGTCAATTACCTGATCAACCCGCGCCATGGCCTGCGGGCCGTGTATTCCGAAGCCATCCGCTCACCCGACATGTTCGAGAACAATGTCAACGGCAGTTATCGGGTCAGCAACCTGACCCCCACCGCCTACGGCCAGAGCGTCGCCGAATACGCCGTCAAAACCCGCAGCC
The DNA here is from genome assembly GCF_009905435.1 of Pseudomonas sp. R5(2019). Lineage (GTDB taxonomy): Bacteria > Pseudomonadota > Gammaproteobacteria > Pseudomonadales > Pseudomonadaceae > Aquipseudomonas. The sequence goes on from NZ_JAAAMT010000037.1 coordinate 42,479, forward strand.
CGGGCAATCTGGACCAGGAGCGGATGCGCTCGCGGGAGCTGGGCTACAACGGATACTTCGCTGATTTCGGCCTGAACGTGGACCTCAAGCTGTTTCATGATGAAATCACCAGCATGATCAGCGAGCCGCTGCTCAACATCAAATACATCCCCAGCAACGGCAACAGCGCGCGCTTTACCGGCAGCGAGGTGCAGTTCGACTGGAAGCTGGACAGCCGCGACCGATTGCGATTGAGCTACGCCTACATCAATGCCCAGGCCAGTAACTCGGCGGACGAGTCCTACAGCGCTCGCAACAGCGGCTCGGCAGGCTGGATGCGCGATTGGGGAGCGGGCTGGTCCAGCGCCCTGTTCTACTATGGCGATGACGCGCTCAACCAGTACCGTTTTGAGCGCGTCGACCTGCGGGTGGCCAAGCGTATCCCGCTGAACAAGGCCAGCCTGGAGTTGGCAGGGATGCTCCAGCAACGCCTCGACGACGAGCCGACTACCCTGGTCGACAACCGCTACGACTCCCGCCACGTGATGTACTTCAGTGCCCAGTTGGAGTTCTGACGTGAGCCGCTGCCGGAACAGGTTCGCGCGCCGCTGCCACAAGGCGATCCATACAGGGCTGCTGATGCTGTGCCTGCTGTTGCTGGCGCCGTTGCAGGCGGCCGAGATTCTGTTGACCGGGCAGCACGACAGCGCTGGCATACAAGCTTTCACCGGTGAACTGGCGCAGCGTCGGCCACACGATAACGTGCGTTTTGTAGCGCTGCAAAAACTGCCCGGCGTCGACCGGATCGGTGCCGATACGCGCCTGATCCTGCTCGATCCCGCCAGCCTGGACTGGCGTTTGCAGGGCAAGCAAGGTCCGCCGACGCTGGTGCTGCGTATCAGCCGAATCCAGGCCCAGCAGCAACTGGGCAGCCAGCACCCGGCACGCCTGAGCCTGCTCTGGAGCGACCCGCCGCTGTCGCGCCAGCTGCAACTGATCCGCCGAGTCATGCCGCAGGCGCAGCAGGTAGGCGTGCTGTACGACCAGCACAGCGCCTTCTTGCTTGACGAACTGCGTCAGGCTGCCGGCCCCATGAGGCTGGAGATCGTCGCCCAGGCCTGGCCCAATACCAGCGACGGCCGACCGTTGCGCACGGTACTCAAGCAGAGCGATGTGCTGCTCGGGCTGGACGACCCGGACCTGTACAACTCCAAAACGGTAAAAAACATTCTGCTCAGCGCGTATGCCCGGCAGATCCCCTTGATCGGCCCGAATGCTGCCTTCGTCAAGGCCGGCAGCCTGCTCAGCAGCTACAGCGATCAGGCCGACTGGCTGGCCGTGCTCGACGAGCTGCTCGACCGCCCACCGGCCAGCTGGCCACGCGCGCACTACCCCGATCACTTCAAGGTCACCAGCAACCGCCAGGTTGCCCGCTCGCTGGGCCTGGAGCCGATCGATGATGCTTCCCTCGCCACCGACCTGGCAGAAGGAGCCAACACGCCATGAACGTGCGCCTGAACTGGAATATCCAGACCCGCACCCAACTGATCAGCCTTGGCCCCGCCTTGTTGCTGACCGTGCTGTTGATCAGCTTCTTTACCTTCGTCCGGATCCAGGACCTGCGCCAGGAGTTGCAGCACACCGGCCAGCTGATCGCCAACCAATTGGCCCCGGCCTCCGAATACGGTGTGATTTCTGGCAACAACGATGTACTCGAAAGCGTGATGCGGGCAACCCTGGCGATTCCGCATGTGCGCTTCCTCGAAGTCCAGGACAGCAACAACCATATTCTGGTGTACGTCGAACAACCCGGCGAACTCAGCAAGCGCGCCCAGCAGGTGGAAGTGTTCCAGGCGCCGATTCGCTTGCAGCGAATCCCCCTGGAGAAGGACTTCTTGCAGGACAGCGCCAAACTGGCGCCCAACACCAGCGAAGATTACCTGGGCCGGGTGATTGTCGGCCTGTCCAACGATGGCTTCAGCCAGCGCCAGCAGGAAATCCTGTTCAAGGCCGGCGTGCTGGCGCTGTTCGCCTTGTTGTTCACCTTTGTGCTGGCCCGGCGTCTGGCGCGCAGCCTGTCCCAACCGATCAGTGACATGGGCCGCGCGGTCAAGGCCATACAGGACGGCAACTTCAATATGCCCCTGCCAGTGGCCGAGGATGCCGAGCTGGGCGACCTGGCGCAGCACATCAACAACCTCGCGGCTGGCCTGGACCAGGCCAGCCGCGAGCAGCACCAGGCCATGGCCCAGCTGATTCAGACCCGCGAAGAAGCCGAGCGCGCCAACAATGCCAAATCCGAATTCCTGGCGATGATGAGCCATGAATTGCGCACCCCCATGAACGGCGTGCTGGGCATGCTGCAATTGCTGGAAACCACCTCGTTGACCGACGAGCAGACCGAGTACGCGGCGCTGGCCACCGAATCGACCGAGCACCTGCTCAAGGTCATCAACGATATCCTCGACTTCTCGCGCATCGAGCGCGCGGCGCTGGAGCTTGAACACATCGAGTTCAACCTGGCGGAGCTGCTCAATAATTGCGCCCAGACCTTCCAGCACAGCGCGATCCAACGTGGCTTGAGCCTGGAACTGCCGATCCCCGACGATTTAGCCCAGTTACAGGTCGAAGGCGACCCGACCCGAATCCGCCAGATCCTGGTCAACCTGATCGGCAACGCCCTGAAGTTCACCGAAGCCGGCAGCGTGCGCATCGAGCCCAGCTGGCAGCCATTGGATGCGAACACACTGTGGTTTACCTGCGTGGTCAGCGATACCGGCATCGGCATCAGTCCGCAGCGCCTGGAAATGATGTTCGTGGCCTTTGCGCAAGCCGACAGCTCGATTTCCCGCCGCTATGGCGGCACCGGCCTGGGTCTCTCGATTGCCCGCACCCTGGCCGAACGCATGGGCGGCTCCCTGCGGGCGCAAAGCGAAGAAGGCCTGGGGTCGATGTTCACCCTGGAGCTGCCCTTGGCGCTCAGCCGCGAGCCTGCCCTGGCGCCCACGCAGGCAGCCAACGCGGGTGCGGGCGAAGGTCAGGGACGACGGGTATTGCTGGTCGAAGACAACCCGGTGAACCAGACCGTGATCGAGGCCATGCTGCGCAGCCTTGGCTTTGCGGTCGAGCTGGCCGGGGACGGTGCCCAAGCCATTCAAATGGCAAGGGATGAAGTCTTCGCGGCCATATTGATGGATTGCCGTCTACCCTTCGTTGACGGCTATGAGGCCACCCGGCAAATTCGTGCCCTGGCAGGCAGACAGGCCGTGCCGATTATCGCCCTGACCGCCAACGCCTTGCAGGGCGACCGGGAAGCGTGCCTGGCAGCCGGGATGAACGATTACCTGGCAAAGCCGTTCAAAAGGACGGATCTTCAGCAGATTCTGCAACGCTGGCTGCCCGTTGAAGCAGTCTCGACTGGCGATAAATGCTAAAGTGCGGCAGTCTTAAGGCCTTGGAAACGGCCTTGATAAAATTTTCAGTGCACAAGTGTACATCTTCGTTCGCTGTGCTGTGACTTTCACTACAACGCAATAGTCTATGTGTAGGCTGCCACCCCAAGCCTTGGGCTTGAGGGTCGGTCGGGAAGATTTGCCCCCTGCCGCACGAGATTATTGAGGAGCTCGCATGACCAAACAAAACGCCTTTACTCGGGAAGACCTGCTGCGCTGCAGTCGCGGTGAGCTGTTCGGCCCAGGTAACGCGCAGCTGCCCGCACCCAACATGCTGATGGTCGATCGGATCACTCATATCAGCGATGAGGGTGGCAAGTACGGCAAGGGTGAGTTGGTCGCCGAGCTGGATATCACCCCGGACCTGTGGTTTTTCGCCTGCCACTTCGAAGGCGACCCGGTGATGCCAGGCTGCCTGGGCCTCGATGCCATGTGGCAGCTGGTCGGCTTCTTCCTGGGCTGGCAAGGTCTGCCGGGCCGTGGCCGGGCGCTGGGTTCGGGCGAAGTGAAATTCTTCGGCCAGGTCCTGCCGACCGCCAGGAAGGTCACCTATAACATTCACATCAAGCGCGTCCTCAAGGGCAAGCTGAACATGGCCATCGCCGATGGCTCGGTCAGCGTCGACGGTCGCGAGATCTACACCGCCGATGGCCTTCGTGTCGGCGTTTTCACCTCCACTGACAACTTCTAAGGGTTATCCGCATGCGCCGCGTCGTTATCACTGGTCTGGGCATTGTTTCGTGCCTGGGCAATGACAAAGAGACCGTCTCCGCTAACCTGCGTGCAAACCGCCCTGGCATCCGCTTCAACCCGGAATATGCCGAAATGGGTCTGCGCAGCCAGGTTTCCGGCTCCATTGACCTCAACCTTGAAGAACTGATCGACCGCAAGGTCTTCCGCTTCGTTGGCCACGCCGCTGCCTACGCCTACCTGGCGATGCAGGACGCGATCAAGGATTCGGGCCTCACCGAAGAGCAGGTGTCCAACCCGCGCACCGGCCTGATCGCAGGCTCCGGCGGCGCCTCGACGCTCAACCAGATGGAAGCGCTGGACATCCTGCGCGAAAAAGGCGTCAAGCGCGTCGGCCCGTACCGCGTGACCCGTACCATGAGCAGCACCGTTTCGGCCTGCCTGGCAACCCCGTTCAAGATCAAGGGCCTGAACTACTCCATCGCCTCGGCCTGCGCCACCAGCGCTCACTGCATCGGCTCCGCGATGGAGCAGATCCAGATGGGCAAGCAAGACATCGTCTTCGCCGGTGGCGGTGAAGAAGAGCACTGGAGCCAATCGTTCCTGTTCGACGCCATGGGCGCGCTGTCAAGCCAGTACAACGACACGCCGGAAAAGGCCTCCCGCGCCTACGACGCCAAGCGTGACGGTTTCGTCATCGCCGGCGGTGGCGGCATGGTCGTGGTCGAAGAGCTGGAACACGCTCTGGCCCGTGGCGCAAAAATCTACGCGGAGATCGTCGGCTACGGCGCGACCTCCGACGGCTATGACATGGTCGCCCCAAGCGGCGAAGGCGCGATCCGCTGCATGCAGATGGCTATGTCCACCGTCGACACCCCGATCGACTACCTGAACACCCACGGCACTTCGACTCCGGTCGGCGACGTGGCTGAAATCAAGGGCGTTCGCGAAGTCTTCGGCGACAAGGCTCCGGCCATCAGCTCCACCAAGAGCCTGTCGGGTCACTCCCTGGGCGCCGCCGGCGTTCACGAAGCGATCTACTGCATGCTGATGATGGAAGGCAACTTCATCGCGGGCTCCGCCAACATCGACGAAGTCGATCCAGCGGTTGCCGACATGCCGATCCTGCTCAAGACGCAAGAGAACGCGAAGATCGACACCGTCATGAGCAACAGCTTCGGCTTCGGCGGCACCAATGCCACCCTGGTTCTGAAGCGCTGGCAGGGCAAGTAAGACTTAACCCCGCCTCATGAAAACGCCCCGACTGGTTCGGGGCGTTTTTGTTTGTGGCGTGTTGTTCTATTGCACGGTGAACCGCTGGCGCGCCAGTAACCGGTCGCCCTGGAACACCATGAAGTCCCACTCCCCTTTCACCACCTCATGGGGCTCGGTGAACTCATAGGCCATCACGTCTTGTGGCGCACCCGGCACCAGCTTCTGAGTGACAACGAACTTGTCATGACGCGCGCCGTCCGGCGTCTGCACACCTGGCGTCAGATAGAGCAGGGTGAGTGGCGTATCGTCGGCCACCTTGCCGGTCAGCTCGTAGCGCATTCCGAACTTGCTGCCCAGTTTGGCCGGCACCACGTCGGTTTTCTGAATCGTTTGATTGGAGCGCGTCAGCACCCGCTCACCCGGCTGGAAATCCTTGTAGGACGTGTCAAACAGGTCATATTCAATCGGCCCTTGGACCTGTACTTGGGCGCCGGCCAGGCCACTGATCATCATCAAGGCGGCCAGCGCACTCAAACGGTTACGGTACATGTTGCGCTCCTGGGGTTAGATCGCGCGAGGCTATGACACCGGCATGACAGGTTGATGACAATCCTGCTTGGCGCGGCGCCTCAGGTTATCCTCAACAACTATCGTTATCGGCGAGGAGCCCCCAATGAGTTCACCCCTGGTTATCCAGCCGCGTGCCGAGGATGTCGAAGGCCAGCCCATCCTGCGCCCCCTGCCTTCGGCCAGATGCCGCAGCGTCGGGCCATTCGTGTTTTTCGACCATATGCTTGAGACCACCTATGCCGCCGGCACCGGCATGGAAATCCGCCAACACCCGCATATCGGGCTATCCACCCTCACGTACCTGTTCGCCGGGCAAATTCAGCACAAGGACAGCCTCGGCTCGGATCAGCAGGTGTTGCCAGGTGATGTCAGCTGGATGACTGCCGGCGCGGGGGTAGCGCATATCGAGCGCACGCCTGAAGCGCTCAAGGCATCGGGCTCGACCTTGCATGGGCTGCAAGTGTGGCTGGCGTCGCCCAAGGAGCATGAACAGGGCGCTGGTCACTACAGCCATCACCCCGCGAGCAGCCTACCCGTCAGCGAGGCGATGGGCGTCAGCCTGCGCATGATCGCCGGTTCAGGCTTTTGCCTTGAATCCCCGGTGCCGGTGTTGTCACCCACTCTGTATGCCGAGGTGAAGATGCAAATGGCAACCCGCCTACTGGTGCCTGCGGAGCATGCTGAGCGGGCGATCTATGTGCTTGAGGGGGAAGTGACGCTGGATGGAGAAGCGCTGCCTTCGCAAAGCCTGGTGGTGCTGGCCGAAGGCGAGACGCCGACCCTTGAAGCGGACAGTGATGCGCATCTGGTTATCTTTGGCGGGGCGCCGCTGGATGGGCCGAGGCGGATGAACTGGAATTTTGTGGCCAGCGACCCGGCGTTGATCGAGCGGGCGCGGGAGCGCTGGGCGGCGGGGGATTGGCCGGTGGTGGCCGGGGAAGTGGAGCGGATCGAGTTGCCTCGATAGCGGTGGCGGCCCCATTCGCGGATAAATCCGCTCCCACATATGCACGCTTCTCAGATGTTGAGTGACTTTATGTGGAAGCGGATTTATCCGCGAATGGGATCGCCGCCGTCTGAAGTCAGGCCCCAGGCTTGAACACTTCCGCCAACAGGTTATGCATCGAGCGGAACGCCCGCGCAGACACCTTGGCGTTGTACATCATCTTGCCAGGCATATTGGCCTCCGGGTCGGTGAACGAATGCACCGCGCCGCCATAGCTGAGCAGCTGCCAGTCAATCTTCGCGGCGTTCATCTCGGCCTCGAAGGCTGGCAGTTGCTCCTTGGGCACCAATGGGTCATCAGCGCCATGCAGCACCAGCACCGCTCCCTGAATGTTGTGCGCATCGGCCGGATTCGGGGTGTCCAGCGTGCCATGGAACGAAACCGCGGCCTTCAACGGCGCGCCGGTGCGAGCCAGCTCCAGCGAGCAGCAGCCGCCAAAGCAGAAACCGAAGCTGGCCAGGCGAGCAGTATCCACCGCGGCCTTGCCCTGCCCCTGCAACTGCTCAAGTGCTGCTTGCATGCGCTTGCGCAGCTCAGCCCGGTCGTTCTTCAACGGCATCATCGCCGCACCCGCCTCATCGCCATTGCCGGGACGAACCGCCTGACCGTACAGGTCCGCGATCAGGACCACATACCCTTCGGCCGCGACCGCCTTGGCAATACGCTCGGCACCCGCGCTGATGCCCATCCAGTTCGGGGCCATCAACAGCCCGGGCTGGGCCGACTTAACATCGGCGTCGAACACCAGGCGGCTCTCGTAAGGCTTGCCATCGATCTGGTAGGCCAGCGACTCGATCGTGATATTGCTCATTACACGCTCCTGCGAGAATGAAAAAACCCGCCGAAGCGGGCTTTTTCTGCGACAAGTTAAACGGACAACTCAACCAGCAACTTGTTCAGGCGGCGCACGTAGGCGGCCGGATCCTTCAAACTGTCACCGGCGGCCAGTGCCGCTTGATCGAAGAGAATATGCGAGAAGTCGGCGAAACGGTCTTCGCTCTGCTCGTGATCGAGTTTCTCGATCAGCGGGTGGCTCGGGTTGAATTCGAAGATCGGCTTGGAGTCCGGCACCTTCTGCCCGCTGGCTTCGAGAATCTGGCGCATTTGCAGCCCCAGGTCCTGCTCGCCGATCGCCAGGATCGCCGGCGAATCGGTCAGGCGGTGCGATACGCGCACTTCGCTGACAGCGTCGCCCAGCGCGGCTTTCAGGCGCTCGACCAGGCCTTCCTTGTCTTTGGCGACTTCTTCCTGGGCCTTCTTGTCCTCTTCGGAGTCCAGCTTGCCCAGGTCCAGGTCACCTCGTGCCACATCGACAAAGCCCTTGCCGTCGAAATCGCTCAGGTAGCTCATCAGCCACTCGTCGATACGGTCGGTCAGCAGCAACACTTCGATGCCTTTCTTGCGGAAGACTTCCAGGTGCGGGCTGTTCTTGACCTGCGCGTACGACTCACCGGTGAGGAAGTAGATCTTGTCCTGGCCTTCCTTGGCGCGAGCCAGGTAGTCAGCCAGGGCAACGCTTTGCTCGCCACTCTCGTCGCTGGTGGAAGCGAAACGCAGCAGGCCGGCGATTTTCTCTTTGTTGGCGAAATCTTCAGCCGGGCCTTCTTTCATGACCTGGCCAAAGTTCTTCCAGAAGCCCTTGTATTGCTCAGGCTCGTTCTTCGCCAGCTTTTCCAGCATGTCCAATACGCGCTTGGTCAGCGCCGACTTCATTGAGTCGATGATCGGGTCTTTCTGCAGGATTTCACGCGAAACGTTCAGGGACAGGTCGTTGGAGTCAACCACACCCTTGATGAAGCGCAGGTACAACGGCAGGAAGGATTCTGCCTGGTCCATCACGAACACGCGCTGCACATAAAGCTTCAGGCCGCGCGGGGCTTCACGGTGGTACAGGTCGAACGGTGCACGACCCGGAACGTACAGCATCGAACTGTACTCCAGCTTGCCTTCGACCTTGTTGTGGCTCCAGCTCAGCGGGTTCTCGAAGTCATGGGCGATATGCTTGTAGAACTCCTGGTATTCCTCGTCCTTGATCTCGGTACGCGGACGGGTCCACAGCGCGCTGGCACGGTTGACGGTTTCCCACTCCAGAGCCGGTGCTTCTTCGCCTTCGGCGGCGGCTTGCTCTTTGGGCAACTCGATCGGCAGGGCAATGTGGTCGGAGTACTTCTTGATGATGTTGCGCAGGCGCCAGCCATCGGCGAACTCTTCGTCGCCCTTTTTCAGGTGCAGGACGATACGGGTACCGCGTTCGGGCTTGTCGAGGGTGGCGACTTCAAAATTGCCCTCGCCCTTCGACGACCAGTGTACGCCTTCAGCAGCAGATTGGCCGGCGCGGCGGCTGAACACATCAACCTTGTCGGCAACGATAAAGGCCGAGTAGAAGCCGACACCGAACTGGCCGATCAGGTTCGAGTCTTTCTTCTGGTCACCGGTGAGGTTCTTCATGAAGTCGGCGGTGCCGGACTTGGCGATGGTGCCCAGGTGGGTAATGACGTCTTCGCGGCTCATGCCGATACCGTTGTCCTCGAGGGAGACGGTATTGGCGGCCTTGTCGAAGCTGACGAGAATTTTCAGCTCGGCGCCGCCCTCGAGCAGTTCAGGCTTGGCCAGGGCCTCGAAGCGCAGCTTGTCAACGGCATCGGAGGCGTTGGAGATCAACTCGCGAAGGAAAATTTCCTTGTTCGAATACAGCGAATGGATCATCAGGTGCAGCAGCTGCTTCACCTCGGTCTGGAAGCCCAGGGTTTCTTTTTGAGTCTCCGCACTCATGTTCATCAAACTCCAATCAGATGGCAGTGGTCGCTTGGTTAGCGTGCGACGGGATGACCTTGAGATGGGGGCTTGGCAGATGATTTCAAGGGGCAGGTGTTTCTTCGATCTTGAAATGCGCACGGGCGGTGGCAATCGGCTCTTGCGGGCTGCTTTGCCAGGCCGTGATCGCAAGGTTGGTCACCCGCCGACCCTGGCGCCACAGCTGGCATTGGGCAAAGGTGTCGCGGTGCAGCCCGGCCCTGAGGTAATCAATGGAAAAATCGATGATCTTCGGCACCGTGCCACTGCCGGTAAAAATCATCAGGTGAAGTGCTGCGGCCAACTCCATGAAGCCGGCGATGACGCCACCATGAATCGCTGGCAACAAAGGGTTGCCAATGTTGTCCTGACTGGCTGGCAGGCGAAACAACAGCCCATCGCCCTCACGGGTGCACTCGATGCCGATCAACCCGGCATAAGGGATCAGCGCCAGCAAAGGCGCGTAGTCGCCGTTCTGATGCGCCAGGCGCAGTTGTTCGCGAAGGCCATCGTCGATCATTGCCCTTCCCCCCTGATACTGCCGGCAAAGCCGTGGCTGCCCTTGATGCCTTTACCCAGGCGCATGAAAGTACCCACCACCTGCGCAATCGGTTGCTGCGGGTCATCCTGGTAGGCGAAGCCGCGAGTGAAGATCACGTCGCGGGTGACCCGGTAGCACTGCGCGTAGCCGAACACGTCCTTGTCTGGCTGGCCGGGCTGCATATAGTCGATGCGCAGGTCCAGTGTCGGGCAGACTTCAAAGGCCGGCAATGCACAGAGGGTCGCCATGCCACAGGTGGTGTCCATCAAGGTGGTGATCGCGCCACCGTGTATAACGCCGGACAGTGGATTGCCAATAATGCGCGGTGAATAAGGCAATACCAACGTCATGCCCTCGGCATCGGCGTGGTGCACGCGCATGTTTAGAAGCTGACAATGGCAAAGGGCTGAAAGAAATCGTTTGGCCATGGCCATTAGTGGAGTTTCACTCATCCGCAACAGCTCCGGTCAAAGGCGCCGAGCAACAGCATAAACGCCAGAAAAAGTCGATATGGATCCGAGGCTTATATATCTTTCACAGACAAGGAACTTAATCTGTGAAGGGACGATCTTAAGGTCACTAGATCTTCAACAAGGAGAAACACCTCATGCGTAAAACCTTAGCTTATACTCTGATGCTGGCCGCCGCCCTGGGTCTCGCCGCTTGCGATAAAGCCAGCGAGGACAAAGCCCAGGACGCACAAAAACATGCCGAGCAAGCCCAGGAAAAAATGGGCGAAGCTCAGGATAAGATGAACGAAGCTGCGAAAGAAAACGCCGAAGCTGCCAAAGATAGCGCTGAAGCGGAACAAAAGCGCGCGCAAGAGAGCGCCAAGGAAGCAGTGCCGGTTGCCCCTGCGACCGCGCCGACCGAACAGCCAAAGCCATAAGCTGTTCTGTACCGCACGGTACATCCCTGAAAAGCCCGAACTTGCGTTCGGGCTTTTTAGTTTCAGGCCAGCAGCTGGCGGAAGGTCGGGCTGAGCATCAGCAATAAAGAACAGAGCAAGCCGATAAACCACACCAGGCTTCGTTGCCAGGCCAGATCGGCCCAATAGAGCAGCAAGTAAATCACCCGGCAAATAACGAAGATGATCGCCAGCGTATCGATCAGGTAGCCTTGGGTTTGTGTGGCATGGGCCATGAGCACGCCCACCGAAAAAACAATAAAGGCTTCGAAACTATTCTGATGTGCCGCCACCGCGCGAGCGCCCAAACCGTCAAGTTGCAACTGTTGGCGCCGTGGCAAATGATTATCGTAACCCTGTGCTTTCATTGCCGATGTCACCGGCACGCGGGCGATAAAAATCAATACTGCACTGATGAACACACACCAGAATGGAGTACTCATCAGGCCGCCTCTTTGTTCGCCTCCGGCAGGGGCGCTTCTGTAGGGGTATAGACCATGACATCGAGAACGTCGGAATGAAATTCACGACGGTACAACACCAGCACCACACCACTGCTGACCAACATGAATAGCCAGGGGCTGATAAACCAGGCCAGCATCGCCATGCCGAAGTAATAAGAACGCAGGCCAAAGTTGAACTGGTTGGCCGCCATCGAAATGACTCGCGCGGCACGCGAGGCAAAGGCCTTGCGCTCCATCTCACTGACATGCCGCTCACCGATCATCGGCGCAGAACCCACCAGCACCGCAGCGAAGTTGTATTGGCGCATGCACCAACTGAAAGTAAAAAACGCATACACAAACACGGTTGCCAGGCACAGCAGCTTGATTTCCGACATGCCTTGGGACGCCTGCTGAACCATCGGAATATCAGCCAGAAGCGACAACGCCCGGTCGGAGGCGCCGAGCACCGTGAGAATACCGGCCAGGATAATCAGCGTGCTGGAGGCAAAGAATGACGCGTTGCGCTCCAGATTGCCGATCACGCTGGCGTCGGCGATGCGGTTGTCACGCAACAACATCCGGCGCATCCAGTCTTCACGGTACAGGTGCAACACACTGGCCAGGCACGCGGTGTCCCTGCCCTTCCAGGTGGCGTAGCGGGTGTAGCCGCCCCAACAGATGGCGAACCAGAGCGCAGCGATAAGGTGGATCAGATTGTTTTGGACAAAGGCCATGGGGGTTTCCGGATAGAGTGCCCGATGAGTAAAGATCATTTGCCGACATTCGACGCAGTCGCGCAAAAAAAGGCACGCGTCTGACACCAAATCGGCACAGGGATGAGCAGCATCGGCCCTGACACTCAACTGACCGGTGCGTATACCCAAGTAGCTCCGGAGATTTCAATCCGTGACTTGGGATATTTCCTATTTCCTGAGCGTGGGGATGGCGGCAGGATTCGGGCGTCTCTTCAGGACAGCCATCGCAGTGCTCAGTTTGCTTTGAAATTCTGAACCCATTGAGCGCTGACGCTCCCCCTTTGAACTGTCCACCGATTCGCGGTCGGTGGGAAACAATAGCAGGAAGCTCGTCATGCCCAGCCAATCCCATCTGCGCTTCACCTTTGACGTCCTCGGTGGCGAAGCCCCCGACGCCTTCGATGTCGTCGAATTCACTCTTACGGAAGGTTTGTCCGAAACCTTTCTGCTTGCTTTGGAGCTGTCCAGCCCCAACCCCGCCATCGACTTCGGCCAGGTCCTCGATCGCCCCGGGTTGCTGACCCTCTGGCATGGCCAGACGCCGGTGCGCTTTGTTCATGGCGCAGTGTCGTCCTTCGTGCAGGGCGACACCGGCTTGCGGCGCACCCGCTACCAAGCCATGGTCGAGCCGCGCCTGGCCCGGCTCAAGCTGTCGTCCGACTGGCGCATCTTCCAGACCCTCACTGCCCCGCAAATCGCCCACGCCGTGCTCAAGCCCCACGGCCTCACGCTGGACTACGAGCAACGCGTCACTCTCGAACGCAAACCCCGTGAGTACTGCGTGCAGGCTGGCGACACGGACTACGACTTCATCGAACGGATCCTGCGCGAGGAAGGCTTCTTCTATTCCTTCCGCCACAGCGCCGAGGGCCATCAGCTGACCCACAGCGACCGCTTGTTTATCCACGGTCGTCTCGACGACGAACCCGTGCTTTACAATCCGGCGCCCGGCGGCGATCAACCGCAGCCGGCGCTGCGCCGCTTCGCCTACAGCGAAAACGTGCGCACCGCCCGCCAGACCCAACGCGACTACACCTTCCAGCACCCGAATTACACCCACCAACACAGCCTGGATGGCTCCGACCTCGACCACCAGGGCCGTGGCTACGAGCGCTACGACTACCCCGGCCGACACAAATTCGACGAGGTCGGCAAGCCGATCCTGACCAACCGCCTGCGCGGCCATCGCCGCGATGCACGCATGGCCTGCGTCGAGGGCGACGACCCGCGCCTGCAGCCAGGAATCTCTTTTTATCTGGAAGGCCATCCCCGAGAAGACCTCAATCGTGGCTGGCGGCCGGTGCGCATGGTCCACCACGGTATCCAGCACACCAGCCAGGCTGAAGACAGCGCCGATGCCCAGCAGGGCACCCGCTACCACTACGAGGCCGAGCTGGTGGCAGACGACGTCGAATGGCGCGCCGAGCCCCTGCCCCGCCCGCGCATCCTCGGCCCGCAGACCGCCGTGGTGGTCGGCCCGCCGAACGAGGAGATCTACACCGACGAATTCGGCCGGGTGAAAGTCCAGTTCCCCTGGGACCGCCAAGGCCAGCACGACGAGCACAGCTCCTGCTGGATCCGCGTGGCACAGAACTGGGCCGGCACGACCTGGGGCCACATGGCCATTCCGCGCATCGGCCAGGAAGTGGTCATCCATTATCTGGACGGCGACTGCGACCAGCCACTGATCATCGGCCGCACCTACAACCGCCTGCAGCTACCGCCCTACGAGCTGCCGAAACACAAGACGCGGATGACCATCAAGAGCGCAACCCACAAGGGCAAGGGGTTCAACGAACTGCGTTTCGAGGATGAAGCCGGGCAGGAAGAGATTTATATCCATGCTCAGAAGGATCAGAACCTCCACGTCAACCACGATGAAACCACCTTCGTTGGTCATGACCGCAGCGAACAGGTCGAACACGACGAAACCATCACCATCGGCCACGACCGCCAAGAGACCGTAGGTCATGACGAGCAGGTCCAGATCGGCCACGACCGCCGCCACGACATCGATCAGGACGAATTTCTCACTATTGGCCGCAACCACAGTATCCGCACCGGCAAGGACCGCACCGAAGAGGTCGACAACAACCGCCGTGACAAAACTGGCGCCAATCACTGGGTCAGCATCGGCGCAAACCTGGAACAGACCGTTGAAGGACATGCCAAGTTGCAGGCAGGACAGGCGATACGGAATCGGACCACGCTCTGCGAGATACAGGCCTCGGATGAACTGATCATCAGAGGCCCGGGCGGGACGATTCGAATTGATGGATCAGGCATCACGCTGAACGCCGTGGCGATCAAGATCAAGGGGCCGATCACTCACCAGAAGGGCGGCGCGGGCAACAGTCTGTCGGTGGTCAGCCAGATAATGGAAGGGCTCGACGCCGATTGTGTGGAGCGCAACCGATGAAAAGCCGCCCGGTTGTGGCCTTCGTCGAGCAATATCGAACCGCCAATGATTCTATCTACCTGTTGATAGACCCCTTGGCCGAATACGATAACGAATATCCTCTAAGCGTTGACGCCCTGACCAACGACCTTGGCGAGTCAGCGGTCGAGCGCGTCCTGCGGCCGGACCTGGCCCATCTCCCCGAGGCGTGTCCGGCGCTGATTCAGCTGGCCGCTCCCGGAGAGACGCCCTCGTCACAGTATCTGACGCGCAGCGCTCTCTACGCGCTGGATGAGTTGACGTACAACAAGCGCTATATCTGTGGCTGGCTGCTCAGCGAACAACCCCTTGCCACCGTCGCACAACACCTGACCACGCACTGTCGCACCGTCGCGCCCGCGGGCGGAGAAAACACGGTGCCCTGGTACGAGCCTCTGCGCCTGGAGCTCCTGGCCGCAACGCTGGGTCACCCGCTGGAAGGGATACTCTGGCCTATTCATGCCTGGCTGTGCCCGAGCAGTTGGGGCAGCTTCGCCCTCTTTCACGGAGCCGCCGACAGGGACTTCGAGAAACTCCCGGCCCAGGTCCACGAGGTTCAGCGGGCAGCGCCTCTGGTCAATCAGTTGCTAGGCAAGTGGCGTCTAATTCTGCAAAAGCCACTGAGCTATGCCCCTTGGCGCTGGAAAGGCGACACCGGCCTGCCACCCCAAGCGGCCGTTCATGCCTTCCGACTTATTCGTGACGCTTACCGGCACGGCCTGCGCGACAACAATGACGTTATCGCCCTCTGCCTGTATCGGGTCTTGATCCATCCATTGCTACCGCAGCACCCGGATATTCAGCGCGATATATCCCGGGCCATCGCCGGCACTGAAGCCCTGCATAGCCGCTTCGAGACCTACAACGACGCCGACTGGATGCGCATCAGTGCGGCCTTGCCATCAGCAGGAAGCTATACATGAACACCGGTCAATACGTCAGCATCGCCATGCGCGAAGGCGGCCCCAACCCACCCGGCCGCTGCAACGCCTGCGAGCGCACCGGCCTGCCGATCCTGCCGTTGCGCGCCGCGTATGCGCCTTCGCCGGGGGCGACCCAAAAGCAGCGGCATTCCTATACCAGCGACCTTGAGTCGATCCCCATGCGCCCCGACCAGCCGCGCACCCTCCGCCACGGCTTCCTCTACGTGCTGCTCGACAAGCAGGAGTGGCAGGCCTATCAGGTCACCCCGGAAGGTGCGCTGCGCCAGTTCAGTCCGTTCCAGATGCCCTTGGCAATGCCGGCTTCCCTGAGCCAGGCGTGCATCAAGCAGGACCACGACGTCACCGCCTCCTTCATCAACATCGACACCGCCCGGCACCGCACGGCCTGGCTGGCCTTTGCCAACGACGCCTGGCCAGCAGACGTACTCAACCGCTACCAGCGCGCCATCGCCCAAGGCGGCACGGTTCTGGATGCCAGATTTCACCCGCTGGACCTGAGCGCGGCCCGCAACGACCCCGCCAGCGTCGGCCTGGCCATGACCGAGCACGCCCTGCAGGTCGACCGCCTGGTGCTGGAATACGCCGCACCGACCGCCGGCGACTTTGTCAGCGTGCACGGTTTCCACAGCCGTAATCACCGGCTCAAAGCACTGCGCGGCCAGGTGCGCACGCTGATCCAGCGTGAGCAACTGCCGCAAGGCATGCTGGCCATCGTCCTGCCCGACCCCATCGGCCTGGTGCAGGAATACAACGCCCAGCGCGTGAGCGGGGTCGAGGAGATGATCACCGTGGTACCGTCCTCCCGAAGGTTAGACTAGCTACTTCTGGTGCAACCCACTCCCATGGTGTGACGGGCGGTGTGTACAAGGCCCGGGAACGTATTCACCGCGACATTCTGATTCGCGATTACTAGCGATTCCGACTTCACGCAGTCGAGTTGCAGACTGCGATCCGGACTACGATCGGTTTTGTGAGATTAGCTCCACCTCGCGGCTTGGCAACCCTCTGTACCGACCATTGTAGCACGTGTGTAGCCCAGGCCGTAAGGGCCATGATGACTTGACGTCATCCCCACCTTCCTCCGGTTTGTCACCGGCAGTCTCCTTAGAGTGCCCACCATCACGTGCTGGTAACTAAGGACAAGGGTTGCGCTCGTTACGGGACTTAACCCAACATCTCACGACACGAGCTGACGACAGCCATGCAGCACCTGTCTCAATGTTCCCGAAGGCACCAATCCATCTCTGGAAAGTTCATTGGATGTCAAGGCCTGGTAAGGTTCTTCGCGTTGCTTCGAATTAAACCACATGCTCCACCGCTTGTGCGGGCCCCCGTCAATTCATTTGAGTTTTAACCTTGCGGCCGTACTCCCCAGGCGGTCAACTTAATGCGTTAGCTGCGCCACTAAAATCTCAAGGATTCCAACGGCTAGTTGACATCGTTTACGGCGTGGACTACCAGGGTATCTAATCCTGTTTGCTCCCCACGCTTTCGCACCTCAGTGTCAGTATGAGCCCAGGTGGTCGCCTTCGCCACTGGTGTTCCTTCCTATATCTACGCATTTCACCGCTACACAGGAAATTCCACCACCCTCTGCCCTACTCTAGCTTGCCAGTTTTGGATGCAGTTCCCAGGTTGAGCCCGGGGATTTCACATTCAACTTAACAAACCACCTACGCGCGCTTTACGCCCAGTAATTCCGATTAACGCTTGCACCCTCTGTATTACCGCGGCTGCTGGCACAGAGTTAGCCGGTGCTTATTCTGTCGGTAACGTCAAAACAGCAAGGTATTCGCTTACTGCCCTTCCTCCCAACTTAAAGTGCTTTACAATCCGAAGACCTTCTTCACACACGCGGCATGGCTGGATCAGGCTTTCGCCCATTGTCCAATATTCCCCACTGCTGCCTCCCGTAGGAGTCTGGACCGTGTCTCAGTTCCAGTGTGACTGATCATCCTCTCAGACCAGTTACGGATCGTCGCCTTGGTGAGCCATTACCTCACCAACTAGCTAATCCGACCTAGGCTCATCTGATAGCGCAAGGCCCGAAGGTCCCCTGCTTTCTCCCGTAGGACGTATGCGGTATTAGCGTTCCTTTCGAAACGTTGTCCCCCACTATCAGGCAGATTCCTAGGTATTACTCACCCGTCCGCCGCTGACGCGAGTAGCAAGCTACTCTCATCCGCTCGACTTGCAGGTAGCTTCGTAGT
>NZ_JAAAMT010000038.1 GCF_009905435.1 Pseudomonas sp. R5(2019)
CGCGATGGGCTGCGCAGCGGCCCCCGAGGCCGGTGATATCTACGACAAGCCCTGGGAATGCGGGCGACTTTGGAATCGCCGGGGCCGCTTCGCAGCCCATCGCGGCCAGGTCCGCTCCTACAAGGGTTTGCGTCGCTCTATTCCTTAACTGACCGGCATTAAAAGGCAAGCCTGGGCCCTACCATTGGATCAAAAGCGCCCTGTGTCTATAGATATAGCATTTTGGTATTTCAGATTATTTGGTTAGATCGACTATTGTTCACGGCATATCTTGTCATAACAAGTTGATCGCGCATGGCACAGTTACTCCCCCTGTCACCCGTTCCCCTCTACAGCCAGCTCAAGGAGCTGCTGCGTTCGCGCATTCTCGACGGCACTTATGCGCCCATGGCGCGCATGCCGTCGGAAAGCGAGCTTGGCGCTGCGTTCGAGGTCAGCCGCATCACCGTGCGCCAGGCGCTGGGCGACCTGCAAAAGGAAGGGCTGATTTTCAAGATCCACGGCAAAGGCACCTTTGTCTCCAAACCCAAGGCGTTCCAGAACGTATCGACCCTGCAAGGCTTGGCCGAATCGATGACGCAGATGGGCTATGAGGTGTTGAACCGCCTGCGCAGCTTCAAGTCGGTGCCCGCCACGGCGCTGGTCGCCGAGCGCCTGCAGGTGAAGGAGGGCACGCCGGTCACCGAGATCAAGCGGGTGCGCCTGATCAACCGCGCGCCGGTGTCGCTGGAAATCACCTACCTGCCGCAGAGCATCGGCGAGCGGCTGGAAAAGGCCGACCTGGCCACTCGCGACATCTTCCTGATTCTGGAAAACGACTGCGGCATCGCCCTTGGCCACGCTGACCTTGCGGTAGACGCCGTGCTGGCTGACGCCGACCTCGCCCAGGCGCTGGAAGCCGAGGAGGGCAGCCCGATCATGCGCATCGAACGGCTGACCTTTGATGCCAATGGCGCGCCACTGGATTTCGAATACCTCTATTACCGCGGCGACTCCTTCCAGTACCGCCTGCGGATCGACCGGAACAAGGAGCCGCGTGCATGAACACCCTGGAACAGGAATACGACATCGTCGTGATCGGAGGCGGCACCGCCGGCCCCATGGCGGCGATCAAGGCCAAGGAGCAGAACCGCGATCTGAAGGTGCTGCTGGTGGACAAGGCCAACGTCAAGCGCAGCGGCGCGATCAGCATGGGCATGGACGGCCTCAACAATGCCATTATTCCCGGCCACGCCACGCCCGAGCAGTACACCAAGGAAATCACCGTGGCCAACGATGGGGTGGTCAACCAGACCGCTGTGCTGGCCTACGCCGAACACAGTTTTGCGACGCTTGAACAGCTGGACCGCTGGGGCGTGAAGTTCGAGAAGGACGAGACCGGCGATTACGCGGTGAAAAAAGTCCACCACATGGGCGCCTATGTGCTGCCGATGCCCGAAGGTCACGACATCAAGAAAGTCTTGTACCGCCAGCTCAAGCGGGCGCGGGTGCAGATCAGCAACCGGTTGGTGGCCACGCGGCTGCTGACTGACGAGCAAGGCGCGGCCAACGGCGTGATGGGCTTTGACTGCCGCACCGCTGACTTCCATGTGATCAAGGCCAAGGCGGTGATTCTTTGCTGCGGCGCAGCGGGCCGCCTGGGCTTGCCGTCGTCGGGCTACCTGATGGGCACCTACGAGAACCCGACCAATGCCGGCGACGGTTATGCCATGGCCTACCACGCCGGGGCGGAACTGGCGAACCTGGAGTGCTTCCAGATCAACCCGCTGATCAAGGACTACAACGGCCCGGCCTGCGCCTACGTGACCGGCCCCCTGGGCGGGTATACCGCCAACAGCAAGGGCGAGCGCTTTATCGAGTGCGACTACTGGAGTGGCCAGATGATGTGGGAGTTCCATCAGGAACTCGAAGGCGGCAACGGTCCGGTGTTCCTCAAGCTCGACCACCTGGCCGAAGAAACCATCCAGGACATCGAGCAGATCCTGCACAGCAACGAGCGCCCCAGCCGTGGCCAGTTCCACGCCGGGCGCGGCACCGACTACCGCCGGAAAATGGTCGAGATGCACATCTCCGAGATCGGTTTTTGCAGCGGTCACAGCGCTTCGGGCGTGTGGGTCAACGAGCGTGCCGAAACCTCGGTCAAGGGCCTGTACTCGGCCGGTGACATGGCGGCAGTGCCGCACAACTACATGCTCGGCGCTTTTACTTATGGATGGTTTGCCGGCGTCAATGCGGCGACCTATGTGGCCGGGCGCGAGCACGGGCCAGTGGATGCCGCCCAGGTGGCCGCCGAGAAAGCCCGGGTCCAGGCCCCGCTGCTGCGTGAGCACGGCCTGCCACCTTCGCAAGTGGAGTACAAGCTGCGGCGCATGGTCAACGATTACCTGCAGCCGCCGAAGGTGACCAAAAAGATGGAAATCGGCCTTGAGCGGTTTGCCGCCATCGAAGCGGACCTGGCGCAGATCAAGGCCAACAACCCCCACGAATTGATGCGGGCGATGGAAGTGGCGGTGATTCGCGATTGTGCCGAAATGGCCGCCCGCGCCTCGCTGTTCCGCAAGGAAAGCCGCTGGGGCCTGTACCACCACCGGGTCGATTATCCGCTGCGCAATGACGCCGACTGGTGGTGCCACTGCCACCTGAAAAAGGACCCGAACGGCACCATGGTCAGCTTCAAGAAGCCGATCGAGCCCTACCGTGTGGCCCTCGACGATCAAGAACAGCAGGCCTACAACCGCCTGCGCGTCGGCGCCGCCTGAGCGCCCAAGGGAGAACCGAACCATGGCTTTTCAACCCCAGGAAATCTTCTTTCGCAGCAACGCCCCGGTCACGGTCGATGAAGACCTGTGCATCGCTCACAAAGGCTGCACCGTGTGCGTGGACGTCTGCCCGATGGATTTGCTGGCCATCAACCCGGCAACGCAAAAGGCCTACATGGCGTTTGACGAATGCTGGTATTGCATGCCGTGCGAAACCGACTGCCCGACCGGGGCGGTGAAGGTCGAGATTCCGTACCTGCTGCGCTGAAAAACACCGCAAGCCAACACTATAAAAAGCCACCGGCCACCCACCGGACGCCTGATGCCATACCCCTCGTCTCCTACCACGCCGACCCGTGGCGCAGACGATTTCCCGTAGCCAAGACTCGAGGGGACACACCCATGCGTGCACGCACCACCATCGCCGGCCTGTTACTGGCGGTCAGCGCCCTGTCGGCGCAAGCCCAGACCATCCGCATTGCCATCGGCACCCAGGACACCACCATCAACTGCGCCGCCGGCGGCCTGATGATTCGCGAACTGGGCCTGCTGGACAAATACCTGCCCAGGGACGGCGCCTATAAGGACGTCACCTATGACATTCAGTGGAAGAACTTCACCAGCGGCGCACCGCTGACCAACGAAATGGTAGCCGGCAAGCTGGACTTCGGCGCCATGGCCGACTTCCCAGGGTCGCTCAACGGCGTGGCCCATGAGGCCGCGGGCAGCCACAGCCTGTTTATCAGTGTGCTGTCCGGCAGCACCGAGGGCAGCGGCAACGGTATCGTCGTACCGAAGGACTCCAGGGTGCAGTCCTTCGCCGAGCTCAAGGGCCAGACCATTTCGGTACCTTTTGCTTCCACCGCCCACGGCATGCTGTTGCGCGCCGTTGCGGCCCAGGGCTGGGACCCGGACAAGGACCTGACCATCATCGCCCAGCCGCCTGAAGTGGCGGGCTCGGCGCTGCAGGCCAACAAGATTGCCGCCCACGCCGATTTCGTGCCCTTCGCCGAGCTGTTCGAAAGCCGGGGCTTTGCCCGCAAGATCTACGACGGCTCGCAGTCCAGGGCGCCGACCTTCCATGGCGCACTGGTCGAAAGCGACTTCGCGAAAAAATACCCGCAAATCGTCGTCGCCTACCTTCGCGCCAGCCTTGAGGCCAACCAGCTGCTGGCTGCAGAGCCTGAGAAATACAGCGAGCTGATCGAGAAGGTCACCGGCATCGACGCTTCGGTGAACTACCTGTTCCACGGCCCGCTGGGCCTGCAAACCCGCGACCTGAGCTGGAAACCGGAATACCGCCAGGCGGTGGCGACAGCCATCGACACCCTCAAGCTGCTGAAAAAGGCCGACCGTGGCCTGAACACCGACACTTTCATCAACGACCAGTACATCCGCGAAGCCTTCAAGGCCCAGGGCATGGACTACGACCAGCAGTTGCACCACTACGCCCAGCAGCCGCTGAAGGCCACGGATGCCAGCACGGGCGCTGCGATCACCGACTTCAAGAACGTCGCGCAGATCTGGGTCAAAGGCGAGCCGACGGTGCGCAGCTACGCCTCGCCACAATCAGCGTTGGCGGCACTGGCCAACCTTGAAGCCGAGGGCAAGGGCATTCGTGCCCTGTACACCCAGGCCAGTGACAGCGGCATCAAACTGTTGGCCAATCAAGCCTGGTTCGTTCGCGATGGCAAAGGCCAGCTGCGGGCCTTCCTGCTCAAGGAGCAAGCCGAGCGCCATGCGGCGAGCCACGGCGGCCAGGTCAATGATTTCTCGGCCACCCGCCGGGCATTCGTGGCCGCACGTTGAGGGCCATTGCGATGCCAAACCTTTTATCCACTCGACTGGGGCGTCGAGCGCTCCAGCTCGGTTCGGTGCTGGCGTGCCTGCTGTTCTGGCAACTGGCCGCAAGCCAGCGGCTGGACCTTGGGCTGGTGACGTTTCGCAACGTCCCGCCGCCGCTGGAGGTGCTGGCGGCGGCCTGGGCGCTGGTCAGCTCCGATGCCCTGGCGCGCCATCTTTTCAGCAGCCTGGGCCGAGTGGCCGCGGGCTACCTGGCGGCGGCTCTGGTGGCGGTGCTGCTGGGCCTGGCCATCGGCCGCTCGCGCTGGGCTGAAAGCCTGCTGCTGCCACCGTTGGAAGTGCTTCGGCCGATCCCGGCGGTGGCGTGGATTCCGCTGGCAATCCTGATGTTTCCATCATCGGAACTGTCGATGATCTTCATCACCTTCACCGGCGCCTTGTTCCCGATCCTGCTCAATACCGTTCATGGGGTTGAAGGCGTCGACCGCCGCCTGATCGCCTCGGCCCGCAGCCTCGGCGCAGGGCGCCTGGCGATCCTGCGCGAGGTAATCATCCCCGGCGCTGCGCCCAGCATCGTCACCGGGCTTGCGATCGGCATGGGGACCTCGTGGTTCTGTCTGGTCACCGCGGAAATGATCTCCGGCCAATGGGGTATCGGTTACTACACCTGGGAGGCCTACACCTTGCAGAACTACGCAGACATCATCGTCGGCATGTTGCTGATCGGTTTGCTGGGCATGCTCAGCAGCGGCCTGATCAAGCGCCTGGGCGGGCTCGCCACGCCCTGGTATCGCCTGCAGGAGAAAAGCGCATGAGTGCTCTGAAAACACCCAGCGTGAAAGGGCGCGTGGACATCGACCAGGTCAGCATTCGCCTGGGGCAGGGGCCGCAGGCGTTCGAGGCGGTGCAGGCGCTGAGTTTCGATATCGCCCCCGGCGAGTTCGTCTGCATTCTCGGGCCGTCCGGCTGCGGCAAGTCGACGTTGCTCGGTGCGCTTGCCGGGCACTTGCAACCTTCGGCCGGCAGCGTGAAGGTCGATGGCAAGCCGGTGTCCGGCCCGTCGCCCGAGCGCGGCATGGTGTTCCAGCACCATACCCTGCTGCCCTGGCGCAGGGTGCTCGACAACGTCGCTTTCGGCCTGAAGATGCAGGGCATCGGCAAGGCCGAGCGCCGCCAGCGCGCGCGGGAATTTCTCGCTTGGGTCGGCCTTGAAGATTTCGCCGAGCGCTGGCCGCAGCAACTCTCCGGCGGCATGCAGCAACGGGTGGAAATCGCCCGGGTGTTGATCAATCGCCCGGGCCTGCTGCTGATGGACGAGCCCTTCGGCGCGCTCGATGCGCAAACCCGCAGCCAGATGCAAGCGCTGCTGCTGGACATCTGGGCGCGCATCGGCACCACGGTGCTGTTTGTCACCCATGACATTGATGAAGCGCTGTTTCTGGCCGACCGCATCCTGGTCATGAGCCCGCGCCCGGGGCGCTTTATCGAAGACCTGCGGCTGGACTTTGCCCGCCCGCGCCAACCGGAGCTGATCACCAGCCCTGCCTTTGTCCACCTCAAACGCCATTGCCTGGAGCTGCTGCGCCATCAGGATGGCCGTGAACTGCCGCGCCTGACCCCGCTCGGGCTCCCCCTGGAAAACCAGAGGCCTCGATTTGCCCTATGAATACTCTTGTCAGTGACAACCCGGATATTCTCGAACTGCAACCGCGGCTGATCGATGAGGACGCTGCCGTAAGGCGCATCGCCCTGATCGAACTGGCCGACCTGGAAGACCCGGACGCTTTGCCATGGCTCACCGCCAGCCTGGGCGACGACCCGGCCGATGAGGTGCGCGCCGAAGCTGCGCGCTTGCTGGAGGCCTGGGAGGAACCGGAGGTGGTGCAGGCCCTGTGCGAAGCCCTGAGCGACCGTGACCTCAAGGTCCGGGTCGCGGCCGCGCAAAGCCTCAGCCAGCTGAAGACCGCCGAAGCCGGTCGGGTGATTCTGCCCTGGGCTTCTCACACCGATGTGTTCGTTCGCAGCAGCGCCTTGCGGGCCTTGCGTGAATTGCGCCTGCCCGCCAGCGCCGCCGTGGCCCTGGCAGCCTTGAACGACACCCAGGCCAGCGTGCGCCGCGAAGCGCTGGGCATTCTGGGCTGGCTCAAGCAACACAGTGCGCTGGCAGAGCTTGCCCGGCTGTTGCGCGACGACCCGGACACCGATGTGCGCCGCGCCGCTGCCGGGGCGCTGGGCTTTGCCAGTGACGACTCGGTGCTGGCCGCGTTGCAGGCGGCGCTGGAGGATGCCCAATGGCAGGTGCGCGAGGAAGCGGCCACCACCCTGGGCAAGCTTGGCCTGGTACCGGCCGGGCCTGCCCTGGTGAAAGCGCTCGATGACGACTATTGGCAAGTGCGCCTGCGCGCGGCCCGTGCATTGGGCCGCCTGGCCTTCCCGGCGGCGCTGCCGGGGCTGGTCGAATTGCTCGAACATCCGATCAGCAACCTGCGCAAGGAAGCCGCCCTGGCCTTGGGTGAATTGCGTGACCCGGCGGCGCTCGCTGCGCTTGAAGCAGCAGCGCACGACAGCGACCCCGAGGTGCGCAAGGCTGTGCGCATTGCCCTGACTCAACTGCAGGGTGGCGGGCAATGATCCCGGTCGCCCTCGACAACGCCCGGGGCCGCGGCGAGCTGAAGGTGCACTGGCAGGATGGGCTCAGCCAGACCTTCAGCCATGCCGGCCTGCGCGCTCGTTGCCCGTGCTCGCGCTGCCGGGCTGCGCGCCTGGGCGGGCGCATCGAGCTGGTCAGTGACAGCGTCCGGCTGATTGCGCTGAACCCGCAGGGCTATGGCGTGCAGTTGGTCTTCGACGACGGCCATGACCTGGGGATTTTCCCGTGGCATTACCTGCGCGAACTAACTCACTGAACGCGGAATTGCTCCTTGCAGTACTCGATAAACAACTGGGCTGGCTTGGTCAGCTGGGCGCGCTTGAGCCAGCCGGCGACCAACCCGGAGCCCGTCACGTTCTCGGCGATATTGACGCTCACCACCTGTTTGCCGTCGTAGGTAAACGGCGAGTGCGGTCGAGTGACCAGCACTGAAAAGCCGAAACCCTGGCCGACCATGCCACGGACCATCTCGATCGAAGGTGAGCTGAAAACGATATTGGGCGTTAGGCCCAGCTCTTCGAAAATGCTCACGAAGTAGGTCCGGCTAGGCTGCACGTCGAGCAGTATCATCGGTTCCAGCGCCAGGTCGCGCAGCGACACCTGGGCTTGATCGGCAAAGCGATGGCCCTCGGGCAACAAGGCATAGGGCCGTTGCGGCGCCATCAACGGCTCGGTTTCGATGGTGCCGTCCAGCTCGTGGTCGTAGAAAATCGCCAGGTCAAAGCGCCCGCCGGTCAGGCCTTGCACCAGCTCCTGTTGTTCGCCGTCCTGCAGGCGAATCTCGACGCCCGGGTAGCGCTCGCGAAAGCCGGCGATCAGGCGCGGCAGGTAAAGCGGGGCGACGGTTTCAAAGCAGCCGATATCGATCTGGCCGCAGATCACATCGTTGTCGGCCAGGGCGTTCTGTTCGAACTCCTTGGCCATGCGCAGCAGCTCCTGGGCCTTGCGGTAAAAGCGCCCGCCGCTCGGCGTCAGCGACACGCCCTGGGCGTGATGGCGGATAAACAATTGCACGTTGAAACTTTCTTCCAGGCCCTTGATCGCCGTGGAAATCGACGGCTGGGCGATATACAGCTTGCGCGAGGCTTCGGCGACACTGCCGCATTCCACGGTGGTGACGAAGTACTTCAGCTGACGCAGGGTATAGGAAGCCACGGCATACCTCGAAGACGTTCCGGTTATCCCGTTACCTTACCCTGTTCACGGCGCGGCGCTGCTTCGGATTTTGCTTGCCAGTGACAATATTTACGCTGGAAGGCGTGACTGGAGGATCAACGGTCATACGCCCTGGCGGGCAAGTGCTAAGCCTTGTGATTGGGGGTCACTGAGCAAGGCTGGAGGTGACACATGTTATTTATCGTCAAGTGGCGGGCGTGCCCGGCGTCGCGCGATGCCGCGATCGAACGTTTTGTCCGTACCGGTGGCTTGCCGCCTGAAGGCGTGAAGATGATTGGCCGCTGGCATGCGGTTGGCAGCGGTATGGGCTTTGGCGTGGCGGAGGCGGATGACGTCACGCCGGTTCAGCGCTGGGCCCTGCAATGGAATGATTTGCTCGAGATGGAAGTGTACCCGGCGATGACCGATGAACAGGCGGGGCCGTTGATGGCGGCGGCGGTGGGGCGCTGACGCTGCTGTTTTCCTGAAACACCGCAGCGTCTGTATCGCGAGCAAGCCTTGCTCCTACCGGGTAGGAGCAAGGCTTGCCTGCGATGACTTCAACACGGTGTGCCAGATCCACCGCAAGCCATGGTACATGGAAGTGAATGCCGTTCAGTGCGCCCCAGCGGCCTTGTTCAGGTCACCCTCGGTCCATTCGGTGTACACGCAGGCATCCGCCGTCGCCCAGCGCACTTTGACCGGGTCCCCTTGCTTGAGCGGCATGCCCGCCGCTGACAAGGCCTTGACCGTCATCGCCGTGCCGCCGGCGGTGATCACGCTGCAGGTTTGGCTTTCACCCAGGAACAACACTTCGGTCACCGTTGCGGTCACTTCGTTCCAGCCCGCCGCCAAGGGCTCCTGAGCGGCTTGCGGAACGCTCAGCGCCAGGGCTTTTTCCGGGCGCACCATCAACAGCACGTCCTGGTCGACTTTAAGCCCCGACGTCAGGCGAATCGACAGCGGTTGGCCTTCGAAGGTGGCCGCCGCATTGCTCTGGGCCTTGAACCGCAGAAAGTTGGAGTTCCCCAGAAACGACGCCACAAAGGCATTCGGCGGGTTCTGGTAGAGGTCATAGCCACTGCCCAGGCCGACGATTTTGCCGTGGCTGAAGATGGCGATGCGCTGGGACAGGCGCATGGCCTCTTCCTGGTCGTGGGTCACGTAGACAATGGTGATGCCCAGGCGACGGTGCAGTTGGCGCAACTCGTCCTGCAGGTCTTCACGCAGCTTTTTGTCCAGCGCACCGAGTGGCTCGTCCATCAACAGAATGCGTGGCTCGTACACCAGCGCCCGGGCGATGGCGACCCGCTGTTGCTGGCCGCCGGACAGTTGCGAAGGGCGGCGGTGGGCAAACTTGTCCAGCTGTACCAGCTTGAGCATGGCATCGACTTTCTTGTCACGTTCGGCCGCGGACAGTTTGCGGATCGCCAGCGGGAAAGCAATGTTGTCGCGCACCGACAGGTGCGGGAACAGCGAATAGCGCTGGAACACCATGCCGATATCGCGTTTGTGCGGCGGCACGTTCACCAGCGATTTGCCGTCGACCAGAATTTCACCGCTGCTGGGCGTTTCGAAACCGGCCAGCATCGACAGCGTGGTGCTTTTGCCCGAGCCGCTGGAACCGAGGAAGGTCAGGAATTCGCCTTCCTGGATATCCAGTGAAATGTTGTCAACGGCCGCAAAATCACCGTAATGCTTGTTCAGGTTGTGCAGGCTGACCAGCGGCTGCCGGGTTTGCGCGGACTCTTGGATTACAGCACTCATCGTCTTCTCCTGTGCGCTCAGGCGCTGATTTCATTGCGCCGGCGCAGGGCGGCGGCGATCACCATGACCAGTACCGACAAGCCGATCAGCAGCGTCGAGGCGACGGCGATCACGGGAGTCAGGTCCTGGCGCAGGGTGGTCCACATTTTCACGGGAAGGGTTTGCAGGGTCGGGCTGGCCATCATCACGCTCAGCACCACCTCGTCCCACGACACCAGAAAGGCAAACAGCGCGCCGGCCACCATGCCCGGGCGAATCCCCGGGAAGGTCACCTTGAACACCGCTTGCAGGCGCGAGGCACCGCAGATCACCGCCGCATCTTCAATCGACTGATCGAACAGCTTCAGCGAGTTGATGATCGAGATGATGGTGAACGGCAGGGCGACGATCACGTGGCTGACCACGAAGGAAAACATCGTCCCGGTGTAGCCCAGCTTCAGGAACAGCGCATACACCGCCACGGCAATGATCACCAGCGGCACGATCATCGGCAGGGTGAACAGCCCGTAGAGCATTTCACGGCCACGAAAACGTCCGCGCACCAGGGCAAACGCGGTGGGCAAGCCCAGTGCCACGGAGAAAAACGTGGTCAGGATCGCGACCTTGAGGCTGGCCAATGCAGCGTCTATCCATTCCGGGTTGGAAAAGAACTGGCCGTACCATTTCAGCGTCCAGCCCGGTGGCGGGAACACCAACCATTGCGAGGAGCCGAACGACAGCAGCACGATAAACACAACCGGCAGCACCAGAAACAATGCAATCAGCCCGGTGGTGGCGTAGAGGCCGAAGCGCAGGCGTCGGCTCATGGCGTTGGGAGTCAGGAGCATGATCGCTTACCTCGCGTTGCTGGAGCCGACCGGTGATTCCGGCTGCAGCTTCAGGTAGAAGTAGAACAGCACCAGGGTAATCACGATCAGCAGTGCCGCGGCGGCGCTGGCCAGGCCCCAGTTCAGGAACGATTGCACCTGTTGCACGATGAATTCAGGCAGCATCATGTTCTGCGCACCGCCCAGCAGGGCCGGGGTGACGTAGTAACCGAGCGACATCACGAACACCATCAAGGCGCCCGAGAACAGGCCCGAGCGGCACAGCGGCAGGAACACCTTGAAGAAGTTGGTCCAGGGGCTGGCACCGCAGATCGCGCCGGCTTGCAGCACCATCGGGTCGATCGCCTGCATGGTCGCCTGCAACGGCAGCACGATGAACGGGATCATGATGTAGGTCATGCCGATCACCACGCCGGTGAGGTTGTGAACCATCTCAAGCGGCACATCGATGATGCCCATCGCCATCAGCGCCTTGTTGATCACCCCGGAGGCCTGCAACAGCACCAGCCACGAGTAGGTCCGCGCCAGCAGGCTGGTCCACATCGACAGCAGCACAATGTTCAGCACCCAGCGGCCCCAGCCGCGTGGCACCAGGGTGATCGCCCAGGCCAGCGGGAAACCCAACAGCACGCTGAACAACGTCACCAGGCCAGCCACCGAGAAGGTGTTGAACAGCACCCGGGCGTAGGCCGAGTTGGCGAACAATTGTTCGTAGTTACCCAGCCCCGGTACCGGCTCCATCACCCCGCGCAGCAACAGACCAATCAGCGGCGCGAAGAAGAACAGACCCAGGAAGATCAGCGCCGGCAGCAAATTGCTGGCGCCACGCCAGCGATGGCTGAGCGACGTGTCGTTCTTGGCCGCCTTGCCGCCGGCGCTGGGCGCGCCGACAGCCGGGGTGGGTTGAGTGGGGGTAGCCACGGGCATTTTCATTTGACCAGCCATTCGTTCCACCGTGTCGCGATATCAGGACCGTTTTTGGCCCAGTAGGCGAAGTCGAGAGTGATCTGATCCTTGGCGTAGGCGGTCGGCAGGTTCGGGGCCAGCTCAGGCTTGAGCAAGCTGACGCTTTCAGTGTTGACCGGCGCGTAGGCGGTGAGGTTGGCGAACTCGGCCTGACCCTTGGCACTGCTGGAGTTGGCCAGGAACTTCATGGCGGCGTCCTTGTTCTTGGCGCCTTTTGGGATGACCAGGAAGTCGGCCATGACCAGGTTCTGTTTCCAGCTCACACCCACGGGTGCGCCGTCTTGTTGCAGGGCATAGACGCGGCCGTTCCAGAACTGGCCGAGGCTGGCTTCACCGGAGGCCAACAGTTGTTGCGACTGCGCGCCGCCGCCCCACCAGACGATGTCTTTCTTGATGGTGTCGAGTTTCTTGAAGGCGCGGTCCAGGTCGAGCGGGTAGAGCTTGTCGGCGGCGACGCCGTCGGCCAGCAGCGCCAGTTCCAGCACGCCCGGGCTTGGCCATTTGTACAGGGCACGCTTGCCGGGGAAGGTCTTGGTGTCGAACAGCGAGGTCCAGTCCACCGGTTTGTTGGCGCCGAGCTTGCTTTCGTTGTAGCCCAGCACGAAGGAGAAGAAGAACGACCCTACGCCATGGTCGGAGACGAAGCGCGAATCCAGCTTGCTGCGGTCGATGGTCTTGAAGTCCAGCGGTTCCAGCAGGCCTTCGGCGGCGGCACGCAGGGCGAAGTCGGCTTCGACGTCGACGATGTCCCATTGCACGTTGCCGCTTTCGACCATGGCCTTGAGCTTGCCGTAGTCGGTTGGCCCGTCCTGCACCACCTTGATGCCGCTTTCCTTGCTGAAGGGCTCAGCCCAGGCCGCCTTTTGCGCGTCCTGGGTGGTACCGCCCCAGCTGACGAAGTTCAAACTGTCGGCGGCCAGCGCAGCAGTGCCGGACAGCGCCAGAACGGCGGCGGCCAGCAGTGCGGTTGAACCTTTAGTGAATACCATGTGTACGCCCTCGATGTTGTTGTGATTGGGTCGACAGCAGCAGGTTGTTCAGGGTCAAACGTTATTAGGTCTACGGGATATCATATTATGGTATTCCAAACTTTTGGCAAGGCTTTTGGCCTGACCAGTCATCCGCTGCTAGCCGGTGAACGGAATGCTCTCCACCACTTCCAGGTCGTAGCCGGTCAAGCCCGCGTATTTCAGCGGCGGGCCCAGGTGGCGCAGCTTGCCCACGCCCAGGTCCTGGAGGATCTGCGCACCGGTGCCCACTTCAGAATAGATGCGTGATTGCGAGCGGCTGTACTGGCGGGGCGGCTGGGTCAATTGCGGCACGCGCTCAAGCAGCGCCTGGGACGATTCATGGTTGGCGAGCACCACCACCACGCCGGTGCCGTGCTCGGCGACCTTCTGCAGCGCGGCCCAGAGCGTCCAGTTCGACGGGCCGGTGTACTCGGCACCGACCAGGTCGCGCAGCGGGTCGATGACATGGACGCGCACCAGGGTGGGCTCTTCGCGGCGGATCTGGCCCATGACCATGGCCATGTGGACGCCGCCTTCGATGCGGTCTTCATAGGTGAACAGACGGAAGGTGCCGTGCACGGTCGGCAGGTCGCGCTCGCCATTGCGCACGATGGTGTGTTCGGTGCTCAGGCGGTAATGGATCAGGTCGGCGATGGTGCCGATCTTGATGCCATGGCGGGCAGCGAAGACTTCCAGGTCCGGGCGCCGGGCCATGGTGCCGTCATCGTTCATCACCTCGACAATCACCGAGGCGGGGGTGAGGCCAGCCAGGCGCGCCAGGTCGCAACCGGCTTCGGTGTGCCCGGCGCGGGTCAATACGCCGCCTTCGCGGGCCCGCAGCGGGAAGATGTGGCCAGGCTGGACAATGTCATCGGCACTGGCGCCGGGGGCCACGGCCGCCTGCACGGTACGCGCGCGGTCAGCCGCTGAAATACCGGTGGTCACACCGGTGGCGGCTTCGATCGAGACCGTAAACGCGGTGCTGAACACACTGCCGTTGCTCGGCACCATCTGTTCCAGGCCCAGCCGCTGGCAGTGTTCATCGGTCAGGGTCAGGCAGATCAGGCCGCGCGCTTCGCGGGCCATGAAGCTGATGGCTTCGGGGGTGCAGCAATCTGCCGCCAGCAGCAGGTCGCCTTCGTTTTCGCGGTCTTCGTCGTCGACCAGCAAGACCATCTTGCCTTGCCGGTAGTCTTCGATGATTTCTTCGATGCTGTTGAAAGCCATGGCGCGAGTACTCTTGTTCGGGTGAATGTTTGTTCTGATGGATTATGGTATACCATAAGACCAATTCAACCGAAACCATGAGGTCAGCATGAAGGCATATTGGATTGCCCACGTCGATGTCACCGACCCGGAGCAATACAGCGAATACACAAAGCGCGCGCCGGCCGCTTTTGCGGCGTTTGGCGGACGGTTGCTGGCCCGTGGCGGGCGCAGCGAGGCGATGGAGGGCAGGGCCACGCCGCAGCGCAGCGTGGTGATCGAGTTCGAGTCGTATGATCAGGCGCTGGCGTGCTACCGCTCGGCGCAGTATCAGCAAGCGTGCGGGCATCGGCAGGGCGTGGCCAGGGCCGAGGTGATCATTGTGGAAGGGGTTGAGGGCTGAAAGGGGCCGCTCTGAAGCCAGTCGGTTAAGGCGAATTACTTGTGGGAGCGGATTTATCCGCGAATAGCCTCACTGCGGTTCGCCTGAGATACCGCGGTGGTTCTATTCGCGGATAAATCCGCTCCCACATCTAGGTCAACCCTGCTTTTTCACCACCAGCGTCAAAATGTCATAACTGGCCACCAGTTCGCCCAGCTGGTTGGTCACTTCCACATCCCATGCCACCACGCCTTGGGGGATGCCCTGCGGGCTCTTTTTGCCCTGGTCGATCTTGCGTTTGCACGTCAAACGCGCCTGGATCGTGTCGCCGATACCGACCGGGTTGATAAAGCGCAGGGTGTCCAGGCCGTAGTTGGCCAGCACCGGGCCAGGCGCTGGCGAGACGAACAGCCCGGCCGCCGCCGACAGCACGAAGTAGCCATGGGCGATGCGCTTGCCGAATTGCGATTCCTTGGCCGCGATGTCGTCGAAGTGCATATAGAAGTGGTCACCCGACAGGCAGCCAAAGTTGACCAGGTCAGCCTCGGTGACGGTACGTCGATGGGTCAGCAACGATTCGCCGATCTGCAGGTCTTCGAAGTGACGGCGGAACGGGTGGACCTCGGTCTCGATCACCTTGGCGCCACGCACGTATTCACCGGTAACCGCCGCCAGCATGGTCGGCGAGCCCTGTACGGCGGTGCGTTGCAGGTAATGCTTGACCGCCCGCAGGCCGCCCAGCTCTTCACCGCCACCGGCGCGGCCCGGGCCGCCGTGCTTGAGTTGCGGCAGCGGCGAGCCGTGGCCGGTGGATTCGCCGGCGCAGTCGCGGTCCAGTACCAGTACCCGACCATGCAGGGCGGCGGCAGCCGGGACCACTTTGGCAGCAACTTTCGGATCATGAGTGATCAGGCTGGCCACCAGGCTGCCTTTGCCGCGCGCGGCCAGGGCAATGGCTTCGTCGAGGTCGTCGTAGGCCATCAGCGTGCTGACCGGGCCGAACGCTTCGATGTCGTGGGCGCCGCCTTCGGCATGCGGATCGCGAGCCTGCAACAGCGTCGGGGCGAAGAACGCACCTTCGCTGACGCCCTCACCGCGCGGGGCAAAGCCGTCGCTGGCGCCGAAGAGCTGGTCGCAGCTTTGCAGCAGCGCTTGCAGGCGCTCGCCGACGTCCTTCTGCTGGTCGTGGGAGGCGAGGGCGCCCATGCGCACGCCTTCTACCGACGGGTCACCGACCACCACCCTGGCCAGCCGCTCGCGCAGCCGTGTTGCGACCGCATCAATGTGCTTGGCCGGGACGATGGCGCGGCGGATGGCGGTGCATTTCTGCCCGGCCTTGGTGGTCATTTCCTTGGCCACTTCCTTGATGTAGAGCTCGAACTCTTCATCGTCCGGGCTCACGTCGGGGCCGAGGATGGCGCAGTTCAGCGAGTCGGCCTCGGCATTGAACGGCACCGAATGACGGACCAGGTTCGGGTTCACCCGCAGCTTGGCGGCGGTGTCGGCGGAGCCGGTGAAGGTCACCACGTCCTGGCCTTGCAGGCGGTCGAGCAGGTCACCGGTGCTGCCGATCACCAGTTGCAGGCTACCCGCCGGCAGCAGGCCGGACTCATCCATCAGACGCACCACCGCTTCAGTCAGGTAGCTGGTGGCGGTCGCCGGTTTGACGATGCACGGCATGCCGGCCAGGAAGCACGGCGCGAACTTTTCCAGCATGCCCCAGATCGGGAAGTTGAAGGCGTTGATGTGCACCGCCACGCCGCCGCGCGGTACCAGAATATGGGTGCCGGCGAAGGTGCCTTGCTTGCTCAGCTGCAGTGCCGGGCCTTCATGGACGATATTGCCCGACGGCAGTTCGCGCGAGCCCAGGCTTGCGTAGGTGAACAGCGTGCTGTTGCCGCCTTCGATATCGATCCAGCTGTCAGCGCGAGTGGCACCGCAGTGGTGAGAAATGGCGTACAGCTGCTCCTTGCGCTCGGCCAGGTACAGCGCCAGCGCCTTGAGTCGCGCGGCCCGTTGCTGGAAGTCCAGGGCCATCAGGCCGCTGACACCCTGGAGGCGACCGTGCTCGACGGCCTCCTGGAAGTCCGGGCGCTCTTCGTGGGTGCGCGCCAGAATGTGGCCGTCCAGTGCGCTGCGCAGGGGCTGGGCGCCGTGTTGACCGATCCAGCGGCCGGCGATGAAGCTTTGCAGCGTAGGGGCGTGAGACATTACGTAATCTCCGGGGTTATTTTTGTGTGGGGTGTGGGGGCCTCATCGCGGGCAAGCCCCAATGCCAGCCAGTTTAGGAACTGAACTGTAGGAGCGGACCTGGCCGCGATGGGCTGCGAAGCGGCCCCGGCGATTCTGAAATCACCTGCACTCGCTGGCTGAATCGCAAATGCCAGTGGCCTCAGGGGCCGCTGCGCGGCCCATCGCGGCCAGGTCCGCTCCTACAGGTGTTGCGTCGTTCAATATGCCCGCGATGGCGGCGCCGCGGTCCATCAGATCTGATCGAAATCCAGCACCACCTTGCTGCTGACCGGGAAGGTCTGGCACGACAGCACGAAGCCCGCCGCCACTTCGTAGTCTTCCAGCGCGTGGTTGCTGTCCATCTCCACTTCGCCTTCGATCACCTTGCACTTGCAGGTCGAGCACACCCCGGCCTTGCACGAGTACGGCAGTTCGGCGCCGATGGCGTTGCCGGCGTCGAGCACGCTGACGGTGTTGCGCGGCAGGTCGAAGGCCAGGGCGCGGCCGTCGCTGATCACGGTGATCTGGCTGACCGCCGAATCCAGCGCATGGGCGGCCTGGCGGGCTTCGCGCTTGTGTTCACTGCCAGCAGCGGCGAACAGTTCGAAGTGGATGCGCTCAGCCGGCATGCCCTTGCCCTTGAGCTGGTCGCGCACGGTTTCGGTCATCGCTTGCGGGCCGCAGATAAAGGCCGCGTCCAGCTGCTTGACGTCCAGCCAGCGGCTGAACAGCTGCTCGCATTTGTCGGCGTCGATACGGCCGTTGTAAAGGTCGACGTCCTGCTGCTCGCGGCTGAACACGAAGATCAGGTTCAGGCGTTGCAGGTAGCGGTTTTTCAGGTCTTCAAGCTGTTCGCGAAACAGCGCGCCGGAGCTTGAGCGATTGCCGTAAAGCAACGTCACGCGGCTGCCCCGTTCGGTTTCCAGCGTGGTCTTGATGATCGACAGGATCGGCGTGATGCCGCTGCCGGCGGCCACGGCCAGGTAGTGACCGTGGCGCGCGGGGTCGAGCGGCACGTGGAAATGCCCCGACGGCGGCATGACCTCCAGCACATGGCCGGGCTTGAGCACGTCGTTGGCATAGGCGGAAAAACGCCCGCCGGCCACCCGCTTGACCGCCACGCGCAGCTCGCCGTCATTGACGCCGGTGCAGATCGAATAGGAACGGCGGACTTCTTCGCCATCAAGCAAGGTGCGCATCACCAGGTGCTGGCCCTGGGTGAAGTGAAAGCGGTCTTGCAGCTCGGCCGGGATGTCGAAGACGATGGACACCGCGTCGCGGGTTTCAGGCCGCACTTGCTTGACGGTCAGGCTGTGGAATTTGCTCATGGTGGTTCTCCAGCGGGCTTGGCAAGGCCCGCTCAGATGCACTTGAAATAGTCGAAGGGTTCGCGGCAATCACAGCAGCGGTACAGCGCCTTGCAGGCCGTGGAGCCAAACTGGCTGAGCAGCTCGGTGTGCACGCTGGCGCACTGCGGGCAGCGGATCTCGGGCGCTTGACCCAGCAGGCTGCGCTTGCTGGTACTGCCTTCGGGCGGTGCGATGCCATAGGCGCGCAGGCGCTCGCGGCCGGTGGTGCTGATCCAGTCGGTGGTCCAGGCCGGGGTCAACTTGCGCTCAAGCTTCGGCGCGGCAAAACCGGCCAGCTCCAGCGCCTGACGGATGTCGTCCTCGATCACCTCGGTGGCCGGGCAGCCGGAGTAGGTCGGGGTGACCACTACGTGCAGGTGGCCGGCCTGCCAGTCGACGGCGCGGACGATCCCGAGATCGACCACGCTGACCACCGGCACTTCCGGGTCCATGACCTCGCCGAGCACGGCCCAGGCCTGGCGCAGGTCGTTGCCCTGGGCCTGTCGCGCGCCGCGGTCGCTGGCGATCAGCTCACCAGGTTGCATCGGGGTAGGCTCGTGGCAGGTATTGCATTTCGGCCAGCAGCAGGCCCAGGTGTTCGCTGTGCACGCCGTTGCGGCCACTGAGGTAGAAGTGGCTGGCGGGCGTTGGAACGGGCAGGGTGGCGCTGTCGAAAATGTCGTTTACGGTGCGTTGCCAGCTGGCGGCGATCTGCTCGGGCGAGGCACCGATGCCGGTTTCGAACAGACGGTCTTCGACGGCGTCGCTGTTGACCAGCTCGACGGTAAAGCGCCAGACCTGCGCGATAGCGGCGATCATGCGCTGGTGGCTTTCATCGGTGCCATCGCCCAGACGCTCGACCCACTCACCGGAACGGCGCAAGTGGTAAGTCACTTCCTTCAAAGCCTTGGCGGCGATGCCGGCAATACGCTCGTCGCTGGACTGGCTCAGGCCCTCAAGCACCGGGTAATGCCAGGCGTCATAGAAGAACTGCTTGAGCAGGGTCACGCCGAAGTCGCCGTTGGGCTGTTCAACCAGCAGCAGGTTGCGGAACTCGCGTTCGTTGCGACGGAACGCCAGGTCGTCGGCGGTGCGGCCGTCATCGAGCAGTTCGGCAGCGTATTCCAGCCAGTTGCGGGCCTGGCCGACCAGGTCCAGGCCGACGTTCATCAACGCCAGTTCTTCTTCCAGCGCTGGCGCGTGGCCGCACCATTCGCACAGGCGCTGGCCCTGGATCAGGGCGCTGTCACCGAGGCGCAGCAGGTATTGGATCAGATCATCGTTCATGGTCGACCTCACATGTGTCCGACTTCAGCCGGCAGGTCATAGAAGCTGGCATGCCGGTAGACCTTGTCGTCGGACGGGTCGAACAGCGGGTCTTTCTCATCCGGCGAGGAGGCGGTAATCAACGCCGAGGGCACCACCCACAGGCTCACCCCTTCGCTGCGGCGGGTGTACAACTCGCGTGCGTTCTCGATCGCCATGGCGGAATCAGCGGCATGCACGCTGCCGACATGTTTATGGTTCAGGCCGTGCTTGCTGCGCACGAAGACTTCGAACAGGGTCCACTCGGACATGACAGATACTCCGGGAATCAGGCTGCGTTCTTGTTGTGTTTTTTGCGGGCGTGGGCGACCGCAGCTGCGCGCACCCAGGCACCGTCTTCGATGGCCTTGCGGCGGGTGGCGACGCGTTCCTGGTTGCACGGGCCATTGCCCTTGAGCACCTCATAAAACTCGTTCCACTGGATCTCGCCGAAATCGTAGTGGCCGCGTTCCTCGTTCCACTTAAGGCAAGGGTCCGGGGCGGTGCAGCCCAGCAGTTCCAGCTGCGGGATGGTCTGGTCAACGAAGCGCTGGCGCAGTTCGTCATTGCTCTGGCGCTTGATCTTCCAGGCCATGGACTGGGCGCTGTTGGGCGAGTGTTCGTCGCTTGGGCCGAACATCATCAGCGACGGCCACCACAGGCGGTTGATCGCGTCCTGGACCATGTCCTTCTG
Source organism: Pseudomonas sp. R5(2019) (assembly GCF_009905435.1). Taxonomy (GTDB): domain Bacteria; phylum Pseudomonadota; class Gammaproteobacteria; order Pseudomonadales; family Pseudomonadaceae; genus Aquipseudomonas. The sequence continues at coordinate 20,106 of NZ_JAAAMT010000038.1, forward strand.
GGCCTGGGTGCCATGACGCATCATGGTCAACAGGATTTCGTAGCCCTGGCGCTGATGGAAGCTCTCTTCCTTGCAGATGCGCACCATGGCCCGGGCGTAAGGGCCGTACGAGGTGCGCTGCAGCACCACCTGGTTGACGATGGCGGCACCGTCGACCAGCCAGCCCACCACGCCCATGTCGGCCCAGCTCAGGGTCGGGTAATTGAAGATGCTCGAGTACTTGGCGCGGCCGCTGTGCAGCTTGGCGATCTCTTCGTCGCGGTCGGCGCCCAGGGTTTCCATGGCGCTGTACAGGTACAGGCCGTGGCCGGCCTCGTCCTGGATCTTGGCCATCAATTGCAGCTTGCGCTTGAGGCTCGGGGCGCGGGTGACCCAGTTGCCTTCGGGCAGCATGCCGACGATCTCGGAATGGGCGTGCTGGGAAATCTGACGGATCAGGGTTTGCCGGTAGGCGTCGGGCATCCAGTTCTTGGCTTCGATCTTGATTTCAGCGTCGATCTTTTCCTGGAAGGCACGCTCCTGCGCGGACATTTCGTCCAGCGACTTGAGGCGTTTGACGCCGGTCTCAACCAGTTGTGCGTACATGCTGTGTCTCCAGCCCGTGAAGGGGTGTGTGGCCTGGAGGTATTTATAAGCGATACATAATTTAATTACAAACACAAAATAACGTGTCGTATGTGTTTTTGTATCGCTTTTTCCCGCGCACATAAAAAAGCCCCGCCAGGGCGGGGCAAGGGAAGATCAAAAGCTTCGCGGATAAATCCGCTCCCACATTAAAAACCTCGCCACAGAGGATGGGTCGGGTTACCTGTGGGAGCGGATTTATCCGCGAATAGCCGCTACACGGTCTAAAGCCTCACTTATCGGTTATCAATCACATGACAAGCCTTACCCTCCGAACGCTTCATCGAATGCGCCGGCTGCAGCACGATCCGCGAGCTGATACCGATATAGGTCTTGATGTGCTTGCTCAGCTCGGCACACACCGCCTTCTGCTGCTCATCGCCCAGTAACTGGTGTTCAGCCTTGAGCTCCACGTGCACGTCGATGCTGTCCAGGTTGCCATTACGATACAAATGTATCTCGTAATTCTCTGAAAGCTGTTTGACTTTAAGTACTTGCTCCTCGATCTGGGTCGGGAACACGTTGACGCCGCGGATGATCAGCATGTCGTCGCTGCGGCCGGTGATCTTGTCAATACGGCGCATCGGTCGCGCGGTGCCCGGCAGCAGGCGCGTCAGATCGCGGGTGCGGTAGCGAATCATCGGCAGGGCTTCCTTGCTCAACGAGGTGAACACCAGCTCGCCCAACTCGCCGTCTGGCAGCACGGCACCGGTGACCGGGTCAATGATCTCGGGGTAGAAGTGGTCTTCCCAGACGGTCGGGCCGTCCTTGGTTTCGGCGCACTCCATGGCCACGCCCGGGCCCATGATTTCCGAGAGCCCGTAGATGTCCAGAGCGGTGATGCCCATTCGCGCTTCAATGGCGGCGCGCAGTTCCGGCGTCCACGGCTCGGCGCCGAAGATGCCCAGGCGCAGGGCCAGCTTGTGCGGGTCGATGCCCTGGCGTTCGATCTCGTCGGCCAGGTTAAGCATGTACGACGGGGTGACCATGATGATGTCGGGCTGGAAGTCGCGGATCAGCTGGACCTGCTTTTCGGTCTGCCCGCCGGACATCGGGATCACCGTGCAACCGAGGCGCTCGGCGCCGTAGTGGGCGCCCAGGCCGCCGGTGAACAGGCCGTAGCCGTAGGAGATATGCACCTTGTCGCCACGCCGGCCACCGGCGGCGCGGATCGAGCGGGCGACCACGTTGGCCCAGGTGTCGATGTCGTTCTGGGTGTAGCCGACCACGGTCGGTTTGCCGGTGGTGCCGCTGGAGGCGTGCAGGCGCACCACGTCATGCATCGGCACGGCAAACAGGCCATAGGGGTAGTTGTCACGCAGGTCCGACTTGGTGGTGAAGGGCAGCCGGGCCAGGTCGTCCAGGGATTTGATGTCGTCAGGGTGGATGCCGGCTTCATCGAAGCGCTGGCGGTACAGCGGTACGTTTTGATAGGCGTGGCTGACGCTCCAGCGCAAGCGTTCGAGCTGGTGCTGGCGCAGTTCGTCGATGCTGGCGGTTTCCATCGGGTCGAGCACGGCGGCATTGGCAATGTGCATGTTCATGAATTCACTCGAATTGTTTTTGTGTCCAGCCGGTCGCTGCCGGCTTGAGTGCATGAGCTCAAGGATACCCCTGCGCCCACGGCCTGTTGTGACTCTTTGGTCGGGTGGCGGCTCAGCCGTCCAGGCGCTCGATGATCAGCGCGATGCCCTGGCCGACGCCGATGCACATGGTGCACAGGGCGTAGCGGCCGTTGCGTTGTTCCAGTTCATGCAGGGCGGTGGTGACCAGCCGTGCGCCGCTCATGCCCAGCGGGTGGCCCAGGGCAATGGCGCCGCCGTTGGGGTTGACCCGCGTGTCGTCATCGCGGATGCCCAGTTCGCGCAGCACGGCCAGGCCCTGGGCGGCGAAGGCTTCGTTGAGCTCGATCACGTCCATGTCGGCCAGGCTCAGGTTGGCCAGTTCCAGCACTTTGCGCGTCGCCGGCGCCGGGCCGATGCCCATGATGCGCGGCTCGACCCCGGCGGTGGCCATCGCCACCACCCGGCCGCGGGCTTTCAGGCCATAGCGCTGAGCTTGTTCGCGGTTGGCCAGCAGCAGCGCGCAGGCACCGTCGTTGACGCCTGAGGCGTTGCCGGCGGTGACGCTGCCGTTGGCGCGGAACGGGGTACCGAGCTTTGCCAGTTGCTCAAGGGTGGTGTCGGCACGTGGATGTTCGTCCTGCTCGACGATCTTGGCCGGGCCTTTGCGCTGGGGAATCTCGACCGGCACGATCTCCCTGGCCAGGCGACCATTGAGCTGGGCCGCGGCGGTGCGTTGCTGGCTACGCAGGGCAAACAGGTCCTGGTCGGCGCGGGAGATATTGAACTGCTCGGCGACGTTCTCGGCGGTCTCCGGCATCGAGTCGATGCCGTACTGTTTCTGCATCAGCGGATTGACGAAGCGCCAACCGATAGTGGTGTCGAAGATCTCCGCCTGGCGCGAAAACGCGGTCTCGGCCTTGCCCATCACCATCGGTGCACGGGACATGGATTCGACGCCGCCCACCAGCATCAAGCCGGCCTCGCCGCAGCGAATGGCGCGAGCCGCCGTGCCGACCGCATCCAGCCCCGAACCGCAGAGGCGATTGAGGGTGGTGCCCGGCACGCTCACTGGTACGCCGGCCAGCAGCGCCGACATGCGCGCGACGTTGCGGTTGTCTTCGCCCGCCTGGTTGGCGCAGCCGTAGATCACGTCATCGACCTGGTTCCAGTCCACTTGCGGATGACGCTTGAGCAGCGCACGCAATGGCACGGCGCCCAGGTCGTCGGCGCGCACGCCGCTCAAGCTGCCTGCGTAACGGCCAATCGGCGTGCGTACGGCATCGATGATCAGGGCATCATTCATGAAACAGGCTCCCATCGGCCAATTGCCGACGCAGTTGCAGGGAAGGGCGGTAACGCTCCTCGCCATAGGTGGATTGCAGGTTGTTCAGGACGGTGGTCACGGTGGCGATGCCGAGGCTGTCGGCCCAGGCCAGCGGACCGCGCGGGTAATTGACCCCGGCGCACATGGCCAGATCAATGTCCGCCGCCGAGGCCACGCCTTGCAGCAGCGCGTCGGCACCTTCGTTGGCGAGCATGGCGACGGTGCGCAGCACGCACAGGCCGGGGCTGTCACGCAGGGCGCTGGCGCGGATGCCGACGGCGGCCAGCAGGCCCACCGCTTGATCGATGGCCGCTTGCGAAGTGCCGGCGGCCCAGCTGATGCCCAGGCGGCTGGCGCTGCGGTAGTCCAGCGCCAGGTCGAGCAGAATCAGGTTACTTAAGCCCTCTTCAAAGGCGCGCTGGCTGGCCAGGCGACCGTCGCTCAGCGCCAGCACCGCGTCGCCGACGCGCAGCAGGCCCCGGCCATCGCGTTGCAGCACAGCAATGCCTTGATCGCGCAATCGGTCGAGCAACGGGCTCAAGGCACCGAGCTGGCCTTCGACCACCACACTCTCGACCTGGGTCGTGCTGCTCAGGCTGGCGGGTTGCGGGCGCTCTGCACCTTCGCGGTAATCATAGAAACCGTGCCCGCTCTTGCGGCCCAGTCGACCGGCGTCCACCAGTTCCTTTTGAATCAGCGAGGGCTGGAAGCGCATGTCCTGGTAGTAGGCGTCGAACACCGAACAGGTCACGGCGTAATTGACGTCGTGGCCGATCAAATCGGTCAGCTCGAAGGCGCCCATGCGAAAGCCACCGGCCTCGCGCAGCAAGGCGTCGAGGGTGGCGCAATCGGCGACGCCTTCCTGCAGCAGGCGCAGGCTTTCGGTATAGAAGGGCCGGGCCACGCGATTGACGATAAAGCCCGGGGTGGAACGGGCAAACACCGGTTTCTTGCCCCAGGCGCGGGCGGTGGCGTGCAGGCTGGCAGCCAGCTCCGGGTCAGTGGCCAGGCCGCAGACGATTTCTACCAGCGCCATTAGCGGCGCGGGGTTGAAGAAGTGCATGCCGATCATGCGCTCGGGGTGTTGAAGGCCTGCGGCAAGGCTGGTGATCGACAGCGACGAGGTGTTGCTGGCCAGGATGCAGTCCGGCCGGCACAGGGCCTCAAGCTGGGCGAACAACTCGCGTTTGACCTGCAGGTTTTCGACGATGGCTTCGATCACCAGGCTGGCATCGGACAGGGCCAGAAGTTCGTCGGCCGGTTGCAGATGGGTCATGCAAGCGTCGTAAGCACTGGCGGCCAATTTGCCGGCTTCGACGCGCTTGCTCAGTTGTCGGCCAATCCCTTCGATGGCCTGCGCTGCGGCGCCGGGCCTTTTGTCGTAAAGGCGGACCGGGTGGCCCGCTTGCGCGGCGACCTGAGCGATACCGGCACCCATGGCGCCGGCGCCGATCACGGCCACTAATGCATTGTTGTTCAAGGCCTGCATATCAGTGCCCCTTGAAGTTTGGCGTGCGCTTGGCCATGAATGCGCTGACGCCTTCACGGTAGTCGTCGCTGCGCCCGGCCAGCCGTTGCAGGTCTTTTTCCAGCTCCAGCTGTTCATCGAAGCTGTTGTTGAAGCTGGCATTGAGGCTGCGCTTGATCAGGGCCAGGCCATAGGTGGGCTGAGTGGCCAGATGGCGCGCCAGTTTCAGCGCTTCGTCACGCAGTTCGGCATCGTCGACGCAGCGGTAGATCAGCCCCCAGTCGGCGGCCTGCTCGGCGCTCAGGCGGTCGCCCAGCAGGGTCAGGGCCTTGGCGCGGGCCATGCCGACCAGTCGTGGCAGCGTCCAGGTGCCGCCTGAGTCCGGTATCAAACCGATCTTGCAGAAGGCTTGAATGAAGCTGGCCGAACGTGCTGCCAGCACCAGATCACACGCCAGCGGGATGTTCGCCCCGGCGCCTGCCGCCACGCCATTGACCGCGCAGATGACGGGCATTGGCAGGTCGCGCAGCTGGCGGATCAGCGGGTTGTAGAACTTTTCGATGGATTCGCCCAGGTCCGGCGCGTCGCTGCCGGGGGCGACGTTGCGGTCTGCCAGGTCTTGCCCTGCGCAAAAGCCACGGCCTTCACCGGTCAGCAGCAGCACTCGCACCTCGGCGTTCTGGCGCACCTGCTTGAGCGCCTCGCGCACTTCACTGTGCATCTGCGCGTTGAAGCTGTTGAGCTGGTCGGGTCGGTTCAGGCTGAGGGTGGCAACGCCTGCCTCGATGGAAAACAGAATGTGCTCGAAACTCATGGTCGGTGGCTCTCGGTCAATCGAAACGGAATGGGGTCACTTGCCCTGGAACCGGGCGCGGCGTTTTTCCTGAAAGGCTTTGATGCCTTCATTGCGGTCCTCGGTGCCGGCCAGCAGGGTGAAGGCGTGGCGCTCGAAGCGCAGGCCGCTGGCCAGGTCGCTGTCCAGCGCCTTGAGCAGCGCTTCCTTGGCCAGGCGCACCGCTAGCGGTGCCTTGGCGGCAATACTGGCGGCCACTTGCAGGGCGCGCTCAACGGTGAATTCGGCTTGAGTGATTTCACTGACCAGCCCAGCCTGCCGAGCCTGGCGGGCGCTGATCGGCTCGCCCGTCAGCACCATTTGCATCGCCAGCGACTTGCCCACCGCGCGCAGCAGCCGCTGGGTGCCGCCAGCGCCGGGCATGATCCCGAGGTTGATTTCCGGCTGGCCGAACAGGGCATCCTCGCCGGCGATGATGATGTCGGCATGCATGGCCAGCTCGCAGCCGCCTCCCAGCGCATAGCCGTTGACGGCGGCGATCAGCGGTTTGCCAAAGGCGGTGATGGCTTGCCAGTGGGCCAGGCGCGGGTCGTTAAGGATGCCGACCAAGTCACGTTCGGCCATTTCCTTGATGTCGGCGCCCGCCGCGAAGGCCTTGCGGCTGCCGGCGATGACCACGGCGCCAATGGCCGGGTCGGTCTCGATGCGCTCAAGCTCGGCGGCCAGTTCGCCCAGTAATTCGGTGTTCAGGGCATTCAAGGCCTGCGGACGTTGCAAGGTGATCAGGCAGACGGACTGCAGGTATTGCACGGTCAGGGTTTGAGGCATGACGGCTGTCCTCAGGGGTACGCCCGGCGTGGGCGCCGGCTGGAAGGGTTGGATCGGCGCGGGGCCGTTTTGCTGGAGTATACGCATAAAGCGATACAGAACAGCAAGTCAAAAGTTAAATTAACGTGTCCTATTAATGGCGAGATGACACATCGACGATGCTATATGTCAGGGATATCGGTGCTTTCGTGTTTCAAAATGATGTGATACAAGGTTTGTTAAAAAATACATCGCATTGTGGTGTGATGACCGCAGCAAGGGAGAACGCAATGACCTGCTACAGCCTCGACGGCCTGACCCCGGTGGTCGATCCCACCGCCTATGTCCACCCGACAGCGGTGCTGATTGGCGATGTGATCATCGGCCCGCACTGCTACGTGGGGCCGTTGGCAAGCCTGCGCGGTGACTTCGGCCGGATCGTGCTGGAGGAGGGCGCCAACCTGCAGGACACCTGCGTGATGCACGGCTTCCCCGACAGCGACACGGTGGTCGAGCGCAACGGTCATATCGGCCACGGGGCGGTGCTGCATGGCTGCCGGATCGGTGCCGATGCGCTGGTCGGCATGAACGCCGTGGTGATGGACAACGCCCACATCGGCCCGCGCTCGTTTGTGTCCGCCGCGGCCTTCGTCAAGACCGGCTTCAGTTGCCCGGAGCAATCGCTGGTGATGGGGGCCCCGGCGAGCATCAAGCGCACCTTGAGCGATGAAGAGGTGAGCTGGAAGCAGGCCGGCACCCGCGCCTACCAGGACCTGACCCGCCGCTGCCTGAACGATATGCGCGAATGCACACCCCTGGCGGCTGTTGAAGCAGACCGACCACGCATCAGCGACACGGGGCACCGGCCCAAGGCCGCGAACGCCGGTTAATGCGTGCGCCCGCCCCGAGCGGGCGGTATATTTCCTCCTTTTTTCACTGCGGAACGTCCATGTCGTCGCTTACCCCGCTCAATCAGTTGATCACCCGCTTTCAGGAGCAGACGCCGATCCGTGCCAGCTCGCTGATCATCACCCTCTACGGGGATGCCATCGAGCCTCATGGCGGCACGGTGTGGCTGGGCAGCCTGATCCAGTTGCTCGAACCGATGGGCATCAACGAGCGGCTGATCCGCACTTCGATCTTTCGCCTGACCAAGGAAAACTGGCTGACCGCCGAAAAGGTCGGCCGGCGCAGTTATTACAGCCTGACCGGCACCGGCCGGCGGCGTTTCGACAAGGCCTTCAAGCGGGTCTACAGCTCGACCTTGCCGGCCTGGGACGGTTCCTGGACGCTGGCCATGCTCACCCAGTTGCCAGTAGACAAGCGCAAGCCAGTGCGTGAAGAGCTGGAGTGGCAAGGCTTTGGCGCGATCTCCCCGGTGGTGCTGGCCTGCCCGCGTTGCGACCGCAGCGACGTCAACGCCACACTGATCGACCTGGGCGTACAAGAAGACACCCTCCTGTTCGAAACCACCGCCCAGGACGTGCTGGCCTCCAAGGCCCTGCGCATGCAGGTGCGCGAGAGCTGGAACATCGAAGAGCTGGCGGCGCACTACAGCGAATTCATCCAGCTGTTCCGCCCGCTCTGGCAGGCGCTGCGCGAGCAGGACAACCTGGTGCCGCAGGATTGCTTCCTGGCGCGGATCCTGCTGATTCACGAATACCGCAAACTGCTGCTGCGCGACCCGCAGTTGCCGGATGAGTTGCTGCCCGGCGACTGGGAAGGGCGCGCGGCCCGGCAGCTGTGTCGCAATATCTACCGCTTGATCGTTGCCAAGGCCGAGCAGTGGCTGGCCGATGCGATGGAGACGGCGGATGGGCCGTTGCCGGATGTGGGCGAGAATTTCTATCGCAGGTTCGGAGGTCTTAAATAGCCCCAATGCCAGTCAGCTAAGGACCGGAGCACAGACGTCCATGTAGGAGCGGACCTGGCCGCGATGGGCCGCGCAGCGGCCCCATGGGCCTGTGACATCTGCGAATCAGCTTGCGAGTGCCGGCGGTTTCAGAATCGCCGGGGCTGCTGCGCAGCCCATCGCGGCCAAGCCGGGACGCCGGACCGCCGCTCCTACAAGGGTTGCGTCGTTCTATCCCTTAACTGACCGGCATTGGGGCAAGCCCTGCTCCTACCCGTTATCAATACCCATAACAACAGCGATCAATCGCGAGCGAGGCAAGCCATGAGGACCTCCACTTCAACCGCCCGGGATGGCTTTGACCATTGGTTGAACAACATCAACCAGATCTGCGGCGCGTTCGATGCGCAGCCGATGGGCAGCGCCTTCAGCGGCCAGATCGAGGCCTATCACCGCGGCGCCCTCAAGCTCAGTATCGTCGATGCCTGCCAGGCCCGACTCTTTCGCGGCCAGCGCGAACTGGCCGCCAGCGAAGGCGGCAACTACTTCGCGGTGTTCCAGCTTGAAGGCAACGCCGCCATGGCCCAGGGCGACCACCGAGCGCTGCTGGACTGCGGCGACATCACCCTGATCGATGCCGACCAGCCTTGCGATTTCACCTACAGCGAAAACTCCCGCCAGGTATCCCTGATCCTGCCGCACACCCTGGTCGAACAGGCGCTGCGTTTCAACACCGTGCGCTGCGGCGAGCGCATCCCCGGCAACTCGCCGGTGGCCACGCTGGCCAGTCGGCTGGTGCTGGAAACGACCCGTCAACCCGCCCTGAGCCATGCTGAAAGCGAAGCCACCCTGGAGGCCATCGTCAGCCTGTTGCGCCCGGCCATTGGCCGTGCCGAACCTGCCTGCGATCAGCATGAGCGGATGTTTCGCAAGACCCTGGCGTTTATCGACGCGCACATCAAAAGCGACGAACTCTGCCCGGAGTTGCTGGCGCGTGAGGTGGGGGTGTCGGTACGCGGCCTGTACCGGATGTTCTCGAAAAAAGGCCTGGTGGTGGCCCAGTACATCAAGAACCGACGGCTGGATTTCTGTGCCGAATCGCTGCGCCAGCGAGGTGTGGAGCAGAAGCTGTCGGCGCTGGGGTATTCCTGGGGGTTTTCCGATTCGAGCTATTTCTCTACGGCGTTCAGGGCGCGCTTTGGCGTGTCGCCGGGGGAATATCGCAAGCAATTCGCCTGAACCGGTCTTTATACGCCGGCTTCGTGTAAGGCGCTAGCTGTCAGTTCTACGAGTACTTGTAGTAGGAAAAATCGCATTCAATGCCCTCTGGGATGTCCTTCCCGCCGCATGTTTGCGGATGACCCGCTGGCAACTATTCTCGGAGAACTCAAGATGACAGCGTTTGAGCAAGCCAACGCATCGGAACAGCTACGCATTGCCGACCGAAAGGCCAAGGTGTTGCGCGCCAAGGCGCGGGCGATATCGCCCCCGATCATTACCGAAGTGATCACAGGTTATGAATCCACTGGCCTGGTCCCCGTCAGCGCGCTGGGCGCAGACCTGGAGCTGGGGGGTATCCGTTGGGAAAACTGGGCGCCTCACGAAGAGTCCGATACATTAGAGATCGAGTGGAGACTACTGGGCGCCACCGATTGGACGCCTGTTTCCGACCCCGAGTCGATCGACGGTTCGGCAGCAGGCCCGGCGTTCCCATTAACGCGATTTATTCCCCGTTCGGCGTTTGAAGCCTTCAAAGAGCAGAAATTCGAAGTCCGCTTCACCGTGACGGACTTTTTGTTGCAACAATACAATTCAGGCATTGCCAAGCTGCACATCGACAACGCGCCCATTTGGGACGGTTCGGATTTTCCTCCAGCCATCATCCTCCCGCACCCGGTCATTACCGATTCGGTATTAACCGCGGAGCGCGGGGTGATTGTCGAGATTCCAGACTTCGTCGATGAATATAAAACAACAGCGAAAGTGCTGGTTGCCTGGTTGAAAGATATTCCTGACACCATGCCGCCCTCGGGCAATATATTTGAAGTGGTGCCCGTCGATCGCAAAGTCACGATCAGTGCCACTGATATTCAAGCGTTGGGCTCCGGCAAGCACTGTGTGGTTTACATCCTGGTTGATGCCGCTGGCAATCCGAGCGCCATGTCGTATCCGCGGAACATACAAGTTGCCCTGGGGGCGTTGCCCAGCGGCTTTCCTGTGCCGCGGGTGCCGCTGGCACAAGCGGCTGATGGCTATCTGATTGACCGTGCGGATGCGGCTGAGGGCGTTACGGTTGCTATTGATACAATCTCGAATGTCATCGATGCCGACCGTATTCAAGTCGTGTGGGGCAACGTTGAGTTAGAAAAGATTCCCTATCAGGTCCTCAAGCCTTTTCCGATTGTTGTGCCGATCAATTGGGAGCAGCTCAAGGAAGCCTATGATTTTACGGCGGGCGGGTCGCAAACCACCGAGGTCACGTATCGGGTGTTTCGTGGCGAGTACCAGGTCGGTAGCAATCACACTGAAGTGGAAGTCGACCTGGAAATTGTCGGTCCGGAAATTCCAGGCCCTGATCCAGACCCAGGTGCTCCGCATCCCGAGCTTATCCCGGCTGTGTTGACCAGCGATTCCGGTCTACCCAATCAAATTTCCAAGGTCGATATCGGTAAGGCGGCTTCCGTCGAGATCACGCTCCATCCCGATCTGGTGTTGGATTCGGTGGTAACGCTGTTTTACGACAACGTCCCGGTAGGTAACCAAACCATCACGGACCTCAGTGTCAACCTCACCTTCACCGTGCCATGGACAACAATCGACGCACAGGGCTCCAACCCAGCCTTGCTTATTGATTACCGCGTAGCGCCCAAAGATTCTCCCAACCCGTTTAAATCAAAACCTACGCCAGTAGCGGTTGATATTGAACAGATCATTCTGGATGCCGTTGAGTATCCGGATGCATTCACTGGCGGATCAAAGCCGCGCCTGGTGTGCAGTTCCTTGCAAGCGGGCGTTGATGGCAACGGCGTTCCCATCTATGGCATTCGGGTTCGGGTCCCACTCTCCAAATATGTGGTTGTCGGTGCCGAGGTCACCCTTAACTGGGAAGCGACGAAACTCGGTGTTCCTATTGCGGGTACTGAGCTCGAAGAAACGGTTACGGTTCCAGTCGGTTCCGTCGGCCACTTTGACTGGTTCGTCGAATATGAAAAGCACGTAAAGCCGACTTATGGGGGGTCCGCCGACCAGTCCGGCGAAGGCCACGCGACTTACACCATCTCGGTGGGTGGCGATGATCACTCAGCTGCTGATCATAAAATCGATATCACCATGTCGGGCGGTCCCGGGGGCGGCAGTTGCCCTATTCCGCCCGCACCTTAAGGACGATGACCGGGCAGCCTGAAGAGGCCGCCCGGTTGTACCCGGAAAATAGCTGTAGGCGACTCAGAAATTTCCTACATATCGGGTTTGTTGCTTTACGTAACCTGCGCGGCAATCGAGCGCTGTAGGAAGTTACTTACAGCTTTCTCTCGCTCAATCACCGTCAATCAGGGACCCGATCCTATGAAGAGTCACCCCGGATTTTTGTTGCGCCCTCTCTACCAATCACTGCGTTGGGTGCCGGTTGTGCCCTTGTTGATGTTCACCGAGCAAGCCTTGGCATTGAACACGATCAATGGCATCCACGTCTCGATCAACTCGACCACAGCAACGGACGCTTATGCGCTGATCAATGGCGCTACATTGACTGCCGATGGCGCCCAGACCCAGAGCATTGAATCGAATGATTCCACCCTGGTTTTCAATGGATCCACGGCGACGACCGCCAGTGGTGACGGCATCACCCTGCGCAGCAGCCAGGCAACAATCGCCGGCAGCTCGGTGACCAGCACCGGCACAGCACTGATCTTATCCAAAAGCGTCGGTGGGCTCACGGGTGCCAGCGCCGACGTCACGGGCAGCACGCTGACGGGCGGTCGAATCGGTGTATTGGTGGGCAATGGCGATCTGACGGTCAGTGGGAGTCAGATCGTGGCCACTGCCGCCAATGGCATGGGCTTGCGCCTGGCACAAGGCTCGGCGACGGTCAGTGGCAGCCTGATTCAAGGGGGTGAGTATGGCGTTCAGCTGCTCTCCGGTTTCGATAACGGGCAGAACCGCCTTGAGTTGTCGAACAGCCAGGTGCGCGGCGTTACTGGGGCGGCGCTGGTTGTGCAGAACCTCACCTCGCAACCGACCAGCAGTGAGATTCTGGTGTCCAATGGCTCTCAACTGATCAGTGGCAACGGTAATGTGTTGGAGGTGCGCGATCAATCGACGGCGCACATGACCGTCGATGCCAGCGATTTGCTGGGCAACGTGGTCGTCACCGATGGCGCTCGTGCCGATCTGGTCCTGCAAAACAAAGCCACCCTGACCGGACAACTTGAGAACGTCGCCAGCCTTGGCTTGAACAGTGGCGGGGCCTGGCACCTGGTGGGCGACAGCCAGGTGGGCGATTTGAACATGGCTGGCGGCTCGGTCAAGTTCGGTGAGGCGGCGCAGTTCTACACCTTGTCGGTTGCCAACCTCAGCGGTAATGGGACGTTTGTGATGGATGCCGATTTCGCCAAGGGTCAGGTCGATCACCTTGAGGTGACCGGCACGGCAACCGGCAATCACCAGCTGGCGATCAACAGCAGTGGCGCCGATCCGCTGGCCGACACCCAGTTGCACGTTGTTCATGCGGCAGCGGGTGATGCGAACTTTGCCCTGGCCGGCGGGCGTGTGGACCTGGGGACCTGGTCTTATGATCTGCTGCAAAGCGGTAATGACTGGTACCTGGCTTCCAACGGCACGATCAGTCCGGCGGCGGCTTCCGTCATGGCCCTGTTCAACACCGCACCGACTGTCTGGTACGGTGAGTTGACCTCCCTGCGCTCGCGCATGGGGGAGTTGCGTCTGGACGACAAGAAGGCCGGTGGCTGGATTCGTGCCTATGGCAACAAGTACAACGTTTCGGCCTCATCGGGCGTCGGTTACCAGCAAACCCAGAACGGCTTCTCTATCGGGGCCGATGCACCGCTGGGCGAGGGTTGGCTGCTGGGTGTGATGGCCGGCCACAGTCAGTCGGACCTGAGCCTCAAGCACGGGACCTCCGGCGAGGTGAGCAGTAGCTATGTCGGCGGCTACCTGACCTGGATGGATGACGCCAGCGGCTACTTCGCCGACGCGGTGCTGAAACTCAACCACTTCTCCAACAAGGCCGACGTTGCCATGAGTGATGGCCAGCAGGTCAAGGGTGATTACACCAGCCATGCGGTGGGGCTGTCGGGTGAATTCGGGCGACGCATCACGCTTGCGAACGACTACTTTGTCGAGCCATCCGTTCAGCTCTCTGCCGTGCGCATCAGCGGTGAAAGCTACGACCTGGACAATGGCTTGCAGGCCAAGGGTGATAGCAGCCATTCGCTGTTGGGCAAGGTGGGTGCCACGGCCGGTCGCCACTTCGACTTGAGCGAGGGCCGCACGGTCGAACCGTATGTGCGGGCAGCCTGGGTGCACGAGTTCGCGAAAAACAACGAAGTCAACGTCAACAGCAATGTCTTTGACAATGACTTGTCCGGTTCGCGTGCAGAGGTAGGTGTAGGTATTGCGGCATCGCTGGGCAACAACTTCCAGCTGCACAGCGAATTCGATTACAGCCATGGCTCGAAGATCGAGCAGCCGTTTGGCGTGAGTGTCGGTCTGCGTTACCTCTGGTAGACCATTCCCTCGCGTTGTCTACCTGTCAGTTCTGTCAGTAGCGAGCGAGCAGCGGATACGTTTCAATCGTTCTCACCCGCGTCGGTACAAGCCCTGGCTTGTACCGACGCATTTTTCATGTGAGGGAAGGATGATGCCGGTTTCCAAGCTGCAGGCTCTGCACACCTACTTACGATCTCTGCTATCGAACGCCATCAACCGGCTGCTCGGCCGACGCGCATTGTCCACCCTGTTAAAGCCCCCCGAGGTTCCCTCGGCATTGGGGCTGCCGGACGGTGCCACTCAGGTAAACCTCTTGCACCGTTCGGTGTTGGATCAGCCCTTGCGTGTCAACATCCCGCTCTGGGAGAACTCTGCCCCACCTGGCGAGAAAGAGACCGTCACGCTTCGCTGGCGGAACAACACGTCGTTTTCGAAGCCCCTTACCGGGCCCATAAATCAGGCAGATCTGTTCATAGAGATTCCGCCAGAGGAGCTGATCGAAGGGGTTCAGCGGCTCTGGTATGAGGTGACTGAGTGGATCACTGAGCAAGTGTTCCTCTCCGAGGAGATACAAGTCACCATCGACAAGACGCCGCATACGGTGACTGGCGCGGGCCTGGATTTCCCGCCGCAAGTGATCAGTGACGGTGTCACGGATCGTTGGCTGACCGACAATGGCGATCTTGTGGTGCCCGTCAGGCCGTTGTATCAGACCCCGGGTGCGGGTGACACGCTTCGCTGGTTCTGGAGCAACACTGTTTCGGGTCAGGAGCTGGCCGGCGAGAAGGTGCTGTCACTCGCCGATATCACGGCTGGCATCAAGGTGACGTTCACCGAAGACCTGATCCGCAGTCGACCTGAGGGTGATTTCTACGCTCATTTCAAGGTGCTGGACCGCGCGGGTAATGAAAGCGCGGACTCAGCCCGCGTGCCGATCAAGGTCAGTGCCGCCCCCATCGCACGCTTTCTGCCCAGGCCTGACGTGCTCAACGCGCCCGGAGACAGTCTTGACCCTTCGGACTCCACCGGGGGGGCGACGGTGAAAATACCTTCGAATGCCGTGATCTACCCAGATGAAGCGGTTGTTGTGTACTGGGGGGTGCCAGATACCGTGGGTGCCTTCGAGACCGCAGCCCCGAGCTCGTCCGGTGACCGCGAATACCGGATTCCCGCTGCCAATATTGCGCCCTGGATCGGCAAGACTGTGGTGGTGTATTACACCGTCATGGAGAACGGCGTGCCGTTGAAGTCTTTTGAATGCCCCTTGCAGGTGGAGAAATTGTCTGGAATGCGGACCATACAGTTTCTCCCGCTCAGTGGCACCGGCAATCTGCCGTTGAGTCAGATTGCCGAGAATGGATACGCCACGTTCACGCTGCTGCCCTGGCAGTTTATCGCCTTGGATCAGTTTCTGAGGGTCACCCTCGAGGGCGATGTCACCATCAATGTGCTCGATGCAGAGCCGATCACCACCACGACAGGGGTGATTACGGCCGGCCGGGCGAGCAAGGCAGATCTCAGGAGGCTGGGCGTTAACAAGATCTTCAGCATCAAAGCGTGGGTCAGCTTCGACAACAAGGCGACCTGGCAGCCATTTGGCATCGCCAGGCCACGATTGATCGAATGATGCGTTGTTCATTCACTGGTAAGTCAGCGTGAACTTCAAGGCGCCCTTGGCCCACCCCGCCTCGACGCTGTCAGCGATCTGGTAGAGGCGCGCCTTGAAGCCCAGCACCGTTACGCCGTTGTTGATGTTCTGAATGGGCACGTCGTTGTCCAGTGCGACCGGTGTAACCCCGTCGGCTCGCAGCACCTGAATACCGACCCCAGTGGCGTCGGAATCAGTGGTCAGGGTAAATATCCCATCGGCGCGATTGCCGTGGGGCACAGAGCCGAGAATGCCTTCCAGGCGAATGTGCGCGACGGCAATGTCTTCAGCGGCATTGGTTTGGCAATCGCTGAGCGTGATCTTGAAATCGACAGCAGGCGTGGAGGAACCCTGGCCTGTGAAATCGCGGGTGTCGAATGTGCCCAAGCGTACCGGGTTGGCATCAACCGGGCTGCCCGTCACGCCGCACTGCGCCTGATTGATGGTGCCGTTCAGCCGCAGGGTGAAGCCACGGGGCAGGCCTGGAAGTTCCCCGACGACCAATTCATCATCGAGTGAGTGTGGACCGGGTCTCATAGGCCCCGTCTTGACCAGCGTTATCCGGTTCCACACACCGACAATTTCCAGGTGGCCGCCCCATTCAACGGTGGTTTGGGCGGTAAACGGAACGCGCGGTTCAGAGCTTTGCTCATCGATGGGTGCAAAGCCAATGGTTGTTTGACCGTTGAAGGGTCGCCAAAGCTGGACGATCGCGCCGACCCCCTGGATGCTGGTGGGCAGTATCTTGCTGTCACTGAAGGCGCCGCTTGCAAGACCACCACTGCTGAGGATCGGCCCGGTGGGTGACAGCGCACGAAACGTCATTGGAGTACCGAATGGCTTGTTGCAGTTGATTCTGCTGCCTTCAACGGCAGGGGTGGTGACTCTGCCAAACGTCCCCAGCTCGGCGCCAACTCGCGCATCACGGGCCACCCAGACGGTCCCCAGGTTACGGGTCGCGGTGAAGGATGAGCCAGTTGTATAGACACAGTCCGCCGCTGCAGTCTGGTGCAGGAGCGCCACTAGCAGCGTGGCCAGGCAAGGTCGCAAGGATGTTCTCATTCAAGGGTCCTGAGGGAAGAAGGGTGGGCGACAGGCGATACCTGCCATCCAGAGTCAAAGGCAGGTGACGGTCTGCAGGCGGTAACCCTGATCCTCATCCATTGCGGCCGGATCGATGGGCAGTTGGCATTGCTGGTCGCCCCAACGAACCGACAGTGTGTGTGGCGTGCCAGTGGTTGAAAGCATGACTTGGCCACCCTGGCCAATGACCCCCAATACGTGTCCCTGCGCATCAACCACCTGCGCGCCGAATGGCAGGGCCTGACCGCTCGCTGTGCGGGTGGTGAGTACCAGTCGATTGACCTTGCGCGCCGGGAACGTTGTCTTGACCACGGCGCCACGGCGGGGAATGACCTGCTGTGCACCGTTGTCGATTTCGACTTCCGGGCCCAGTTGGTCGGTCTCCAGTTGCACCAGATTGGAACGGTAAGGCTGCAGATACGGCAACAGTGCATAGCCTCGGGCATTGGTTTTGGCGCCCGCCGCATTGGTGATGCCGACTCCGCTGATGTCTGGCACTTCGATCAACGCACTGGTGTCACCCAGGTAAGGGCCCAGCTCCAGGCCGCCTGCATGCAGCAACAGAGCACCACTGGCATTGACGGACAGATTGCGATAGCCATTGCCTTGGGTATAACCGCTTGCGAAGTTACCGACGGGTGTCTGATATCCCAGAGAAACCGCTGCGGTTTGCTGCTGACGGGTATCGCGGCTGAGCGAGGTTTGATAGCTGAGCTGTTGTGAGTCTGCATTTCCGCTCAGGCTCGCGCGCTGGCTGTAGCCCTGGCGGTCGTGATGCACATCAAAGGTGGCACGCGCGGTGCGTGAGCCGAACTCCAGCGGCATTGAAATGCTCAGGCCGATCTGGCGGTCGTTGTCGCGTCGCTCAGTCAAGGATTGCGAGGCAAACAGGTTGTAGCTGACACCTCGGTGGTGGGTACTGGCGTTGAGCTGAAACTGGCGGTGCAGCGTCGGGCTTTGCCAGTAATCCTGATGGGAGTAGGTCAGGCTCAGGGAGAGGTTGTCGAACAGACGCTGGTGGACAGACGCTTCAAGCCGGCTTCGGCGGCTTGCGAGGAAGCGGCTGTCGTGGCTGCGCTGGCGCACGGCCTCGTCGAAATCTCGATAGCCTTCGGTGGAATAGCGATAACCGGCAAAGCGCAGGTTGGTATCGGTCTGGAAGGTCTTGCCATACTTGAGCGCATAGCTCGACCCGCTCACGCTGTCATGGGTGGCGGTGTCGAGGTCGCTCCGGGCCCAGGTCACATCCAGTGCCAGGGCGCCAATTTCCCCCAGATCGCGAGCGGCGCCCAGGGTGCTTGCGCGATAGTAATCGCTGGCCATCAGGCCCCCGTACAACGTCGAATTCCAGCCTATGCCCATGGCCAGTGTGCCTTGCCAGAGCAGCGGCTGGTCGAGTTCGGCGGCCGCATTGTAACGACCTGCCGCCGCGCTGTAACGCCAACTGCCTTCGCGCAACAGGTTGCCCAGTGAGGCATAGGGTTGGATAAAACGCCGGACTTGTCCGTCGGCTTCGGTCAACACCACTTCCAGTTCACCGCTGCCGCCCGCGGTGCTGAGATCGTCAATCACGTACGGGCCGGCACTGACGTAGGTCGAATAAATCGGGTAGCCGTCGCGCAACACTTCGAGTTTGGAGCGGCTTTGGGCAACCCCGCGGATGATCGGGGCGTACCCCTGCTGCGAATCGGGCAGCATGCCCAGGTCCGAGCCGATCACCACCCCCTTGATCGGCACACTGCGCATGATCTCGCTGCCGGTGAAGGTTTCGCCCAGGGTCAGGTTGGCGTGGGTACCGGGCAGGTCGCGCTGAACGTAGGTATAGGCGCGCAACCATTCGCGCTGCCCGTCTTCATTGCGGCGCAGTGATTGACTGCTGCGCAGGCGCCAGGCACCCAGATTGATGCCGCCATTGAGGTACAGGTCTTCGCTGCTGTTGCTGGCGCCATAACGGCTGCTGCCTTGCTGGGCCGAGAGTTGATAATTGACGAACGCGGCGTTGATGCCGTAATCCCATTGTTCGGGGTCGATATAGCCGAGTGCTTCTCGACTGACGGCAATTTGCGGAATGGAGATTGCCAGGTGCAGGCGGGCGGCATCGAAGTCAAAGCGCGCCCCTGGAATCAGCTTGCCCAGGTCGATGCACGGCATTTCCAGCAACAGTGGATCGCCCACTGAACTCAGGCGCACCCCCAGGGTCGCGAGCAATTGCGCTGACAGGCAGGGCCCCAGGACGCCCTGTTCATTGCTGGCAAAGTAGAGCGTGCGCGGGGAGCTCGGTGTGCCATTGACCGAGAGATCGACGCGGTACTCACCCTCGGCCAGGCTCTGGCCCGTGCCAAGCGCGGTCAACGCATGGCTGGCCGCATCGCTGGGCTGATTAGCGTCCTGGTGCAGGAAGCCGCTTTGAAACGTCACGGTCGATTGTGCCTGCGCCGCTGGCAGGTCGACGAGATTGGCAGCGCTGCCAATCGCCAGGCACTGAAGCAGGGGGCGGGCAGACCAGGGGCGGCGACGTGGAGGCAGAGGCGAGTAGGGCGAAGTCATGGTGTCAAAGGTTCCGGACAACGTCAGGGAGCGGCTTGCACTGAGGCGTGAAGTGGCGTGGTGGTGCCGCCGAAGTCATTGATGGTCGAGAACGTCACCTGCAGCCCGGGCGTGTGCTTGACGCCGTCGAATGTCACACGCTGGTGAGTGAACGGCTCGAGCATGGGCGCCTGTTGCAGCTTGTGGGTGCGGCCGTTGTCGCTGACCTCCAGGCGGCTGAAGGTGTAATGGAAGGGCGTGGGATTGTGCACCTGCAGGTGCAGCACGCCGTCTTGCTCATGGGCGGTCCATTGCAGCTCGCCCAGGCGCGCGCTTGGGTGACCTTGCACTTGAGTCGGCCGATAGAAGAACTTGATCCGAGTGCGCAAGGCGATGTTCAAGACGTTGTCCGCCTGGCCATTGGCTTCGGGAATTTCCTGCACATTGAAAAAAAACAGTGACTCGCGATCGGTCGGCAACGCATTGGGCAGCCCGTTGATCTGCACCTGTTGATCCTTGCCCGGATCAAGCCGGAACAACGGAGGGGACGGGATGAAAGGCACGGCGGTGCTGGTGTCATCGGCACTCGTGTTGACCCAGGTTTGCACAGCGAACGGGCGGTCGCTGGGGTTGTTGACGACAATCGAAGCACTGCGTTTGTCGGCGTCGAACACGATACGGGTGGCACTCAGGGTCAGCGCGGCTTGGGCGGGGAGTGCGCTGATCAGCAGGGGCAGGCAAAAGCAGGCGGCAAGCAGCGGCCGCCGGCGGTCTCTTCGCGAGATCAGGCCGGGCATGGCAAAAGTCCTTAAGGGTAAATTCAGCGGATACACAAGGCAGCGAACCGCTCCCAGACAGCCAGGGAAAACTGGCCGGGAGCGGGGGGCGTTATTTGATTGCGACGACGAAGCCGACGTCTGCAGAGGCAATACCGGCCGTCACCGTCTGCGCGGTGGAACGGTAATAGGCATTGAAGCGCAGGTCAGTCTCGCCGCCGGTCACCAGATCATATTCAGCGGACTCCACGCCAGGCTTGAGCGCCGCCCTGTTGTTGTCACGCAACGAGATCGCGACGCCTGTAGCGACGTCCAGGCCAGAGTTGATCGCGAAGTAGTCACCGCTAGTGTCCGCGATGCCGCTGAAGGTCACAGTTGCCGTGCTGCCTGTGGGGATCGTGCAGGAAGAACCGGAACCAGCCTTGACGCGCAGGATGAAGGCCTTGCCATTGTATTCCTGACCGATTCCGGTGAACTGGCTTGCGTTGACGGTGCCCATTTTGACCAGGCTGCCAACCGTGCCATCAGTCGGGTTGACGATTTCAATCGCGCAGGTGCCGCTGGTAATGCGGCCTTCGAAGTTAATGGTGCCGGTGTTGGCGAAAGCCGAAGTGCCGGCCAGGCTGGCAGCCAGGCCGAGGGAAAGAGCGAGAAGCGATTTTTTCACGACGCAAAGTCCTTGTTTGCAAGCGCCACACAGGTGTTGCACGCGAGACGGGTGGCGGGGGTGCGGTGGGTTAGGGGAGTGGAGCGGTGTCTCGGTGGGGCGGGAGTTTAGGGAGGGGGTGGGGCGTGGGGATATGAGAGAACTCTCAAAAACGAGGGTATGGCAGGAGCGGGGGCTCCTGCCGATCTAGAGGCTATTGGGATGTGCAGTCAGCACGTTCTGCTCAGTGGATTAACGTTTTCTTACATCTGCCCCCCACATTCGGCCGAGGGCTCCGGTGGTGGTGATAACGTTCGATGGCCCGCGCACCACCCAATTCCCATCCTGCTTAGTTGAGGTCGAAAACTGAGAAGGAGTAGAAACCCCGCCCGCTGCAGGAGCTGTCGCAGATGTCGCAGATGTCGAGGCCAAGGCTGGAGGCGGAGTAGTTGTTACGGCTGGTGTAATCGGAGTCGGTCGTGTTGATAATGGTTGAGGAAGATGCATCTTTATTCTCGGAATTCTCGGAATTCTCGGAATTCTCGGAATTCTCGGAATTCTCGGAATTTCTAATTTCTTGGCGGCAAACTGCCAGCTGTCCCCGCGTGGAGCTGAGATCCCTGCCAGCTCGTCATGCCACCCCCCAGTCAATCTTGTGCTGGCACGTGTCAACGATGATATAGCCCCCGCTCCCAACTGAAGTGCCAGAGCTCCGTAGCCAGCAATTTGTGAAGCCGTCAAAAGGGTGTTGTTTCCCGTAAACATCCCAGTAGTCGACCCAATAGTGGATGCGGCCTGTAACCCTGCTCCTACAATGGCTGTGGCGGCCTTGGTAGCGGCCACCGTTCCTGCCATCGCCCCCAATACCGCCGTCGCGGCACCAAAGGTTGCGACTGCAGTGAAAATGACACCCACGGCAATGCCGAGCCACCCCATAAAGCCGATACCGCCGCCGAGATTGTTGATCGGCTCGTTCTCCCAGGGCGCGGCAATCCGTCCGCCCGTCACCGAATGCCCACTGGGGTCACGCCAGTAAATCGGGTTGGCTTCGAAGGCCACATACGGGTTGATGCCGCCTTCTGCGAACGGCGCCAGGTTGTCCCGGCTGTGAAAGCGCATCAAGGTCGGGTTGTAGGCTCGGTAGCCCGCCCCCAGCAGGTACCAGTCACTGACCCAGTCCAGCAGTTCGCCATGAAAGCCCAGCAGGCTCTTGAACCCCGCGTCCGCCGCGCGCTCACCATAGGCGCCATAGGTCGCGGTTCGCACCGCCCCCTGTTGGCTCTCGGCGCGAATGCTGTGGTCTGCCGCTGGTATGAGCATCAGGGTGTGTGCATCGGTACCGGTTCGCTGTTGGCCCACAGGCATCTCACCGTCGTGCAGGAAATGCACGTGCGAGTCCTCCTGGGCACTCATGCTCAAGGTATTGCCCTCATAGAAACGCCACGACTTCGGTTCAGTGCCATGATCGACGCTGGTCAGTTTGTTGTGGCCGTCATAGCCGAAGGTCGCGAGCGGCTGGTCGCTGGCACTGTTGATGCCGACCAGGCGGCTCTGGCTGTCGTACGTGAGCTTGAGCCCGCGTTCGTCATTGAGTTGGTTGCCATTGTCGTCATAGGTAAAGGTCGGGGCGCCACTCGCGCGCTCGGGTGTGTAGACGATACCGATTAGCTGGCACGGGTTATTCTGGGCGTAACTGAACCGCGCACGCTCCGTCTTGCGCGGATCGCTATCGTCGACGTCAGCAAACACGTGGACCGTGCGCGTCAGGTTGTTCAGTGCATCGTAGTTGTAAACGACCTCCTGGACAGGTCTGCCCTGATTGCTCTGCGGGAGCGTGCGACCGCTGCACAGATGAGAGACCAGTCGACCGTTCTTGTCATACGCGAACTCTTCTGCCAGCTCAGTGACAGCGCCCACGCTGAGTTCACGCTTTTTCAGCAGGCCGTCCGGTTGCCATTCCTGGGTCAAGGTCCTGGCAGGTTGGCTATCCACCTGTTGCCGACGCGAGGTCTCCCGACCCAATGCATCATATTCATACTCGCAGACCAGAGTGCTGTCAGCGCTCTGGTCTGTCGTGGTGGTGCTTTGCAGCTGCCCGAGGCCATCGTAGGCAAAGCGCACGCTCAGATTGCCTTGACTGAGGGTGCACACTCGCCCGCTCGAGTCGTACTGGTGCCGGGTGACCATGTTGTCGGGGGCCGTGCGCGAGAGAGGGCGGTCCATGACCGAGAAGCGGTGCCGGGTTGTCCAGACGCGGTTCTGAACGTCGGTGAAGGTTTCCTTATTCAGTTGGTGAGATTCGTTGTACGTGTAATCGTATTGGCCAAGGTCGTTTTCGGCACGGGTAACATCGGCGCTGCTGGAGTCATATTCAAAGGTGGCGAGCCCTTCATCGCTCTCGCAGCTCAGGGGCTGTGCGGTCAGGCGCGGTTCATGGGTGAAATGGAGTCGATCCCCTTTGGCGGTTTCATGGATGCTGGGTAGCGGTTCGCTGCCCTTGTATTCGAATTGCTCCTTGTAGGTGCCTACGATGACCGATGTCCTTCGCCCCAGGCTGTCAAATGTTTGGCTGCCAAGGTTGATCCACTTGGATTGGTTCCACACCTTGAGCTCTGCAACAAGCTCCTCGATGCTGTGATCCGCGTATCGACGTTGAACCTTGTCGCCGGTGGGCAGGGTGATTTCAACACGGCGCCCGAAGTCGTCATACGCATAGGAAGTGGTTTTACTCGACAGACCGCTACCGATGCTTTCGGTATGGGTGCGACCCAACCCGTCGTAGGTGAAATGCTGCTCGGCAAGAACGCTGCCATCGTCGCTGAATTGTTGGATGCTCTGCGCTTCGCCGAATGGGTTCAGGTGTGTTTCGGTCACCGCGGTCTTCAACCCGTCAATGCCGCTGCCTTGTTGCCAGGCGCGAATGATAGGGCCCTGGTGGTCACGGGTGCCAATCGGGTCTCGTTCCTCGAACACCATCACTGCGTCCGGGCCAAGGCTTTGCGAGCGCTCACCCCAGTCGTTGTAACGGTAGGTCGTTTCCAGCACCAGCGGTAGCTCATCGATATAGTCGTAGTTTTTTTCACTGATCAACTGACCGATGGCATCGTATCGGGCGGTGTAAGTCTCGCGCATCGGAGTCGGGTTACCTTCGAACACATGGCTACGCTGGACTTCGACGACACGACCCTTGCCGTCCATCAATGTCTTCGTTCTGACCCCTTTTGCACTGGTTTGCTCGACGCTGGCGACTTGCGTCGTTGAGGCGCAAAGCTGGTATTTGTACTGAACGCTGGCCGCGAAGGGCGTTCCAGCCGCTACGGTTTCGCGGGTGATGCGTTGCAACACGTCGTAGGCAAAGCGGTTCTCGCTACCGGTTACGTCCCGCTCACTCAGCAGTAGCCCGTTCCACACCGAATGTTGCTGCCAGGTGACGGTTTGCAGGCCGTCAAAACCTGTCAGGGTTTGCTCGATTCTGCGTACCGGTTGGCCGCTGCTGTCTTCGGCCGGGGTGTATTGGAATGCGGTGGTGTGGGTTTTTCCGTTCAGGGTGACGACCTGGGCTGACGGCAGGCCATGGAGAAGGGCATTGTCCGGGTCGTCGAAGTAACTCAGCGTTGTCTTCTTGAGTTCTTGATCGCCCTTCTTCAGGACTTCACTTTCGAGCGCCAGCCAGACGGGCAGTCCATTGCCGGCAAGGGCTGGCATTTCACGGTAAGTGAATTCTGTTGTCAGGGTTGGTGCATTCTGCGCGGGTGAGGCAGGAGTCACGGTATGGGAGCGCAAGTGACGGACAAAGCCTCGGGTGTCAGCGGGGCATTTGCCGGAAACACCCGTCGCCGGGTACCACTCGTTGACTTCCACCACCCCCGAGGATCGGGTGATGCGGCGCACGTTACCGTAGGGGTCGTACTCAGTGGTGTCTTCCTCCGACCGCATGCGGTTGGTATTGGCAATCTTCCAGCGCTTGATGCTCTTGACTGGCAATAAATAGTTGGGGGGCTGAGATTGAATGGGGTCGTTATCGAGGATGTTGAACTCGGTTTCGATTTCCTGGATAGAGTCACCTTGACGGGTGCTTTCCAGGATCAGTTGATGAAACTTGTTGAAGGTCCGTTCGGTGCTGCGCACAAACGCGTCGCCCTTGAACAGTTCCTGGACTGTTTGGTAAAGGTAGGCGCCGATGTACTGACCGAGGTTGTCCAGGCCATTGTCGCGCCAGATGATCGGCAAGTTCCCGCCCAGGAAGTTGTTGAGCCCTGGGTATCGGTAACGGGTCTCGGTCTTCGGTTGCCCGACACCTGGAAAATCCAGGTGCCGGCTGACACGGGGCAATGGCGGGCGGCGGGCATCGGCGGGGAACTCATGGCCGTTGTCGGCTCCTTCAAGGTAGTAGTATTCATGCCACCCACCGCCGGGCGACTCGACTTTGCTCAAACAGTGATGCTGGTTGACCAGGCGATAGTCGAGTCGCCAGGTGGGTGCATCGACAGCAGCACTGGTATTGTCTTTCGGCAATATGATTTTGGTGACATAGCGCTCTGCGCCGGACAATTCCATCACGAACTCGGCCAATGCCGCGCCATTCTGCCCCTTGTGGGGGTGAAGGGCATATACGACACGTCCGTCCTCGCGCTGGATGTGGAGTAATACCTCGCCGTCGCTGTCCATGATTCGCTCAAGCATCGGCTGATCTCTGAACGTTGTGTAGGTGAAACTGACCCAGTAGCCCTGTTCGTTGTAATACCGGGTGGGTAGCGCCACACGGCCGACGCCGGAGTCCTGGACCTCGAGAATCTCACGTTCACCTGACTTGTGATGCACGCAAAAGCGCGTATCGGTCTCTTGAAAGAAGTGGAAATGGTCCAGATGCTTCTCTTGCATCACCAACTCGTTGGTGGCGCTGTTGACGCCGGTGACGGCGAACTTTTCACCCGATTGAAGCGTCAGGAGATTGTTACCTGGCATGAATTGCAATTGAGAAAGATTGAAATTCCACCCCAGACCAAACCCCGAATCCTCAGTGTTCAGTGGATTGAAGCTCAGCTGCGGGGTCATGCCTGGCCCGCGCAGTGAGTTACAGTGAAATTCCGGCATTTGAATGGATAGGGTGCTCTGACCCGTACGCGCATCTACGCCGGCACTTATAAAGCTCATGAAGTTCCAGGCGGTGGTATGCACTGAAGTGGACGCCGTCATGGTCGAAACCTCGGTAGTCAATGGGGAAGTGGCTAGTTGAATAGGTGTGCATTTAAATGGCTGGTTTTTTTTACGCTGCCCAGCACATTGACGTGCTCTACAACCCAACACTACCCGTTTTAGCGGCATTGAAAACCTAGCAGTTCTGTCAGTAGGCAGGGCGGCGGGAAGCGCGTAAAAATGACCTCACTTCGGGTGTGAACTCACACCTTTGTTGACGAGTCATGGAGTGCAGAGGATGGTAAACCCACTGGCGATGCCACATATTCCTGGTCTGGATGATCGGCAGTCGATTGACTATGAAGGGCTGAACGGTGGTGCCGTGCAGACCTTTATAAAATACGCTGGCATGGCGTTGAATGACTGGATTCAAATCAATATCCGAGGTTGTGGTGAACGGGGTGAAGTCGTTGATTTGGCGGGTTATGACCAGCTGATTGAAGTGACCTCGATCGATGGGTTGGGGCAGCCCTTCGAAATCGCCAACGATTTGGTGGCTTTATTACGAAAAGGCATCATTTTTTATTCTTATGCTCAAGAACTGTCGCGAAATCCCAGGGTGCTGGGCCCCGAGTCATCGCGACTTGTATTTTATGTTGACCGGCCACCCGCGGAGCTCAACGGGGGGTTGGCTGTCGCCCAGTGCCTTGATTCTCATGAGTTGCATTTGGCCTACGAAGAGATACCCGGTGTTGGCGCGACACTTGTTATTCCTGCGTATCAGGATATGCAGAAAGATCAGACCGTGCGTTTAACCCTGACGTTCTGGGATGGAGATTACTCGGAAGACTCACACTCCGCGTTCACGTTGCAAGACGATGATGTCGGGCATCCTTTGCATGTTTTGGTCGAAAGAACAAAATTCAACTACTTCGATTTTTTCGACCTGCACTATGTCATTGAATACCCAGACCAACACGTTATTTCTCCGTCGCAACGCTTTCAATTAAGCATGCCAGCGGGTGAGCGGTTGCCTGCCCTTTCCGTCACCGAGGACGCCGGTAATGGAATCGACCCTGATAAACATCCCCGAGGTATTGAGCTGTGGGCGGTGTTTGATTCGGATATTCGTGAGGGCGACGAAGTGCTGCTGTGTGCCGACGCCGGTACGAGGATCTTGCAGTCGTTTACGGTTGACCCGACAACGCTTGCCAGCGGTCAAGTGCGATTCAGGGTGGGGCCGCAGTGGCTGAAGGACAATGCTGGCGATACAGCGAAGTTCTTCTATCAACGTGCTCGCCAAGGGGCTGAGGCAACGTCAAAGCCATTGTCGTTGAAGCTTCGCGTGTCGCTTGACTTGGCCGAGGTAAACGTCAAGGGAGCAACCGTCGAGAACGGGGAGCCGGGTGCGGTTGCGGGGTATCTGAAGGCTGGCGACGCTACTGGCGGAGTCGAGATTAATATACCGAACGAGGTCAAGTTGCCTCCCAGTGCTAGCGTCGTGCTGCGTTGGGCAGGCCATTCAGGCAGCGGTACGACGCAAGCAGACCCTGAACCGAACAGTGATAATCGATTCTTCAGGGTGGGCCCTGAGTTCGTGGCGCCTAATATCGGGAAAAAACTGACCATTCATTATGAAGTCACTCCACCCGGTGACACTTCAGACCGCTACACGCTGGAAATAAAAGATGAGGGTGGCTGGACAAAATTGCAATGTCCGTTGTTGGAGGGCGGTGAACGCTTGCCGCTCAACAAGGTACCGCCCGAAGGCGCTGAATTTACACTCGCTGCCTGGATGTATATGGACGTAGGGCAGCGAGTCAGAATGATCGCGAAGGGACCCAGTGGCATCGAAGATCATTGGTTGCGTCGTGACGTGGCGGTGACTGAGGACGAATGGTTTGATGACCAGATAAGTGAACGGTTGCCGCGCGAGTTTCTAGAGTCATTGACGTTGAATAGCAAGTTCACGGTGACGGTTTGGGTCAGTTTTGATGAGGGGGCAACGTACGTGCATTTTCATCAACTGACGATCCAGTTGGTTGCTTGATGGTCGGTTCGGCGCTGAACACCGAAATGGGCTGTTTATTTTAAGTGTCAATCATCACCCCGTGCTGTGCAATCAGTGCGCGGGTGCAGGTGTGACTTTATCAGGAGCGTTTACATGTTGGATAATTTATCGGAACGTCTATTGGCGCCGCGTCGCGAGCCTGGCCGTTTGTTCGACTGGGAAGCCATCGTGCAGTTCAGCGAGTCCGCAGTCATCACGTTGTTTCACCATGCTTATATCGAGCGCCTTCGACTGGGCTTTGATGCGCACGCTTTCGAAGGAGGGGTGCAGCTTGAGGGAACTTCGCTGACGCGCCATTTCGCAGGTGTGAAGTTTGGCCCGCCGCAACTATCTTTTGAACCCACGTCGCCGGGTAACCCAAGGATCGGCATGATCCTCGAAGTGCTGGGTGGCAGCCAGGCTCTTTTGGAGACGAGTTACGGCCAAACTCGAATCGTCAGTTTGTCGAATTACAGCCCCCAACCCGGCAACGCGGCTCATCTCAAATGCACCGTGATACCGACATCCGATCCACGTCGGGTAGTCATCAATTTGGGGATCATCGAAGACAGCGAGTTTGAATTCGGCGGTACGTTGGTTGAACAGCGTATGATCGGGCGCGCGATGGCCGCCTTTTTCAGTGAACAGGAAGAATCTGCCAGGCTATTGAAGATTCTGGCGTTCAACCCGGATAAACAACCGTTATTGACCCCCCGTCAAATTGACTTGCGCCTGCAAAAATACGAAGCAACCGGCGAAACCAGCTTGTATGTGCTGCCGACATTCGATTATGGGGTGGGTGGTAATTACCCGGCTGCCGACGGTCGCTTTCCCGAACTGGTTCCGGAGGGTAGCGCAGGTGCAGCGATCGTCTCGTCGAAGCTGGCGCACCGCGCGGCATTGGGCCAGGCCGCCTTTGGCTGGCTGGAGGAACCGGACGCCTTCGACCTATCCGACATTGACGCGGCCCTGAGTTGGATGATCGCAAAAAAGGGCGAGCTGACTATCCTTGACACCGATGGTCGGGATGAGGTCTACGAGTACCGCTGCAACCGATTCAGTGTGCCCTTGGGTCAAGGCACGGTTCCGCTGAGGCTGGACTTCGAAAACAATTGGGCGAAGCAGCATTGGCGAACCACCTTCGTCCCATCTGTGCAGTACAGGCTTGTGGACCAACCCATCTGGACGCCTGTTACCCCCACGTTCCAGCTGGATTTCGAGCATCACTTTTACATCGCGCCTGGTGATGGCGCGCCGATCGAAGCGCAACTTTATCCGCCTGTTGATAAGGCCCCCGAGATCAGCGAACTATCAAGCAATGCCAGTTCATCGACCCTGCCAGCCGGGGTCATCAAGTTCATTCAGAATCTGGTCTCTGACGCTTTGTTGATCAAGCTCACAGACCATATGAGAATTAAATCCTCGGAGATGCTCCTCGCCGGTCTGGACCTGGCCGATGGCCTTGCACTCGAGCCAACGTTGTCGGCCATGTCCCGCGATCGCGATATGGAGAGCATTGCTCAACTCGGGCCCCGGGAGGCGTCATTTCAAGTTGTGGATCCGAAAACGGTGCTGGTTCCGGGCCAGACCGTGCAGTTTGTGACCGAGCCTGCGCGAGCAGGGTTGAAGTGGAAGGCTGTGCTGATCACTGGCACTCACGCGGGGAGGATAGACGAAGACACCGGCAGTTACCGGGCTCCACCGCCACACACGCTTGTGGGGTCTTACAGCCAAGTGATCGTAGAGGCGCGGGACCCGCTCACCGATGAACGCAGTCACTGCCTGCTCACTGTCACGGCGCAGCCTCTTAACCTGAGCACTTTCTTTCAGGAAAGTTGGCCCGATCAAACCTGGTCGCTGAGTGCGTCAAGTTTCAATGGCGCAAAGGTGGATTGGGCATACTCCGGCGCAGGCAGCATGGAACCAACAGTCAACGGATGCGATTACAAAACCCCGCTGGCAGACGATCTGAGCGACTTTTACACCATCGAAGAAGTCCAGGCCACTGCCGCAGACGATTCAGACAAGGTCACGGTCCTTATCAAGAAGGACGAGCCAGACCTGACAGTGATGGTTGATGCGGACGCTGTGCTGCCAGCGGGGCAGGTTCAGTTGATCGCCAAACGTAGAGGCGAGCCCCGGAGTGCCGAATGGAAGGTGCTGGCGGGCGGAGGCTCGGTTGATGCGCAATCGGGTGTGTTCAGCGTATCGCCAAATGACACGAATCGTTTTGCAGTGATCACCGCTCGATCCGGCGAAAACGACGATCCATTTATGGGCCACATCAACCTGCTGCTTCCCTTGAGCAACTACCCCGGCTTGATGAAGAAACTGGCAATGCCGAGTCCAGAGTCGCATGCGTCTGAAGGAGAGAGCCACCATGAGTAATTTGAACGAGTTGCTGGCCGAGATGCGCCGCGGTTCCGTCACCCGCAATTGGGGCGCGGTCTCGGCGCAGAGTCGAAGCCGCACCAACCGGATGCTGGCCGAGCAGTACATCGAGCGTCTTGATCAGAAGAGCTACATTGTGCCGTTAACGGCGGTCGTGGCACTGGAGGACGGAGGCACCCTCCACCTGACAGGCCTGACGCTGGGCCAGCCGTTGCTGCAGTTTCATACGGCGTCGATGGTCAACTCGCAGGCCGTGCTCACAATGAACATTGTTGCGGGTCACTCTATGCACAAGGGGCCGGCGGGCAATTTGATCGCCGCGTTCACCCTCACCGAAGGTCATGGATTCCACGTTGAGTTTGATATCAACCTGGGCATGGTGGTGGGGGAAGTGGATCGGCACGGCAGGGTGACCCTGGACTTGTCGAAAGGGGCAAATCTTCGTTGCAACCTGGCGGATGGCAATCCGATGGTGCGCGATGCGTTGGAAAAACACCTGAAAGCGCGCTTTGATGAGATGCCGGCCGATCGCCGTGTGTTCCAGGTCGGTAGCGTCGATCTCAAGGGCTACAACATGCTCAGCCCTAGAGCATTCAAGATCTACACCCAGCCTGCACCTGGGGCGAAAACCTTCGGCGCAAAGAACTATGGTGACGGTGCGGTGGTGATCTTCATCCAGTTGGTCGGCAATGCCGGCCCTGGTCAGGTGCCCGGAAACTTTCCCTATTTGATTCCTGATGATCAAGATGGCGACGGCAATGATCGGTATTCGGCCGTGCTGGTGGTTGCCGAATCGCTGCTCGAGCATCTTTCCGATGATCGCGACGAAGTGTTCGATGCGCTGAACAGCCTGCTTTACCCGGGCAACAACGCATTCGTCAAGGTCGCGGAATACACGCCAAGGGACCTGCTGGTGGTCGGCAATATCGACCCCATTACGACTCGATACCAGCTTGAGCCTCAGTTCACGTCAATTCAGGCCGGTGAGTCGCTTTCCTTCACCCTGCGTGACGGCAAGGGTACGCCCATCCAGGCGAGCCGTTGGGAAGCGGTAGGGATGCAAAGTCACACCACCGAAAGCCAGGGCAGCATGAAGGCCAATGTCTACACCGCTGCCGCTCGCGATAAACTGGGCCATGCCTGTCTGCGGGTGAGGGTAACAGCGAGCGTTGAGAAAGACGGTCGAACCTATCGCGCATCGGCGCTGGTGCTGGTCAACGCCGACCCGCTGCGAATAGCACCTGGTTTCAGTACCGTTTCTTCAGCCGGCGCCAGCGCCTCGCTGGTCGTGGCAGGTGTGGAAGGGGCCCCTCGTTGGCAGTTGCTGGGTGCCAGGCAGGGTTCGCTAAGTACCGAAGAGGGCGCGCAAACAAGGTTTATCCCTGACGCTGATACCGCCACCCGGGCGCTGGTTGTGCAGAGTCTGCAAGCCCTGTCAGGCACCGCCAACAAGGCCAAGGCTGTGGTGATCGTGGCCAACGGGAAAAGCACCCTGAGTGTCGAACCCGCCTATCAGGGGCAGCTCAAGCCTGGCCAGTCGCGGCAATTGAGTGTCACCGACAACCTGCTGCCCGGGTGTACCCGGCGCTGGAAAGTGCTCACTGAAGGTGCAAGTGTCAGTCCCGGTGGGCTGCTCACCACCACCAGTGAAGCGAACGCAAGCCCTTGTGTTGTACTGATCGAAGAGGTCCGTAATGGGGTGGTGATCAAGCGTGGCACGAGTGTCCTGCAGGTAGATGATGTTGACCCTGAACCCACATGGACGCGATTGACAGAGTTTTCCATCAGGGTAAACGGCGGGCAAGAAGGAGAACGACAAGGCCGGGTGTATGCCAATGGTTATCAGCAGCTCAGAACCGAGATAACAGTCCAGCCGGCGAACGAGGGCAATCAGGAAACCTTCCTCAGCGAGGACGAGATAAATTCGATACGCCTTGTGTTTGCAAAAAACGATCAAGGGGTACCCAGTCTCCCTGCGGATGAGGAGGGGATTGCCGAGGGAGGAGGTTTACCTGCCTGGCAAACCAACTCGGTGTTCAACGAAAAATTCGAACTGGCGAATGGGATAGTGCAGTTTGACGCCGCCTCAGCTCGCAAGAAAGAATTGATCGATACTTATATTCACACCCGTGCAAATGCTTCTGAGCGACTCTATGCCGCGCTGACCCGTGATGACAATAAAGAGTTCGCTTCAAACGCAGACAACAGTGCGAGAGGCGTGATTGAAGTCATCCCGGTACCCATTCCCACGTTTGAAGACGGTCTCTATACCTTCACGCGCCGACGGATGGGCAAGCCACCGGCAAACAAACAAACGGATGAAAATTGGGACTTTGATTGGGTTTTGGACAGCGTTGATTATTGGACGTTGACCTTCAGGCCGAAGGAGTTCGTGATCGTTGAGTTTCTACCGACCTCGTTAGCATCGTCGGGACCTCCCACGTCGATTATTCGCTGGGAGAGTGAGCAGTATGAGGAAGCGATGTTCAGTTATCTTGGCTGGCTGTTCAAGTCGACTGTGCCAGAGGAGAGTAAATTGGGCACGGTAGGATTCGACTATGTGCTCGAATCGATTATCGGTAAACAGCGAATGACGCAAGCGGCCGAGGACAGTGCTGTCGCGTTCGGAAGCGTGGTGTTTGTGCTCAATCGATCCAGCAGTACCCCGTATGTTCCCCGGGGCGCACTGGCGAGAAACAAGATGGATAAATTCCTTAAACTCCTTGCGCGTGATAAACAGGGTAATCCGCACCACCGAGTGATCAGTTTCGAAACAGCAGGTACACCGTACCATCGAGACAAGCTTGTGCATATCAAAAGTGCGTGAGTCAGCAATTGATTAATTGTCAGGATTATCCTATTTAAGAGGTGAAGTAGCATGGATATCAAAAAGACTAGGCTTTGGCGTTTGTTGTCGGTGATTTTACTGGTTGGGTGGCTGGGCGTAGGCACAGTCTCTGCGGAAATATATCCAGACGGGTCGATTGCTTTTTTCAATAAGGAAGGGGATCAGAAGTGTTCTATTCCTTTTGTATCGGGATTTAGAGCGTTACATGCCATCCAAGGCTGCAGCGATAACCAGGCTTATTATTTTGGTCTTTCTTCGGTTCCATCAGCTACGCGGTTTTTTCTGTGTAGTGAGCGTTTGGATCTTCCTGTTGATGGAAAGAATAACTGCTTGAATCAGTTTGATTGGAAATATACCCTGAAGACAACTCGGGTTATTACCACGACTGATAAGATTAGAATTTCCGACCTTACGAACAAAGCGCCAGGTACGGTTGTTGTTCCCGGCGTTGTGGTTGTGAAGATTGAGCACAATGGTGGGAATATAGATGGAAAATTATCAGCGGTAAAAATTTTCCGCTCCGCGCCTGGCCCCGGCCCGACAACCGCTCCAGCCACTACCGCTGCACCGGTAAAAACCCAGTAAGCGAGTAATCTGTTAGTTAGCGTGTTGTGTCTTGCTTTTGGCGGGGTGCCATTCTGCCCCCGCCGATATCAATCTATCAGAGGTATTTGTCATGGCGACAACAACGTCGGTGCATTCCCGTGCCTTCAACTTCAGCAGTTATGTCGAGGGCGGTGTTGACAAGCGCACTGCTCAATACACGGTGAACGTTGCACTTCCTGAGGTAAAGACCAATAACCTGCAGGGGCCGGGTTTTCCCCTGGCGCTTAAATTCAGCCCGCTTAGCCCTGTGGACATGGGCTTCGGCCTGGGCTGGAACCTTAATCTTTCGGAATTCGATATTCGCGACAAGATTATCTCGTTGCACACCGGTGAACGCTTTAAAGTGACGGGTACCGGCAGCAATAACGAACTGCAGATGGATGAGAAAAAACTCAACAGTTTTCGCTTATATGAACCGGCGCCCAACCGCTATCGTGTGGTTCATAAAAATGGACTGATCGAGATCCTCGAAGCGCAGGGTGCCAGCGGCAACCAGGTCGCCTTGCCGGTGGAAATCTATTCTCCCCAGGGTCACAAGGTGAGACTGACCTACACCATGTTCGGCGAATATCCGCGCCTGGAGCAGGTCATCGACGATACCGATCAGGTGCTGTTGAAGATTGACCGCAGTAGTGATCAGGTGGTGCTGAGATTGCACCCCAATGCACCGGGTGGGCCACTGGCGCAAATTGACATGACGCTGTCGACGGCCGACAAATGGGTCAGCGCCATTATCTTGCCGACCGCCGAACGGGCCAGTTGGCGCTTTGCATACAAGCCGATTCGTGAGTTCGCGGTTATCACCCAGGTAGAAACGCCCATGGGGGCAGTAGAGCAGATCTTCTACGACGATGAAGGTCACCAGTTCCCGGTAAAAAGTGGTCGCCTGGCGTTGCCGCGAGTGACCCGGCACCTGACAACCCCGGGCCACGGCCAGGCCGACGTTGATGTGCGTTTTACATTCCCGAACATCAATAACTTTCTTGGCGGTGGCCTGAATATTGATTGGGAGGGTACAGGCCAGGACAACCTTTACAGTTATCTGGCGGATTACGTTTACAGCGTCGAAGAGCATCTGTTTGAAAACGATGCCCCCGTGCGTACCGTGGTGCGTGACTTCAACCGCTTGCATTTGTTGATCTCGGAGAAAACCGTGCAAGGTGACAAGGCGCATACGGTGTTGAACACCTACGACTTGCTCCCCACGCGTCCGATCAACGAGCAAGCGCCTCATTGCCAACTGCCCCTCACCACCATTCAGCGCTGGTCGCTCAGCGATTCGACACGACCGCGCAGTGAAACCACTACCTACAAATATGACAGCGAAGGCAACCCGACGCGGGAAGAAAAACCCAACGGTGTTATCGAAACCCGTGAGTGGTACCCAAAATCAGCTTCAGACGGTTGTCCTGAGGACCCGCATGGCTTTATTCGCCACTTGAAAAGCCTTACGGTCACCCCCGCCACCTCGGGCGAAACCGGTGCGCCCACCCTGAAGACGGAATACCGTTACAAGGCTGTGCCCCCTGTCAACGGCAGTGGTCAATTTGACTGGATCGCCGAAGAGCGCCAGATCTTGAGTGCGGGTACCAAAGAGCTCAAGCGTACGGAGCTGTCCTATATCGAAAAACCGGCTGAACCGGACGTGCATGGCCGTATCAGCGAGCAAAAAGTCACCTTGAATAACAACCCTACCAAAATGTTCTACGCCTACAGCCGCGTCGATAGCCAAGACGGTCATCCGCTGTTGGAAACAGTCCTGACGGTGGAGGGGTTTGATGGCAAAACGAAAGTGATGACCACCCGCGATGTCATCAGAACGGGGCATCCAAAAATCGAGTACGACGATAACGACGTGCAGATTGAGTACGAGTATGACTTTCTGGGCCGGGTGACGAAAGAAACCGTTGCACCGGGCACTGCCTATGAAGCCTTTCGCACCTTCGCCTACACCCTGTGCGCAGGTGCGGGTGAACAGGCCACTCAGACGGTGGTCGATGTCAACGAGGTCCCGACGGTCAGCAGATTTGACGGCCTGGCCCGCGTGGTCGAAGAGCTGCGCGACGATAAGGACCCGGGGGCCCGAAACGGGACGCTTCGACCCATCTATTCCGCCGTTTACAACGCCCTTGGCCAATTGGTCAAAGAGACAGTAAAGGACATTGGGGATGAATTTTCAGAGCAATTGACCACTGAATTCCTGTATGACGAATGGGGCGAGCAGCGGTGCGCCATTGGCCCGGATGGCGTCAAAAGCTTCGAAGAAACCGACCCGCTGGGAAGTACCGATCACCGCGCACCGATCAAGACCAGTTGGCAGGAATCAAGCGACGGCCGAGTCCGCAGCGGTAAAACCGTGACGCGGTTAGACCTGTTCGGGGAAGAAGTCCTGGTCGAGCGTTACGATGTTGCAGAGACAAAGATCAGTCGTACCCAAAGCCGCCGTGATGGCCTGGGGCGCTTGAGCCAATCGTTGGAAGGCGTTAATACAGCAACTGCCTATGTCACTCGGTATGGGTATGACGAGTTCGATCGTGAAGTGAGCAAGACGCTTCCAGACTTGGCCGTGGTACGGCGCGAATATGCTGATCACAGCGACAAGGACCTGCCAACCAAAATCAGCGTCAATAACAAAGAGCTCGGGTGTCAAACGTTCAACGGTCTGGACCTCAGAACGTCAGCGAAAACAGGCGGGCGGGAAGAGCGGTTTGAGTATGAACAAGGCCTGAGCCAGCCTTCCATCGTGACCAAACCGGATGGCTCAATCGTGGGATACGACTACACTCCGCGATTGCATCAGGAGCCTGTTGAGCGACGTAAACCGAACAGCAAGGCGACCTATGCGTATGATTCGAAGAATGCCAGGTTGTTGACGTGTGTCGAAGACGGCGTGGCGCTCGAACTCACGTATTACAGCAATGGCGAGCGCAAAACCGAGAAGCGTACCCAAGGCGGCGATGAGTACACCATGGCGTACCGCTACAGCTTGCTGGGCAAACCGCTGGGCTACACCGACGTGCTCGGCCAAACCCAGCGCCATGAGTATGACGCCGCCGGCCGGTTGTCGAAGACGGTACTGGGCACCACCACCACCGGGATTACCTACGATTCGCTCGGCCTCACCGACACGGTGACGACCCATGACAGTGGCCAGCAACTGGTCACCCGCTTGAAACACGATGAGTTCGGGCGTGAAATCGAGCGCCAGTTTGATTTCGGTGGCTCGATTCAAACGATGACTCAAACCTACGACCATGGCGACAGGTTGTTGACACGCACCCTGGTTGAGGGGGGCACAGTCCTGCGTGACGAGACGTACGGGTACGACAACCGCGATCGCCTGGTCAGCTACACCTGCGAGGGAAGTGAAAAGCCGATTGATCCGTATGGTCAGGCAATCAAGGAGCAGGTGTTCCGCTTCGATGAGCTCGACAACATCACGACCGTGATCACCGTTTTTGAAAACGGGGGTCAAGAGGTGCAAAATCGGGCGCGATACTTCTTTGAAAACCTGAAGGATCCGGCGCAACTGACCCGGGTGACCAACAACCAGGTGGATTATGGCTACCCGGCCGAAATTCGACTGACCTATGACCTCAACGGCAACCTGACGACCGATGAGGCGGGGCGTACGCTGGAATACGACAACCTGAACCGATTGATGACAGTCCGTGAGCCAGGCAGGGCTGCGCCATCGGTCTACCGCTATGACGCGCAAGACAAGTTGGCCGCGAACGATGATGAACAGCGGTTCTACAACAACGACCAGCTGTTCAGCGTGGTGAGCGACGGCAAGCAAAGCACCTTCATGCGCGCCGACGTCCACCTGGTGGCGGAGCAACAAAGCGTGCCTGCGACCAGGCCCGCCGATGAGCTGAGCCAATTGAGAGAAATGTTCGAACAGCTGAAAAAGTTGGTCGAGGAATTTGGCAAGCGGCTTCGCGAGCTGGAGAAATTGTTCACCCGTTAAAACGCTGCAGTTGCAACAAGCGATCGCAAGCCCGCCTTCCATGGCGTGATTCAGACTGCTGACAAACCCAAATCTACCTGCGGGACTCGACTTATGTAGGAGCCGGGCTTGTCGGAGCGCCGAACCGCCGCGATGCAGGCGCCGCTGTGTTGCTGATACAACGCGGTGTCTTCATCGCGGGCAAGCCTCAATGCCAGTCAGTTAAGGCGAGATCTATGTGGGAGCGGATTTACCGGATCGCCGGACCGCCGCGAATGAAGGCACCGCGCAATGCCAGAAAAACCGCGGTGAATGGATTCGCGGATA
>NZ_JAAAMT010000039.1:0-45707 GCF_009905435.1 Pseudomonas sp. R5(2019)
CAGGCGCGGCGACTGGCTGGAGGGGGTGAGGGTGAAGCCCTTGCTCTGCGATGGCAGCGGCATCACAAGGTCCTGAATCTGAGTAAAGGCGTTCATGGCGGCGATTCCTGGGCAGAAGGTAGTGATTGGCGCCTTCCAGGGTTGATCTGGATCAGGCATGGAACAAAAAATATCGCTATCAATTAAAAATGTCTACATTTTTGTTTATAGGCGACAAAATATACTTTCGTCTAATGTTTTTCGGCTGGTAGATGTTTGGGTATGATTGGCGCTTCGACGATTTCAGGAGCAGCAACTTTGGATAGCCTCACCCCCAGGCAGAGCTCTGCAATCAGTGGGTATGAGCGGCTCAAGCGGGACATCATCCGTGGCGTGTTCAAGCCCGGTGAAAAACTCCTCATGAGCGGGCTCAAGGAGCGCTATGACCTGGGTGTCGGACCGCTGCGCGAAGCACTGTCGCAACTGGTGGCAGAGCACCTGGTGGTGGTGATCAGCCAGAAGGGCTACCGGGTCGCGCCCATGTCCTTGCAGGAAATGCAGGACATCTATGACGCCCGCGCCAACCTGGAAGCGATGATCGTCGGCCTGGCCATCGAGCGTGGCGACGACGCCTGGGAGGCGCAGATCCTGGCGCAGTCCCATACGCTCTCGAAAGTCATGGATGTGAAAACCCGCGAGCAGGTACTCGATGTCTGGGACGAGCGGCACAAGGCCTTTCATACCGCCATCGCCGCCGGTTGCGGTTCCAAGCACCTGTTGCAGGCGCGCGGCTATCTGTTCGATCAGGCCGAGCGCTACCGCCATTTGTGGCTGACCCAAACGGTGTTCTCCGAAGAAGCCCTGGAACTCAAGCGCAAGGAGCATGCCGCGTTGGTCGAGGCCATTCTTGCGCGCGATGCACTGCGCGCCACGGCCATGATGCGCACCCACCTGATGACGCCTGTACCGATCATTGTCGAGGTCATGCAGCGCGGTGAACACAAGGCGACCGTCGCATCCATCGCCCCGCTGGTCTGACGGCGCCGCTCGATCGATGACGTTGGTCGATTGAGCGGAACATTGGGCGTGCGGGAAAGTCTTCCGTTCATCATTGCTCGTCCTTGAGGTGGACTTCGATGAACTCGCGAGCCCGGCACCCGCTGCAGCATTTCTCCCATCGTCGCAACGAGGGTGACCTGGCTGTGATTACCCCCCTGTTGAAGCAATACGCCGAATCCTTGCCAGCCCTGGACAGCCTCGACTTCGGCAAGCTGTTTGATCGCTACGGTGATGCCCGGGTGGTGTTGATCGGCGAAGCCAGCCACGGGACTTCGGATTTCTACCGTACCCGGGCAGCCATTACCAAGCGGTTGATCGAGCGCCATGGCTTTTCGATCGTGGCGGTCGAAGCGGATTGGCCCGACGCCGGCCAGATCGACCGTTGCGTGCGCGGGCTGGGGCCATCGGCGTGGAAACACAAGGCGTTCACCCGGTTTCCGGTGTGGATGTGGCGCAATACCGACATGGACAGGTTCGCCCGCTGGCTGCATGCCCACAACCGCGCACTGCCGCCGGGGCAGCACGTCGAGTTCCGTGGTCTGGATGTCTACAGCATGCGCAACTCGATTGCCGAGGTGCTCGGCTACCTGGAGCGAATCGACCCGCAGCTGGCCCATGAAGCCCGCCATCGCTACGGCTGCCTCACGCCCTGGCAGGACGATCCGGCGCTGTATGGTCATTTCGTCGAGCGCCTGGGTGAAATGCCCTGCGAGCAAGCGGTGGTCGACCAGTTGAACAGCTTGCTGGGCGAACGGCTCGGGCGTTTCATCGAGGACGACGAGGCCTTTTTCGGCGCTACCCAGAATGCCCGCGTGGTGCGCGCTGCCGAACAATACTACCGGGCGATTTACCGCAGCTCCAAAGCCTCGTGGAACCTGCGCGATCAGCATATGTTCGATACCTTGCGGGCCTTGCTCGACCATCGGGGCAACGATGCCAGGGCCGTCGTATGGGCGCATAATTCACATATCGGCAATGCAGCGGCCACCTCGATGGGCTGGAGAGGCGAGCTCAATATCGGGCAACTTTGCCGATTGGCCTTTGGCCGCGATGCGGTATTGATCGGTATGGGCACTGATCGCGGTGAAGTTGCCGCGGCCGATGACTGGGATGGCGAGGTGCGGGTCAAGAAGGTCCTGCCCTCGCGGGCCGACAGTTGGGAGCAGCAGTTTCTCAAGGCTGGCGTGAGCGCCTCGCTGACCGACTGGCGCGACCTTTCACGCGGCAAACTGCGCGAAGCCTTGTCCCAGGTGCTGCTCGAACGCGCGATCGGCGTTATCTACCGACCTGAGTCCGAGCGCAAAAGCCACTATTTCGAAGCGCTCCTGGCCGAGCAGTTCGATGCGTATATCTGGATTGAAAAAACCCGTGCGGTGACGCCGTTACCCGCGCCGCACATCACAAGCCTGGAAGAGGATACCTTTCCGTTTGGAGTGTGAGCATGCATTCCTATCAATCGTTTGCTCCGGCGTTCAGGGATCGCCGGGCGGCCGGCAAGGCGCTTGTCGAAGCGCTGCGCCCGCTGGTGACCGAAACACCCCTGGTACTGGCGCTGCCTCGTGGGCGGCGTGCCGGTGGCCTATGAGATCGCCATGGCGTTCAAGGCGCCGCTGGACGTCATTCTGTCGCGCAAGATCGGCGCCCCCGGTCATGAAGAGTTCGCCATCGGTGCTATCGTCGATGGTCCCGAACCGATCTGGGTCGTCGATCAGATCATGCTCGACTCGATGGGCATGTCGCCGCGCTGGTTCGAGGCCGAGAAAGAGCGGCAACTGGAGGAAATCCGCCGGCGCCGTGCGGTCTATTGTGGCAATCGACGGTCACCCCTGCTCGCGGGGCGGGACGTCATTGTCGTCGACGACGGCGTCGCGACCGGTAATACCGCCCGGGTCGTGCTGATGTCGCTGGCGGGGTTGCAAATCAAGCGCCTGATCCTTGCCGTTCCCGTCGGGCCCCGGGAAAGCCTCGAAAGCTTGCGACCGTTGGTCGACGAGCTGGTCTGCCCGGTCGTACCTTCGTGGTTTGGGGCGGTCGGCGCGCATTACCAGCACTTCGAACAAACCACCGACGAGGAAGTCATCGAGTTGCTGGAAAAAGCCCGGCGAGAGGAAAGCTAGCCGGGCTCTTCGGAGGCGTCATCGCCGGCGATGTCCGGGTCCTCTGGCAGGACTTCGGGTTCTTCGGCGTCGTCGGCATCATTCAGGGCCACGCCGCTGGGCAGATGGTCCGGTGCATTGGGGTCAGGTTTTTCGGGCGTGCGAGGGGTTTTGATATCCATACAAACCTCGAGTGGACGTTCACCAAGATAACTCTCGTTAGAAACCCTGGTAGCGCTATCGTTCCATCAATCGATGGCCACTGGTCACGCGCTGAAGATTTTCAGGACATCCCCGGCCACGGCGACCCGCCGTGTCACCAGCCACCTGTTCTACGTCGGGGTCTGCTGGATAACGGCTATAGCGAATTGCCAATCGCTAGCGAGCATGCTGTCGCCATAGATGGTCTGCCGCCCATACACAAGGACCCGTTTGACCGCATCCTGGTGGCGCAGGCGATGGTTGAGGGCATAACGCTGCTGACGGCTGATGCAATGGTCGCGCAGTACCCGGGTCCTGTGCGGAAGGTGTAACGGTTGTCTGCTGCGAAGGACGCCTGAGACAGCGCTCAACTATCCCTTTACACACACCACCTGGCGCAGGGTGTGCACGACTTCCACCAGCTCGCGC
This sequence comes from Pseudomonas sp. R5(2019), assembly GCF_009905435.1. Lineage (GTDB taxonomy): Bacteria > Pseudomonadota > Gammaproteobacteria > Pseudomonadales > Pseudomonadaceae > Aquipseudomonas. The sequence goes on from NZ_JAAAMT010000039.1 coordinate 3,765, forward strand.
TGGGCTTCCATGACGCGGTCGATGTCCTTGTAGGCCATCGGGATTTCGTCGATCACGTCAGCGTCCTTGCGACACTCGACATGCGCGGTGGCGCGGATCTGGTCGGCGACGGTGAACAGCTTTTTCGCCTGGGTCCGGCTCATGACGCGGCCCGCGCCGTGGCTGCAGGAGCAGAACGACTCCTCGTTGCCTAGCCCGCGGACGATGAAGCTCTTGGCGCCCATGGAGCCCGGGATGATCCCCAGTTCACCCTTTTGCGCCGACACCGCGCCCTTGCGGGTGACCAATACCTCCCGGCCGAAATGCCGCTCCCGTTGCACGTAGTTGTGGTGACAGTTCACCGCTTCGAGTTCGGCATCGAAGGGCTTGGCTATGACCTGGCGCGCCGCGCCGATGACCGCGTGCATCATCAAGGCGCGGTTCTGCCGGGCGAAATCCTGGGCCCAGCCGACGGCCTCCACGTAATCGGCGAAGTGCCGGCTGCCTTCCTCGAAATATGCCAGGTCGCGGTGGGGCAGGTTGGCGATGTGCTGGCGCATGTCGGCCTGGGCCAGTTCGATGAACAGGCAGCCGATGGCGTTGCCGACCCCGCGTGAACCGCTGTGCAACATGAACCAGACACGGTTGGCTTCATCCAGGCAGACTTCGATGAAATGGTTGCCGGTACCCAGGGTGCCCAGGTGCTGGCGGTTGTTGGTTTTTTCCAGGCGCGGGTACTTGTCGGTGATCGCCTTGAAGCGCCCGGCCAGCGCTCTCCAGGCATGCTCCGCCGAGCCGGGTACGTTGTCCCAGGCTCCCGTGTCGCGCTTGTTTCGGCCGAAACTGCGCCCGTGGGGCACGGCATTCTCGATGGCACTGCGCAGACGACTCAGGTTGTCCGGCAGGTCGGCGGCGGTCAGTGAGGTGCGCGCAGCGATCATGCCGCAACCGATGTCCACACCCACGGCGGCCGGGATGATCGCGCCGACGGTCGGGACCACGCTGCCGATGGTCGAGCCCTTGCCCAGGTGCACATCCGGCATCACGGCCAGGTGCTTGAAGATGAAGGGCATCTTCGCAGTGGCGATCAGCTGGGCCCTGGCCTCGGGCTCGACAGGCACGCCGTGGGTCCAGAGCTTGATCGGCTTGCCGCCGGGGACTTCGAGGAGTTCATAGGTGGGGGTTGGCATGGGGTATTCCTCCGCGGGGTGCAGGATCTCAAAACTACCAGGGAGCCCCTGCGGGCAGGCCTTGACGCAGGCTTCGAAGGCTTTCTGGGCTGCACGCCCGCTCTGGTTGGAGAGGGCGACCAGCACCAGCAGCGACAGCCCCGGGGAAACCATCTGCACATCGATGATCGCCCCGTAACCACGAATCACTCCACGCCGTTCGAGCTTGCGCACCCGTTCCAGGCAGGGCCTGGGCGTGAGGTGCACCAGCGATGACAGTTTTTCGTAGGCAAAACCCATTTCGTGGGTGACCATGACCATGGTACGACCTTCCTCGGCCAGCGTCTGTATGACTTTGAGCACTTCGCCGACCAGCTCGGGGTCGAGCGTCGAGGTCGGTTCGTCGAACAGGATGATCACATCACCGGCTCTGGCGTTCAGCGAAACGCCCTTGAGCACCTCATGTTCGCCATAGCGTTTATGCAAGTCTTGAACCTTGAGCTTGGCGGCCGCGCTGTCGGCAACCGCACTGTTGCGTGCGCTTGGGCGCGAATGGGTCGTCAACAGATCTCGTCGGCTAAGGCAGGTTCAGCTCTACCCGTCATTCCGCCCTCGGCGATCTCTCAAGCCGGGGTGGATGTTGAGACGATGCTGGTGGTCACGCAACATGTCACTCAGGCCTGCAATGACAAGCGCGAAGTGGTTCCTGCGCTGCAGCGCATTGCGGCCTTGCCCGCCACCGCAGACGAAGTGACCCGGTCGAACAAATGGCCCATCGCCTGAGCACGCAAGATGGCCGAGCGTTGTACAAGCTGCGCAAGCAAACGGTCGAGCCAGTGTTTGGCATCATCAAGCGGGTAATGGGTTGTCGGCAGATGAGCATGCGCGGACTGAATGGAGTTTGGTGACCATGGCCTGGAACATCAAACGCTTGCATGTGCTGCGCACGGTATAACCGGTAGAAAAGTGCGCCCTGACGGCAGCCCCCCAGAGGCTCAGGCGCGCAAACACGCCGCTCCAGTACCGCGCCCATCAACTCGTGGGGAAAGGAGCGGCGCCTCGTCAGAAAACGCCTTGCTCCGGATCTACAGTCTCCCTCTTGCCGTGGTCAAGTCCGACAGGCTCCTAGGCGGTCTCCTGCAGCTGACGCGTCAGTTGTGCAGCCAGGTCTACCAAACTTGCTTGCAGCGCTTGGCTCATATTTTCGATATCGGCCTTTGGCAAGCCTGCTCTGCAGGCGAGTTCAAGGGCATCGCATTGAGCAACGATGGTCTTGGCCTTGAGCATCTGTGCCCCACCCTTGATCCGGTGGGCCAACTCGGCGAGGGCAGGCAGGTCCAGCGCCTGTGTGAGAGCAAGCAAGGCGTGCTGTTCTTCCTGATTGCTGCGGGCAATTTCCTTGAGCAGCCGCTCGACCAGTTGCGGATCCCCCAGGCTCAGTTGGCGCACCTGGTCCAGATCCAGTACCTCGCCCGATGGCGCGTCGGGTGAGCCCTGCGCCATCGGCACCCACGCATTGAGGTGGCGGTTCAGCTCGTTCAGGCCGATCGGCTTGAACAAACAACCGTCCATGCCCGCTGCCTGGCAACGTTCGAGTTCCTGAGGCACGGCATTGGCGGTAAAGCCCAGAATCAGGCATGCCTTGCGACCCTCGGTGTGCTCCTGCGCCCGGATGGCCCGGCTCAATTCGTAGCCGCTCATGGCCGGCATGTTGCAATCGGTAATGACCACATCGAAATACCCGCTGCGCCAGGCGGCAAGCCCCAGCGCTCCGTCGGTCGCTTCACTGACCCGATGGCCGAGAAAACTCAGTTGCTTGTTCAGCAACATGAGGTTGGCGGGGTAATCGTCCACCACTAACACGTTCAGGCAGGCGCCGGGCGCCTCTGCGGCCAGTGCCTGCTCGCCGGCAGGTGCGCTGCTCACCGGCACGCTCAGGTGCAGTCGTACCCGCGTCCCTTTGCCCAGGGTGCTCTGCAAGGTCAGCTGGCCACCCATCATTTCGCATAACGTTCGGCTGATCACCAGACCCAAGCCGGTGCCCTGGCGTGCGGCAGGGCCTTGAGCCTGTGCAAAGGGGCTGAACAGTCGCGCTTGATCCGCGGCAGAAATGCCGATGCCGGTGTCTTCGATCAACACCATCAGCTCCAGCTGATCGGGATTGTCTGAGTGTTGACCGCGCACCACGACGCGCACCTGCCCTTGCTCGGTGAACTTGAGCGCGTTGCTCAACAGGTTGGAAAGGATCTGCTTGAAACGCAGCGGATCGATCAGCACGCTTTCAGGCAGCCCCGGCTCGATATCGACAATCAGGGGCACGCCCTTGAGCCGCGCATTGCCTTCGAACACCCGTGCGGCGGCCTGCACGGTGGTGCGCAGATCGGCAGGCTCGGGGTTGAGGGACATGTGCCCGGACTCGATGCGCACGACATCGAGAATGTCGCCAATCAGCGCCAACAGGCCATTGGCCGAATCGAACGCCACTTGCAGCGCGAACCGGTCGAGCTGGCCTTGATCGGCCTTTTTCAGGGCCATTTCCAGCAGGCCGATCACCGCATTCATGGGGGTGCGGATTTCGTGACTCATGGTTGTCAGAAAGGTGGTCTTGGCGCGGCTGGCATCAATGGCCCGCTCTTTGGCCTGGCGCAGTTCCTCCAGCAGCAGTGCACGCTCACGGTTGAGCTTGCGCAACCAGGTGTTCCAGATCAGGAAGGCCAGCAGCAAAACCCCAGCCCCGACCAGAATCTGCAGGATCAGCGAGCGGTAGTTGCGCCACAGGCTGTCGTTGATGACCGCGTTAGTTCGCCAGCGATTGGCCAGCTGAGTCATTTCATCCGGGGCGATCGCCAGCAGAGTCTTGTCGAGGATGGCCAACAGCTGCGTGGCATCGTGGCGAGTGGCAAAGGCCGCTGTGGCCGGCATATCGCCCACGGTGGTGACGATGCGCAGGCGATCCTTGAACAGGCGATTGATAAAGTAACTGGCGCTGATTTGCGTATTGATCGCGGCATCCGCCCGACCTTGCGCCACTTGCTCCATGGCGTCGAGGGCATTCTGCGCTTCGATCAGGGTGATGGTGGGGTAATGCCGCTCAAGAAAACCAGTCAATGGCGTGCCGCTCACCAGCGTCAGGCGCTTGCCTTGCAACTGCTCAAGCGTCACGGTTTGGCGCCCATCCTGACGGCCGACCAGCACAAACGAGTTGGCCAGGTAAGGGCGGGTGAAACTGAGCACCTGCTCGCGGCGCTCGCTGCGGTTCAGGGCGCCGATCAGGTCGGCCTTGCCTTGCGCCAACGCGGTCATCATGGCCTGCACCGAAGCGGCTCGGATCACCTCGAAGCGCAAGCCGGTACGCAAGCTGATTTGCTCCAGCACATCGGCGGTGATGCCACGAAATCGTTGGTCGGCGTCGAAAAACGTCAAAGGTGCGTAGCTTTCGTTGATGACGACCCGCACCACCGGGTGATCGGCAATCCAGTCGCGCTCCCTGGGGTTCAGGTGCAGCGCGGTATTGCTCATCAACATGCTGGTGCTGCCGCCGCTCCAGCGGCGCAGGATATTCAGCCGGTCGCTTTCGCCGATGCTGACTAAAGCGCCGTTAATCAGGCGCAGCAGCTCAGGGGTATCGCGGTTCAAGGCAAAACCGAAGGCCTTGTGCTGCTGGCGGGTGAAATGGGACAGGCGAACGCTGTCCAGAAAGTTTTTGCTGACCAGGTAATCGGAGCTGATGGCATCGCCCAGATAGACGTCCGCGGTGCCGTAGGCAACGGCGGCGAGGGCGGCCTGAATGGACGGGTAGAGCTGCAGTCGGGCCTGTGGATACAGCGCCCGGACATCGGAGGCCGGCAAATAATGATCGACCATCGCCAGGGTATCGTCGGCCAGTGGGTCATTGGGGTGGCGCGGCATGCCGGCCGGGGTGACGATCACCGACTGGTCTTCGGCATAAGGCTGGCTCAGGACCAGGTTCGCGTCCGCCGCCTCGAAGCTGTTGGAACTGCCCAGCATGTCGATGCTGCCTGTGTGCAGGGCATCAATCGCCTCGCGGCGACTGGCGAAACGTCGCACTTCAATACGCACGCCCAGACGTTCACCCACAAGGCCGGCATAATCGGCGGTCAAGCCTTCATATTCCGATTGGCTGACAGTGATGTCGAACGGTGGGTAGTCCGGTGCGGAGGCGCCCAGTACCAGCACCCCTTTGTGCCTGAGCCACTGGTGATCGGCGGCGTTGAGCGCCGGCCGTTCGCTGCCGACACCGGGGCGCGCCAGCAGTTGTCGGTCTTGTGGGGCTTGGGCGAAAGTTGCGCCGACCCACCCCAGCACAAGGCAGCCACTGAGCAGCACAGTGCATATCCGATGGATTGGCATGCAGGATCAGATCGGCGACAGACGCTTGGCCATATCGACCATTTCAACCAGCGAGTTGACCTGCAGTTTCTCCATGATGCGGGTCTTGTAAGTGCTGATGGTTTTCGGACTCAGGTGCATGACTTCGCTGATGGCGTTGTTGGACAGTCCCTTGGCCAACTGCTCCAGCACCGCCATCTCCCGATTCGACAAGGTCGAGAACAGTTGTTCTTCGCTGTGAAGCTTGCGGCTGCGTGTACGCGGTGAATTCATCAGGTCAGGGAAGCAGCTGTAGCCGGACATCACCGCACGCAGAGCGCCCAGCAACTCTTCCAGGTCTTCACCTTTTCTGACAAAGGCTGCCGCGCCTGCTTGCTGGCAGCGCTTGGAATAAAGGGCGGGTTCCTGGGCGGTCAGCACCAGAATACGGGGCGGGTGATCGAGCCGTTTCAGCCGGTCGATGACTTCCAGTCCATCGACGCCGGGCAGGCCGATGTCGAGAATGACGACGTCCGGGCTGGTTTCGCGGGCTTGTTGGATAGCACCAGCGGCATCGCCGGTTTCGCCAACCACTTTATAACCCTTGTTCTCAAGCAGCATTCTGACGGCGAGCCGGATCACGGGGTGGTCGTCGACGATGAGTGCCTTGTGCATCAATGGCTCCTTGACAGTGCCTGAAAGCGATGCGGGCACCTGTGGGGTGGGATAGGCCGCATACCTTAAGGCGATTTCTCCATTTTGGGTATTCGCAGTATAGGATGAAGGAAAACTTCCTATAAGAAATAGGAAAATTCCTACATCTCCATTTGTCAGATCTTAACGTTCACGATCTTCCACACGCTGGCGATGCAGAAAACCCGCCTTCAACTGCCCCGGTCAGGCGAATTGCACGATCCGGCATTTCATTGTTTATGCAGCTTGTTGATATTCATATTGATAGCACTGTTGACTTGATCCGATATCAGGACTGGGCAAACTGCTTCAGCCGCTCACCGTCCAGACGGTAGCGCACCCACTCATCCTGCGCCTGGGCACCGATGGACTCGTAAAAGTCGATGGCCGGCTGATTCCAGTCCAGTACGCTCCATTCGAAACGCCCGCAATCGTGCTCACAGGCAAGCTGTGCAAGGCGACGCAGCAAGGCTTTACCGGCCCCGCAACGCCGGTGTTCGGTCGCTACATAGAGGTCTTCCAGATACAGCCCCCGGCGCCCTTGCCAGGTGGAGTAGCTGAAAAAATACACCGCGAAGCCTACCGGCTGATCGCCCTGGTAGCACATCAGGGCGTGGGTAGTGGCCTGCTCGCTGAACAGGCTTCGCTCGATGTCGGCCACAGTGGCGATGACGTGTTCCTCGGCCTTTTCGAAGATTGCAAGGTCCGTGATAAAGGTCAGGATTTGCTCGGCGTCGGCGCGGGTTGCCGGGCGAATGGTGATGGCCACGGTGAACTCCTTGAACGGCAGGGAAACCTCCACGCTATCGCGTCCGCCAAGGCTTGTCGATTCGCCCGGCCTGCCGCCCATGAATCCAGCGCTTCATTCAATGACAGCCCGTCTTCTCTTTCGCATTCTCATACCGATCATGATGCCGAACCCAATCCATGATCTCGCCTTCGTTACGCCCCTTGGGCATCAAATCCAGAAAATTGTAAGCGCCGACTAATAGGTCCAGCCCCCGCGCGTAGGTCGAATAGGTGTGGAAAATATCGTCGTTATCGTCGCGGTAAAACACACTCAACCCCGGCATTTCGGCTTCGGCTTTAGCCGTTTCGTAGTTGTAACTGAAGGTGCCTTCGGCCAGCTCCGCAGGGCTGGCTGACACCTGGAAGTCGTGATTGAAATCACAGCCATGGGACGAGACCCAGGCAAACTTCCAGCCCATGCGCTGCCTGAACGCCTGGAACTCGGCAAACGGCGCATGGGACACCGCTACCAGCGACACGTCATGGTGGGCCAGGTGCAGGTTGGCGCCATCAAAATGGTCGGCCAGAAACGAGCAGCCGGAGCAGCCCTCATCCCAGCCCTCGCCAAACATGAAGTGGTAGACGATCAGCTGACTGCGACCGGCGAACAGGTCCGCCAGGCTCAGCTCGCCATCAGCCCCCTTGAAGCGATAGGGCGTGTCGATCTTCACCCACGGCAGGGCGCGGCGGGCGGCGCTGAGTTCGTCGCGCTGGTGAGTGAAGGCCTTTTCGTGCAGCAGCAACTGCTTGCGGGCGATCAGCCATTGTTCGCGGGTTACCACGGCGGATTTATCGAGATTACTCATGACAATTTCTCCGGTTGTACCTGTTGTATGGTCGTTTGGCCGGCAGGGTATTGGACAGGGTTCACGACCGCCGGTCCCCTCAGGCGAGCACGGCCACCGCTTTGATCTGAGCCCAGACCGTCTGCCCGGTGTGCAGGTGCAATTGATCGAAGGAGTAGCGGGTGATCCGCGCCAGCAACGGCGTGCCGTTGGCGTCGAGGCTGACCAGCACGTGGGCGCTGTTGTCGGCCAGGCGCTGGCCGGTCACCACCACCGGCAGGCGATTGAGAATGCTGCTCTGGCCATCCGGTTGCAGGTTGAGGCTGATATCACGGGCCTGGACCTTCAGGCGCAGCGTTGTGCCCACCGGCAAGGCCGCGTGAGCAACTCGCATCCGGGACTGACTGTTTGGCAATGCCAGGGTCAGCAACTGGTAGGTGGAATCGAAGGCACAGACGCGGCCCTCGATCACCACGCCGGCGTCGTCCCCCAGCGCCAGCGGCAGATCCAGCCGCGCCAGGGTTTCGCCGATCGGGCCGCTGGCCTGGACCTTGCCGTGTTCGATCAGCACCAAATGGTCGGCCAGCCGCGCCACTTCCTCATGAGCATGGCTGACGTACACCAGCGGGATTTCCAGCTCATCGTGCAGGCGCTCCAGGAAGGGCAGGATCTCGCGCTTGCGCTGGCTGTCGAGGGCGGCAAGCGGTTCGTCCATCAACAGCAGGCGCGGGCTGGTCAGCAGCGCCCGGGCGATCCCTACCCGCTGGCGCTCGCCGCCGGACAGGTTGCCCGGCGCGCGATCGAGCAGGTGACCGATGCCGAGCAACTCGCAGGCATGCTCAAGCTTCACCTTGCGCTGCTGCGCAGCGACACGTCGCCAGCCGAACTCCAGGTTGCCGCGCACCGACAGATGCGGGAACAGGCTGGCTTCCTGGAACACGTAGCCGATGGCACGCAAATGCGGCGCGACGAAGTGCTTGCGCTGGCTGTCCTCCCAGACCTCGCCGTTGACCTCGATATAGGCCTGGTCGGCTTTCTCCAGCCCCGCCAGGCAGCGCAGGCAGGTGGTCTTGCCTGAGCCTGAAGGGCCGAACAGGGCGCTCACGCCGCGCCCCGGCAGGTGCAGGTCGACGTCCAGATCGAAGTCCGGGAAGGCCACTTGCAGGCGCGCTTGAATCTGTGCAGCCATGGCTCAACTCCAGGCGGATTTGCCTTGGCGGCTGCCATACAGCGCCAACAACACCAAAAAAGAAAACACCAGCATGGCACCGGCCAGCCAATGGGCCTGCATATATTCCAGGGCTTCGACGTGATCGTAGATCTGCACCGACACCACCCGGGTTCGCTCCGGAATATTGCCGCCGATCATCAACACCACACCGAACTCGCCCACGGTATGGGCAAACCCCAGGATCGACGCGGTAATGAAACCGGGCCGTGCCAGCGGCAGAACAACAGAAAAAAACGTGTCCCAGCGGCTCGCGCGCAAGGTAGCGGCTACTTCCAGCGGGCGCTCGCCAATGGCTGCAAAGGCGTTCTGCAGCGGCTGGACCACGAAGGGCATCGAGTAGATCACCGAGCCGATCACCAGCCCCGTGAAACTGAACACCACCGTCCCCAGGCCCAGGGCCTGGGTCAGTTGACCGATAACACCCTGCGGCCCGAGTACCAGCAGCAGGTAAAAGCCGATGACCGTGGGAGGCAGCACCAACGGCAATGCCACCACGGCGCCGATTGGCCCCCGTAGCCATGAGCGGGTGCGCGCCAGCCACCAGGCGATCGGTGTGCCGATCAGCAGCAGGATCAGCGTGGTCAGCGACGCCAGCTTTAAGGTCAGCCAGATCGCTGCCCAGTCCGCGGGGGCCAACGGCATCAGAGTTCGTAACCGTAGGATTTGATGATGGCGGTGGCTTTCGGACCTTTAAGGTAGTCCATCAACGCCTTGGCGGCCGGGTTGTCCTTGCCCTTGGTGAGGATCACCGCGTCCTGCTTGATCGGGTCATGCAGCTCGGCCGGCACGATCCAGGCCGAGCCGCTGGTGACCTTGCCGTTCTGGTAGATCTGCGACAGGGCAACGAAGCCCAGCTCGGCATTGCCGGTGGAGACGAACTGGAACGCCTGGGTGATGTTCTGGCCTTCGACCAGCTTGCTGCGGGTGGCGTCGGTCAGTTTCAGTTTGTCCAGCACCTGGGTGGCGGCCAGGCCATAAGGCGCAGCCTTGGGGTTGGCAATGGAGAGGTGTTTGTAGTCGTTTTTCTTCAGGACCTCGCCCTTGGCATCGACATAACCTTCCTTGGCCGACCACAGGGCCAGGGTGCCGACAGCATAGGTGAAGCGCGAACCGGCAACGGTGTCGCCTTCTTTTTCGAGCTTGACAGGGATGCTGTCGTCAGCGGCGAGGAACACCTCGAACGGTGCACCGTTCTTGATCTGGGTATAGAACTGGCCGGTGGCGCCAAAAGCGGCGACCAGCTTGTGCCCGGTGTCTTTCTCGAAGTCTTTGGCGATCGCCTGGATGGGCGCGGTGAAATTGGCAGCGACCGCTACCTGAACCTCATCGGCCATCGCCTGGGTGCAGGCCATTGCAGCGAACAGGGCAGTGACGCCCAAGGTAGCGAAACGGGGGGCACGCATACTCATCAAGTAGCTCCGCAGAGGCTGTTGGCGGGCGCACTGTGCATGCCCGACAGGGGGAAATCGCTATGTAGGCAACTATATAGCGATTGACCTGTAAACGGAATGGGCCCCGTGAAGGGGGGCTAATGGGCCTTGCGCATGGTGATATTGATACGCTGCGCGCCCAGGACCGGGTGCAGCCCTTCCTTGATCGGCAGAATGCCGTGGTAGCGCAGACGATCGACGCCACCCCATACCGCGACATCGCCGTGCAGCAGGGGCACGCGCTGAGGCCGCTCGTTGCGCTCGGTGCCGCCAAACTGGAACACCGCGGGCAGGCCGAGGGACACTGAAACGATGGGATATGCGAAGTCGGCTTCGTTTTTGTCCTGGTGCAAGGACACGCGCGCACCCGGCACGTAGCGGTTGATCAGGCAGGCATCGGGGATGAAGTCGTCAAAACCTGCGTCACTGGCCGCGGCGCGGGCAAGCGCTCGCACCACGTCGGGCATCGGTGGCCAGGGGCGCCCGGTCCTGGGGTCGATGGCGCTGTAGCGATAGCCGCTGCGGTCGCTGGTCCAGCCCCAGTCGCCACAGTTGCTCAAAGCCACCGACATGGTGAAGCCACCGGGCGTCACCATGTGGCGCAGCGGCGATTGGCGCAGGACCTGGCGCAGGGCCGGCAGCAAGTTATCGACCCAGGGTAGGGCGAAGCCTCGCAGCAACCACGACTGCGCCCCCAGGGCAATCCGCTGGGCGGGTTGCTCGGTGTCGCTGTCGGCGAACAGGTCCAGGGTCATGGCATGAGCCTAGAGCGCCTTGCTCACGCGAATGTCGGTGATGCCATCGAGGTTGCCATGGATCTTCTCCAGGGCAGCCTTGGCTTGTTCCTGGGAGTCGGAGGCCAGTTGGGCGAACTCGAAGCGTTGCTGGCCGTCGAGTTTGTATTTCACAACGTATTTAGTGGTGCCGGTCACGGTATTACCTGCCTGGGTGAGTGGGGCCGCGGCTCAGGACAGCCTGGAGGATGTGCGGCGAATGATCTTGATCGAATGGGTAAAGGTACTTTTGCGGCCGACATCGGACAGCCTGGTGCCGGCGGTATCGATGGTGATGTTCCAATAGCCGGTGCTGGGCGCGGTGATCTTGGCCGGGAATTTGTCGAAGGCGCCGCCATGATAAGTATGCCGTCCGCCATTCTTGAAACTGCGGAAGTTGGCATCGCTCATCAGTCGGATATTGCAGCGCTGGGAGCACTCGATGACGACGATATCGTCTTCGTTGAGGTGCTCGCGCTGGTGTACGAATTTCATTCAACTCTCCGGAACGAGGGTGCGGTCAAGGGCAAAAGATACCACGGGGCGGCGACCAAAGCCGTGGCTGCGTGGTGGTGCAAGATAAATAGGCCTGTTCAGGGAGCAAACCTGCCTTTTGGTTGTCAGAGATTTTTTACCGATGGGAATGCATTTGATGAGATGGGCTTTGCTGGCGCTGGCTGCGGCGCTGACCGGTTGTGCGAATGTTTCGGATCTCGAACAGAGTCATGAATCGATGAGTGTCATTTCCGGTAAGGAACCTGATGCCTACGCCAAATGCCTGGTCGACAAGCTGGCGGACAGTCGCGACCCTTCGGTGATTGAATCGCAAAAGGATGGTGTGCGCGTGATCGTGCCGCAGAAACTCTTGTCGTCACCGGCGGCGCTGGTGGACATCACTGAACGCTCAGGCGGCAGCAGCATCAAGGTGCGCGAGCGCATGTCCAACATGCCGTTGCGGGTGGGGGATGTGCAAGCGGCGGCGACCGAGTGCATCTCTGGCTGATTTTTACAGGCTGAAAATGCATCGCGGCGGTGCGGCGATGCTTTTAGAGCAATATCAGCGGCGACGGAACAGCGGCAATGGCTCGTCAGTCGCTGCCTGATAGGTCACCGAAAAGTCCTTCAGGCTTTTCAGCGCTTCTTCAGGGTCCTTGTCGGCTCGAATCGCGAAGGCGTCGAAGCCACAGCGGCTCAGGTAGAACAGCTGGTCACGCAGTACGTCGCCAATGGCCCGCAGCTCGCCCTTGAAGCTGTAGCGATCACGCAGCAGGCGCGCGTTGGAGTAGTTGCGCCCGTCGGTGAACGCCGGGAAGTTCAGCGCGATCACCTGGAAGTGCTGCACCTCTTCGCCGATTTCTTCGGCTTCTTCGTCGCTGTCCAGCCACACACCCAGGCCGCCATCGCGGGCCTTGAGTACGTGAGCGTGGTCACGCCACATTTGCAACGGCACGATGTAATCGTCGCAGTTGCTCAGTTCGTCAAAGTTGAAATCCTTGGGCAGCAGGTGCCAGGTTTCGTCGACGATCTGGTCGTTCTTAATGATTCGCTGCATAGACGCGCTCCTTGAAAGGGTCGATGCCGATACGTTGGTAGGTGTCGATGAAGCGCTCGTCTTCGGTACGTTTTTCGACGTAGACGGCGATCAGCTTTTCGATCACATCCGGCATCACGTCCTGTGCGAAGGAGGGGCCGAGGATCTTGCCCAGGCTGGCGTCGCGGCTGGCACTGCCACCCAGGGACACCTGGTAGAACTCTTCGCCTTTCTTGTCCACGCCCAGGATGCCGATGTGGCCGACGTGGTGGTGACCACAGGCGTTCATGCACCCGGAGATGTTCAGGTCCAGTTCACCGATGTCGAACAGGTAGTCCAGGTCGTCGAAACGGCGCTGGATGGCTTCGGCGATCGGGATCGACTTGGCGTTGGCCAGCGAGCAGAAATCACCGCCAGGGCAGCAGATGATGTCGGTCAGCAAGCCGATGTTCGGTGTGGCGAAGCCGTTTTCGCGCAGTTCCAGCCACAGGGTGTGCAGTTGGCTTTGCTCGACGTCGGCCAGAATGATGTTCTGCTCGTGGGAGGTACGCAGCTGGCCGAAGCTGTAACGGTCGGCCAGGTCGGCGACAGCGTCCAGTTGCTTGTCGGTCAGGTCGCCTGGGGCAACACCGGTGGGCTTGAGGGACAGGGTCACGGCAACGTAGCCAGGCTTTTTGTGGGCCAGCACGTTGCGGCTACGCCAGCGCGCGAAGCCTGGGTGTTCCTGATCCAGTTGGGTGAGTTGGGCGCTGAAGTCGTCCAGGGATTTGTAGGCCGGGTCGACGAAGTGCTTGGCCACGCGCTGTACTTCGGCTTCGGTCAGTGTGGTGCTGCCGCCGCGCAGGTGGGCCATTTCGGCGTCGACCTTTTGAGCGAACACTTCAGGGGTGAGCGCCTTGACCAGGATCTTGATCCGGGCCTTGTACTTGTTGTCGCGACGACCGTAGCGGTTGTAGACGCGCAGGATGGCGTCCAGGTAGCTGAGCAGGTCTTGCCACGGCAGGAATTCATTGATGAACGCGCCGACCACCGGGGTACGGCCCAGGCCGCCACCGACCAACACGCGAAAGCCCAGCTCGCCGGCTTCGTTGTGGACCGGCTCAAGGCCGATGTCGTGGACTTCGATGGCCGCACGGTCGCTGGTAGCGCCGTTGATGGCGATCTTGAACTTGCGTGGCAGGTAGGCGAATTCAGGGTGGAACGTGGTCCACTGACGCACCAGCTCGCACCATGGGCGCGGGTCGATCAGCTCGTCGGCGGCGACGCCGGCAAACTGGTCGGTAGTGACGTTGCGCAGGCAGTTGCCGCTGGTCTGGATGGCGTGCATCTGCACGGTGGCCAGCTCAGCCAGAATGTCCGGGATATCTTCCAGCGCAGGCCAGTTGTACTGGACGTTCTGGCGCGTACTGATATGGGCGTAGCCCTTGTCGTAGTCGCGGGCGATTTTCGCCAGCATCCGCGTCTGGCGCGAAGTCAGCTGGCCATAAGGCACGGCGACTCGCAGCATGGGCGCGAAGCGTTGGATATAGAGGCCATTTTGCAGGCGCAGCGGGCGGAACTCTTCTTCGCTAAGTTCCCCAGCCAGATAGCGGCGGGTCTGATCCCGGAACTGCTTGACGCGGTCCTCGATGATCCGTTGATCGTACTCGTCGTAAACGTACATATAGATCCTGTTCTCAGGCTGGTTACAGCTTGTCTGCGCGCACGGCCGCGCACTCTTTTCAGAGCCTGCGAAAGATACCAGTTTGGAGTTATGCGCAAAAGTGAAGTTTGAATATATGCAAAGAACTGAATGGTCTAAGGGTGATACGTCTTCTTACCTTTTTGCCTCGCCGCGCTCTGGAACAGGTAATACCCGCGCTTGAGTTATGGGCAATGCTGAACTTAACTCAGGGCGTGACATGCATTCACCGACAAGAAATCACAAGAGGCGATGCAATGGGCAATCCTACCAAGGCACGAAAGAGTGACAGCAGCGTCGATGCGTGGGCGATTCTGTTTCTGATCATTCTGGTCGTGGGCACAGCGGTATTCTGGGTCAGCCATCAGTAACAGGCCGTCAAAGCAGTCAACGCCCCTCAAGCAACAGCCTGAGGGGCGTTGTGCGTCAAGCGTGGGCGAGGTGCAGCACCAGGTTGACCACGCCGATCAGAATCAGCACGAACACAACCGTGAATAGCACGCCCACGGCGATGAAATGGCCGGGTTTGCCGTGGGTGAAATCGCGGGCGCGATTCTTTGAACTCTGCACCCCGAAGGCAGCGGCAATGACGCTGTGCAGCACTTGCCAGAGGGTAGGGGGCTTGGGTTTGGCGGGATCATCCATGAGCGGCTCCGCGGATGGGCTGGTGATATGACTCTAGCACCACGCAGACTGCTGACAAACCCCGAACCACCTGCGCAAGCCTTGCTCCTACACCGATCTTTATTTCTGCCGAAAAAGGGCGGGGCACTTCAGCTCGTAGGAGCACAGCTTGCTGGCGATGCAGGCACCGCGGTGTATCTGTCACACCGCGGTGAATCTATCGCCAGCAAGCTGTGCTCCTACATTCCGCCAGTTGCCTGGGCGACTGGAGTCGGTCAGTTGTCATACCCAAGATTAGGCGCCAACCACCGCTCGCTCACGCTCAGCTCCTGCCCCTTGCGCGCGGAGTAGCTCTGGACCTGATCCTTATCCACCTTGCCCACCGCAAAGTACTGCGCCTGCGGATGCGCGAAGTACCAGCCGCTGACAGCCGCCGCCGGGAACATGGCGAAGTGATCAGTGAGGAACACGCCGCTGGGGCCTGTCTCACCGATGGCGGTGCCATCGAGCAGACGGAACAGGGTGGCCTTCTCGGTATGGTCCGGGCAGGCTGGGTAGCCAGGCGCCGGGCGAATACCGCGGTACTGCTCCTTGATCAACGCCTCGTTGTCCAGGTGTTCGTCCTTGGCATAACCCCAGTAGTCTTTACGCACCTGCTGGTGCAGCCATTCGGCGCACGCTTCGGCCAGGCGGTCGGCCAAAGCCTTGACCATGATCGAGTTGTAATCGTCACCAGCCTTTTGATACGCCTTGGCCACCTCTTCGGCGCCGATGCCGGCGGTGGTGATAAAGCCACCCACGTAGTCGGTCACGCCGCTGTCCTTGGGCGCCACGAAGTCGGCCAGGGAGAAGTTCGGCTTGTTGTCCGGCTTGATGGTCTGCTGGCGCAGGTGGTGCAGGCGCGCCAGCGGCTGGCCGTCGTCGCCATAGACTTCGATGTCGTCATGCTCGACCTGGTTGGCTGGCCAGAAACCGAACACCGCACGGGCGCTGATGAGTTTTTCATCGATCAGCTTGCGCAGCATCTCCTGGGCATCGGCAAACAGCACGGTGGCCGCTTCGCCCACCACTTCATCGGTGAGAATGCGCGGGTATTTCCCGGCCAGGTCCCAGGAGATGAAGAACGGCGTCCAGTCGATGAACTCGGCCAATACATTGAGATCGATGTTGTCGAGCACCTTCGCGCCGGTGAAGGTGGGCGTTACCGGCTGGTACTCGCTCCAGTCAAACGTCGCCTTGGCGGCAATCGACTGCTCGTAGCTCAGGCGCTCGGTGCGGGCGCTGCGTTTGGCGGTGCGCTCGCGCACATCGATGTAGTCAAGGCGTGTGCGTTCGACGAAACCGGGTTTGAGCTCTTTGGACAGCAACTGCGTGGCCACGCCTACCGCGCGTGAGGCGTCGGTCACATAGACCACCGCGTCATTGCTGTACTTGGGCTCGATCTTCACCGCCGTGTGCGCCTTGGAGGTGGTCGCGCCGCCGATCATCAGCGGCAGGTGGAAGTCCTGACGCTGCATTTCACGGGCGACGTGGACCATTTCATCCAGCGACGGGGTGATCAGGCCCGACAGGCCGATGATGTCGCACTTCTCTTCACGCGCCACTTGCAGGATCTTCTCTGCCGGCACCATCACGCCCAAATCGACGATGTCGTAGCCGTTGCAGCCCAGCACCACGCCGACAATGTTCTTGCCGATGTCATGCACGTCGCCTTTGACGGTCGCCATCAGGATCTTGCCCTTGGCCTCAGGCTTGTCGCCTTTTTCCTCTTCGATGAAGGGGATCAGGTGCGCAACAGCCTGCTTCATCACGCGGGCGGATTTCACCACCTGGGGCAGGAACATCTTGCCCGCGCCAAACAGGTCGCCAACGATGTTCATGCCGCTCATCAGCGGGCCTTCGATCACCTCGATCGGGCGCGCGACCTGCTGCCGGCATTCTTCGGTGTCTTCAACGATAAAGGCGGTGATGCCCTTGACCAGCGCGTGCTCCAGGCGCTTGTCGACCGGCAGCGAACGCCATTCTTCGTTCTCGACTTCCTTGACCGCGCCGCCGCCCTTGTAGTCGTCGGCGATGGCCAGCAGGGCGTCAGTGCCTTCCGGTGTGCGGTTGAGCACCACGTCCTCGACCCGCTCACGCAGCGCCTTGGGGATCTCGTCGTAGATCTCCAGCTGGCCGGCGTTGACGATACCCATGGTCAGGCCATTCTGGATCGCGTGGTACAGGAACACCGAGTGGATCGCCTCCCGCACCGGGTTGTTGCCCCGGAAAGAGAACGACACGTTGGACACACCGCCCGAAGACAGCGCATGGGGCAGGTGATCGCGGATATACGCACAGGCTTCGATGAAGTCGACGGCGTAGTTGTTGTGCTCTTCGATGCCGGTGGCCACGGCGAAGATGTTCGGGTCGAAGATGATGTCTTCAGGCGGGAAGCCGACTTCATTGACCAGAATATCGTAGCTGCGCTGGCAGATTTCGCGCTTGCGTGCGGCGGTGTCGGCCTGGCCGACTTCGTCGAACGCCATCACCACCACTGCCGCGCCATAGCGCTTGCACAGCTTGGCGTGGTGCTTGAACACCTCGACGCCTTCTTTCATGGAGATCGAGTTGACGATGCCCTTGCCCTGAATGCACTTCAGGCCCGCCTCGATCACTTCCCACTTGGAGGAGTCGATCATGATCGGCACCCGGGAAATATCCGGCTCGCCCGCGATCAGGTTGAGGAACTTGACCATGGCCGCCTGGGAGTCGAGCATCCCTTCGTCCATGTTGATGTCGATCACCTGGGCGCCGGCTTCAACTTGCTGCAGGGCCACTTCCAGGGCTTCGGTGTAGTTCTCTTCGCGAATCAGCCGGGCAAACTTGGCGGAACCGGTGATGTTGGTCCGCTCACCGACGTTCACGAACAACGAGTTGCGGTCGATGGTGAAGGGTTCCAGACCTGACAGGCGGCAGGCCTTGGGGATCTCGGGGATCTCGCGCGGCGGGTATTTGGCAACCGCCTGGGCGATGGCCTGGATGTGCGCAGGTGTGGTGCCGCAGCAACCGCCGATAATGTTGAGAAAACCACTGGCGGCGAACTCTTCGATCACCGCAGCGGTTTCTGCCGGGGTTTCGTCGTATTCACCGAAGGCGTTCGGCAGGCCGGCGTTAGGGTGCGCCGAGACGTGGGTGCCGGCCTTGGTCGACAACTCTTCCAGGTACGGGCGCAGGTCCTTGGCGCCCAGGGCGCAGTTGAGGCCGACGGAAATCGGGTTGGCGTGGCGCACCGAGTTCCAGAAGGCTTCGGTGGTCTGCCCGGACAGGGTCCGGCCCGAGGCGTCGGTAATGGTGCCGGAAATCATGATCGGCAACTCGACGCCATCTTCGTCGAACACCTGCTGCACGGCGAAGATCGCCGCCTTGGCATTGAGGGTGTCGAAGATGGTCTCGATCAGGATCAGGTCGGCGCCACCTTCGATCAGGCCGCGGGTGGCCTCGGTGTAGTTTTCCACCAGTTCATCGAAGGTGACGTTGCGAAAGCCCGGGTCGTTGACGTCCGGGGAGATCGAGCAGGTACGGCTGGTAGGGCCGAGCACGCCGGCGACGAAACGTGGGCGGTCCGGGGTTTCCAGGGTCTTGGCATCGGCCACGCGGCGAGCGAGGCGGGCGCCTTCGACGTTCAGCTCGTACACCAGTGCTTCCATGCCATAGTCGGCCTGGGACACTTGGGTGGCGTTGAAGGTGTTGGTTTCCAGGATGTCGGCACCGGCATCCAGGTAGGCTTTCTCGATGGCCCCGATGACGTCCGGGCGCGAGAGGATCAACAGGTCGTTGTTGCCCTTGACGTCGCTCGGCCAGTCGGCGAAGCGTGTGCCACGATAGTCGTGTTCCTCCAGGCGGTAACTTTGGATCATAGTGCCCATGCCGCCATCGAGAATCAGAATGCGCTCTTTGAGGGCTTGCTGAAGTGCTTTAAGACGAGCGCTGCGATCGGACATAGGGCTACCTGGTAGGGCGAATGCTGAAAAGAGGCGAATAATAACAAACCCGCGCGCTTTTTAAGCCTGTTGTGCATTTGCATGAATTTGGCTCATGTTGAGCGGGGCGACCCCAAGGTAGAATTGACCGTCATCACATTCAGGACACCGGCACATGCACCGCCTGCTTGCCAGTTTGGCCTTGCTGCTTGTTAGCAGCCTGGCGCTAGGGCAAACCCCGCTTTCCCGCCCCGCTATTGCCTATGCCCGGGATATTCAGCCGATCTTCACCGAGAAATGCGTGGCCTGCCACGCCTGCAACGACGCCGCCTGCCAGCTCAACCTGGGCAGCGCCGAGGGTGCGGCGCGCGGGGCTTCCAAGGTGCCCGTGTACAAGGGCGATCGCAGTGTCGCCGAAGCGCCGACCCGATTGTTCCTTGACGCCAGTGGCCCCGATGCCTGGCGCCACAAGGGTTTCTATTCAGTGCTCGACAACCAGGCCAGCCAGGCCTCGCTGATGGCGCGGATGCTGGAGCTCGGTCACCGCACGCCATTGCAGCCCAATGCCAAACTGCCTGAAGAGATCGTCCTGGGGCTCAACCGCGACAACCTCTGCCCGCTGCCCGGCGAGTTCGACGCCTACGCGGGCGCGCACCCCAAAGAGGGCATGCCGCTGGCGGTCACCGGCCTGACCGATGGCCAATACCAAACCTTGCAACGCTGGCTCGCCGCCGGCGCGCCGGTCGAGTACCACCCGATCCAGCCGAGCGCCACCGAAGCGAGGCAGATCGCCGACTGGGAAGCCTTGCTCAACCGGCCTGGTTCCACCGAAGCACTGGTCGGGCGCTGGCTGTACGAGCACCTGTTTCTGGCCCATATCCACTTCACCGGCGGCGAGCCCGGGCATTTCTTCCAGTGGGTGCGTTCGCGCACGCCCAGTGGCAAGCCGGTCGACCTGATTGCCACGCGCCGCCCCAACGACGAGCCAGGCAGTGATTTCTACTATCGCCTGATGCCGGTGCAGGGCGTGATCGTGCACAAAACCCACATTACATACCCCATGGGGCCGAACAAGCTCAAGCGGGTCAAGCAGCTGTTCTACAGTGGCGACTGGCACGCCACGTCGCTGCCCGGCTACGGCCCGCGGCACCGCGCCAACCCGTTCGAGACCTTCGAGGCCATCCCGGCCGTGGCGCGCTACCAGTTCATGCTCGACAACGCCGAGTATTTTGTCCGCACCTTTATCCGCGGGCCGGTCTGCCGCGGGCAGATCGCCACCGACGTGATCCGCGACAACTTCTGGGCGCTGTTCCAGGAGCCGGCCCATGACCGCTACATCACCGATGCCAACTACCGGGGCGAAGCCACGCCATTGCTGGCGATGCCCGGGCAGATCGACAACGTCGGCAGCATCCTGAGCCTCTGGCATGCCTACCGGGACAAGCGCAACGAGTACGAAAAACTGCGCCGCGAAGCCTATGCCGAACTGTCGCCGCCCAGCTGGTCGACCCTGTGGGCCGGCAATGACAACGCGCTGCTGACTATCTTCCGGCATTTCGACAGCGCATCGGTCAGCAAGGGCCTGGTGGGCGATGTGCCGCTGACGATGTGGCTGTTCGACTACCCGCTGTTCGAGCGCACCTATTACCAGCTGGCGGTCAACTTCGATGTCTTCGGTAACGTCGCGCATCAGGCTCAGACTCGCCTTTACTTTGACCTGATCCGCAATGGCGCCGAGGTCAACTTCCTGCGCCTGATGCCGGCCGACAGGCGCGGCAGGATCCTCAGCGACTGGTACCAGAACAGCGGCAAGATCAAGATGTGGCTGGACTACGAGAAGATCGACACCGACACGCCCACCGGCCTGAATCTGGACGAGCACAACCCCAAGCGTGACTTTGGCCTCAAGCTGATTGCGCGCAGTGCCAGCCTCAACGCCCGACCGGACCCGATCAACCGCTGCCAGGGAGCCTATTGTTCGCGCCCGAACGTCAGCGAGGACTTGCGCAACGCCGAGCAGACACTGAGCCGGCTGGTGTCACGCCCGGCGGCGGGGCTCAAGGTGATCGAGCAGCTGCCCGAGGCCACCCTGCTGCGGATACAGGACAGCAGCGGCAAGCGCGAGGTCTACAGCCTGCTGCGCAACCGTGCTCACAGCAACGTGGCGTTCATGCTTGGCGAGGCCTACCGCTATCAGCCGGGCCTGGACACCCTGACGATGTACCCGGGGGTGATGAGCAGCTACCCCAACTTCATGTTCAACCTCTCCACCGACGATGTGCCGGAATTCGTTGAAGACATGGAGCTGGCGAAAACCTCTGAGCAATTCGAGCGGATCGTCCAGCGTTGGGGTATTCGTCGCAGTCATCCGCAGTTCTGGCAGTATTTCCATGATCTGAGTACCTACATCAAGGAAACTGACCCTGTGGAGTCCGGGGTGCTGGACATGAACCGCTACGAAAACCTCTGACACCTGATTCATGTGCTGGTGCTGTACGGCGGCTGGTTTGCCAGCGAGCACTTCGGCTTGAGCCCGTACGCGGTGTTCGCCGCCTGTGTGCCGTTGATAGCGCTGGCGTCGTGGGGCAGCTATGTGCTGATCGAGAAGCGTCTGTACCGCGGTATCAAGGGCTGGCTGGATAGCCGCCGGGCAGTACCGGTCGCGGTTCCCCTAACCCGACAGAATTACTAGGACTTTTGCCTTTGACGGTGTTTCGCGTAAACTGCGGGCAAGTCTGTGAGGAACTTCCATGAGCGCCATTAAGATAACCGACGCCGCGCACGATTACCTGGCCGATCTGCTCTCCAAGCAGAACACTCCGGGCATCGGCATACGCATTTTCATTACCCAGCCTGGCACCCAGTACGCCGAGACGTGCATCGCCTACTGCAAGCCAGGCGAAGAAAAGCCTGAAGATACCGCGCTGGGGCTGGCAAGCTTCACCGCCTATATCGATGCTGTCAGCGAGCCGTTCCTGGACGACGCCCTGGTCGACTACGCTACCGATCGCATGGGCGGCCAGCTGACCATCAAGGCACCGAATGCCAAGGTCCCGATGGTCAACGCCGACAGCCCGATCAACGAGCGTATCAACTACTACCTGCAAACCGAGATCAACCCCGGTCTTGCCAGCCACGGCGGCCAGGTCAGCCTGATCGAAGTGGTCGAGGATGGCATTGCTGTGTTGCAGTTCGGCGGTGGTTGCCAAGGCTGCGGCCAGGCCGACGTGACCCTGAGGGAAGGCATCGAGCGGACCTTGCTCGAGCGCATTCCCGAGCTCAAGGGCGTTCGCGATGTGACCGACCACTCGCAGAAAGAAAACGCTTACTACTAAAGCGTTCGCTGCAGCTTCACTCAAAAAAACGGCGCCCCGTGAGCGCCGTTTTTTTATGCGTGTCGATGGTCAGGCGCTGTGCGCCGGGCAGCCCTGGGGCTTGACGATGCGGTGGGTCGAGGCGGGGTTGTTGCGCAGCTTCTCGCCGACCCGCGGCGGGCGGGGCGTCAAGGCACCATCACAGTTGGGGCAGCGCCCGCGCAGCGTATTGTCGGCGCAGTCGCGGCAAAACGTGCATTCGAACGAGCAAATCATCGCGTCGGTGCTGTCACCCGGCAGCAAGGTTGCGCAGCATTCGCAGTGAGGGCGTAACTCAAGCATGGTGGTGTCCTTGGGGCGGTTGAACAGGCAGTGTGGCGCGTCGTCCGCCCGCCCGCAATGGTCGATCAGGGCCGGTACAAATGGGCGTGGCCGGCCCGGTACAGGCTCGACTCGCAGAAGCTGTCCGCGGCCAGCACGCGCCCGACCAGAATCAGCGCCGTGCGCCGAAAGCCCTTGGCGCGGACTTTTTCCAGAATATCGTCAAGAGTGCCGGTCACCCAGTCCTGGTCCGGCCAGGTGGCCCGATGCACCACCGCAATGGGGCAGTCGCCACCGTAGTGTGGGCGAAGCTCGCCGAGGATCTTCTCCAGGTGCTGTACACCCAAATGGATGGCCATGGTCGCCTTGTGCTGCGCCAGGCTGTGCAATTCTTCGCCGGCAGGCATCGGCGATTTGTCGGCATAGCGGGTCAGGATCACGCTTTGGGAGATGTCAGGCAGTGTCAGTTCGATGCCCAGCAGAGCGGCGCTGGCCGCCGTGGCGGTGACGCCGGGGATGATTTCATAGGGAATGCCCAGCGCCCGCAGGCAGCGGATCTGCTCGCCGATGGCGCCGTACAGGCTCGGGTCGCCGGAGTGTACGCGGGCCACGTCCTGACCTTTGACGTGGGCCGCCTCAATGGCATTAATGATCTGCTGCAGATGCAGCTCGGCGCTGTTGATCACCTGTTCGGCCTGATGGCCTTCCAGCACCGCGGTCGGGACCAATGAACCTGCATAGATGATCACCGGGCAACTGCGAATCAAGCGTTGACCCTTGACCGTGATCAGCTCTGCATCGCCCGGGCCTGCACCAATGAAGTAGACGGTCATACGGATGTCCTGCAGAAGGGAGTAAAAGGCCGGCTGCTTGAAAATAATTCAAGTAGCGAGGTCGTCATAGAGGGGATTATCAGCGCGATTGAGCCAGGCTTGCCAATGCCACGGTCGCTTGGGTGATCTTTTGCCGGGCGCCGATCAGGCGAGGGGGAGTACCGAAGCACTGCCGGGCAAGGGCCAGTGCGGCACTTTCAGCGACGCCATGGCAGCCAGTGCGGGCAAAGGCAATCGCCGACCGGTGGCTGAGCATTGGCTCGAAGGCGTTCAACTGATCGGCGCTGAAAAAAAACAGCGGCACATCCAATTGCCGAGCCAGGGCCAGCAGGCCCGGCTCTTCGCGCTTGAGGTCGATGCTGGCCAACCCCGCGAGGTTGGCCGGCGTCAAACCGGCGGCTTTGAGTGCCTGTTCAAGCAGGTTGCCCAGCGCATCGGCCGGGCAACCCCGCTGACAGCCGAGCCCGGCCACCACTTGAGGTTGCATCAGGCCTTGCCGGGACGGCGGAACAGCCAGGCGCACGCCAGGCCCAGCGCCAGCCAGAACAGCGCGTTGGTGACCAGGGACGCAATCTTGAACTCAGCTACGAGCGCTTCGGGTGCCAGCATTTCGTGGATGTCTGGTTGCGGCGCGCCCATTACATGAGGTGCGACCAGCAGCACAGCGCCGACCACTTTGAGCAGCCAGTTCTTGCCGAAGACGATCAGCGCCAGGCCAACCGCGGTAGAAGCGGCGGTACCGATCCACCAGAATTGGCGCAGGGCCAGGTCAGCGGCGGCGGTGCCAGGCAGTTCCGGCGGCAGGCCCAGGGTTGGTGCCAGGACGAACACGGCGAAACCGGCCAGGCCCCAGAGCAGGCCTTCAGCCGTGCGGCCAGGGGCGCGCAGGGTGAAGAGGGCGGCCAGCATCAGCGCAAATCCAACAGCAACCACCAGGTTGCCACCGGTGGTGGACAGCACGCGCTGCCAGCCGTCTTCCGGCGACCAGGCTTGCGCATCGTGGCTGTGAGCGGCGGTGCCTTCGGCGTGCTCATGGGCAACTTCGTTGGCAGGTGCCGCGTTTTCATAAGTTTCGGCCTGAAGAATCAGCGGTGCCACCCAGAAGCTTTGCAGCAGGGTCAGAAACAGGGCAGCGAGCAACCCGCCAAAGCAAGCGGTGCGAGCAATACGCTTGATCATGTCGGCTGTTCTCAGTGGCACGGGAAGGCGGCGCTGTGACGGGTATCGTGCGCGGCGTTGTGAACGGCTTCGATATGCGAGAACCCGGCGAAGTACACCAGCCAAGCGCCCAGGATGGCGGCGCTGAACGCAACGACAAGGCGTTGGGTCTGGGTGGAGGTGACCGCGGCGGTACGGTTGTGGTTGGCGGTAGTGATGGGCATGGCGCTTCCCTCTTTGCTGTGATCGGGGTGGCCATGCGCAAACAACCCCGCAGGCCAAAGCCTGGAGGTTGCAACAGCGCCCGCCCACCGCGGGTTGTGTCAGATCTGGATCGGGCCGGTCTCCGGGCTTGCGAGGGACCATTGAGTGACATGGCCTGCAAGAATCACCTTCCCATGCCGGACTGCTGGCACAGTGGATCTGATTCTTCTCTCGCTTACCGTTGCGGGGGCAGCGCCGGAATTGCCTGGCTTCAAGGGCCTGGCTCACCGGTTTCCCGTTTCACCCTGTAAAAGGGCACCCGAACGAAGGCGTTAGGAGAGCATGGCGGGGGTGGCTGCGTCAATTTTAGTGACAGGATTTTTCAAGGGCTGTAGGAGCCGAGCTCGCTCGCGATGGCATCACCACGGTCTACCCTGTGCACCGCGTCGCCCACATCGCGAGCGAGCTCGGCTCCTACATAGATGCGGATTTGTACAAGTCAAATGGATGAGAGGAATGCGCCGATGGATAGCCTTCAGCGCAGTGTGCCGATCATCTCGGCGACCTTGGCCGCCAATAATTCAACGGCGAAGGGTTTGCTGATCATTTGCATGCCGGGGTCGAGGAAGCCGGCGCGTACCGCCGCATGCTCGGCGTAGCCGGTGATAAACAGCACCCGCAGGCCCGGGCGCAACTGCCGGGCAATTTCCGCCAGTTGCCGGCCATTCATGCCGGGCAGGCCGACATCGCTGATCATCAAGTCGATCCGCTGTTCGCCATTGAGGATCGGGATGGCCGCGTCGGCATTGGCGGCCTCAAGGTAGGCATAGCCCATCTCGGTCAAGACCTCGCCGACCAGCAGGCGCACGGCGGAGTCATCCTCGACGACCAACACGGTTTGGCCCTTGAGCGCCGGGGTCGGGGTGTGTTTCACCTTGACCTGTGCGGGTAGCTGTTCACCGAGCAGGCGCGGCAGAAACAGGCTGACGGTAGTGCCTTTGCCAACCTGGCTCTGGATCGCTGTATGGCCACGGGACTGCTGGGTGAAACCGTAGATCATCGACAGGCCCAGGCCGGTGCCCTGGCCGATGGGTTTGGTGGTGAAGAAGGGGTCGAACGCGCGGTTGATGATGCTTTGCGGCATCCCGCAGCCATCGTCGCTGACACTGAGCATCACGTAGTCACCGGCTCTCAAGTTGGCCTGGGTGCGGCTGTAGTTGTCGTCCAGGTGGCGGTTTTCCGTACGTACAGTCAAGTGGCCACCGTTGGGCATGGCATCTCGGGCATTGATGACCAGGTTGAGCAGGGCGCTTTCCAGTTGGTTGGGGTCGGCTTCCGCCACCCAGAGGTTGTCGTTGAGTGAAAGCCTCAATTCAACGCTCTCATTGAGGCTGCGTTGCAGCAGTTCGGCCATGGAGTTGACAAGCTGGTTTACCTCCACTGGCCGTGCATCCAGCGATTGGCGCCGGGAAAAGGCCAGCAAACGGTGGGTCAGGGCGGCCGCGCGGTTGGCCGAGGTGACGCCCATTTCGATCAGCCCGGCCAGATCCTCGAGGCGGCCGCGCGCCAGGCGCCTGCGGATCAGTTCCAGGCTGCCGATGATGCCGGTCAGCATATTGTTGAAGTCGTGGGCGATACCGCCGGTGAGTTGGCCAACCGCTTCCATTTTTTGCGCCTGGCGCAGGGCCTCTTCGTTCTGGCGGATTTGCACAGTGCGCTCTTCGATCTGCTGTTCAAGGTTCTCGTTCAGGCGCCGCAGTTGCTCCTCGGCTTGTTTGCGTTCAGTGATATCCGACGATACCCCGACCAGCGCAATGACCTCGCCATCGGTCTTGCGGATAGCGCGCGCACGCACATCCACCCAGTTCAGCGAGCCATCGGGCCAGACATTGCGGAACTGGGTGATGTAATCGGCGCCACAGTCCAGGCTGTGCCGAAGCGACTCCTGCATCATCGACTGATCATCTGGGTACACGCTATTGAGCCAGTCCGAGTAGTTGAACGTTTCATGCTCGGCGCGGCCAAAGTGGGATTTGCTCAAGGTCGAGCAGTCCAGTACCCGCTTTTCGCGGCTCAGTGTCCAGGTGCCCAGGCGCCCGGCGGTCAGGGCGTTCTGCAGACGCTGTTCGCTTTCACTCAAATCCTGCAGGCGGTCGCGGGCCTCGTATTGCCGACGGCGGCTGCGAATGGCGGTGGTCACAAGGCTGAGCAGGGTCGCCGGGTGAAACGGGCGCTCGAGAAACGAGACGTTGCCCAGTTGCAGGGACACGCCATCGCCAGGCGAAGGGCCCACATCGCGTTGGGTCATCAGCACAATCGGCAAGTCCGACCAGGTCGGTTGCTGGCTCAGGTAAATGCGCAGCGGCTTGAGGTCGACCCCATGCAAGGCTTCATTGGCGATCAACGCCATGCCGGCACCTTCCTGAACCGCGCGGCACAGATCCTCGAAGTCGCTGGCGATGACCGCCGCGAAGCCGGCTTCGTTCAGCAGCATGGCGGCGATCTGGCTGTCGCGGCCCAAGGGCGCCAGAATCACCGCGCGTTCGGGTGCGCCGCGCAGGTCGGTCATATGTCCAGTTCCCGGGACGTTTCCGACAGGGTGATGTACAGCGTGCGCTCGCCCTGCGCGGCGCCTTCGAGCAAAAACTGCAGGGCGATGGTGGTCTTGCCGGCACCGGGTTGGCCTTCCAGTAGAAAGATATGTCCGCGGGCCAGGCCACCGGCGAGTATATCGTCCAGACCGCTGATCCCGGTGGGGGCTCTGTCTGTCATCAACGTGGCTCCTCGAATGGCCGAAGGGGCAGGCATCGATGCGCTGCTTTATCACTTGACCATGGGCGAAGAACGCGGTTCCACGTAGTTTACGATCGGTTCAGAGACCTTGTTGCAGGGCGGGATCGTCCGGGTTCTGCTGTTCAAGCTCGGCTTGCAACACTTGGACGTTCTGCAACTGCCCGGTTTCTTTCCAGTACTCGATCAACAGCACGCGTGCCTTGCGGTTGGCGGGTTGGCGACGAAGGATATCCTCGAGCTGCTGCTGGGCCGGGCCGATCAGATCCAGGCTGTGCAGGCTGATAGCCAGGGTGTAGCGGTAGTCGTTGTTGTCCGGCGCCAGCTCCAGTGCGCGGGCGAAGGCGAGGAGGGCATATTCGCTCTGATCGTGGTGCAGCAGCCAGAGGCCCAGTTCCTGCTGCAGAAAGGCCGAATCGGGGTGACGGGTCAATTGATCGGCCAGCACCTGACGGGCCTGGTCGGCCAGGCCTTGGCGGTCCAGCAGCTGAACCTGGGTGGCGATGGCTTGAAGGTTATCCGGGTCAAGCTTCAGCGCTCGCGCCAGCGCCTCGCTGGCGGGGGGGAAGTCGCCGTCGTGCAGATACAGGCGGGCCAGTTGCAATTGAGCGGAGCTGCTCTGGGTTTGAGCCTGCAAGAATTGTTTGTATTCATCCAGCACCTTGTCCAGGGGGGCGGAATACAAGCCCAGGTCAACGGCATTCAGGCCGAGCAGCGCGCGCGTGGCAGCGAAGCGAATGGCTTGTTCCTGATCGTCGAGCAACGGCCCCAGCAGCAGGCTGCGTTGCGGGCCGGGGACCAGGCCATGGATGCTGTCGATCGCCGCCAGACGCACCTCGGCGGACGGGTTGGCCAGGTCCGCATCGGCCAGTTTCAGGGCCTGGGGGCTGGGGTAGTTGGGCAATTGCACCAACAGGGCGATGCGCCGCTTCGGGGTCAGGTCGGTGCGCGCCAGTTGCTGGTACAGCACCCGCGCAGCGCCGGGCTGGCCGTTGCGTGCCTGGTCCAGGGATTTGCTGTAGCTGTGTTTGAGCGATTGCACAGGCTGGGGCGTGTCGTCACGCAGCATAGAGCTGCCCAGGCCCAGCACGATCAACACGGCAAGGCCTATGGCAACGTAGCGCAAAGCATTGGACATGAAGGGTTCCGAAGCGCGTCGAAGGGGGTCAGCTTCGGTCAGACCGAGTTGAGAGTCAAACGTCTCATGGTCTGGCAAGAAAATTCCGACCTCGGCGGGTGATGATCCCGCCGAACTGTCGGAAGGTTTACTTGGCCGCGAATTTGGCGCTGAGGGTGCAGGCAAGGAACGACAGCAGCGCACCGCCCGCGCCGCCGCCGAGCACATTGGCGAGGATCGCCGAGACGTCCAGCGGCCCATTGGTAATGGCCGTGGAATCGCCCACAAAGACCGCCAGCAATTGGCCGACGACCACGCCGCCAACCGCACCGAAGATCGAGTTCAAGACCGGTCCCAGGTTCTGTTTGCTGAAACCGGCGAAATTGCCGCCAACGACGCCGCTTATCAATTGAAGTGCGAGGGTAATGAAGTCCATCGTGAATCCCTTTTTTGCGTTGAGTGGAGGGTCTGTCGCGCAGGCCCGTTTCCGTTCAAACGACACTCGACTGCCCAGGGTCGTCAGGTTTGCCCGGTTATCGTCTTACAAGCGGCGGGGAGATGGATACTGTCAGAAATGACAGGAGGGGTTACCGGAACACCTTGCTGGGGTATGGTTTTGTAGGAGCGGACCTGGCCGCGATGGGTCGCGCAGCGGCCCCTTAGACCAGTGACATCTGCGACTCAGCTTGCGAGTGCAGGTGGTATCAGAATCGCCGGGGCCGCTTCGCAGCCCATCGCGGCCAGGCCGGGACGCCGGACCGCCGCTCCGACAATAGCTGCGGAGTGGTTCGAATGGACGATGTCGCGAATATCACAACACGTCAGGATTTCTTCGCACATTCGTCCACGCTAGCCGTTGCAGCGAAATACCATTCAATGGAGCCAACATGGGAATGCTTGAAGGTCGGGTCGCCATCGTCACCGGCGGCGCCGCTGGAATTGGCCGTGGAATAACAGAGGCTTACGCCCGTGCCGGGGCTTCAGTGCTGATGGCTGATATCGACGCTTGTGCGGGCGATGAGTTTCTCGCCTACCTGCCAGCCGGCCTTCAGGGGCGGGTGAGTTTCATGCAGGTGGATGTGACGGACAAGGCGCAGGTACAAGCGATGGTGGCCCAAGCTGTCAACCAGTTCGGCCGCCTGGATATCCTGGTCAATAATGCATGGCGTGGTTCGGGTTTTGCTCGTCTGGAGGAGCAGACTGACGAACAAATGCGGGGTGCCTTCGACATGGCGTTGATGGCGGCGTTTTGGGCCATGCAGGCATCGCTACCGGAGTTTCGGCGTCTGGGCGCGGGCCGTGTCATTAACCTGTGCTCTCTCAACGGCGTCAATGCGCACATGTATAGCGCCGATTACAATGCCGGCAAGGAGGCGCTGCGGACCCTGACCCGTACGGCTGCGCGAGAGTGGGCTGAGTATCAGGTGTGTTGCAACGTCATCTGCCCTGGCGCTGCCAGCGATGCCTATCAACGTTTTGCGCGCGGCAACCCTGAAAATGCGGCAGCGATGGCCAAGGCCAATCCCATGGGTCGAATAGGTGATCCGCTCACCGATATTGCCCCTGTGGCACTTTTTCTTGCCAGCGACGACAGTCGTTATCTCACCGGCAATACCCTGTTTGTCGATGGCGGCGCCCATATCAATGGCGTGCACTGGGCGCCAAAACTGCCTTGACGGGACACGCAAACCTGGACTTGAGATTTGCTTTCTGTAGGAGCAAGGCTCGCCTGCGATGAGGACGCCGTGGTTTCACAGGTAATGCGTGTCATCGTTCATCGCGGGCTAGCCCTGCTCCTACCGGATCAGTTGGCGGCAACCGCCTCGACCGGCTGCCAGCCCCCGCCCAGCGCCTTGTAGATCGCCACAATCCCCCGGTACAGGTCGACTTCACCCTGCGCCTGGGCATCTTCGGCGTTCAGGCGTTCGCGCTCGGCGTCCAGCAGCACCAGATAGTCGACCGTGCCTTCGCGGTAGCGGATCGAGGCCAGGTCAGCCGCGGCGCGGCTGGCTTCGCTTTGGCGCAGCAGGGCGAGCAGGCGTTGCTGGCGTTTGCTGTAGTCGCTGAAGGCGTTCTCCGACTCTTCCAGCGCCAGCAAGACCTGCTGCTCGTAGCTCGCCAGCGCACCTTCGGCATCCGCATCGGCGCCGCGGATGCGGGCGCGCACGCTGCCCAGGTCAAAGGCCGCCCAACTGATGCTCGGCCCCAGGCTCCAGGCCTTGGCCGCCGCTGAACCCAATTGCGATCCGCGCCCGGCGGTAAAGCCAAGGAAGCCGCTGAGGCTGACCCGTGGGAACAGGTCGGCGGTGGCCACGCCGATGTTGGCCGTGGCCGCCGCCAGTTTGCGCTCGGCGCTGCGCACATCGGGCCGGCGTTGCAACAACTCGCCCGGGTCACCGATCGGCAGGGCCTTGGCGATGGCCGGCAGTTGGGCCGGGCTCAGGTCCACGCTGAGGCTGTCCGGACGCTCGCCGAGCAAGGTGGCGATGCGGTTGCGCGCGCGTACCTGTTCAGCCTGCAGTTGCGGCACGGTTGCCTCGACCGCCGCCAGGCGCGCATCGGCACGGACCACATCCAGCTCGTTGCCGACCCCGGCATCACGCAACGTTTGGGTAATGCCGCGCGAGTCCTGTTGGTTTTTCAGGTTGGCGAGGGCGATGCTCTCCCGCAGCTGCGCACCGCGCAGCTGGCCATAGGCATCCACCAGTTCGGCGATCAGGGTGACTTGCAGTTGTTGCAGGTCGGCCTGGGCCACTTGCTCTTCGGCTTCGCTGGCTTCCAGCGCGCGCTGGATGCGGCCGAACAGATCGACCTCCCAGGCCATGTCCAGGCCCAGGTCGTAGCGTTCGCTGTTGACCCGGTTTTCAGTCTGGCCGGGAATCTGGCCCTTGCCGACATCGGCACTGGCACGGCTGGTCACGGTCGGCAGCGCGTCGTTGTCGATATCGTCACGAATCGCCCGGGCCGCTTTCAGGCGGGCAAAGGCCACGCGCAGCTGGCGGTTGTCCTGCAGCGCCTTGCTGACCAGACTGTTCAAGGTCGGGTCATCGAATTGCTGCCACCAGATGGCATCGAAGCGGCTGCGGTCGAAGGCGCTGGCAGCGCCTTTTTCATCGGCAGCGGCCAGGTGCGCCGCTGCGGTTTGCGGGGCCTTGTAGTCCGGCCCCACGGCGCAGGCCGCCAGGGCCAGCACCAGAAGGCTTGGCATCAACAGTTTAATGATCATGCGTGGTTCTCCAGAGCCAAAGCCTTGGCCGCCTTGCGGGCCTCGTTACGTTCGACCCGGCGACGGATCAGCACAAAGAACACCGGTGTCAGCAGCAGGCCGAAGAAGGTCACCCCGAGCATCCCCGAAAACACCGCCACGCCCATGGCATGACGCATCTCGGCACCGGCGCCGGACGAGAACACCAGCGGCACCACGCCCATGATGAAGGCAAACGAGGTCATCAGAATCGGCCGCAGACGCAAGCGGCAGGCTTCCAGTACCGCCGCCAGCGGATCGAGGCCTTCCTCTTGTTTGTCCTTGGCAAACTCCACGATCAGGATCGCGTTCTTGCACGCCAGCCCCACCAGTACGATCAGGCCGATCTGGGTGAAGATGTTGTTGTCGCCCCCGGACAGGATCACCCCGGTAATGGCCGACAGCAGGGTCATTGGCACGATCAGGATCACCGCCAGCGGCAAGCTCCAGCTTTCGTATTGAGCCGCCAGCACCAGGAACGCCAGCAGTACGCAGAGCGGGAACACAAACAGCGCGGTATTGCCGGCCAGGAGCTGCTGGTAGGTCAACTCGGTCCATTCGAAGGTCATGCCATTGGGCAGTTCTTCCTTGAGCAGTTTCTCGATGGCTTTTTCGGCCTGGCCCGAGCTGTATCCCGGTGCCGCCGCGCCGTTGATTTCGGCGGTGACAAAGCCGTTGTAGTGCATCACCCGGTCGGGGCCGGCGGTGTCACTGACCTTGATAAAGGTCGCCAGCGGGATCATCTCGCCGAGGTTGTTGCGCACTTTCAGCTGGCCGATCTGCTCCGGCTCCAGACGGAACTGCTGCTCGGCCTGAACGTTGACCTGATAGGTACGGCCAAAGCGGTTGAAGTCGTTGGCATACAGCGAGCCCAGGTACACCTGCAGGGTGTCGAAGATATCGCTGATGGCCACGCCATGGGTCTTGGCCTTTTCCCGGTCGATGGCGGCATCGACCTGCGGCACGTTGACCTGGTAGCTGGTGAACAGCCCGGCCAGCTCCGGCACGTTGTGGCTCTTGGCGATGATGTTCTGGGTTTCCTTGTACAGCGCTTCGTAGCCCAGGTTGCTGCGGTCTTCGATTTGCAGACGGAAGCCGCCGATGGTGCCCAGCCCTTGTACCGGTGGCGGTGGGAAGATCGCGATATAGGCGTCTTCGATGCCGGCGAACTTGGCGTTCAGGGCAGCGGCGATGGCCGCCGCCGACTGGCTCGGGTCCTTGCGCTCATCGAATGGCTTGAGCGGGGTGAACACGATGCCGCTGTTGGGGCTGTTGGTGAAGCCGTTGATCGACAGGCCAGGGAAGGCCACCGAGTTGGCGACGCCCGGTTGCTCCAGGGCAATCTGCGACATCTTCTTGATGACCGCTTCGGTACGGTCCAGGCTCGCCGCGTCCGGCAGTTGAGCGAAGGCCACCAGGTATTGCTTGTCTTGCGGCGGCACGAACCCGGTCGGGGTGTGGGCGAAGCCTACCCAGGTCAGGACCATGAAGCCTGCGTACAGCACCAGCGCAATCCAGCTGCTGCGAATCACCCGCGCCACGGTGCCGACGTAGCCATGGCTGGCACGGTTGAAGAAGCGGTTGAACGGGCGGAATAACCAGCCACCGAGCAGCTTGTCGAGGAACCGCGAGAAGCGATCCTTCGGCGCATGGTGGTCTTTGAGCAGCACGGCGGCCAAGGCCGGGGACAGGGTCAGCGAGTTGAACGCCGAGATCACCGTGGAGATCGCGATGGTCAGCGCAAACTGCTTGTAGAACTGCCCGGTAAGCCCGGAAATAAAGGCCGCCGGCACAAACACCGCGCACAGCACCAGCGCCGTGGCGATGATCGGCCCGGTCACTTCGCGCATCGCCCGCTGGGTGGCTTCGACCGGGGTCAGGCCCAGGCCGATGTTGCGTTCAACGTTTTCCACCACCACGATGGCGTCGTCCACCACGATGCCGATGGCCAACACCAGGCCGAACAGCGACAGGGCGTTGAGCGAAAAGCCGAACAGGTGCATCACCGCAAAGGTACCGATCAACGACACCGGCACCGCCACCAGCGGGATGATCGAGGCCCGCCAGGTTTGCAGGAACAGGATCACCACCAGCACGACCAGCACCAAGGCTTCGAACAGGGTGTGCACCACCGCCTCGATGGAGCCACGCACGAAGATGGTCGGGTCGTAGACGATGCTGTAGTCCATCCCTTCCGGGAAGTCCTTCTTCAGCTCGGCCATTTTGCCCCGCACCTCGTTGGAGATGTCGATGGCATTGGAGCCCGGCCTCTGGAAGATCGGGATCGCCACCGCCGGCTGGTTGTTCAGCAGCGAACGCAGGGCGTACTGGCTGGAACCGAGCTCGACCCGGGCGATGTCTTTCAGGCGCGTGATCTCGCCATCGGCCCCGGCACGGATGATGATGTTTTCGAACTCTTCCTCGCTGACCAGGCGGCCTTGAGTATTGACCGACAACTGGAAGCTGGTCGTACTCGGTGCCGGTGGCGCGCCCAGTTGGCCGGCCGCCACCTGACGGTTCTGCTCGCGGATGGCGGTGACCACGTCGGTGGCGGTCAGGTTGCGTGAGGCGGTCTTGTTCGGGTCGAGCCAGACCCGCAACGAGTAATCGCCCATGCCGAACAGCTGCACGTCGCCGACGCCGCCCAGGCGGGCCAGCTCATCCTTGATATTGAGGATGGCGTAGTTGGACAGGTAGAGCATGTCGTAGCGGTTGTCCGGCGAGGTCAAGTGCACCACCATGGTCAGGTCGGGCGAGGCCTTGTCGACAGTGATACCGATGCGGGTCACTTCCTCGGGCAGTTTGGGCTGGGTCCGGGTCACCCGGTTCTGCACCTGCACCTGGGCGTTGTCCAGGTCGGTGCCCAGGGCGAAGGTGATGGTCAGGGTGATCTTGCCATCGGCGGTGGACTGCGAGGACATGTACAGCATGTTCTCGACGCCGGTGATCGCCTGCTCCAGCGGCGCGGCCACGGTTTCGCCGATCACCTTGGGGTTGGCACCGGGGAAGTTGGCGCGCACCACCACGGTCGGCGGCACCACCTCGGGGTATTCGCTGATCGGCAGCTGGAACAGCGAAATGCCGCCAGCGATCAGGATCAGCAATGACAGCACCGCGGCGAAGATCGGCCGGGTGATAAAGAACTGAGAAAAATTCATGGGCGTGTTCTCTTAACCGCGTGGAGTCGCAGCACCGGCAACCTTCACCAGCGCATCAGGCGCAGGCTTGTCGTTGCTGGCATCAAGGGCCTGGCGCTGGCGGGCAAGGGCGGCGAGGGTGGCCTCGCTGGCCATTGGCGTGTCCTGCGGATCGACCGCCGAGCCCGGGCGCACCCGTTGCAGGCCCTTGACCACGATCCGGTCATCCTTGTGCAGGCCGTTGCGCACGATGCGCAGGCCTTCGAGCTTCGGACCCAGCTCGACGGCGCGGTAGGTGGCCTTGTTGTCGGCATCCATCACCAGCACGAACTTCTTGCCCAGGTCCGTACCGACGGCTTCGTCGTTGATCAGCACCGCCTGGTAGGTGCCGCTGCCGACCAGTTTCAGGCGGGCGTAGAGGCCGGGGGTGAAGTCGCCATGGCGGTTGTCGAACACGGCCCGGCCACGGATGGTGCCGGTCTTGGGGTTGACCTGGTTGTCGACGAAATTCATCTGGCCCAGGTGCGGGTTGCCTTCCTCGTTGGACAGGCCCAGGTAAACCGGTGTGGTCTGGCCGCGCTGGCCGGCGCGGGCAAGTTCGGTGTACTTGAGGTACACGCGTTCGTCGGCGTCGAAGTAGGCATACACCTTGTCAGTGGAGACCACGCTGGTCAGCGGCGTGACATCGGCGCTGACGATGTTGCCGGCGGTGATCTGGGCGCGGCTTACACGGCCACTGATCGGCGCGGTGACACGGGTAAAGCTCAGGTTCAGGCGTGCCAGATCCAGTTGCGCCTGAATCGCGGCAACACCGGCGCGGGCTTCCTGGGCGGCCGAGGTACGCGACTCGGCAAGTTCGGCGGAGATCGCATTGCTGGCCCGCAGGCGCTCGCCACGCAGGGCTTCGTTGTCGCTGCGCAGGGCCGTGGCGCGGGCTTGTTGCAGCTGGGCCTCGAGCTGGCGTACTTGCGCCTGGAACGGCCGTGGGTCGATCTGGAACAACAGGTCACCTTTTTTCACCAGCGCGCCTTCGCTGAAGGCGACCTGGTCGATCTGGCCGGAGACACGCGGGCGAACTTCGACGGTTTCAGGCGCTTCCAGGCGCCCGGTGAACTCGTCCCACTCATTGATCGACTGTTCCAGCACCTTGGCGACGCTGACTTTAGGCGCGGCAGGGGCCTGTACGGCTTCGGGGGCCCGACCACAGGCGCTCATCACCAGCACTGCCAGGGCAGCGAGGGGATAACGCAAATGTTTGAGTGACTGTTCCATGGGGGAGTCCGCCAATAATTGATAGTGGGCGGATTCTGCGAGCTGGGACTATCAACAACGAATCGAACGAGCCAAAGGTAAATATCATTCTGAATGATACAAAGGCCGCGCGAGGGCTCTGGGGCGGGGGTTTTGTAAGCTTGCTATCTATTTTATGCCCGCGCCACCGCGATCTCCCGCCCTACAAACAAGGCTGACAACCCCAATCTCACAGGCCATGGCACGTTGCAACAAATGTGGGAGCGGATTTATCCGCGAAGCGCCGCGCGGGCGGCGCTCGATCTCAAGAACAATGGAAAAACCAAGGCAGGCACCTCACACGGCTCATGCGATCTGCTGGCAGTCCCTCGCCTCCCCATCAGAATGAAGAGGGTTGTCTGAGGACCGTATCAAGGCTTACAGGTGCTTGCCTTGGGTTTTCCGGCGCTGCCGAAATCGAGCGCCGCCCGCGCGGCGCATCGCGGATAAATCCGCTCCCACATTTGTTGCAACGTGCCATGGCCTGTGAGATTGGAGTTGCCAGCCTTGTTTGTTCGGCTTTAGATCTGTGTGGTTTCGGTGTGGCTATCCCGCAATTGCGCGATGAACCATTTTTTTCAGGTGGCCGAGTGGATCAACACCAGGGCCTCCTCGCGTGACAAGGGCCGCTTCATCCGCTGCGCCAGCAACGCCATCGTGCGCGAATATTTACAGGCCACCACCGATTCGACCTGCTCGTCGACGCACAGCAGCGCGATAAACGCCCACGCTTGCAGGTCGCCTTCATAAACAATGTGGTTCCACTGGCGAGCATGCCCCAGCACTTCCAGCGTCTTGCCGTAGTGATAGGTCCAGAAGAACGGCACGGCTTCGAACGCCAGTGTTTCGCCGAGCATGTTCAACGCGGCCAGGCGAGCCTGTTGCTGGGCGACGCGCCAGTGTTCAATGTGCTGCGGGCGGCCGGCGAGGGG
Organism: Pseudomonas sp. R5(2019); assembly: GCF_009905435.1. Lineage (GTDB taxonomy): Bacteria > Pseudomonadota > Gammaproteobacteria > Pseudomonadales > Pseudomonadaceae > Aquipseudomonas. Next base: position 41,081 of record NZ_JAAAMT010000039.1, read on the forward strand.
AAAGGTCACGATGTCGCCCGCTGCCCACAGCCCGGGTGCGGCCCGGAATTGGTCATCGACCTTGACGCAATGGTCATCGGCCAGTTCCAGCCCCTTGAGCAGATCGGTGGCCGGTTTCACGCCCGTGCCGAACAGCACCAGGTCGGCCGCCAGGCGCACACCGTTTGCGAGCTCCACCTCTTCAACTCGGGACTCGCCGATCAGCCGCAGCGGTTCTGTGGGGCGATGGAACACCACCCCGCGCTGCTGATGCAGCGCTTGCAAGGCAGCGCCGATCTGCTCGCCGAGCTGACGGCTCAGCGGGACGGCATGGCGCGCCACCACCTGCACCTCAAGCCCCCGCTTGCGCAGGGCCGAGGCCGCTTCCAGGCCGATGAAGCTGTCGCCGATGATCACTGCGCGGGCGCCCGGTACAGCAGCGTCCAGCAACGTGGCGGCGTCGGAACGTGAGCGCAGGACAAACGCGCCCGGCAGCTCGGCACCCTCGATATCAGGCCGCTGTGGCACCGCGCCGGTGGCCAGCAAGGCGGCGTCATAGGCCAGACTCTGACCGTCGGCGAGGTGAATCTGCCGCGCCTGGTGATCAACCCAGTGCACGCGGGCGTGCACCCGTTCCAACCCGGGCATTTGATAAACGCTATCGTCCAGCAGCGCAGGAATCTCGGCGTCGGGCATTTGCCCGGCGATGACGAATTTGCTCAAGGACGTTCGGTCGTAGGCCGGGTGTGGTTCCTGATCGATCCACACCAGCCGACCGGCGAAGCCACGCTGGTGCAAGGTGGCGATCGCGGCACTGCCAGCGGCACCGGCACCGATCACGACCAGGTTGCGCTGATCGTCCACTTTTGCAGGTGGCGCCTGCGCGAGGGCTTCATCATCTAACCAGACGCAGCTGTCGATGATGCGTACCGGGTAGCGTCGCAGGTTCTTCAAGGCGGGCGGTTCGCAGAGCTGACCGTCCTCAAGGTTGAACATCGCCTTGTGCCAGGGGCAGATCAGCCGGCCTTCACACACCGCGCCTTCTTCCAGCGGCGCCCCTTGGTGGGGACAGTCGGCTTGAAAAGCCTGTACCTGCGCACCCTGGCGCACCAGCACGATGGCGACGCCGTTCAGGTCAACACGGGTTGCACGGTCATCGCTCAACTCATCCAGACGGGCCACGGCATGCAAGGTCATAGCCACCTCCTGCGGTTATCCATGGAGGTTGGATAGGTCCGCGGTCGGCCCGGTTCCAGTGAAATCCTCAATGGCCAGAGCCGTTGCGATGGCTCAGACACTATCGTTGCGCGAATGCCTGGCAAACAACGGCCCCAGTTGTCGCCACAACGCAGGATCGGTACTGAACGCCACATTGAAGCGCATCCAGCCGGTGGCTTGCGAGTCGACCATGAACAGCTGGCCGGGGCCGAGCATGATGCCGTTGTCCAACGCGTCGTCAACCAGCGCGGTGCTGTCGGCAATCTGCGGATGGCGGGCCCACAGGTACATGCCCTCATCCGACTCGACGAAGATCTCCAAACCCAGCCGGGTCAGCTGCCGGCTGACCTCGTGGTGGGCTTCGGCCAGACGCTGGCGCAGGCGTTTGAGGTGCTTGCGCCACCGGCCGTCGGTGATGGCGGCGTACACCACGCGTTCCATCACTTGAGAGGTGGTCAGGCCCGAACGCATTTTCAGCTGCAACAGCTGTTGGATCAGTTGCGGGTTGGCGAGCATATAGCCGACCCGCACGTTGGGCGAAATGCTCTTGGAGTAGCTGCCGACATACACCACCTGCTGCAGTTGGTCGAGGCTGCTCAGGCACGGCAGGGGGGCGGCCATCATGTCGGCGTAGAGGTTGTTTTCCACCAGCCGGAAGTTGTGCTGCACCGCCAGTTGCAGCAGCCGGTGCAGCTGCGCCAGGGGAGTACGCGAGCAGGTCGGGCTGTGCAGGTGCGGCTGGGTGAAGAACACCGTGGGCCGATGCTGCAGCAGCAGGCGTTCGAGGTGGTCCAGGTCGTAGCCGGCCGGGGTCCGCGGCACGCCGATCAGGGTGGCGCCCTGAAAGCGCAGGATGCTCATCAGGTTCGGGTAGCCGGGATCATCCACCAGCACCACGTCACCGGGACGCACCAGGGTGCGGACCGCCAGATCGAGCGCCTGGCTGGCGCCGTGGGTAAGCATCAGCTGGCTGGGGTTGGCGACGATGCGCAGGTCCTGTTGCAGGTTCTGCGCGGTCAGGCTACGCAGCTCCAGCAAGCCCATCGGGTCACCGTAGCCGCTCAGTTCCATCACGCTGCCGGCGACCTGGCGCATGCCACGGCGCAGGCCGTCTTCGAACATCCAGTCATTGGGCAGCCAGCCACAACCGGGCTTGAAGGTCAGTTGGCGGCTTTCGAAAATCTGCTGCAGGTACCACTCGGAATTGAACGCCGGCTTGTCGGGCTCGGTTTCGTTTTGAGCGTCGATGCGTTCCGGGACCGCGCGGTTGACGAAAAACCCCGCGTTGCCGCGGCTGACCAGCAGGCCCTGGGCGACCAGGCGGTCATAGGCTTCGACCACCGTGAAGGTGCTGACCGAATAGGTGGCGGCAAAGGCGCGGATCGACGGCACCTTGGCGCCGGGTTTGAGCGTCTGGTTTTCGATCAACTCTCGCAACCCGTTGATGATCTGGTTGACGAGCGGGTCGGCGGAGTCGGGTCGTAATTCAAGCATTGGGGCTGTGCCTTCAGGTGTGCGTAACGCCGGGCGCCTGCAGGGGCAGAGGGGTGTACTGCATCGGCGGCCTGTACAGTGCAGTGAATATTTCACGGCGCTGTGCATGGCTCTCTGGGGCAGACATTTTTACATTAGGTGTCTGTTATCGCTAGCTAAAGCACGTTGAAGCTTCTTGAACAATCCCTTGGCTCGCTGAACACGATTGCCGATTTCAAGGCCACACGGCTCGCAAGGGCGCAATCCATCCCGTACACAATCAGACACCGATAAGCAGGTAAAACCGGCCAGTGCCGGCTTTGCGTGTTTCTCGGGCAACAAAAACAAGGGGTAAGACACCGATGGACGCAACATCCACATCCACTACCACATCGACGGTAGAGGGCGAAAGCAAGCTCAGCGCTTCGCTCAAGTCCCGTCACCTGACCATGATGTCCATCGCCGGGGTGATCGGCGGGGCATTGTTCGTCGGCTCCGGCAGTGTGATTCACAGCGCCGGCCCGGCCGCCATCCTGGCGTACCTGGCAGGTGGCATCCTGGTCGTTCTGATCATGCGCATGCTGGGAGAAATGGCCACCTCGTCGCCGGACACTGGCTCGTTTTCCACCTATGCCGAACGCGCGATCGGTCGCTGGGCAGGCTTTACCATTGGCTGGTTGTACTGGTGGTTCTGGGTCATCCTGATGGCCTGGGAAGCCTATGTGGCCGGCAAGATCCTGCATGGCTGGTTCCCCTCGGTCGACGTCAACGTGTTCACCCTGGCGACCACGCTGGTGCTGATCGGCGTCAACTTCTTCAACGTCAAACACTACGGCGAGTTCGAGTTCTGGTTCGCGCTGATCAAGGTGGTGGCGATCATCTGTTTCATAGTGGTGTGCGGGCTGGCCGTGATGAACCTGTGGCCGACCGGTGAGGCCCATGGCCTGAGCAACCTGACGGCCGTGGAAGGTTTCATGCCCAACGGCTTCGAGTCGGTGGTGGTCGCCATGCTCGGCGTGATGTTTGCCTTCCTTGGCGCGGAAATCGTCACCATCGCCGCCTCCGAGTCGAAGAACCCTTCCGAACAGATCGTCAAGGCGACCAACTCGGTGGTATGGCGTGTGTGCCTGTTCTACGTGGGTTCGGTGTTCCTGATCGTCGCGCTGGTGCCCTGGAACGACCCGCTGCTGGGTCAGTCCGGCTATGGTTCGTACCGCCGTACCTTGGAATTGCTGGGCATTCCGGGTGCCGAGTTCGTGATGAACTTCGTGGTGTTGACTTCGGTCAGCAGCTGTCTGATCTCGGCACACTACACCGCATCGCGCATGTTGTTCTCGCTGGCCAGCCGCGGTGATGCACCGAAGATCTTCAAGCTCACCCGTGCCGGCACCGGCGTTCCGGTGTTCGCGATCATCGGCTCCTGCTCGGTGGCGGTGTTCGTTGCGTTGATCAACTTCAGCGAAACCCTGCGCCCGAAAGACGTGCTGGATGTGCTGATGAACACCACGGGCATGATTGCGATGCTGGTGTACCTGGTGATTGCCTTCTCGCAGCTGAAGATGCGCCGCAAGCTGGAGGCCGAAGGCAAGCCGATCCGCCTGAAAATGTGGCTGTTCCCGTGGCTGACGTACCTGGTGATCGTGTTCATCATCGCGTGCCTTGTGACCATGGCGTTCGTGCCGGAGTACCAGGTGCTGGTCATCTCGACCGGTGCGGCGGCGGTGGTCGTTGCGCTGATGGGGATGGTGATGCACTGGCGAGCCGCCAAGGCGCTCAAAGGCTGATTGCCGCACAGGCGTGAAATGAAAAAAGCCAGGGTCTGAATGACCCTGGCTTTTTTTGCAGCGCGGACAAACCCAAATCTACCTGCTGGATTCGGCTGTAGGAGCGGGGGGGGGGGGGGGGGGGGGGGGGGGGCGGGGGGGGGGGGGGGGCGCGGGGCTGCTGGGGGGCCGCC
>NZ_JAAAMT010000039.1:45717-54414 GCF_009905435.1 Pseudomonas sp. R5(2019)
CCTGGCCGCGATGGGCTGCGAAGCAGCCCCGGCGATTCTGAAATCACCTGCACTCGCTGGCTCAATCGCAGATGCCAATGGCCTCAGGGGCCGCTGCGCAGCCCATCGCGGCCAGGTCCGCTCCTACAGGGTTGCGTCGTTCAATTGCTTAACTGACTGGCATTGGGGCTAGCCCGCGATGCAGGCGCCGCTGTGTTCCTGATGCAACGCGGTGTCTTCATCGCAGGCAAGCCTTGCTCCTACACAGGGGGACGGCCCGATCGGTGTCAAACCGAGTCGCCGGCCCTTTGAATGATCGACTGGGCCCGGCCGATCACCGGGGCATCGACCATTTGCCCGTCGAGCACGAACACCCCTTCACCCGAAGCCGCCGCATCGAGTATGCGGCGGGCCCAGGCCAATTCTTCAGGGCTGGGCTGCAGTGCGGCATTAATCACCGCGACTTGGCTTGGGTGGATGCATAAGGCGCCGCCAAAGCCCATGTCGCGGGCGAACGCTACCGATTCGCGCAGCCCGGCGGTGTCCTGGATGCCAGGGAACACGCCATCCAGTGCCGCTGCCAGGCCCGCGACGCGGGTGTGCAACAACACGGCATAGCGTGCCTGGCCGAGCACCTGTTCAGCCGCTTGGCTGCCGTTGCGCAGATTCAGGTCCAGCCCCAGATCCAGGCTGCCGAATAACAGCCGTTCGACACCGCGCGCCGCAGCGATGCTGCCCAGCGCGGCCAGGCCACGGGCGCTTTCGATGATCGGCCAGAGCGGTTTGCCGGTGGTGTGAGCGCTCAGTACCTGCGCCGCCGTTTCGGCCTTGGGCAGCAGGATGCCGGTGACGCCAGGATGTCGCTGGCACAGCGCAAGATCAGCCGGATGAGCCCAGTGTTCCGGCGCATTGACTCGTACCAGCACTCGCGCTTCGGGATGCTCGGTGAGAAACCGCTCCAGATTGGCTCGCGCCTGCTCCTTCAGGCGCTCCTCGACGGCATCTTCCAGGTCGACGATCACCCGGTCTGCTCCGCTGGCAAGCGCCTTCGGGATTCGCTCGGGACGGGTGGCGGGAACGAACAGGGCACTGCGCACAATGGACGTACTCATCGGGCAACTCCTTGGTCGAACTCGATTTCACCCACTTGCGCGGTGCCGTCTTCGTTGCCCGCCCAGACGTGTGCCTTGCCCGCTTCGATCACCCGCCCGCCGACTTCGAAAGGCTGCGGCGAAATCAGCGGTCGTACGCCGCGGAAACTGAAGCGCTTGAGCGTTGCGTCTGGATGCGCGCGCGTAAACGCTCGCAGGTTGAGCGTGGCAATCAGCGGCCCATGAACCACCAGGCCGGGATAGCCTTCGGTTTCGGTGACGTAAGGGTAGTCATAGTGAATGCGGTGGCCGTTGAAGGTCACGGCCGAGTAACGGAACAACAGCGTTGCGTTGGGCTCCACCGACTCGCGCCACTGCCCGGCCGGCAGCGGCTCGGTGCCGCCAAGCTTGGGCGGGGAGGGCTCGCGGTAGACGATATCCTGCTCGTCGAGCAGCACGCTCTCGCCGTGCTGGAAGAACTCATGGCGAACCGTGACGAACAGCAGAGAGCCGGTACGGCCGTGTTTTTCTTCGACGTTGAGAAGGGTCGAAACACGGTCGACCTCGGCCCCGACCAGCAAGGGTTGCTTGAACGTCAGCCGACTCCCGGCCCACATACGGTTGCGATTGTCTGCCGGCGGCAGAAAACCGCCCCGTGCCGGGTGGCCGTCCTGTCCCAGACCTGCTGCGGCAACCGTGTCCTGGAAGAACGCCCAGTGCCACAGCGGTGGCAGCGCTTCACCGGGCTGCGGTGCGGTTTCTCCCAGGGTCGCGGCAATGCGCTTGACCAGGTTGTCGCTGATCTGGTCGCGGCGTTCTTCGGTGCGGCCGATCCAGGCAGAGAGATCAAGGGTGCTCATGAGGTTTACTCCTTTCAGACCGCCGCGGTGAGTTCTGGAATGGCTTCAAACAGGTCCGCCACCAGGCCGTAATCGGCGACCTGGAAGATCGGTGCCTCTTCATCCTTGTTGATCGCAACGATCACTTTGGAATCTTTCATGCCGGCCAGGTGCTGGATCGCACCGGAAATGCCGACGGCGATGTACAGTTGCGGCGCGACGATCTTGCCGGTCTGGCCGACCTGCATGTCGTTGGGCACAAAGCCTGCGTCGACGGCAGCGCGGGATGCACCGACGCCGGCGCCGAGCTTGTCGGCCAGGGCGTACAGGTGCTTGAAGTTGTCCCCATTCTGCAGGCCGCGACCGCCGGAAACGACGATCCTGGCAGCGGTCAGTTCCGGGCGATCGGAGGTGGCCAGCTCTTCGGTGACAAAGGACGACTTGCCTGCGTTGTGGGCGGTTGAAAGGATCTCGACCGACGCCGTACCCCCTTCGGCGGCAACGGCGTCAAAGCCCGTGGCGCGTACGGTGATGACCTTGATGGCCGCTGTCGATTGCACGGTGGCAATGGCGTTACCGGCGTAGATCGGACGCTTGAAGGTGTCGGCCAACTCCACCGAGATGATCTCGGAGATCTGGTCGACGTCCAGCTGAGCGGCCACGCGTGGCAGGATGTTTTTGCCGTTGGAGGTGGCTGGCGCGAGGATGTGGCTGTAACCCGCCGCAAGCCCTGCGATCAGCGGCGCAACGTTTTCCGGCAGCTGGTGGACGTAGGCAGCGTTATCGGCGACCAGCACCTTGGTGACGCCAGCGATCTTCGCAGCGGCTTCGGCCACGCCACCGACATGGGCGCCGGCCACCAGCACATGAATTTCGCCACCGATCTTGCCTGCAGCAGCCACGGTGTTGAGCGTGGAAGAGGCCAGCCCGGCATTTGAATGTTCAGCAACAACCAAAATAGCCATCAGATCACCTTCGCTTCGTTCTTCAATTTTTCGACCAGTTCTGCAACCGACTTGACCTTGATGCCTGCGCTGCGAGCCGCCGGGGCTTCAACTTTGAGGGTCTTGTTGGTCGAGGCGGTGGAAACGCCCAGAGCATCCGGGGTGACGGTTTCCAGCGGCTTCTTCTTGGCCTTCATGATGTTGGGCAAGGAAGCGTAGCGTGGCTCGTTCAGGCGCAGGTCGGTGGTGACGATCGCCGGCAGGTTCAGGGCAACGGTCTGCAGGCCGCCGTCGATTTCACGGGTGACACTGACCTTGGAGCCCGCGACTTCCACCTTGGAGGCGAACGTACCCTGGGCGTAATCGGTCAGGGCCGCCAGCATCTGGCCGGTCTGGTTGTTGTCGCTGTCGATGGCTTGTTTGCCAAGGATCACCAGCTGGGGCTGTTCCCTGTCGACCACGGCCTTGAGCAGCTTGGCCACGGCCAGGGAGTTCAGCTCATCATTGGACTCCACCAGCACGGCACGGTCGGCACCCAGAGCCAGGGCCGTACGCAGCTGTTCCTGCGCCAGAGCCGGGCCGACGCTGACCACCACGATCTCGCTGGCAACGCCTTGCTCTTTCAGGCGCACCGCCTCTTCCACAGCGATTTCGCAGAAGGGGTTCAGGGACATTTTCACGTTGGCCAGGTCGACGCCGGAGTTGTCCGCCTTGACGCGAACCTTGACGTTGTAATCGACCACCCGTTTTACCGCGACTAGAACTTTCATGAACGTTATGTGCTCCACAAATTCATTGAAACCTGCTTGGGTTCAGATCGCACCGTCAGCGCGCAAATTCGCGATGCGTTCCGCTGACAATCCCAGCCCGGCCAGTATCTGCTCAGTGTGTTCGCCCAGGCCCGGCACGGCGTCCATGCGCGGTTCGAAAGCGCTGTTGGACGCCGGTGGCAACAAGCTCGGGACTCTGCCTGCGGGTGTGCCGACGGCGCGCCAGCGCTCACGGGCCAGGAGTTGCGGATGGTCCCAGACACCTTGCATATCGTTGACCCGCGCGTTGGCAATCTGTGCCTGGTCAAGGCGTTCGATCACCGCATCGAAGGTCAATGCAGCAAAGGCCTGCACGATCAATTCGCGCAGCTGCGTTCGGTTCTCCACGCGCTTGAAATTGGCATTGAAACGCTCATCGCCAGCCAGATCCGGCTGCATCAGGACCTTGTCGCAGAACAGCTGCCATTCGCGCTCGTTCTGCAAACCGAGCATCACCGTGCTGCCGTCGCCGATGGGGAAGGGGCCATAGGGATAGATGGTCGCGTGAGCCGCGCCGGCGCGCGGTGGTGGTGGCGCGCCCTCGTAGGCGTAGTACATCGGGTAGTTCATCCACTCCACCAGGCTTTCCAGCATCGACACATCAAGGTGGCTGCCGCTACCGGTCTTGTCGCGCAGCAGCAGGGCGCCGAGGATCCCCGTGTAGGCATACATGCCAGCGGCGATGTCGGCGATGGAGCACCCAGCCTTGGCCATTTGATCATCGCCCGGGTTACCAGTGACCGACAAAAAGCCGCCCTCACTCTGGATCAGCAGGTCGTAGGCTTTCTTCTTCTCGTAAGGGCCACCGACCCCGTAGCCGGAAATGTCGCAGACGATCAGCCGCGGAAAGCGCGTGCGCAAGGCTTCAAAGGACAGCCCCAGGCGCGCGGCGGCACCGGGTGCGAGGTTCTGGACCAACACATCGGCGCTCTCCAGTAATTGCTCCAGCACGCCACCGGCGGCGTCCTGCTTGAGGTCCAGGGTCAGGCTTTCCTTGGAGCGGTTGGTCCAGACGAAATGCGAGGCCAGACCGTTGACGCGCTGGTCGTAGCCGCGGGCGAAGTCGCCCACGCCCGGCCGTTCAACCTTGATCACCCGGGCGCCGAGGTCAGCGAGTTGGCGGGTACAGAAGGGCGCTGCGATGGCGTGTTCAAGGCTGACGACGGTGATCCCGTCGAGCGGGCGGATACCCTTGGGCTGGCTCATGGTGTTATCTCTCTTGTCATGGCACGCCCTGCGCCGCGAACAGCAGCGCCGGGCCAATGGGTGTTCACAATCTGCCTCAGAACGACCGTGGCAGCTCCAGCAGGTGCTCGGCCACATAGGACAGGATCAGGTTGGTCGAGATCGGCGCGACCTGGTACAGGCGGGTCTCGCGGAACTTGCGCTCGACGTCGTATTCGCAGGCAAAGCCGAAGCCACCGTGGGTTTGCAGGCAGGCGTTGGCGGCTTCCCACGACGCTTTGGCCGCCAGGTACTTGGCCATGTTGGCACTGGCACCGGCGTTCTTGCCGCTGTCGTATTCCTCGCAGGCGCGCCAGCGCATCAGGTCAGCGGCTTCGATTTCGATGTGCGCTTCGGCAATCGGGAACTGTACGCCCTGGTTCTGCCCGATCGGGCGGCCAAACACTACGCGGTCGCGGGCATAGGCCGCGGATTTTTCGGTAAACCAGCGGCCGTCGCCGATGCATTCGGCCGCGATCAGGGTGCGCTCGGCATTCAGGCCGTCGAGGATGTAACGAAAGCCCTTGCCTTCCTCACCGATCAAGCTGTCGGCAGGAATTTCCAGGTTGTCGAAGAACAGTTCGTTGGTCTCGTGGTTGACCATGTTGGCGATCGGCTGAACCGTCAGGCCATTGCCGATGGCTTCGCGCAGGTCGACCAGGAAGATCGACATGCCTTCGGATTTTTTCGTCACTTCGGCCAGTGGCGTGGTGCGGGCCAGCAGAATCATCAGATCGGAATGCTGGACACGAGAGATCCAGACCTTCTGGCCGTTGATCACGTACTTGTCGCCTTTACGCACGGCGGTGGTCTTGATCTTGGTGGTGTCGGTGCCGGTGGTGGGCTCGGTGACCCCCATCGACTGCAGGCGCAGCTCGCCGCTGGCCAGCTTGGGCAGGTAGTAGCTTTTCTGTGCCTCACTGCCGTTACGCAGCAGGGTGAACATGTTGTACATCTGCCCGTGGATGGTGCCGGAGTTGCCACCGCAGCGGTTCACCTCCTCAAGGATCACCGAGGCCTCTGCCAGGCCCAGGCCGGAACCGCCGTACTCCTCGGGAATCATCGCCGACAGCCAGCCGGCTTCGGTCATGGCGCTGACGAAGGCTTCGGGGAAACCCTTCTCTTCGTCGATCTTGCGCCAGTAGGCAGCATCGAATTCAGCGCACAGGGCGCGCACGCCCTCGCGGATGGCATTGAGTGCTTCGTCGTTGCGATCAGTCATTTTTGTTCTCTTCCGGTTCAGGATCGAACTGTAGGAGCGGACCTGGCCGCGATGGGCTGCGAAGCAGACCCAGGGGCCGCTGCGCGCCCCATCGCGGCCAGGCCGGGACGCCGGACCGCCGCTCCTACAAGGTCGGTGGTGATCATCAAATGGGGTTGTGGCCCAGGGCTGCGCGAAAGCGATTCTTGATGTAGTGACCATCACGCGGTGGCAGCACGCGCGGCGGGTTTTCGGCCTTGATCTTGATCGTCGCCAGCTTTACGCCGTCGCGACTGGCGAAGCGCTCGCGCAGATCATGCACGCCTTCCATGTCGCGGATTTCGTTGGTCCAGCTGAAGCCGCAAGTCTGGGCGATCTGGTCCAGCTTGATGCCGAAGCCGGCGTGGCTGACCTGCATGCCGGTCTCGCCGAAGTGGCCGTTGTCGAGCACGGCGATGGTCAGGTTGGCAGGCTTTTGCAGGGCAACGGTGGCCAGGGCGCCGAAGCCCATCAGCAGTTCGCCGTCACCGGTCACCACCACCACCGACTTGTCCGGCTGGGCATTGGCCAGGCCCAGGCCGACGGTGATGGCGCTGCCCATCGCCGCCCACAGGTAGTAGTTGTTGTCGTGGTCGCCGGCGGCCATCACGTCGTAGGAGGCTGAACCCAGACCGGTGACGACCAGCAGGTCCTTGCGGTCTGCCAGCAGGGTCTTGACCACTTCGCGGCGGCAGAGGGTGTGGTTGGCGCTTACTTGACCCATTTCTTTTCTCCAATCAGGCGCTGGCCGAGCAGCAGGGCAGTGGACGAATCACCGTTGAACGCCATGGTGGCGGCGCCGTGCAGCAGCGGGGCGACATCCTTGGGATCGTCGGCACGCCAGGTCATGACCTTCATCAGGTTCAGCGATTGCTCGGTGGCCTGGCCCATGGGGTTTTGCCAGGCGTTGAACTCGGCCCAGTCGCCGCGCAGGGTGACCACCATCAGCAACGGGAAGCCTGCGCAGACCTGCAGGGCGAGGGTGTTGATGCAGTTGCCGACGCCGCTTGATTGCATCAACAGGGCGCCGCGCTCGCCTCCAAGCCAGGCCCCGGCGAGGTAGCCGATGCCTTCTTCTTCGGTGGTCAGCACCACGGCCTTGATGTCCGGGTCTGCATAGGACATGCGAATCGCGGCAGAGTGGCCGGCATCCGGTACGAAGACCACGTGCTTGACGTCGTGGGCCTTGAGTACGCGGAACACGTCCTCCTGCCAGTCCTGCCCGACGGTTGGTTCAGCTTCTGTTGACATGCCAGTCTCCCAAGCACTGCTGCGTTGTTGTTTTCACTCATTCTGGAGCGACTGGCGGGCGACGACGACTACCGTTTTTCTCTTTGTGATATGCCCAACGGGCATACCTCGTGGCACTGCATACGTATAAACTTTTGCTCACTCGCTGCTGCGCGCAGCCCGCTATCAACCTGACTGGTTCGCCCATGGATGTCGTTCAACTGAATACCCTGATTCACGTGGCAGAGCTTGGCAGCCTCAGCAAGGCCTCCGACCGTCTGCATATCGCCCAGCCCGCGCTCAGCCGTCAGATTCGCCAGTTGGAAAAGGAACTCGGGGCCTACCTCTTCGACCGCCATGGCCGTGGCATGGTGATCACCGATGCCGGCCGCGAGGTACTGGCCCACGCGACGCGGATCATGGAAGAAATGGAGTCGATTCGAAGTTCGGTGGTCGGTGGGCGCGCCTCGTTTCGTGGCACGGTGCAGATCGGTACCACACCCACCGTTGCCGAGATCGTCACCGTGCCGCTGGTCACCCGGATCCGCGAAGCGCACCCGAACCTCTCCGTGCGGTTTTCCTCAGCCTATAGCGGTTACCTGCTCGACTGGGTCCAGCGCGGCGAGCTGGAGCTGGCCATCTCCTATGACCCGCAGCCGCTGCACACGCTGCGCATCGTGCCGGTAATGATGGAAAACCTGTTGCTGGTCGGGCCACCCGCTGCGGGGCTCAGCCTTGACATGCCGGTGGCCTTCAAGAGCCTGGCCGAACAGGAACTGGTGGTGCCCAGCGCACGGCACAACCTGCGGATGATCCTGGACAACTGCGCGCGCGAAGTCGGAATCAAGCTCAAGACCCCTGTGGAAGCCGACTCGTTCGGGGCGATGATCGACCTGGTCCGCAATGGCTTCGGCCTGACCGTTCTCCCGCTGGCGTCGATCTACTCCCAGCTGGAAAACGGCACCCTGTGCGCCGCGCCTTTGGTCGATCCGGTCCCCATGCGCAAGTTGGTGCAGGTGTTCGCCGCGAACCGCCGCGTGAGCCCCGCGGCGAAGTTCGTTGCTGACGCCTTCATCGAGATCGCTGCCGACCTGGTCGAGCGAAAAATCTGGGCGGGACACATGCTTTGAATCCCAGCGGATGACCAGCCTGTGTAGGAGCAAGGCTTGCCTGCGATGAGTTCACCGCCGTATGCCTGATACACCGCGGTGCACCCATCGCAGCATAGGTATCTACACATCTCCCGATTCTGGTCTATAAAGGGACGGCATGGATATCAAATGACCGGGCTAGACGCCCGACTGACAAAACGCTACGACGAGTTAGTCATGGGACACAGTA